>JANPCB010000161.1:0-22520 GCA_031430735.1 Ferruginibacter sp. | reverse complement strand
CCTAATGGCACTGTGCTTATCCGCTATCACTTTGGCAAATAATATTGCAGTAGCAAATGCATCCCTTAGTGGGCAAAATGTGGTTGCAAAAACTACTATTATAGGTTTTGATGTAAGCTGGGAAAACAGTTGGCGTACATCTACCAACGAAAATAATTATGACGGCGCATGGGTATTTGTAAAGTTTAGAAAAATGGGAACGCTTGATTGGAGGCATTGCACCATAAATACTACTGGCTTTACAGCTGCAGCTGGTGGTGCCTTTAGCGTACCTACAGATGGTAAAGGCGCTTTCATTTATAAGGCAAGTGCCACAGGCGTTAGTAATGTAAGCTATGTTGGCAATCAAATAATTTGGAACTACGGCGTAGATGGTATTCTAGACAATGAAACAGTAGAAATACGGGTGTTTGCTTTGGAAATGGTATATATACCTCAAGGTACGTTTCAGTTAGGAAGTGGAGGTGCCGAAACCAATGCTTTTAAAACAGGTGCCACATCAAACCCATTTGATATAACCGCTGCTCCCATCACTTTTGGTACAACAGGAAGTACGTTAAATACAAATGGTAGCGGCCCCACTACAGGTACACTTGCTGTGGCATACCCCACAGGATTTGGTGCTTTTTGGATAATGAAATACGAAACAAGCCAACAACAATACGTAGATTTTTTAAATCATTTAGACCTTGCTCGTGCAACATTAAATGATATTGCAAGTATAAGAACGGGTGTGCATCCAAACTATATTGCAAACCAACCTGAAAGAGCTACTGGTAGTGCCAATACTGCAAGACTAGCTGCCATGGCAGATTGGAGTGGGCTTCGCCCATTTACAGAAATGGAATATGAAAAAGCATGTAGGGGCTACAATACACCTGCAGTACCCAACGAATATCCTTGGGGGAATACAACAGCAACGGCCTTGAACAGTACCACAAATGTAGGCCTTGCTAATGAAACAGTAGGTTCGCCTGTGGCAGCAAATGCTAATTTTACAAATGCATATTCTGCTGGCCTTTTGAGCAGAGTCGGTTTATTTGCAAGAACAACTGGTTCCACAAGAGCATTGAGTGGTGGTACTTATTATGGTTTAATGGACATGGGAAGCAATGCTTCTGAAATATGCATAAATGCTGTAAGCACTAGTGGACTTGCCTTTGATGGCAGCATACATGGTGATGGGTATCTAGCTGCAACTGGCAACAGCAATATTAGCAATTGGACAACTTATGGTGCTTATGGCTGGAGAGGTGGTTCAAGTACTTCGGCAGCTACTGCTTTAAGAACATCTGATAGAAGCAGTGCTAATGCATTCACAAATATTTATGCGTCTGATGCAGTTATTGCAGACAATGGAATTCGTTTGGCAAGAACAGCCCCATAATTAAATCATGATTTTAAAATAAGTAATTATGAAATATATTTTCATATGGCTGCTTTGCATGATGAATGTAACGTTACTGTTCGCTCAGAACAATCCGATATTTGGAGGTGGAAATGCCGATGGTGTTGATAGAACAAATTTTGCCCAAGCTAGCAATAATATTTTTGGTGGAGGGGTTGCCGATGGGTGGAATATAACAGTCTTTTTGCAAGCAGAGAATAACATTTTTGTTGGTGGATTTGGCGATGGTTGGGACACTGCAACATTTGCACAACCTGTAAACAATATTTTTAATGGTGGTAGTGGAGACGGCTGGGAAAAAACAGCTTTTGCCCAACCTATGAATAATATCTTTTTTGGTGGGGTGGGAGACGGTTGGGAAAAAACAGCTTTTGCTCAACCAATGAATAATATCTTTTTTGGTGGACAGGGTGATGGTTGGGCTAGTACTTACAGGCCATTAGGGCCCCTGCCCATTACGCTAGCCTTTTTTATGGCAAGAAAAAATAATGCAACATCTGCCAAATTAAATTGGAAAACAGTTCAAGAAATAAATACAGCTTCTTTTGATATTGAAAGAAGTAATGATGCAATTGGTTTCAAAAAAATTGGAAATGTAAATGCGTTAGGAAATTCAACTATAGGCATTGAATATTCTTTTACAGACAATAATCCTTTGCAAGGCATGAATTATTATCGCTTAAAACAAATTGATATGGATGGAAAGTTTATTTACACGCCTGCAAGGCTTGTTATTTTTGATAAACTTGATGCAAGTACTGTAAAATATTATCCAAATCCAACAAACGGAATTTTAACTATAGAATTGTTAATTGCTAATAGCAATGAAATACGAGTTGTAAATATTTGCAATGAAGCAGGTGTAGTTATAAACCAATTAAAAATAGCTGCTAATGCTGGTAGCAAAATGCAAATTGATTTATCTAAATATGCGAAGGGTATTTATTTTGTACAAGTAAAAACTGCCACCATAAATAGTACCCAAAGAATAATATTAATATAGGGGGGATTGATTTATCAATCAAATGTAGGGTTGCTGGGGGGCAGCCCTTATTTTTTATTGGAGCTACAGAGGTAAAAAAAACAAAAAGGACACAAATAAAATATAAATCTTTTAAAAACTTTAGCGAACTTTATTGACTTAGTTTTTCTGGTGAAATGCTTTATAGAAACCACTTATGTGCATTCACTTTATTTACTGCTTCTACTTTACTATGAATATGTAATTTGCCGTATATATTTTCTATATGCTTGCGCACCGTTCCATGGCTTATAAAAAGTTTATCTGCTATTTGTTGGTACGATAATCCTTGTACCAATTGGCGAAGTAAGTCAGTTTCTCTTTCACTTAAATCATAATCTTGTGGTTGCATTTCTTTTGGAATATTACTAGCCGTTCTTAAAAATTCCAATGTTTTGGATGCTATGTGTGGGCTCATAGGGGCGCCACCATGCAGTAAGTCATCTATGGCTTGGAGTATCCTGCTTGTTTTACTATCTTTAAGCAAATAGCCTGCTGCACCTGCTTTAATAGCTTCAAATATTTTTTCGTCGGTATCAAATACGGTGAGTATCAAAACTTTTATGTCTGTTTCTTGGGTAATGATAGCCGTTGTTTCTATGCCATTCATTTCGGGCATTTCTATATCCATTAATATTACTTGCGGTAATATTTTTGAGGCTAACAATTTATCCAATGCATCTTTTCCATTTACTGCTGTAAACAAAATATTTACTTCGCCACTTACCATAAGATTTTCTTGTAGTTGTTGGCGCAGTGTAGCATTGTCATCTACAATGGCTATATCTATGGCTTTGTTTTCCATGTTGTTTAAATTGATAGTTGTACAATAATTGTTGTGCCTTTTTGTAAAGCTGATTCAATAGTTATTTTTCCATCAAGTTCTTTTATTCTGGCAGCTAAATTCTTTAATCCATTACTAGTGTAAATAAAATTTGTATCAAAACCTTTGCCATCATCCGTTATAGAAATCTTTAGTGCATTCATGTTTGCGTCTATAAAATAAATTGCTTTACTAGCTGCGGCATGTTTTATAATGTTTTGTGTTACTTCTTGTATCATTCTAAACAAATGCAAGGTTTGCTCCGCAGATAAATCTTTCTGTAAAGTACCGTTGCATTCTAGCGCCCAATCCATTTCATGTGCATCCATTACACGTTGCAAGAATACACGTACACGTAGCGTAAACTCACTAAGCGAATGACTATTTTCTTGTACCGCCCATATAGTTTCTCTCAATACATTCATCGATTCTCTAGACTGGTCGGAGAGTTGTTGCACTTTTAATAATGCATCTTTCACATTATTATTAATGAGTTTATTTTCTATATTATCTGTTTGCGCTATCATGGTTACAAGGCTTGTGCCTAGGTGGTCGTGTAAGTCTTTTGAAATGCGCTCCCGCTCTTTGCTTACACTCAATGCTAGTTGGTTGGCTTTGTCTTTTTGTAATTGCTTTTTGCGTTGAAAATAATTGAATATAAAAAAACTTGCAAGCGCAGTCGCAATTAGAGAGAGAAAAATAAACCAAGCCTGCAACCAATATGGTTTTTTAATTTCAAAATTTGCAAGCATAATTTCTTCACTTTCATAGCTATCCACATTTATTGTTTTGGCCAATAATTTGTAACTGCCAGGTCGTAATTTTTCAAAACTTATAATGGTAGAATCTTTTAATGTTTGAAATGTTTCATTAAAACCTTGTAGCTTGTATTGTATGACTGGTTGAGAAAAAGGATTACAAATGGCAGGTATAAATGAAAATGAAATGGTATTAAAATTATACGGTATGCTAAAGTTCTTTCCAAATTCTTTTGTTTTGTTATCTGCTTGGGCAAATAGTAATGAGGGAGCCAAAACATTTGTATCTCTTACAATACTACTCATGTTAAATAAAGCGATTTCGTAGCTTGTACCTGCTATCAACGTATTTGTAGCTACATCAAACAACACTGTTCTTATATTGTCATTCATATTATTCATGAGCGAATTGGTGCCTACCGCAAATAAATTTTCATTTCTATATTCATGCAAAGCCTTGTTGGTTACTACCCAATATTTACCCACATTATCATGAAAAGAATAAATACATTTATTTCCTCCTCTTTCATTTGCAAGTGTAAGGTTTTTTACTATCTTATTGTTTGCATATATTGAAATACCTCTAGCAGTGCTTACCCATAAGCTATCATTGTATTCATGCACATCATATACCTCATTGCTAAGCAAACCATCTTTGGTAGTAATTGTTTTTTGTGCAACAGTGCTTTTATTAAAAAGATGAAATCCGTCTTCATACGTTAGACCTACATATCCATTTGTAATTTGTTGTAACTTTTCTATAATCGTATATTTTGGTATGTTGTTTAGGCTTATTACTTTGCTATTTTTATCCAATTTTATGAGCCCACTGCCATAAGTACTACTCAAATAATTTTTATCTTTCGCAAAAACTGAACTTACACCTGCGCCAACTTTTATACTATTCGTTTTTAATAATTGATGGTTGCTTATTCTGTATAAATTTATACCAGTAAGGCTTCCTATGGTTAGTTCTCCATCTTTTGCTGAAATTGATTCGATAATATTTTCGTTTAGCGGAAAAGCGTCTAATGTCCTTGTTTTTATCAAATCTATCACCAGCAATTTATTTTCTGTACATATATATGCAATACTTTTGTCAACAGCAATTGCTCTTGCCTGTTTTTCGTAAGTAGTAATTTTTGCATTTTTTTCAGGTAATAGCTTTTGCAAACCGCCTCCTAGTGTACATACATAAATTTGCTTCTTTTTTGTAATAAAAATCTTATTGATAAGATTATTGGCTAACCCATCATCCGTTGTGTAATTTTTATAGTTTCCATCTAAATCAAACTTCCAAAAACCATCATGTATATTCCAACAGAAAAAGTGTGTGTCAATATTTGTATAATAAAAGTATCCTTTTTGCTTAAAAATCTTTTTTGCAAAAATTTTATCTTTTCTATGGATATAAACTTCGCCTTCAAAAAAATACAATGAATCATTTTTTTCGGACCACAATAAATTTTTTTTAAATCCTATGTTTTTTTCAATGATCCAATTAGCAGGGTTTTTATAGTTGGTAATATTTGCGAAATGTATAATTTTTTTATTTTTAACATCTACATTTATTTTTAGCTTGCATGTATCACAACCTGTAAAAGGCATTTCATAAATTAATCTACTTTGTAGTTTTTCTTTAACGGTATAACCCCTTATACTAAATGTGTTTTTTGGCTGCGCATAACTGAGCATAAATAATTCACCATCTTTACTCATTTCATGCCCATCTAGCCCTGCCTCATTTGTTACATAAGTAAATTGTTTTTTTGCAATGTTATAATAATACATTCCTTTTTGGCCAATGGCTAACCATATACCGCCCTTGCCATCGCAACTTAAATAGTTTATATAATTGCCCGGTAGCCCCATATCTGTATTAATAATTTGCCAGGTAAAGCCATCATACTTTGCCAATCCTTTATCTGTGCCAATCCACAAAAATCCATTTTCATCTTCACTTGCATCAAACACAAAATTGCTTGGTAAACCATCTTTTACTGTGAGTGTTTGAAATACAGAAACCTGCTGGCATAATGCTGCTTTAGGCAAAACCAATAGTAATAAAAAATATGATAAAATAGTTCGAATCACGTACAATGTAAAAATGAGATTTATTAATTACTGAAATATACGCAGTTCGTCGTATTTAAAAAAGAATTAAAGCATACATCTTGCAAGTACATTACAATCAAAGCCAAAGCCAATATCATGAAAGAAATAAAAAACAGCATTGTACTTATTCTTTTAACACTCACAATTTTATCTTGTAAGAAAAGCACAGAAGATAATACCCCTGCACCGTCAGCAGCAGCCTATGCAGGCTCATTTATATGGAAAAAAAATGGAGTATCCTACACTTTGGATTCTGCGCATTACAGTTTATGTTGTTCCCCAACTGTTACCACCATTTTTGCATATCATAGAACAAGTGCAGGTATTCGCAGATTTTTTGAAATAAATATTAATGTTACTGCAAATGGTTCATTTAACATTCCTGCTTCTGGTTTTAATCCTTGTGCTTTATATTATGCCTGAGGAGTCGTTGGTGGGTAAGCCAATGCGGGAGGTACTATTGCTATTACCAATTATGATAATGCTTACAATAGAATTGCGGGAATTTTTTCTGCAGTACATGGGCCGCATACAATTACAGAAGGGGTGTTTACGGGGTTGCCAAAGAAATAAATACCAAATGGAGGGTATATGCATTTTTAATTTGACTTTTATCTTGCAGCTTATAGGACTAAATAAAACCAAAATTTTTAAAATTGACCTTCAGAAAATTTGAAAGCGTTTAAAAAGATCACCAATAAAAATTCTAAATCAAAAATAAATCTCATGAAATATTTTTTGGATAAAATCATTGTAACAGTAATTATCTTATCAGCCAATATTTGTGTGGCACAAACACCAATGTATTCTGCTTCTGAGAAAAGCAAGGAAAATTTGCGGAAAAGTAACGAAAGTTTAAACGCTGTGTATGAGGCTAATCGACCTAATCAATCTAATACAAGGACTACTAGTTCTAATAATAGCGAATTACAAAGATGGGTTGATGCTACTTTTGGAAAAAAAGCAAAACAAGCGATTGTGATTAGTCCAGAACAAGCAGTAAAAAATGCCCAAAAAGGCAAGGTATCGGCAGAGGAAAGTGCACGACAAACGGAAGTAAGAGCAAAGCAACGCCCTTTTGTGGATTATTTTATGAAAGCAGGCCTTAACTATGAAGAGGCGGAATATCTTATCAAGTATCATATAATTGATTTTAGTGGCAATGCATATCCCAATTTTTTAAAGGCACTAGAAATTCAACCTCTTCTTGCTTCGCTTATTACAGATTTAGCAAACATGCCATTTGATAGTTTACAAAGTAAGATAGGTGTAATAACTAATTATTTACCATTAAAATCCTTCATTATTCTAGATAAAGTTAAAAAGCGGTATGCAGATAAAGCGTTAGAAATTGAAAATATGCAAATAAGTTGTATGGTTCCATATTTCAACTCTGGCAGTGTAGGATTAGACCATGAAGATCGTAAAAAACTCCTTGATTTATATTTTAAACTCGTAAAAAAACAACCTCAACTAGACGTATATGTATTGGAAAGAACTACTTATTTTTCCAACCCTTATGAATCTCAAATAGATTATCTTAGGTATAATGGTGCAAAATTTAAAGAAATAAAAAAATACTATACCATGTACGAAGAGGCACAAAAAAAATTAGATGATAAGCGGAATGCAATTTGCCAGACCTCGGCTGCAATTGAGGCTGCATTGGCTTTTAATAATAATATATCACTTGATCAAATAATTTCTAAAAAATATAGAAATGAATTTGGAAGTATTCAGGACCCTTTAAAATTTGCTACCCATAAAAATCAAAATCTTTCTCAAATTGATAATTACAATGTGATTTCTCTGAATAGTAAAAATTTTAATACACATTTACGATGCACACCACAAGTTTTAAAAGAGATATCAAATCATGGTAATATTGATGCTCAATATATTTATATGATTTATTTATGTGCAGAAGGAACCGATTTGCAAATAAAAGAACAATCAGAAATTTATATTAAAAAAGCAGAAGAGGGAGATTTTATGTCTTTGCAACTATTATTTTTTAGTCGTATTTGGCAAGCTATTCGTAAAACGCCAACCCTTACTCAGGATGAAATAAAACAAAATTATAATTATTTAATTGCAAGAGTTGAAAAAAGTAAAATACCTACTGCTAATTTATTTATGCTAGGAAGGCATATCAATACTTGCTTTGCGCAACTTATTATTTATACAAACGAAAAATACCCACAACTTGATCTTTATCGTAATTGTGGCATTTACTTAGAAGCCAAATATAAATCAACGAAGTAAAGATTTTATCGAAAGCCGCTCTTGCATGAAGACATTTATACAATAGTAAATGAAAAGCCAGAAAAATAATTTAATAGATTTTAAAAAACACAAACACACCATGAAACAAATAAAAATTGCACTTATCATTTGTAATTTTTTTATTTTACTTTATGGATAATTATATCAAAAACATTCCAATAACAATTATTTACTTTTTATTATCTACCATTATTACTTGGTGGTTTATACAGGAAGGTAAATTTTTATATATCTCTCCAGATAAAATGTTACTGTCCTGTACAATTGCTGGTGCTAAATGGGGCATACAAATAATTGCTGCGCTACTTTATTTAAAAGATAAAAAGTGGGAATTTATAAAACGAATAGCGTTTGTTTGTTTTGTTGGTTCTTGTATTTTACTGCCTTATTGTTTATTTGGGTTTATACAAACTTTAGATAAGAGCTTTCTATTTTCTTTAATAGCAGCAGTACTTGTTATGATTGCATTGTATTATAAATCAGTATTACAATTACAAGTTTCTACAAAATGGTTTTGGGGTTGGGTAGGCTGTTTGGCTATTGCTATTTCTTTACAATTGTTTGTGGTATTTAATATTGTATAAAAAAAGGCCATTCAGAAAAATTGAATGGCCTTAATATATGTTTAATAAATTTTTTACACCGCAAAACTTTCCCCACAGCCACAACTCCTACTTGCATTTGGGTTATCAAAATAAAACCCTTTTCCGTTTAAGCCATCGCTAAACTCAAGCTCGGTATTTACGAGATATAAAAAACTTTTGAGATCGCATACAATTTTTACGCCCTTGTCTTCAAACACTTGGTCCATTGGTTTTACTTCGTTATCAAAATCCATTTTATAACTAAGCCCACTACAACCACCACCTACCACACCCACACGAAGAAAGTATGAAGCATCATCTGCTACACCACTTTCCTGCATCAAGTTCAGCACTTTTTGCTTTGCTTTATCCGAAATGTAAATTGAATTATCCAAGGCCTCCCTGCCCCCCGAAAGGGGGTTCTGGGTCTCCAATGTTGGAGAGTTAGTTAAATTATTTAAGGTTTGGGTTTCTACCATTTTAAAATTCTTTTAAAAGTAAAATAATAATTTCCGATTATTAAATACACTTTAAATTATTACAGTCTAAAGTCCCCCTTCGGGGGATTTAGGGGGCTTTTTAATGTACCACACTCTCCTCAAACTTAAATAACTCCATACCATTCTTAGCACGGTAATCGTTTATAGCAGCTTTTATAGCATCTTCGGCTAGTACAGAGCAATGTATTTTTACAGGAGGTAAGTTTAATTCCTCTACAAAATCCATATTATCTACTGTAATTGCTTCTGCAATGCTTTTTCCTTTTAGCCACTCTGTTGCTAGCGACGAAGATGCTATTGCCGACCCACAACCAAATGTTTTAAACTTTGCATCAGTAATAATACCTGTAGCATCATCTACTTGTATTTGCAAACGCATTACGTCTCCACATTCTGGAGCACCTACTAGTCCAGTACCTACTGTTTTATCTGATTTATCAAGTGTTCCTACATTTTTAGGATTTTGATAATGGTCTATTAATTTTTCTGAGTATGCCATTGTTTTTAAATTTATGAAGTTCTATTTTCAAATGAGCCAATTAGCTGATTTGCTAATGTGCTAATTTTTTAAAATTGTTAATCTATTCTTTTATTTAATCTTTCTAAAATTCAATTGTATAATAATGTTCTAATTATTACTAAGCACTCATTGGCACATTAGCAACATTATCACATTAGCTAATTAATGTGCTGCCCACTCAATGCTATTCAAATCTATTCCTTCTTTATACATTTCCCAAAGTGGGCTCATTTCTCTTAACTTAATTACAGTCTCACTTATTGCCTTTATGGTATAATCTATTTGTTCATCGGTTGTAAATCTACCAAGGCCAAAACGAAGCGAACTATGCGCCAAATCATCGCCCAAGCCAAGCGCTTTTAAAACATAAGATGGTTCCAATGATGCTGATGTACAAGCAGAACCAGAACTTAATGCAATGTTTTTATTGAAACCCATAAGCAATCCTTCGCCCTCCACATGCTTAAAAGATATATTGGTTACGTGCGGCAAACGATGAGCTGTACTGCCATTTATGTAGGCTTCTTCCAATAACATCAATTGGCTTTCCAATCTATCCCTCATTTTACTGATGCGTTTTGTATCTGCTTCCATATCCAACATGCAAATTTCGCAAGCCTTACCCATGCCTACTATGCCGGGTACATTCAAAGTTCCACTGCGCATTCCACGCTCGTGGCCGCCGCCGTCCATTTGGGCAGTTACTTTTACACGAGGGTTTTTGCGGCGTACATACAAGGCACCTACCCCTTTGGGTCCGTACATTTTATGTGCGGTAAAAGCCATTATGTCAATGCCGTCTTTATTTACATCTACTGGTATTTTACCTACAGCTTGTGTAGCATCTGTAAAAAATAGCACACCATGCTTTTTTGCAATAGCACTTATTTCTCTTACAGGCATTACAGTTCCTATTTCGTTGTTTGCCCACATGATAGAAATCAAAATGGTAGTAGGCTTTATAGCCGCTTCCAATTCTTTCAAGTCTATCAAACCATCTGCTTGCACTTTCAAATAAGTAACTTCTCCACCAAGTTTTTCTATATGTTTACAAGTATCTAGCACTGCTTTGTGTTCCGTAGTAGCAGTTATGATATGATTGCCTTTTTGGGCATACATTTCAAAAACACCTTTTATACCAAGGTTATCGCCTTCTGTAGCACCGCTGGTAAAAATAATCTCTTTCGGATCAGCCCCTATCAATTTAGCCACTTGCTCACGAGCATAATCTACCGCTTCTTCAGCTTTCCAGCCAAATGGGTGGTTACGGCTGGCCGCATTGCCATAATCTTCCAAAAAATAAGGGGTCATTGCCTCCAAAACCCTCGGGTCCATGGGGGTAGTTGCATTATTATCTAAGTAAATCGGTAATTTTAACATCTATCTTTATATAATTTATTCGGCAAATTTACTACAAACGGTTTACTTTAGATTTGCTAGATACAGAAAAATAAAACTATGCTAAAGCCCGAACATATAGGAATTGCCGTAAAAGAGTTATCAATTTCTATTCCATTGTTTGAAAAACTGCTCAATAATCAGTGCTATAAAACAGAAACGGTAGAATCCGAAGCGGTAAATACGGCCTTTTTTCAAATAGGCGATTCCAAAATAGAGTTGCTGGAAAGTGCCACTGCCGATGGCGTAATTGCCAAATTTATAGAGCGCAAGGGCGAAGGAATACACCATATTGCCTTTGAAGTAGCCAATATTGAAGCTGAAATGGTTCGCCTACAGGCAGAAGGTTTTATATTACTCAATGAAAAGCCAAAATTAGGTGCCGATAATAAACTTGTTTGTTTTTTGCATCCAAAGGGTACGAATGGGGTGTTGGTGGAGTTGTGCCAGGAAATAGTTGCGGGTTGAAGGGTTTCGGGTTGTGGGTTGATGAGTTCCGGGTTAATGGGTTTCGGGCCTGCATGACGGCAAAGGCAGGTTACGGGTTTTTTCAGGGTTTTGTACTTTCCTTTTTTTGCGTAGCAAAATAACTTACCGCCTTGCTTTCTTATAAAACGTCTTCCCGTCTTGCCGGCAAAAGAAAAAATATTTTTAGGCTGTCGGCTAAAAACCTTTGTTGAGCCTGCATAATTGCCGCTATTCGCTTGTAGTCCTCGCTCGTACCTCGCTGTGGGCTACCGTTTCTATCCGCCACTGTGTCCCGTATATTTATGTCGGGGGCCATTCAGCAGTAAATCTTTTTTCTACAGAGTAGTCCTGCGGGTAACTTTTATTGAAGCGAAGATTCGTAGTATTTTTATTTATTAGGAAACTGAAAGTTTAGATTTGAATCGTATAACTAGGAGAATAATGCCCGAAAGAATCAAGATAAATGCGAAAATCTTCATTAAATAATCATTGTGTTTTTTTATTACTTCTTTATAATCTAAATAGTTTTCTTTTTCGTTTGAGATTGAATAAACAAAGAAAGGATCTTTATCTGTATTTAGGTACTTTTTAAAACCTTTTGGTATCCCAATTCTAATTTTTTCGCCCATTGAGATAGCAGTAAACTCTTGTTGCTTTAAGATTTGAAAAAAGTCAGCTTTAATTTTAAAGTTGTTATCATAATCTTTAAGCCTAAAAGTTAATGAAGACCCTTTATTATATTTTGTCCAATGATAATCATAAAAAGTGCCAGATATAAAATCTAAGTCTCTTTCATTGTTTATAGTTGGTTTTGTACTTTCGAGGAATATTAAACCAATACCAATAATAATAGTTATGCAGCCTGCAAACAAAAATTTACTGGGATCCATTTTTGCCCACTTATTGCCAAAATTTTTCATAGTTTATTTGTAATACATTGGATTGGAAATTCAATCACCCCCGCCTATAATGTTTTTGTAATTGAAAAATAGCAGTACTATGCCAATAAAAATGAAATAAGCAACATGCCCGAAGTAATATTAAAACCACTCAAACCAAACATGGCATACCCAAAAACAAAGCTGTTTTGCACATGAATATTTTTAAGCAGAAAGTACAAGCCCGCTACAAACAATGCAACGCCCATAACAAATCATATACTGCCACCCGATGTGCCGCCTGCTCCATTTGATTCCATAAAAAGGTATTTTGCTTAAAAGTAATTATTTTTCTTTTTAGTTAAGCTCCAAATCTATTGTATTGAATGGCAAAATAGGCAATGTTTAAAGTATTATTTTGAGGTTCCAGAAAATCCGTTTAATCCGTGTTATCCGTGTTCAAAATTCATCAGCCTACCACAAAACCCGCCCAATTTTCCGTTTATAAAAACAAAGGCAAGTATTAATACATATCATAATTATCTTTACGGCATGAAGATTTTGATGGTTTGCCTAGGAAATATATGCAGAAGCCCATTGGCAGAAGGTATTTTACAACAAAAAGTAGCGCTCCGTCATTTAGATTGGACAGTAGAAAGCGCTGGTACAAATGGTTTTCATGTGGGCGAAGCACCGCATAAGCTTAGCCAAAAAGTGGCAAATGAAAATGGAGTGGATATTAGCAAACAAATATCAAGGCAATTTTTTGCAACAGACTTTGATAATTTTGATAGAATTTATGTAATGGCAAAAGATGTGATGGACGATGTGAAAAGAATAGCTGGAAACAAATTTGATGCAAATAAAGTAGATTATTTTTTGAACGAGTTGCATGCAGATAAAAATGAAGATTTGCCCGACCCATGGTATGGCAACGAAGATGGATATGTGAAAGTATATCATCTGATAGACAAAACTTGCGAGGCAATTATTGAAAAATTTGTTATGACGAATAAGAATATCATTAGCCATGAATTACAATGAAAGAAAATAGTTGCCACGAATACCACGAATTAACACTAATAAAATGTTAACATGATTAGGAAGTGAAGATTGTAGGAGTTGGCTCGAAAGAAAATAAATTAGTTAGCCAAGGATAAAAAACGAATAGCCCCAATAGAATAGATTATTCGTGTACATTCGTGGCTTCAGATTTTGCTCAAAAGAAAACAAATTAGCTAGCCAGAAATAAAAACGAATAGCCCAAACAGAAAGGATTATTCGTATACATTCGTAGCTTCAGATTTGGCTCAAAAGAAAATAAATTAGTTAGCCAGAAATAAAAGACGAATAGCCCCAATAGAAAGGATTATTCTTGAACATTAGTGCCATTCGTGGCTTCAGATTTGGCACAAAAAGAATATAAATTAGTTAGTCAGAAATAAAAAACGAATACCCCCAATAGAAAGAATTATTCGTGAACATTAATGCCATTCGTGGCTTCAGATATAAAACAACATGACCAAACCAAGTTTACCGCAAGGCACCCGAGATTTTGCAGCCGCCACGGTATATAAAAGAAATTTTATACTTAATACAATACGTTCTGTATTTGAGCTATATGGCTTTGAGCCATTGGAAACACCCGCTATGGAAAACCTAGAAACATTGATGGGTAAATATGGCGAAGAGGGGGATAAACTCATTTTTAAAATACTGAACAATGGTATTAATGAAGATAAAAATATAGAGAAAACAAAAGCCGGTTTTGCAAAAGCTATTGAAGGCAAAAGTAGTTCAGATCTTACAAGCCGTGCTTTAAAATACGATCTTACCATTCCTTTTGCACGTTTTGTGGCCATGAACGCAAATACCCTCACTATGCCATACAAGCGCTACCAAATGCAACCCGTATGGCGGGCAGATAGGCCACAGCGTGGGCGCTACCGTGAGTTTACACAATGCGATGCAGATGTGGTAGGTAGTACATCGCTCATAAACGAAGTAGAACTTTGTAACATTTACCATCGCTCATTCGTACAACTTGGTCTGCAAGATTATGAGCTAAAAATAAATAGCAGAAAAGTATTGGCAGCATTGGCAGAAGTAGCAGGCGGCGAAGATAAAATGATGGATATAACCATTGCAATAGATAAACTTGATAAAATTGGAATTGAAAAAGTAAAAGAAGAATTGGCAGGGCGTGGTTTAAATGAAACAAATATTGCCATCATTGAAAAATATTTGAAAATAGAAGGAAGCAACGACGATAAAATAGCTGCAATAGAAATGTTGTTTGCTAACAGTGAAATCGGCAAAGCTGGCATTGAAGAATTAAAATTCGTAATGGCCAATGCAGGTAATATTAATTTATCGGTAGATCTTACACTAGCTCGTGGATTAAACTATTACACAGGAATTATTTTTGAAGCAAAAGCGCCGGCCCAAGTAAAAATGGGAAGTATTGGCGGTGGTGGCAGGTACGATGATTTAACTGGTTTATTTGGAGTGCCGGGCATACCTGGTGTAGGCGTTAGTTTTGGTATAGATAGAATTTATGATGTAATGGAAGAAATGAATTTGTTTCCAGACAACATTGCTTCTAAAACAAAGGCTATTTTCTTTAACCTTGGCGTTGCAGAAACCAATACAGCATTGCAACTGATGAATACATTAAGAGACAATGATATTGCATGTGAATTGTATCCTGAAAAAGTGAAATTGGATAAGCAGTTCAAATATGCCGATAAAAAGAACATTCCTTTTGCAATCATCATTGGCACAAAAGAAATGGAAAACAAAACATGCATGGTAAAAGATTTAAAAAAAGGAGAGCAACAAGAAGTCTCTTTTGATGCTTTAACAAATTATTTAAAAGATAAAAAATAAATAAAAGGTTACTAAAACAAAGTTCTAAGTATTAAATAAAAACTAAAATTATGCAAAAACGTTTCTTCTCTCTATCAGCCGCAGCCTTGGTAGCGGTACTCTTATTTTCTTCTTGCAAAAGCAAAAAGGAAAATAAACAAGGTCGTTATATTCCCGAAACCGCAGGAGTGGTACTTCATGTAAATGGAGAATCACTTACCAGCAAGCTATCTTGGGAAGATATAAAGCAAAACGAATGGTTTAAAGAATTGTACAAAGACACAACAAAATCTGCCTTTGCAAAAACAATGTTGGACAACCCCGAAAACAGTGGTGTGAATATGAAGGGAGATCTTTTGATATTTATGGTAAAAGATTCTACGGGCAGCTACTCTGGTGTGCAAGGCGCTATAACGGATGAAGCAAAGTTTAAAAAAATGCTTGCAGAATCCAATAAAACTGGTAAAGAAACCACCAAAGATGGTTACACTTATCTTACGGATGAAAAATCTAGTATAGCTTACAACAAAGAAAGATTTGTTGCAACAATGGAAACGGGCGATTTTAATTATATGCAGTTGCCCAATGCGGATACTACGGGTGACAGCAACCCAACCCAAGCGGGAAAAGATATGAGTACCGTAACAGCACAATTGCTGGCTTTAAGTGAAGATAAAAGCATGGCAAAAAGTGAAAAGTTTTCGGAGTTAATGGCAGAAAAAGGCGATGCACATTTTTGGTTCAATGCAAAGGGTTTTGCATCTGGTATGAACCAAATTGCAGGAATGGCAGCTATGGCAAACCTTAGCAAACTGTATGATGGCGCTATTACTACAGGTACTTTAAATTTTGAAAACGGTAAGATAAATGTAGATGCGAAATCATACGGTGGTAAAGAAATTACAGATTTGTATAAAAAATACAACGGCACCAATTTTAATAAAGAAATGGTAAAAAACATACCATCGCAAAACCTTGCTGGCTTGTTTACATTTAATTTTAAGCCAGAAGGAATCAAAGAGTTTTTAAAGATATTAGGTATGGATGGGTTGGCTAATTTAGGTACTGCGCAATTGGGCTTTAACTTAGACGATTTTATAAAAGCCAATAAAGGAGATGTTCTTATAGCTGTAACTGATATTAAAAATGATACTTCAGGCTTCGGTACCGACGCTGATTTTATTTTTGCTACTTCAATAGGCGATAAAACTTCGTTCAATAAACTAATTGATGCTGGTAAAAAAATGGGAGGACCAATGTTGGGTACAAACCCAATGGTAGAAAAGATTGCTTATAATGTAAATGATAAATATTTCTCAATAGGCAACAATAAATCTACTGTTGATACCTATTTAGCAGGCACAGCAAATTCTTCTTTCTCATTTTTAGATAAAATTTCTGGCGGTCCATTTGGTGGCTATGTAAATTTTCAATACATCATTGGGGCAAATAAGCCTAAAGCAACTGCCGATAGTTTTAAACTTGCATCTTATGATGCTACAATTAAAATGTGGGACAATTTGATGATTAGTGGTGGCAATTTTAAAGATGGCGCCATTATACAGCATTGGGAAATAAACTTGATAGATAAAAATACCAATAGCCTAAAGCAATTGAATACCTACGCAGGTACCATGTCTGCAATTGATAAAAGGAAATCAGCAGCAGATGACCTTAAATGGATAAATGAAGATGTGATAGCTCCAGAACCTGTGACAGTAGTTCCAAAGGGTAAATAATTTTAAAATACATTTTTAAAAGCCGCCTGCATTTTATAACGGCGGCTTTTATATTTTTACAAAATGGTTATAGCATTAAAAAATATTGTACCCCAATTTTTAGAGAAAGAAAAAATGGAGCGTTCTGCCATTTGGCAGCAGCAGCTTAATTTTACAAAATCTGAAAAAATTCAAATTGTTGCGCCCAGCGGAAGCGGTAAAACATCGTTGGTTCATTTTTTATACGGCTTGAGAAATGATTACGACGGGGCTTTGCTTTTTAATGATAAAAAAATAAAAACGTTTGCTGCTACACAATTGGCAGATATGCGTGCAACTAAAATGAGTGTTATCTTTCAAGACCTGCGATTGTTTAAGGAGTATAGTGTAGCGCAGAATCTGGAAATAAAAAGAGCGTTGCATCCCTTTCACACTTCATCAAGGATAAATGAAATGGCGAAACGTTTAGGCGTAGAAAATAAGCTAGAACAACTTGCTGGCACTTGCAGTTATGGAGAGCAACAGCGGATTGCCATCATACGTGCCCTGCAGCAGCCCTTCGATTTTATTATTATGGACGAGCCCTTTAGTCATTTAGATGAAACCAATGGCAAAAAGGCATTGGAATTAATAGAAGAAGAAGCCGCACAAAGAAGCGCTGGTATTATATTGGCAGACCTGCATCCTATACCATTTTTTGAAGCTACAAGAACCCTACATTTATAAAATATGGCGCTTACAAATCATACAATTTCTTTTAAAACGATTGCTGCTTTTTTAAATACGGGCAATAAAACTTCAAGATTATTTGGTTATGCGGGTTTGGCCGTTGGTGTAATGTTGTTGCTTTGCTGTGTGCAGATGTATATCAACTTAAACCAATTATTAAAAGAAAAAAACCCAAGGAAAAATGGATATGATTTTATATCTGTAACCAAAACCATTACCAACGAAAACATGGGTAAGGATAATCGCTTTTCCGACGCAGAGGTAGAAGAATTTAAAAGACAACCATTTATTACAGATGCTGCACCGCTTATAAGCAACCAGTTTAGAGCCAAAGCTAGTGCAGGAGATATAATACCTTTTAGCACAGACTTGTTTTTAGAATCTATACAAAATAATTTTATAGATACTTTGCCCCCATCTTTTACTTGGCAACCGGGGCAAGAAGATGTACCTATTATTTTTTCGGCCGATTTTTTAGAAATGTACAATGTATTTGCCCCAGCACAGGGTCTTCCACAATTATCGGAAAGCAGTATTGGCGCAGTAAATATTGTATTGGAATGTATAGCACCCGATGGAACTACCAAAAACTTTCGGGGCCATATTGTAGCAGTAAGCGATAGAATAAATTCTGTGATTGTGCCTAAAACTTTTTTAGAATGGGGCAATAAAATGTATAGTGTACAACCTCAACAACCTGCAGCAAGGGTTTATATAAAAACAGCAGATGCAAACAGTGTTGCATTGCAAACGTACTTACAACAAAAAAATTACCATGTAAATAAAGATAAAACAAAATTTGGCAGGATAAAAAGTACGCTACAAGCTATTATTGCCGGCTTGGGCGGTTTAGCAATATTGGTTGTGCTGCTTTCTGTATTGTTATTTTCTTTTTATTTGCAACTAATGATTAGTAGGAGTAAAGATAACTTACAACTTTTACTCACATTGGGTTATTCACCATTGTGGCTAAGCAAAACGGTTGCTAAAAAATGGATACCGGTTTATGCCGTAATCATTTTAATAGCGGTAGCGGCAACCCTTCTTTTTCAATATATGTTTCAGAAAAATTTTATAGCCGGGCAAGATGCATTATCGCCTTACCTGCATTTGTATGTGATTGTATTAGCAGTTATATTATTTTTCCTATGTGTGTTTGCAAACTACAGGCTAATAAAAAAGCAGTTGTATAAATTATAGAAAGCTTATAATATTTTAAAAGTACTGTGGTCTGTGGTCGGTTGTCTGTCGTCTCACTAAATTCCTTCATAAATAATTGCCGCCCCTTGCCCCACGCCAACACACATGCTGTCTCGGCGGGGTTTTCGCAATCTGGATTTACAAATTATAAAAAACTTTTACTGCGAAACCCCGACGTATGCGCAGCGCTTAAACCATTATAAAGCAAAATAAACGCTGTTTTATGCGGAGTATGAGTTTATAATTATTTCGGCTACTTCCTGCGTCGGGGTTTCACAGGGAGTCACTTAAATTTTGAAATGTATTTGTGTGAAAACCCCGCCGGGACAGTAGTTTTGTTATTCTTTTTATGTGTGTTTGCAAACTATAGGCTAATAAAAAAGCAGTTGTATAAATTATAGAAAGCTTATAATATTTTAAAAGTACTGTTGTCGGTTGTCTGTCGTCTCACTAAATTCCCTCATAAATAATTGCTGCCCCTTGCCCCACGCCAACACACATGGTGGCAAGACCGTATTTGCTGTTGCGTTTTTTCATTTCGTGTAAGAGCGTAGTGCTTATGCGCACGCCACTGCAGCCAAGTGGATGCCCAAGTGCGATTGCACCACCATTTACATTCACTTTTTCCGTATCCAATGTAAGTTCATTTATACAAGCAATACTTTGCGATGCAAATGCTTCATTCAATTCTATTAAATCAATATCATCAATTGTTAAGCCAGCACGTTGCAAAGCTTTTTTGGTAGCTGGTACAGGTCCAATACCCATTATGGAAGGATCTACACCTGCTACTGCCATGCTCACTATTTTTGCTATTGGTTTTAAATTGTATTTTTTTACTGCGGCTTCATTGGCCAATAACATGGTAGCAGCGCCATCGTTTATGCCACTGCTGTTTCCTGCAGTTACCGTTCCATTGGATGTAAAAGCCGGCTTTAGCGCTGCCAATTTTTCTAAAGGAGAAAGCCTCGGATGCTCGTCTTTTGAAAATAAAATTTCTTCCTTTCCATGTTGTACTTTTACCGTAACGATTTCTTCGTCAAATTTATTGGCCTTGGCCGCTGCATCATATTTTGCTTGGCTATTGGCTGCAAATTCATCTTGTGCTTCCCTACTAATATTAAATTGTTTTGCTACATTTTCTGCTGTTTCTCCCATGGTATATGGGTGATATAGTTCACTCAATTTTTTATTTATGAAGCGCCAGCCCATGGTAGTATCAAAAACCTGGGCATTTCTATCAAAAGCACTACTACTTTTTGGCATTACAAATGGTGCACGGCTCATACTTTCTACACCACAAGCTATCATTAAATCAGCATCGCCACAAGCAATGGTGCGAGCACTATCCATAATCGCTTGCAAGCCACTTGCACAAAGCCTGTTTACCGTATTGCCTGCTACGGTTGTAGGCAAACCTGCTAGTAATGCAGCCATGCGGGCCACATTGCGGTTGTCTTCTCCTGCTTGGTTGGCAGCGCCAGCTATTACATCTTCTATGGCATTTACATCTACCGTAGGGTTGCGTTGTATTAGCGCACGAATGGCATGTGCAAGCAAATCATCGGGCCGCACATTTGCTAAAGCTCCGCCATATTTTCCAATCGGTGTTCTTACTGCATCAATTATATAAACCGTTTCCATAAAAATATTTTCGTTTTTCTTTGTTGTTTTTTGTTGTCCAAGCAGTAAATCTTTAATCATCTTCAGTGGCAGCTTGCCCCGCTTTTTTTGAGGGGTCGCACACTTCTTCCTCAAAACATTATTGAACTTTTATCGAGGTGTAAAAGCAAAGTTAGCTTAAAATAATTTTTATAGCGTTTCATCTTCTTCGCTTTAATCTTCGCAAACCCCTTCTACACAAAGTGGAGAAGGGAAAGGGTTGAGGTTGTATCTTTGCAAAATGTCGGAAAAGAAAAACATACGTGATTTTGACCTTATAGGATTAAAAGAATATTTCGAAACCATTGGAGATAAGCGCTTTCGTGCTATGCAGGCTTATGAATGGCTTTGGAAAAAAAATGCCCGCAGTTTCGATGAAATGAGCAATTTATCGTTGGACTTACGTACAAAATTAAAAGAGGAATTTACATTACCAGCTATTACAGTTGATACTACCCAACATAGCAATGATGGCACATTGAAATCCCGTTTTAAAACATGGGATGGACATTTGTTAGAAGGCGTGCTTATTCCTACAGAAAAAAGATTTACCGCTTGCGTTTCTTCTCAAGTGGGTTGTAGCCTTACTTGCGCTTTTTGTGCTACAGGAAAGATGGATAGAAAACGCAACCTTACATTCGACGAAATATACGACCAAGTAGCTTTATTGAATGAACAATGCCAAAAAACATATGAGAAGAATTTAAGCAATATCGTGTACATGGGTATGGGCGAGCCTTTGCTCAATTACAAAAATGTGTTAAAGTCAATTGATAAAATTACGGCTTCGGATTGTATGAATATGAGCCCGAATCGTATAACTGTTTCTACTGCGGGAGTATCTAAAATGATTCGACAATTGGGCGATGACCAAGTCCGTTTTAATTTAGCCGTTTCTTTGCATGCGCCTACAGATGGGCAACGTACAGAAATAATGCCCATAAACGAAAGCAATAATTTAAAGATTTTGATAGAGTCTTTGCAATACTTTCATCAAAAAACAAAGAATGAAATTACGTTGGAGTATATTTTGTTTAATAACATAAACGATTCGTTGGAAGATGCGGAAAACTTGGTGAAAATATACAGGCAAGTACCTACACATCTTATAAACGTGATAGAGTATAATCCTATAGCTGGTGTATCTTTTATGAAACCAGATGAGGAAAGAACCAATGCTTTTACAGACTATCTTATCAAACACAAAATAAATGTACGTGTTCGCCGCAGTAGGGGTAAAGATATTGATGCAGCTTGTGGGCAGTTGGCAAACAAGTAGGGATGTTGTTTGGAGTTAGGAATTTGGAGTTAGGAATTGGGGATTAGTATCTAACTCGTTAAATATTCGTATGTTTTGGCAAGATGTTTTTCACTACTCGCTGCAATATAGATTGGATAAGGGTCTTAGCGAAAAAATAAAAAATCCAACTTTTCATTTTTTATTCCTTTTTGGTTCTGGCTGCTCAGGTTATGGTTATAAAATGCAAAGCATTTTCCTTCCCGCCTTGTTTCTACAAAAACGCCTTCCCGCCTTCCCGGCAAAAAAAACATGGTACACGCAATATAGTGTGGCTAAAGGTTTCA
>JANPCB010000160.1:0-13862 GCA_031430735.1 Ferruginibacter sp. | reverse complement strand
GATAAGGATTATGGCCAATTGGTTTCGGAAAATATTTTCATGTTCAAACCAGCACGCTTAGGTAACGGATCAGAAGTTTTAGGAGTTGCTGAAATTTGCAAACGTTGGGAAATAGAACGGGTTGATCAGGTAATTGATATTCTTGGTTTGATGGGTGACAAAGTAGATAATATTCCTGGTATTCCCGGAGTAGGCGAAAAGACTGCAATGCAATTGGTAAAAGATTTTGGAACGGTAGAAAATTTATTGCAAAATACTGATAAGCTTAAGGGAAAATTAAAGGAAAAAGTAGAGTCAAATAAAGAGAAAGCAATTCTTTCAAAAAAGCTTGCAACAATAATATGCGATGTTCCCATCGTGTTTGATGAAGGTCAGCTTTTACTGAAAGAGCCTAACAAAGAGGCTTTGCGAGAAATGTTTACAGAATTGGAATTTAGAAGATTAGCAGAGCAAGTCCTGGGCGAAAAAATTGATTCTGAAACTAACTCAGAACAAAAAAACACCGCTTCTTCACAAGAGAAAAAAGCAAAAGCAAGCGGGCAAACCAATATGTTTGAGGAAGCTTCAGAAGTAGCTGATACGAAACAAAATCTATTCGCTTCCAACCTAGAGGAAGCTGTGTTAAAAAATTTCGCAACAATCAACACTACTATTCATTCCTACCATTTAGCAGATACAAAAGAAAAAAGAAGCGCACTCATTGCTGTTTTAAACCAATCAAAAAGTTTTTGTTTCGACAGTGAAACAACAGGACTTGATGTATTTAATGTTGAAATAGTAGGCCTTTCTTTTTCCATAAAAAAAGGGGAAGCATGGTATGTTCCGGTAGCCGAAAACCAGCAAGAAGCGCAACAAATAGTAGATGAGTTTAAAGAACTTTTTGCCAATGAAAAGATTAATAAGGTAGGGCAAAATTTGAAGTATGACATTTCAATTTTACGCAATTACGGAATAGAAGTAAAGGGGAAAATGTTTGACACAATGATTGCCCATTACATCTTGCAACCCGATATGCGACATAGCATGGATGTGCTTTCAGAAACCTATTTGAATTATGCACCTGTGTCAATTGAAACACTCATTGGTCCAAAAGGAAAAAACCAGCAGAGCATGCGGAATGTTTCGCTCGAAACTATTAAAGAATATGCTGCAGAAGATGCAGATGTAACGCTTCAATTGCGCGAAGTTTTTGAGCCCATGTTAGAAAAAGACACTACAAAGAAAATATTTGATAGCATTGAAATGCCATTGATGCCAATACTAGCCGCTATGGAAGCCGAAGGTATCAATTTAGATACAGCAGCTTTAGCTTCCTTTTCAGTTGAGTTAAAAGATGAGTTGCTGAAAGTGCAAGATGAAATTTACAAACAAGCAGGAACCACCTTCAACATTGCTTCTCCAAAGCAATTAGGAGAAGTGCTATTTGATTACCTTAAAATAACCGATAAAGCAAAAAGGACCAAAACAGGCCAATATGCAACGGGTGAAGATGTACTTGAAAAGCTTGCTTCAGCGAACCCAATTGTGGAACAGATTTTAATTTTTCGGGAACTGCAAAAATTAAAAAACACCTACGTTGATCCTTTACCAACGATGATTAACCCGCGCACCGGAAAAATACACACCTCCTATAATCAAGTAGTTGCAGCTACAGGCAGATTAAGTTCAGATAAGCCAAATCTTCAGAATATACCTATACGCACAGAAAAGGGAAGAGAGGTACGCAAGGCATTTATTGCTCGCAACACTGATTTTACCATACTCTCAGCAGATTATTCTCAAATTGAATTGCGCATTATTGCGGAGCTAAGTCAGGATGCGGGCATGTTGGAGGCTTTTAAAAACGGCCTTGATATACATTCAGCTACTGCATCAAAAGTATTTAATGTGAGTTTGGAGGCAGTTGACAAAGAAATGCGCAGAAAAGCTAAAGCAGTGAACTTTGGAATATCTTATGGGCAAACTGCTTATGGACTTTCACAAACACTTAACATTCCAAGAAAAGAAGCAGCAGAAATAATTGATAATTATTTTTCACAATATCCAAGCATTCGCGATTTAATGGATACTAACATTGAGTTTGCTCGAACACATGGATACGTTGAAACAATGATGGGCCGAAGGCGCTACCTCCGCGATATAAACGACAAAAACCAAACTGTGCGTGCACAAGCAGAACGAAATGCAATTAATGCCCCCATTCAAGGCTCAGCTGCGGATATGATAAAAGTAGCTATGATTAACATTGACAAAGCTTTTAAAGAACAACAATTCAAAAGTAAAATGCTTCTACAAGTGCACGATGAATTGGTTTTTGATGTGGCAAAAGACGAACTAGAGGCAATAAAACCATTGATATTGGAAAACATGAAATCGGCTTTAATTTTACCAAACGATGTACCCGCCGATGCCGAGTTAGGCAGTGGAGATAATTGGTTGTTGGCGCACTAGGAGTATTGAGTACTTAGTATTGAGTATTGAGACTTTGTTTGTGCGAACTTTAACCTCTATGATAGATTTTAGATTACGCATACAATTAAGTTACTAAGCTAAATACACATTAAATTATTATAAACTAATCTCAATACTAACATCTCAATACTCAATACTAAATACTATGATCTTATACTGTTACGATGCATACTGCGGTTGGTGTTACGGTTTTAGCCCCGTTATAAAAAAAATTGCCGAAGATTATAAAACCATCATGCCTATCGAAGTGTTTAGTGGCGGAATGGTATTGCCTGAAAAGCCCACACATATAAGGGCTACTGCAGCTTACATAGAAGGAGCTTACAAAAATGTAGAAGAACTTACAGGTATAAAATTTGGAGAAGATTATTTGTGGCATATTAAAAACCCGGAGGAAAGCGATTGGTATCCAAATTCGGAAAAGCCTGCCATAGCCATGTGTATTTTTAAAGAATATTACCCTGATAGAGTAGCAGAATTTGCGGCAGATCTGCAATTTGCTTTGTTTGAAGAAGGTAGAGACCTTACAGATAATGAGGCTTATCGCCATCTATTAGAAAAGTACAGTATACAGGCTGAAGTGTTTTACGAAAAGCTTGCAAGTGAGGCATATAAAGAAATGGCTTATTATGAATTTGCCTTGGTAAAACAATTACAAGTGAGCGGCTTCCCTTGTGTGTTCGTACAAACGGACGAAACCAAATTTCACTTGGTAGCTCGGGGCTATACCGATTATGAAACCTTAAAAAGAAGGATAGAAAATGTGTTAAATGAAGCGGCTTTATAATCCTATACATTTGCCCATTAATTTTGTATCGTCTGCAAACTTTTTATTAATAACTTTATTGTATTGGCTTTTGTAAAAAACATATCGGGACCAGAATCGGATGGGGATCTTGTGCAACAGTACAAGACAAGTGGCGATATGGATATACTGGGCGATTTGTACAATCGTTATATGGAATTGGTATATGGTGTTTGTTTAAAATACCTAAGAGACAGTGAAGAGGCTAAAGACGCTGTGTTAAATATTTTTGAAGAACTGGTAACCAAGCTCAAAAAATACGAGGTAGATAATTTTAAAGGATGGCTGTACCAGCTATCTAAAAATCATTGCCTAATGAAATTACGTAGTCAAAAAAAACATCCTGTTAATGTAGATGCAGACATTATGCATTTAACAGACAATGTGCATCTAGATGCTGTGATGGAGAAAGAAGAGAGCTTGAGTATGATGGAACAATGTATAGAGAAGCTACCGGAAGAGCAGAAAAAGACCATCGAATTATTTTACTTAAAAGAAAAATGTTATAAAGAAATAGCAGAAACAACAGCTATTGAGATAAATAAAGTGAGAAGTTTTATACAAAACGGTAGACGAAACTTAAAAATATGTATGGATAAAATGGCTTTGCAAAAAGCAAATTGAATGAACAACAACAAAACATATACAGCAATAGATTTTGCAAATTACCATGCGGGCAAAATGCCTGCAAAGGAAATGCATGCGTTGGAAAAAGCAGCGTTGGATGATGATTTTTTAGCTGATGCGTTGGAAGGGTATGCATACAATAAACTTCCTGCAGATGATCTAGAATTATTGAAAAAGAAAATTGCTGTAAAAAATAAAAAGGTTTTTTCTTTGGCATCGTTTGCTCAGCGTAAATGGATGCGTATTGCCGCCATGCTTGTTATTTTTCTGGGATTGGGGTACTTGTTTTTTAATATAAATAAAGCGCCCGATGAAAAAACACTTGCAAAAACAGAAAGCAAAAAGGAAACAACGGTTTCCCCGGATTTGAAGGCGGATTCTAACAAAACCCAGCCTGATGTTACTGCCCCAAATGTAGTTTCTGGAAACAAAGGCAATAAGCAAATTGAAAATGCGCCTATTTTGTTAAATGATGTAAAAGAAGATCAAGTATCTGAAAACAATGCACCAATAGCTTCTGCTCCTGCTGATGCACCACTTAAACTTACAGAGGATAACAGCAAATATATTCCTCCAACACAAGACTTTACAAAAGTAGATGACAAAGGATTTGCTGATACTAAAAACCAAGGCTTTTCAAATAACAATACACAAAACCAACGTTTACTAAATAACAATAGCCAAAATGGGCTAATGAACGCTACAGACAAGAAAGATGGTGGTCCCAAACAAAATACAGCATTTAATAAACTGAATAATAATGCCAATAACCAAGTAAATACCAATAAGCCAACATTTACGATTCCAGTTTTTGACAGTACGGCCAATGGTACAATTGCATTCAATGATTTGTATAAAAAGAGTGAAGAAAAAACCTTTAAAATATCGGTTCCGCCTGTTGCAGAAAAGGAAAATAAAAATGCCGCATTAGAAGAAGTGGTTGTTACAGGTTATGGTAATGGAAGAAGGAAAAAGGAGGTTGTAGCAGCTACAACAACTACAAATATTAGCGATGCACTTGCTGGAAAAGCAGCTGGTGTTCAGGTAGAATCTAATAAATCAAAAGTAGCTCCGTTAATAAGGAGTCGTGCCCAAATTAATGCAGATAGTATCGAGTTTAGGGATAAGACTAATACGTTTAATGCCTATGCAAAGAAAAACAGCAAACCCGAGTTTAATGATGATGGTATAGAATTAAAAGGAACCGTAATCCTTTCTTTTAAAACCAATAAAAAAGGAAGGCCTATTAAAATTAAAGTGATAAAGTCACTTTGTGCAAACTGCGATGCACAAGCCATTGAGTTATTAAAAAATGGCCCGGCATGGGGCACCAATAAAAACGACAGGCAAGAAGTTACGATAGCGTTCTAATTATTATCTGCGTACAAAATCTTTTGTAACATAAAAACTTATATTGCAAATCTTAATAGATTGTATGAATGGATAATCTTACAAACAACAAATCATCTTTTTGGTTAAAGCGCCAAACGGTCTATATCATTTACTTTGTAGTTATTAATGCGCTCAATATCCAATCTGTAATTACAGGTAGGATGAACGTGTGGAAAATCTTTAGGCAAGGCTATTTCCATCTTGCACAACACAAAGATTTGTATGCGTTTTATCCGCAGGAGTATTTCGACTCTTATTTGTACAGCCCCAGTTTTGCAGCCATGTTTGCTCCCTTTTCTTTACTGCCAAATTATGTAGCTTATTTTTTATGGAACAATATGAGCATGTTGCTTATCCCATTCCTGCTATTTAAATTTAAAGGTATAACCGAAAATAAAAAAGCGTTGGTTTGTTATATTGCTCTAATAGAAATAGCTACTTGCTTACAAGGCACACAAACCAATGTAATGATTGCCGTGCTTTTGCTACTCAGTTTTCTTTCGTTTGAAAATAAAAATTATTGGTTAGCGGCTTTTGCCATAGCTATCGGGTTTTATATAAAAATATATCCTATTGTAGCGGCTGGTATGTTTTTGTTATACCCCAATAAGCTTGCATTTATTGGCAAAATCATCATAGCATTTCTTGTAATTGGCGCATTGCCTTTATTATTTATTAAGCCAGCAGAGCTATACATTCAATACGAAAGTTGGGTAAAGGAATTGCTGTTGGACCAAGGGGATAATTATGGTAAAATTTCGCTTACCGGTTTGGTGCAAGTATATTTTAGTGTATCGGATTTGGGTAAACTGCTGGTACAAATTTTTGGGGTACTCGTATTTTGTTTGATGTATGTGCGGTACAAACTTTTTAAATCCTATTATTACCGATTGTATTTTTTGTGCGGTACACTTATATGGGTAGTGCTTTTTAACCATGCCTCCGAAATTTATGGTTATGCCATAGCAATACTTGGAATAGGTCTTTGGTATGCCACACAGCCTTCATCTAAAAAGTTGAATATTTTTATTTGCCTATTCATTCTTTTTGCAACGGTGCTTTCCATAGATCCAACACCACGTTTTATCAGTAAATATATTTATGAGCACGCATTAAAGGCATTGCCTTACAGTATTATGTTTGGGGTTATTGTTTGGCAAATGGTGAGAGGTAAACTTATTATATTTTCTGAAGCGGAGTTGTAGAAAATAATATAAACTGTAATTGCAAAATAGCTCAAAAAAGAAAGCCACAACTTTTAATGTACTCTACTCGCTTCTATAACTTTTGATAAAAGATATTTGGCTGACACGCTGCGGTGGACTTGCCTGTCGGCAGGCAGGGGGAGCGATGTACCGCTGTGTTTGCATTGGCCAAAGGCCATAATGCAAACACAGCGGTACGGAACAGCGACTAAGACCAATCCAAAGTTGCAACTTGCTATTAGCAGAAAGCGCCTTATTTATTTTGAGAATAATTTAATAATCTATCACTTGCTCTTTCATTTCTGGCATGGCTCGCCATTCGTATTGCTGGTTGCGCAGCTGTGGTTCAAACCCTGCCATGCGTATAGAATCCTGTATGGTGAGCGAAGTAAACCGATGTGGAGCACCTGCGGCACTTACCACATTTTCTTCTATCATAATGCTTCCAAAATCATTTGCACCTGCGTTTAAGCACAATTGTGCTACTTCTTTACCCACCGTAAGCCAGCTTGCTTGTATGTTTTTTACATTGGGTAGCATGATGCGGCTCATGGCTATCATGCGAATGTATTCTTCGGGTGTTGTAAGGTTATGCACACCTCTTATTCTTGCTAGCAATGTATCTGCATCTTGAAACGTCCAAGGTATAAAAGCAAGAAAACCTTTTGCATCTGCTGGTTTACGGCTTTGTACTTCTCTAATTTTTACCAAATGGTCAAAACGTTCTTCCAAGGTTTCTATATGGCCAAACATCATCGTGGCAGATGTGGTAATGTGTAGTTTGTGTGCCTCATGCATTATATCTAGCCACTCTTGCGCACCACATTTACCCTTGCTTATGAGCCTGCGCACACGATCTGTCAATATCTCGGCTCCGGCGCCCGGAAGGCTATCCATACCTGCTTCTCTTAAAGCCATTAATACTTCCTTGTGGGTACTTTTCTCAAGCTTTGTAATATGAGCCACTTCTGGTGGCCCTAGGGTGTGTAATTTAATATTGGGGTAAAGGCTTTTTATTTCTTTAAAAAGATTTACATAAAAAGAAAGCCCTAGCTCGGGGTGATGCCCTCCTTGAAGCAATAACTGATCTCCACCAAAACCGATGGTCTCTTCTATTTTTTTCTTGTATGTTTCTATATCGGTGATATAGGCGTCTTTATGGCCAGGTATGCGGTAAAAATTGCAAAACTTACAGTTGGCCGTGCATACATTGGTTGTATTTACATTCCTATCTATCTGCCAAGTGACTTTTCCATGAGGTACCTGTATTTTTCTGAGCTCATTTGCGGTAAACATTAATTCTGTCAATGCAGCGTTTTCAAACAAATAAACACCTTCTTCTACAGAAAGAAACTCAAAAGCCATTGCTTTCTTTAATAACGCATCAATATTCATAAAATCCTTTTTAAATTGCTCCACAAAAGTACATTCATTAACTTGTATTTGATAAATACGTATAGTTTATAAAAAAAGTTGCTACCATATTGTTTTTTCTTTTATCAATTACCTGTTTTTCACAAGAGGTAGAAAAGCAAGCTTTGTTGCTAGAAACAATCCCTTTTAAAAGTTATACGGGTGGGGTAATTGTAATTGAAGCTAAAATAGCGGGCAAACCGCAGCCCTTGAATTTTATTTTGGATACGGGTAGCTCGGGTATTTCTTTGGATTCTGCTACTTGCAAAGAATTGGATATACCTACTACAGCTACCGATACAGTGGTAAGTGGAATAGCGGGAGCTAGAAAAGTTTCTTATGTGTTCGATAAGAATTTTATTACCGGTAAACTTGTAACAGAACATATTAATTTTTATGTAAATGATTATAGTTTGCTTAGTAGTGTTTATGGTGATAAAATTGATGGCATAGTGGGGTATAGTTTCTTGAGCAGGTATATTTTAAAAATAAATTTTGATTCTAATACAATTAAAATATATAGCCCAGGAACAATAAAATATAATAAAAGGGGAACCTTATTAAACCCCTCATTTAACAGACTTATTACACTTCCGCTAGAAATAAAAGACAAACAGAAAATTATTGCAAACTTTTTTTTAGATACAGGGGCTGGGCTTAGCCTTTTGTTGACTGATGGTTTTGTAAAACAAAATAATTTACTGCTCCCCCGAAGAAGACCAGTAACCACACAAGTACAGGGCTTAGGGGGAAAAAAGTTAATGCGTTTGACCGTAGTAAGGCGGCTAAAATTTGGGCCTTATGTGTTTAGAAATGTGCCAACAAATTTATACAACGACGAGGGGAATTCAACATTTTATCCTCGTACAGCCGGCCTACTGGGCAATGATATTATGCGCAGGTTTAATATTACATTAAATTACCCAGCAAGTGAGGTGCACATAACACCTAATAATAGTTTTAACGACGAATTTGATTATGCTTACACTGGCATGTCTCTTTATAATTTTGAAAACAAAATAATTATTGATGATGTAATAAGTAATTCTCCGGCAGAAAAGGCTGGGATTATGAATAATGATGAAGTATTGGGTGTTTCTGGTGATTTATCTGGAGAAATACAATCTTATGAAAAGTTATTACAAAAAGTAAATGAACCTGTAAAAATATTGATACGGCGCAATGGTAAAATTATTTTTATTTCAATATTACCCGTAAGCATACGGTAGCAAACAATTACCACACTCCCTTCGTACATTTGCATATGATCAAGTTCGAAAAATTCACACTAGAAAATGGGCTTAGGGTGTTGGTACATGAAGATAAAAGTACCCCAATGGCTGTCGTAAATGTATTGTATGATGTAGGTGCAAAAGATGAAAATCCCGAAAAAACGGGCTTTGCACATTTGTTTGAACACCTCATGTTTGGCGGTAGTGTAAATATTCCTATCTATGACGAACCACTGCAATCGGCAGGGGGAGAGAACAATGCATACACAACCAACGATCTTACCAATTATTATTGTCAGCTACCAGCAGAAAATATTGAAACCGCTTTTTGGTTAGAAAGCGATCGGATGTTGAGTCTAGCATTTGGCAAAAAAAGTTTAGAAGTACAGCGAAAAGTTGTTTGCGAAGAGTTTAAGGAACATTATATTAATAAACCATATGGAGATGTGATGCACAAATTGCTCAATCTAGTATATACTACACATCCATATAGATGGATGACGATTGGTGCGTCTTTGAAGCATGTAGAAGATGCTACGCTTGCAGATGTGAAAGCATTTTTTAAAAAGCATTACAACCCATCCAATGCCATACTTACTGTGGCCGGCAATGTAGATGTAGCACAAATTAAAATATTGGTACAAAAGTGGTTTGGAACAATACCGGCTGGAGAAAAATACAATAGAAGCCTTCCGGTTGAACCCAAGCAAACAGCACCTAGAACATTGGAAGTAAAAGCAGATGTTCCTTTGGATGCGTTGTATAAATGTTGGCATATTTACCCCCGTGTAGATGATCGATATTACACTGCCGACTTAATTTCTGACATATTAAGTGGTGGTGGTTCCTCTCGTTTATACCAAAGTTTGGTAAAAGAACAAAAGCTTTTTAGTAGCCTAGATTGCGGCCACATGGGCAGTACAGATGCGGGTATAATGATAATTGAAGGTAAACTGGTAAAAGGAGTAGATATTAAAATAGCGGAAGCGGCTATAAACGAAGAGTTGAAAAAATTGAAACAAACGGGGATAACAGATACAGAATTGGAGAAAGTAAAAAACAAAACAGAAAGCGCACTGGCTTTTGAAGACATGAGTGTAATGAACAGGGCATCTAGCATTGCCATGTACGAATTATTGGGCGATGCTGAGCTTATGAACAATGAATTGGATAAATACCGTGCAGTAACAGCACAAGATATTTTGGAACAAAGCAACATTATTTTTGATGAGAATAATTGCAGTACGATGTATTATTTAAGTAATAATTAAGAAAACGAATTAAGTCAAATGCTCAATAGAACCATAGCGCCACCAATAACAGACGCAACAGATTATAAATTACATTTAAAGCCATATGATTTTTTTTCGTTGGACAATGGCGTGCCAGTGTATGCAGTAGATGCGGGTGCGCAAGATGTGTTGCAAATAGAATTGGTATTTTATGCAGGTAATTTCTTCGAAAAAAATAAAGCTGTTGCCGCTGCAACAAATTTTTTGCTAAAAAACGGAACCACTACCCGTACCGCATTTCAGCTAAATGAAACGTTTGATTATTACGGCTCCAGTTGCTCAAGGGCTTGTTACAACGAAACGGCTACAATTACTTTGCATACACTGAGCAAGCATACAGATAAGCTATTGCCTTTAATGAATGACATGCTTACTAACTCCATTTTTTTGCAAGAAGAGCTAGATATTTTTAAGCAAAATGCAAAACAACGACTCTCTGTAAACCTACAAAAGTGTGAGTTTGTTGCTGGCCGTATGATAGACCAATACCTGTACGGCGAAAGACATCCTTATGGTACTTTTAATAATGCAGCAGATTATGATGCCATAAACGTGGAAGATATAAAAGCATTTTATAAACAGTATTACCAAAATGGACATTGTGCTATTTTCGTAGCTGGAAAATTGCCTGCCAATATCCAAGAATTATTAAACGAAAATTTTGGGAAACTACAGTTAACAAAACCAACGTTTGTTGTAAATAATATTATAACAACACCCACAGAACAAAAAAAACACTTTATTACAAACGATGAAAACGCCGTGCAAGGCGCAATAAGAATAGCGCAACCTTTCCCCAACAGGCACCACGAAGACTTTAAAAAAACAATAGTGCTCAATACGGTATATGGAGGTTATTTTGGCTCACGTTTGATGAGTAACATTAGAGAAGATAAAGGCTATACCTATGGCATACACAGCTATATACAAAACCATATGCAAGAATGTGCTTGGCTAATAGCTACAGAAGCGGGTAAAGATGTATGCGATGCAACTATAGAAGAGATATACAAGGAAATGAAAATTATGAGAGAAGTTCCTGTAGAGGAGGAAGAACTTTCTTTGGTAAGAAATTATATGATTGGAGGTATTTTGGGCGAACTAGATGGCCCATTTCATATTATTGCGAAATGGAAAAATATTATTTTGAATAATTTAGATGAAAAATATTTTTACGATTCAATAGATGCTATAAAAAATACAGGTGCGGATGAGTTGCAAGCGCTGGCACAAAAATATTTACAACCAGAGCGATTTTATGAATTGGTCGTTTATTAAAGTATGTAAATATTGTAGCAGGGGTTGTCAACCTTGACAAAGTACATTTATTTTAAAATTATCAATTATGGTTTACAACTCTAGGGACAATGCAACTGTATGAAGGTAATTTTTTGATCCTTGTTGTTCTAAACTCATTGTAATCTTTGTATGGTTGTTTGATAATTATTTATATTAATCACTACAAATACATCAAATTATGAATTTCATTTTACGAATCTTAATTAGCGGTGTCGTTGCATTTATATTATCAAAAATATTATCTGGCATACACATAGATCATTTTGGGGTTGCCATCATATTTGCATTGGTGTTGGCTTTTCTTAATGCCATTGTAAAGCCAATTTTGATTTTACTTACGCTTCCCTTTACGGTGCTTACGTTGGGCTTATTTCTATTTGTAATAAACGCATTTATTATTTTACTGGCGGCAAAATTGATGGATGGTATTAAGATAGATGGTTTTTGGTGGGCCTTGTTATTTAGTATTATTCTGTCTACCTTTTCATCTGCTACACAAACTGCTTTGGAAAGTAACAATAAAACAGATTAAGAATTGATTGCTAATAATAACTGTAAAGTTTAACCAAAAGCTTACTAATTTTGTATAATGAAAAAGTGTATTCTCTTTTTAACGAGTGCCTTTTTGCTTCTTATTTCAGTAGCAAATGCACAATGCTCTATGTGTACAAAAACGGCCTCCCAATTGGGTGAGAAACCAGCACAAGGACTCAACTCAGGCATCCTTTATTTGATGTTTATGCCCTTTATAATTGTTGGCTTTGTTGCTTGGCGGTGGTGGAAAACAAATAAAGCGACAGAAGCCTAAGATGTTTTTAATATGCAAGTGAACAAGCCCAAAAAACTTCTATTAGCCCAACTAAACTCCAATGGAGACTGCCTCTATGCCACTGTAATTGCAAAGCAAATAAAAGAAATTGATTACCCAGGAGCACATTTAACCTGGGCAGTAAATTCAAAATGTGTACAATCTGTTTTATTAAATCCTTTTGTAGATAAGATTTGGGAAGTACCTACCAAAGCCTCCATTACTTCCTATGATGAGTGGGAGGATTTTGTAACTGAAGCAGAAAAGAGAAGAATGGCAGGTGAATTTGACGAAATTTTTTATACACAAATAATTGGAAAAACCACCTTGAATTTTGATGGGGGCATTCGCTCCACCACCTATTTGCATTACCCGCATACAATAACGGTAAGCCAGCAACCCATTATCAGGCTTTCTGATGCTGAAGTAGAAACCGTAAAAGAATTTGCCGAAAAGCACAAGCTAGATAGTTTTAAAAATATTGTGTTAATTGAGTGTGGCCCTGATAGTTTTAAATCTGCATTGAATCCATCTTCCGCAAGGGAAATAGCTGAGAAATTAACGAGTAAGGATGCATCAGTAGCTGTAATTCTATCATCAAATAAAGTAATAGAAAATACCAACAAGCAAATAATAGATGCAAGTATACTTAGTTTTAGAGCCAACGCAGAACTTACTAAATATTGCACCTTATTTGTAGGTTGTTCGAGCGGTATTTCTTGGCTGGCAACTACAGATTGGGCAAAACCATTGCCCAAAGTTATTGTTGTAAATGAGGCCAACTATTACAACAGCTCTATGGTATATGATCATAAATATGCCAATCTTTCTACAAAAGAAATTATTGAGTTAAAAGAACATGAAAATACAACAGACGAACTGTGCAACTGCCTCTACATGATTTTGAACGAATCATTTGAGAAAAGTAAAACTGCTTTTCACAAAGAATTTATGCTCTCAAACTATGCATTCTTTAAGGATATAATTTTTGTAAACAAACACAATGGCGACCACAGCGCATTGTTCACGGCTACATCTAAGATAATAAGACGCAATGGATTTAAATGGAAACCCATTTCCCTTTTCTTGAAAAACTTTATAAAATTGCCGAAGTACTATTTGAAATATAAAAAATCAAAGAACCCTCTTATCAATAAATAATAATAGCTATCCGCTATTAGGTGCAAGGAATATAAAATTGTAGAAAATTAAATATAAACTGTCACTACTAACCGACTAAAAAAAAGGTTCAAAATAGGCTAAAAAGGAGTAGGCAGCCTAAACCACCTACCCATGTTGTATTTTGTGGTTGCAACA
>JANPCB010000159.1:0-193918 GCA_031430735.1 Ferruginibacter sp. | reverse complement strand
CTAAAAGTAAATTATAAGCTCTGAGAATCGCCTATATGAAATTGGTGATGGACCCCGACTCGAATACTTTAAAGAAAAGAGGCTGTTTTCAATTTAGAAAACAGCCTCTTTTGATAAACAGCCAGTTTTTCAGTGCCCTCTGTATGTTTGCTCCTTTTTTTAATGAAAATGGATATAACTTTAGTTTAGAAGTTGTTGGCAATTTTATTCTTAATTGTTCAATAATGTTTCTGTGAATAAATTTATAAGGGTCTTTTTTTGCTGCTTCCATATCTATATCTAAATGCACTTTAAATTCATCACTATTACCAAATCTCCAAAAATATGATGCAGATAAAAAGTAAATGAAATCAGTTTGTGTTGTTTTTTCTAATTCTAAAAAATATTTTTCTGAGAGAAATTTTATGCCATTTTGATCAAGATAAACTAGACTTGGGTTTTGTTTGATTAATGGTAGAAGCTCTATAAATAAATTTTCGAAATTCTCATTGTAAAGATTTAGTTCAATTGCTCTCTTAACTTCTTTGTTATCTTCTAAATAATTATCGCAAGCAGTTTTTAGTAGCTCAAATTTACCTTGAATCTTTTTATTTGGCTCCCATTCGTTAAAATACACTTTGACTTTTACATTTTTTTGAAAAATATTTCCTATTTGTTCTTTTATCTTTTTTAAAATTCTGATTGGACTCCCATCTACTAAATTTTTATCATACCCAGTTCCTGCAAAAAAATCAAAAATGCATATTGTATTCGCCCCAGACATTACGAATGTTGGAATCCAAGCTTGAGCATAATCTTCAAATATTTCTAGCTTAGCAATTGTAGTTTCATCAAAGGGGCTATCATGTAAATCTTTATATGCCATATTTTTTATTTTTTGTAAGATAAATAAGTTTATTCTCAAAACAACTTCCCTTGCCCACCAGGCACTCTAAAAATACTTGTATCCAAACTCCACTCTTCTGCATTCATGTTATACAACAAGCCATATTTTTTATATTGCTGTGCCACCATTTGTGCAATGTTTCCTTCGCCACGCATGCGCACTCCCCAGCGGGTATCATTTACTTTCCCATCGTGGCTTTGCTCTATAAGGTGCCACACTTTATCTGCGTGGTTGGGGAAGTTTTTAAACAACCAATCATGAAACAAGAATTTTATAGCACCATTTAGCCTAATAAATGTATAAGCCGTAAACGTAGCGCCATGGTCTGCCGCAGCTTTCATAATGCGTTGCATTTCGTGTTCATTAAGGCCAGGTATCATTGGCCCCATCATAATACCCATACGCACACCAGCCTTGCTTAGTTCTTCTATCACTTTAAGTTTTTGTTTTGCTGTAGTAGTGCGTGGCTCCATGCTACGGCGCAGGTCTTCGTTAAACGATGTAATAGAAACCATGGCCGATACAATTTTTTTCTTCGCCATTTCTTGCAACACATCTTTGTCTTTTAGTATCCACGAGTTTTTGGTGAGTATGCCCACAGGTTGGTTAAATTCGTTACACACTTCTAGCAATCCTCTCGTGAGGCGATACTGTTGTTCTGCAGGTTGGTAGCAATCTGTATTGCCGCTAAGCATAATGGGTGCGCATTTCCATTTAGGGTGCATCAAAAATTTACGCAACAATTGCGGTGCATTTTTCTTTATCAAAATTTTTTGCTCAAAATCCATACCTGCGCTGTAGCCCCAGTACTCATGCACATTGCGTGCGTAGCAATAGATACAACCATGTTCACAACCTGCATACGGGTTCATGCTATAGCTCATGCCCACATCTTTACTTTCCACTTTATTTACAATTGTTTTAGATTGCATTTCTATGTACTGTGTTTTTACATTCGATGCTTCCCAATCATCAATCGCTTCAGTATTTTCCTTTGTTATTTCATCTTTTAGAAAACGGTTTTTGGTATTAAATTGTGCACCACGTCCGTGATGATATTGCACATTTTCTTCTTGCTCGGTGGCTTTTACTTTATGGTGGTCTTGTTGTAGCATGTTATGGTCCATGGGTTGTACCCATGGTTACTCAAATTGAACCCCGTTGGGGTTCTGTGTTATGGTCCATAGGTTGCACCCATGGTTACTCAAATTGAACCCCGTTGGGGTTCTGTGTTATGGTCCATAGGTTGTACCCATGGTTACTCAAATTGAACCCCGTTGGTGTTCTGTGTTATGGTCCATGGGTTGTACCAATGGTTACTCAAATTGAACCCCGTTGGGGTTCGTCGTAAACGCAACTAATTCCTTGTTATCATCCGCTTCAATCTTCTAGTCAATCTCCCAATCGGTCTTCTAGTTCCCTCTCCTTTGGAGAGGGGTTGGGGTGAGGTTTCTCCGCTTCAATCTTTCAATCGATCTTCCAATCAATCTTCCAATCGGTCTTCGATCCCCCCTCTCCGCTTGCGGAGAGGGTAAGGGAGAGGGTGGAGAGGTCAAAACAACGCCCCCTGCGCTACACCCACATCTAAATTTTCAAATGCAAACCTTGCGGCTATTTCATATTTTATTTCGCCTACGGGCCGTTTTAGCAGTAGCATGGCATCTGCAATAAAGCGACCAGTAAAATGCCGATGGCTAAATTCCAACCAACCTTTTTCATATTGCCATGGCTGTAATTTTCTGGCAATGGTAATGTACGGCTCCAACATAAAATGGGGCTTATGGTCATCATCAAACTTCATGAGCTTTTGTGCCTCTGTTCTTATTTGTTTTACTAAATTTTGTATGGGCAGTTTGCTTACTACATTTATATATATGGTATGAGCCGGAAAACTGCCATAGTCCCTCAATTCTATTTTTACAGGTTTAAAACCCATGGCAATTGTTTTAAGGCGATTCATAAGTCGCTCTTCTGTAATTTGGTATTGCGTAAAACTTACCAATGCAACATGCGGCTTACTAAACAACGCTATAGATGATTTGTATTTTTCATAAAAAGCTTGTTTCGTATGCATGATTTTATTTCGTAAGTCTTCATGCGGATTGAGTACTAGCAAATACTCATACGCTTTGTATCCTGGTATCATAACTATATTTTTCATAGCTATATTTTTAAGATTAATTTTTCTAGTTAATTATTTTAGCATAAATTTACTAAATATTTTAGTAAAACAAGTATTTTTTTATGGAAGTGGAAAACTTTTTTGGCAGCAGCTATACAGGTACGAAGCGCTATACCCAGCACAATGTTGCTACCGCAAATGCCACAGGATTTGGTGCAGCGGCCGATGATTATGCAGAGCGTGGCATAGACCTCAACGAACAATTGATTAAAAACAAGCCCGCTACCTTTTTTATGCGGGTGAACGGGAATAGTATGATAACGGCAGGTATTTTTAGTGATGATGTGGTGATTGTAGATAAAAGTATAAAACCTATCAACGGTAAAATCGTAATAGCCGTGGTAGATGGCGAAATGCTCATAAGGCGATATGAACAATCGTTTAATAAACTTTTTTTAGCCGCAGAATCGCCAAGGGTTGCCAAGATAGAGGTAAATGAAACAACCGATTTTAAAGTATGGGGTGTGGTTACTTGTATTTTGAGGATGTTGTAGCGTTTTTTACCAATAAGATTGTATTACCGAGAATATCTTTTTTGCCGAAAAGGCGTTAGGACGTCTTATGAATAGCCCTGTGCTAAAGCGCAGGGACTTTATGAATAATCCTGTGCTTTAGCACAGGGAAAAAATAAATTTAACGGCAACAGCATGAAAGCCATCATAGATTGTAACAGTTTTTATTGCTCCTGCGAAAGATTATTTCTGCCGCATTTAGATAACAAACCCGTTGTGGTACTTAGCAACAACGATGGTTGCATCGTGTCTCGTACCGACGAAGCAAAGAAACTAGGCGTAGCCATGGCGGGTCCATATTTTATGGCAAAACCGATTATAGAAAAATATGGTGTAAGTGCTTTTTCATCTAATTATAATTTGTATGGCGACCTTAGTTGGCGAGTAATGGAAACACTGCGCATTATGTTGGGCGAAGAAAATGTAGAAGTTTATTCTGTTGATGAAGCATTTTTAGAACTAAAAGAGTTTAAAGAAAGAGATTTTTTTGAAGTAGGATTGTACATAAGGGAAGTGGTAGAGTTATGGACGGGTATTAAAGTCTCTATAGGTGTAGCACCCACAAAAGTATTGTGTAAAGTGGCCAATCATTTAGCAAAAAAAAATAAGTTGGAAACACAATGCGTAGTCGTATTGGATACCAAAGAAAAAATAGACAAAGCCCTACAAGACACGCCCGTAAACGAAGTATGGGGTATTGGTAGGCAATATGCAGAAAAGCTAAAGGAGATGAATGCTGTTTATACCGCCTTTGACCTTAGTAAAAAAACGGCTCCATGGGCGCATAAAAATTTGGGCGGTGTAGTAGGTACAAGAATGATAAAAGAACTGAACGGCGAACCAGCAATAGAAATGGCCAGCGAACAACTTACCGTAAAAAAAATGATTGCATGCACACGCATGTTTGGGCAATCTGTAAGACGTATAGATGAAATAAAAGAAGCAGTAGCCACTTATACTTCACGTGCTGCAGAAAAACTGCGTAGGCAAAAAAGTGCAGCTACTACCTTAACCGTTTTTGTGGTTACAAAAGAGCCTTCCAATATTGGGCACTTTAGGCATGGCAATACGATAAGCCATTATACCATATTGCCGATAGCCACCTGTGCTACCAACGAACTTATAAAAGCTGCAGTAAGTGTAGTAGATAAAATTTTTATAAAAGGAAAGCAATATAAAAAAGCTGGGGTAATGCTTAGTGGGCTTGTGCCAGATGAAACAATACAGGCAAACCTATTTGTGCCAGAAAAGGACAATGGCAAACGCATGCTAATGGCGGCAATAGACAATGTAAATTTTTCTATGAGGGATGATGTGATAAAATTTGCGACAAGCGGCACCAAACGAGATTGGAAGATGCGGGTAGAAATGCGCAGCCCACGATATACAACGAGATGGAACGAAATGTTTGTGGTGAAATAAAGCGAAACCCTATCAGCGATTCATAAACCCCATCAACGGTTGTATGAGAATGTATGGTTTATTTTTGGGGCTCTAAGCTTCAAAGCAAAATGCAACAGTAGTTCGGGCTCTTTTGGGCTCCGCTTCGCTGCGGTACTACGCTATCGCTTCGTACTAAACCCGTCAGAGCCCGCAGCCCATCTGCAGTAAATCTTTTATCAACTTTTATAGAAGCGAAGATGGCCATAAATCTACAAAATCATTTTCCTATAATAGAAAATAAATCATTGCCCGATTCATTTTTGTTATACTTAATATTGCAGAGAAATTATAGTTATAAATTTTGTTGTTGCAAAAAATGTTAATTCATTGCGTATATCTATTTTCATATTATTTCTATTCCTTTTTTCGTGTAATACGGCACCAAAGCATGATGTAAGAAACGTAGAGCATTCGTTTTATTACTGGAAATCTGTTTTCAAATTATCTGACACAGAAAAGCAAGCATTGGATATGCTGCAAATAAAAACACTCTATCTAAAATTTTTTGATGTTGACTGGGATGAAAATACTAAAACAACCATACCCATTGCTCAATTGCAGGTAAGCGACAGCGTTTATCTGCAAAAAAGTAAATTGAATATAGTACCTACCATCTTTATTACCAATGAATGCATGTATAAAATTGATACTAGGCAAACAAACTTATTGGCCGAGAAAATATTGATCCTAACCAGAAAAATAATTTCTATTAACGGATTAAAAAATATACAAGAAATACAAATAGATTGCGATTGGACAGCAACCACAAAAGAAAAATATTTTAGCATTTTAAATAGATTGCAAGCGTTGGAGAAAAGTATACCTTTTTCTGTAACCATAAGGCTACACCAAATAAAATTTGTAAGTAGTACAGGCGTACCACCCGTAAAGCGGGGTATGCTCATGTGTTACAATATGGGAAATCTGACAAATATACAAACCAATAATTCTATCCTAGAACCAAAAGAACTACAAAAATATATAGGGGATTTGCAACATTACCCTTTACCTTTAGATGTGGCTTTTCCGCTATTCGATTGGAAAGTATTGTTTCGTAATGGGCGTTTTAAAAGCCTGGTAAATAATTTGCCTGATAGTTTGTTGACGAAAGATATTTTTAGCAGAAAAGGCAATAAGTATATAGTATTGAACGATACAGTGCTCAATGGGTACGAATTTAAAAAAGATGATTTGTTGCGAAATGAGCAATCAGATTATGGGCAAGTAGTAAAAGCTTCGGAGTTGATAAGTGAAAAACTTTCAAATAAAAACCTTCGGGTTTCCCTCTATCATTTAGATACAGTAACTTTAAAAAAATACACAAAACATGAAATGGAAAATATTTATGATGCTATGCATTAGCAGTTTTTTAATTTCTTTCCCACAAAATATAATTGGCTGCGGCCCAGGAGTAGATTCGTATGATTATTTTACGAGTTTTTTTAATCCAGATATTTCGGAGAACAAAGTATTAAGGCCTTTTTATTATACTAGCTACGAATTTTTATATACCACAGAAGAGCAGGTAAGCACAACAGATGTATTGGCAGAAGAATGGAAATCTTACTGTGGAGACAACGTAACCGTAAAAGATGCCAAGGCTTTTGTAATGGGATATGTCCAAAAAGATATTTCGAATCTATACAACAGTATAGAAAAGAAGCAGCCTTTAAAATTAGCTGATAGTGTGAAGCGAAATAGTATGACCAATTACTTTATTTTGCAAAAAGATCTAGAAGCATTGGGGTATATTGCTTATGCCAAAAAAGTAGAGCCCTTTGTTACGGGAGATTACAATAGTTGGGATCCAATAAAAAGAGACAAGGCAGCAATGGAAAAGCTGATAAAAAATGGATTACAATTATACGGAGCTGCTAAGAAAGATTTATTTAAACTCAAATATGCTTATCAAATTATAAGACTTGCGCATTACAGCGAAAACTATGCGGGAGCCATAAAATATTACGACGAATTTATTCCCCAAAATAATACAGAAAGTGTTTTAAAACCACTTGCGTTAGCATTAAAGGCAGGTGCTTTATATCGTACAGGAAATAAAAAAGAAGCAGTATATCTTTTTAGTAAAGCGTTTAATGGTACAGATGCTAAAAAAGTTTCTAATTATATAAGTTTTAATTGGGCAAAAGAAGCGGGCGTAGATAGAAACGAATACCTAAAGCTTTGTAAAAATGAAAAGGAGCAAGCCAATATGTTGTCATTATTTGCAATGGGTAGTACTGTGAATGAAACGCAAACTATTGAAAAAATTTTTAGTTTAAACCCCGATAATAAAAATATAGAAACACTTGTAGCAAGAGAAATAAATAAATTTGAATCATCTTATTTTAGTCCTTTGCTTAATAAGGAAAAAGGTGGAAAATTATTTTATTATAGCTGGGAAGAGAATGCTACAGATAGTATGATAAGAGAAGGAAGAGTTGCAGTAGAAGGATTGACGAAACTTTTAATAAAAATGAGTGAAGCACAAAATAGCAATGCTCCATTGTATACAACCACAGCAGCATACAGTGCATTAATAACAAAGGATTTTGAGAAAGCAAATAGGTATTTGGCTGATGCAAAAAAAATGAATCTTACCAAAAAAGTGAATGATCAATGGATGTTAACCAATTTGCTGCTTGCTATCAACGAAACGAATAAAATAGATGCACAAGCAGAAGAAAAAATGTTGCCTTCTATAAAATGGCTACAACAAAAAGCCATCAATGACCCATCTGTGAAAATTGGTTGGACAGATATTAACCAATGGAAAGTGTTTTATAGAAACATAATGACCGTTGCATTGGCAAAAAAATACCATGCGCAAGGAGATGTGTATAAAGAAGCACTGTGTGTAGGTGCTGCAGATAAAATTTATAGTAATGAAAGCAACTATGCATCTTTGGATTTTTTGCACAACGAAACAGATTTAAACGATGTAGAAAAATTGTATGCTTTAATGACCAATAAGGCCACAAGTAATTTTGAAAACTATTTGATAAAAAACAATTCGATAACAGTAGCCCATGTAACCGATTTTGCAGGAACAGCTTACTTGCGCAATTACGATTATAAGAATGCCATTGTATGGTTACAAAAATCGGGAGCATCTAAAAAAGATACGATTTTTAAAAGTGCATTTATAGAGTTGTTAGATGATAGGATTGAAAGATTGCCAACAGAGAAAAAAACAACCTCCAAATTGTTGTTTGCGCAAGAAATGCTGCTGACAGAAAACTTATCACAAACGGATAAAACCAATGCAGCCAAACATTATTATAAAATGGCTACAGGGCTTTACAATATGACATACTACGGCCATGCTTGGGAACTAGTACAATATTACAGAAGTGGAAGCGATGGATATGCAATACCAAAGGGGGCAACCGAATTTCAAAAACAATATTATGGCTGCTATGCTGCACACGATATGTTTAAGAAAGCAATGGAAGCTTCTGCCGATAAAAATTTTAAAGCAAAATGTTTGTTTATGATGGCCAAATGCTCGCAGAAAGTGGTAGGAATGCCTAGGTATGAAGATTTTGGTAGCAATTATGAGCAGTATGACCAAGCCAGTAAAGATTATCTGCCAAAGTTTAAAAACAATAAATATTTCCCTCAGTTTAAGAAAGAGTACAGTAGTACGGCATTTTACAAAGAGGCATATAGCAGGTGTAGTTATTTAAGAGATTTTGAAAAAAGAAAATAAGTAATATTGAAAGCAGTCCTACAAAGAGTTTCCTCCGCATCTGTAACAGTAGATGCTCAAATCATTTCTACTATCAACAATGGATTATTGGTGCTTGTAGGTATAGAAGATGCAGATACCAATGAAGATATTGAATGGCTTAGTAACAAAATAATAAACCTCCGAATTTTTGATGATGAAAATAAAGTGCCCAATTTATCTGTAAAAGATATTGATGGAGAAATTTTATTGGTGAGCCAATTTACACTACAAGCATCTACCAAAAAAGGGAATAGGCCGTCGTATTTAAAAGCGGCAAAGCCAGATACGGCCATTCCTTTGTATGAAAAATTTATTAACCAATTGGAAATTGATTTGGCAAAAAAAATTGCCACCGGAATATTTGGAGCAGATATGAAAGTGAGCTTGGTAAACGATGGCCCGCTGACTATAATTATTGATACAAAGAGCAAAGACTAGGACACTAATTAAAGGAACACGAATTAAAACAGATTACACGAATTACACGGATTAAAGGAACACGAATTAAAACAGATTACACGAATTACACGAATTAAAACAGATTACATTAATATTAACTGATTTTTATGGCAGATTTGTTATTTAAGGAGGAATCTTTTAAAATAGTAGGAATTTGTATGGAGATACATAAAACATTGGGAATGGGTTTGAAAGAAATTAACTATAAAGATGCCATGGAAATTGATTTTATAGAACAAGATATTTATTTTGAAAGAGAAAAGAAGTATGTTGTTAAGTATAAAGATAAAATTTTAAAAAACCCTTACTATGCTGATTTTGTAGTTTTCGGCTCAATAATAATAGAAGTAAAATCTGCATCATTTATTGTAGAAGCTCATTTGGCACAAACCTTAAGCTACCTTGCTGTTTCTGGATTAAAATTAGGTATGGTTATTAATTTTGGAGAGCGCTCATTGACTTGGAAAAGAGTTATATTCTAACAGATTCGTGTAAAAATAATTCGTGTAATCCGTGCAATTAGAATAATTCGTGTAAAAATAATTCGTGTAATCCGTGCAATTAGAATAATTCGTGTAAAAATAATTCGTGTAAAAATAATTCGTGTAAAAATAATTCGTGTAAAAATAATTCGTGTAAAAATAATTCGTGTAAAAATAAAAAATCATCATTATGGAAATCTCCCAAGCACAACAAAAAGTAGATGAATGGATAAAAACCTACGGCGTAAAATATTTTGGAGAACTTACCAACCTTGGTATTTTAATGGAGGAAGTGGGAGAGTTATCTCGTTTAATGGTGAGAACATATGGCGAACAATCATTTAAAGAGACAGATAAGGGAAAAGATTTAGGGGATGAAATGGCAGATATATTGTGGGTACTCATTTGCCTTGCAAACCAAACTGGTGTTAATCTTACCGAAGCCTTGCAAAAAAACTTTGAGAAAAAAACCAATAGAGATGCCGATAGGCATATAAATAACCAGAAGTTACAATAGGGTACTGTATTTAAAAATGTAGCAAGGGTTGTCAACCTTTATTGGAAATTTCCGAATAAATGTATCGTAGAAAGGTTGACAACCCTATTTGCAAGATATTCTACTCTAAATTTGTGATTCATTATTTTTGTACAAATATTTTTTATGAAGCGCAATGCATTTTTTTTTCTATTTGTTTTTTCAACCAGTATTTTATTTGCACAACAAAATAAACTGGTAAGTGGCCCTTGGGCAGGCAATATAGGCTTGCGTATGGCTACCATTTGGGCAGAAGTATCTCCCGAGGTAAAAAAAGTTTCTGTAAAATATTATGCTAGCAACAATTCTAAAAAAGTATATGTAAAAATTTTTAAAGGAGCATTAGGCAAAGATTTTAATCCGCTGAAAATTGAATTAAATGGATTGGATTTTAATACAACGTACAATTACAGCTTGTTTATAGACGATAAAGAAGTAACTACTGGCTTTTCAACAAAATTTGCCACCCAAGATTTGTGGCAATGGAGAAAACCTGCACCTGATTTTAGTTTCCTTGCTGGTAGCTGTGCTTACTTTAATGAGCCAATATTCGACAGACCTGGAAAGCCTTATGGCAGCGACTCCTCTATTTTTGAAACAATGGCAAATACACCCGCAGCCTTTCATGTATGGATGGGCGACAATTGGTACACACGGGAAGTGGACTTTGAATCGGCATGGGGATTAAACTACCGAGCATCGCACGATCGCTCCTATAAAGTATTGCAAAAATTTATGGCAGCAATGCCGCAATATGCCGTATGGGACGACCACGATTATGGACCCAATGATGCAGGCAAGAGTTATATTTTTAAAAATGAAAGCAGGGATGTATTTAAGAATTATTCGCTCAATCCCAGTTATGGAGAAGATGAAAAAGGCATATATACAAAAATAAGTTACAGCGATGTAGATTTGTTTCTTACAGATGATAGGTATTTTAGAAGTGAAGATAAAATGCCAGATAGTGTGAATGGAATGCCATCTATAGATAAACATTTTTTTGGGCCAATGCAAATGGAATGGTTAAAAAATTCGTTGTTGTTTAGCAAAGCTACTTTTAAAATTATTGTGGTAGGTAGCCAAGTAATGAATCCGCTAAACAAATATGAAACCATGCAGAAGTACAGTTATGAGTACAACGAATTATTGAATTTTATAAGATCACATAAAATAAATGGTGTTGTATTTTTCTCAGGAGATAGGCACCACAGCGAAGTGATAAAAGTGGAGCAACCAAATTTTTATCCATTGTACGATGTTACTATTTCTCCCTACACAGCTGGTATTAGTAAACCAAGCGGTCCAGAAAAAAATCATCCAAATAGAATAGCGGGTACACTGGTAGAGGAACAAAACTTTGGAAAAATATCTGTTGGCGGCGATAAAAATAATAGGGTATTGAAAGTAGATTTTATTGGGTTAAAGGGGCAGGTTTTGGGTACTTGGAGTGTGGGGAATAGAGAGTTGAGGGTAGGGGAATAAAGGTTCAAGAATTTTAAAAGGTTTAAGAGGTTCAAGAAGTTTAAGAAGTTTAAGAGGTTGAGGGGGTTTAAGAAGTTTAAGAGGTTTAAGAAGTTTAAAAGGTTTGGTGAATGTTGGGTTATCAAAAAGAATTTGTTTCTAATTATGAGAAGAATTGTATGCCCCGTATCTTTGCCATATGACATCTACCATGTTTACTTACAACAAGCCTAAAGTTATACAGGCATTGCGTTACCATTTTTTGAGTAGGCCCGAAATAAAAATAATGATGGTAGTGGTAAATTTATTTGCCGTAGCTGCTGCAGCATTGTTTTTCTTTAAAAAGATAAGTCCACTTGCATTTTTGATAAGTTCTTTTTTGTGGTTCTTTTTAATGATTCTTTTTTGGTATATGCTTCCACAAATAATTTACAGGCAATCTGCTACTTTTAAAGATTCGTTTAGGGCAGTGCTAGGCCCCGAACAATTTGCCATTGAAAACGACCGAGGCCACAAAGGTTGGGATTGGAATAATTTTAGTACATGGATGGAAAGTCCCCATTTTTTTCACTTATACTTTAACCCACGTTCTTTTTTCATCATACCAAAAGAGGCTTTTGAAGGTGATGAAGAACATGAAGCAAGAAAGATATTTGCTGATAAGATAAAAAGAAAGTGACGTTATAACCTGATAAAGGTATTGGTAGCACTTTTAATTCCTTTATAAAACAATGCTATAATTTTATTTAGTTTTCGACGTATTGTTCACATTAGATATATGGCCCACCGGCTCCCGACATAAATGTACGGGACACGTGCGCTCGCTTAGCCGATCCCGCAATAAGTGCGGGATTGCCTGTCTTTGAGCAAAACATTGTAGGCGGGCGGCGGACAAATGATGCCCATTGGTTTTGGCCGAAAGCCCCAAACTAGATACTAGATACAAGATTTGAGATGTAAGATAAAAGACACTAAGAGACCTGTATTCCAACCTTCAAAAGCATTACTTTTGCAAAGTAAAAAACAACAATATGAATAACGCATTTGCACAACGAATAGGTGAAGAAATAGCTGAAATTAAGGAGGCGGGTTTGTTTAAAACCGAAAGAGTAATAAGCAGTCCGCAAGGGGCTGAAATAACCGTAAATGGTAAACAAGTTTTAAATTTTTGTGCAAACAATTACCTCGGTTTATCTGCACACCCAAAAGTATTGGAAGCAGCCAAAAAATACATAGATGAACGTGGTTTTGGTATGAGTAGCGTTCGCTTTATTTGCGGTACGCAGGACATTCATAAAGAACTAGAGCAAAAAATTTCTGCATTTTTGGGTACAGAAGATACCATTTTATATGCTGCTGCATTTGATGCTAATGGCGGCTTGTTTGAGCCATTGTTTAATGAGCAAGATGCTATTATTAGTGATTCATTAAATCATGCAAGTATTATAGATGGTGTACGCTTATGTAAGGCCCAGCGGTATAGGTACGAGCACAACAATATGCAAGATCTAGAAGAAAAACTAAAAGAATCTGCCGCATTGCGTAGCCGTATTATTGTAACAGATGGCTCGTTTAGCATGGATGGTACGATAGCACAACTTGATAAAATTTGTGAGCTAGCAGATAAATACGACGCCATTGTGATGATAGATGAATGCCATTCTTCAGGCTTTTTGGGAAAAACAGGAAGGGGAACACATGAGCATAGAAATGTAGTAGGCCAAATAGATATTATTACTGGTACATTGGGTAAAGCATTGGGTGGAGCTAGCGGCGGTTTTACGAGTGGAAAGAAGGAAATTATAGAAATGTTGCGCCAGCGTAGTAGGCCATATCTTTTCTCAAATACCCTAGCACCAAGTATTGTAGGCGCTTCTATTGCTGTGTTGGATTTACTTACAGAAACAACTGAGCTAAGAGATAAATTGGAATACAATACAATCTATTTTAGAGAAAAAATGACTGCTGCTGGTTTTGATATTAAGCCTGGCGAGCATCCAATAGTGCCCATCATGTTGTATGATGCCGTGATTGCACAAAACTTTGCCGCCAAATTATTGGATGAAGGAATTTATGTTATTGGTTTCTTTTTTCCTGTGGTGGCAAAGGGGCAAGCTCGCATACGTGTACAGCTAAGTGCAGCGCATGAGCAAGCGCATTTGGATAAAGCAATTGAGGCCTTTGTAAAAGTGGGGAAGGAATTGGACGTAATTAAATAAATTGATAATAAAAAACTACTGGTATTAAAACTACGTTGGTTTTTTAAAAATAAAACATTCAGCTATGTCTGCAAACTCAGCATTATTTATAGAAAAAAGTAGCCTAAAAGCCGTGGATATGCCGCATAGGCAAAAGATTAATTTCAATATTGGCAGATACAATGCAGTAGTGCCAAAGGGAAAAGAGCAATTTGCAGATGAACACTTGGCAAGGGAGCGGGCAAAAAATACCAAATGGAGAGCCATTGAAACATTGGATCAACAATTAGAAGAATTTGAACTTAATTTTACCAAACGTGGCGGAAAAGTTATTTGGGCAGAAACGGCCGAACAAGCAATGGCAGAAATTCTGAAGATATGTGAAACCAAGAATTGCAAAACATTGGTGAAGAGCAAGAGCATGGTTACAGAAGAAATTCACTTAAATGATAGCCTAGAAAAAAACGGTATAGAGAGTATAGAGACAGATTTGGGAGAATACATACAACAGCTTGATGGAGAAACGGCTTATCATATTGTAACACCAGCCATGCACAAGAGCAAAGAAGATGTTGCAAAATTATTTCATGAAAAATTGGGTACGCCCATCGATTTTACACCTGAGCAACTTACCCTAAAGGCAAGGGAAATTTTAAGAGAAAAATATGTAGCCGCAGAAGTAGGAGTAACCGGTGCCAATTTTATCATAAGCGATATTGGTGCAATAGCCGTTACAGAAAATGAAGGTAATGGTAGATTGAGCTGTGCATTCCCAAAAACGCATATTGCTATTGTGGGTATAGAAAAAGTAATTCCATCGCTTACAGATCTAGGGTTGTTTTGGCCATTGCTAAGTACGTTTGGTACAGGGCAAAAAATAACCGTGTACAACAGCATTATTGCAGGCCCTAGGCAAGCAAATGAAAACGATGGCCCCGAAGATATGTACGTGATACTCCTAGATAACGGCCGTACAAATATTTTAAAAAACCCAAAACAAAGAGAAAGTTTGTATTGTATTCGTTGTGGGGCTTGCTTGAATGCTTGCCCTGTGTATAAGAATATTGGTGGTTTTAGTTATGGTACAACCTATAGCGGGCCCATTGGAAGCGTTATTACGCCCAACTTACAGGGCATGGAAGATTTTAAACACCTAAGCCATGCATCTTCTCTTTGTGGTAATTGCACCGAGGTATGTGCGGTAAAAATAAACTTACACGAATTGTTGTTGGACAATAGAAAAGAAGCTGTAGAGGAAGGGATGGTGAGTTTTGCCGAAAAAGCAGCATGGAAAATTTGGAAATTTGCCAGCTTGCATCGTGGAATGATGAATATGGGTAATGGTCCGCTTAAGAATAAAGTGGTAAATGGTATTTTTAAAGGTTGGACAAAGCATAGAAGTGATTTAAATTTTAGTAAGAAGACTTTTAATGAAATGTGGAAAGAGCGAAATAAAATTAAATAATAATCGTAAATTTATTTTTATGGGTACAATAGAAATAAGGGAAAAATTGCATCAATACATTGACAATAGCACCGATGATATTGTTGCTGCGGTATTCGCTTTTTTTAAAACGTATAATAGGATACCCAAAGAGGAGGATTTAGATATTGCTGAATACAATAAAGAATTGGAGGAGGCTATGGCAGAAATTGATAATGACGAATTTTATACTCAAAGTGAAGTAGAGTCAATAATCAAGAAAAGATATGAGAAACCTAATATGGTCTAAGAGGGCTACAAAAAGTTTTGAAAAAATTCTTGATTTTATTGAAAAAGATTCAATTCAAAATGCAGAGAAGGTCGCCTTTGAAGTATTGAAAAAGGTAAAATACGCAATTACGCATCCAGAATATTATAGACGGGATAAATACAAAATAGGGAATACAAAAGGTAGTTTTAGGGCATTTGAAATATATGGCATTAGGGTTTCTTTTTATTTTGATGAAAAGGTTGTAAGGATTATCAGAACAAGGCATACTAAACAAAAACCTCTAAAATATTAAATTGTATGCTTCTGATTTATACCCCACAATCTACCACTCGCTTACAATACATCTGCAAATTTATTTTTGAAGAAGTATTGGGTACATCCTATACGCTTACTATTGATGAAGTGAATTTTAATGACTATGATGGATTTAAAATTAATTACAGCGATATTTTTTTAGAAGAAATTTTCCAAATTAAACCACATTCAATACTATTTGAAACAGGAATTAGTGAGCAAGATGTAAATTGTTTTGTTCATAAAGAACATAAAGCATTTTTTAAGAAAGAAAATGCGCATTATCCATTTGATGTTTTTGCTGCAACTTTTTATTTGATAACCCGATATGAAGAATATCTTCCACATCGTTTGGATATGTATGGCAGATATGCGCATGAAAATTCAATAGCATATAAAGAAGATTTTTTAAATATTCCTTTGGTAAATATTTGGCTGGCTCATTTTAAGGAAATTTTACAACAACATTTCCCTACTATTATTTTTAAACAAAAGCCATTTAATTTTTTGCCTACTTACGATATTGATATGGCATGGTCCTACAAAGAAAAAGGGCTTTTAAGAAATGCGGGTGGATTTTTGAAAAGCCCTTCCATAGGTAGACTTTCAGCGCTGCTCGGCTTGAGCGATGACCCATTTGACAGTTATGATTTTTTACATGGGATACACCAGCAATATTATGTAAAACCATTGTACTTTTTTTTAGTAGCAACAGAAAATGGAATGTATGATAAAAATATATTGCCAGATAATGAAGCTATGCAGTTATTGATAAAAGCGCATGCGGAAAAATATGACATTGGGCTTCATCCTTCTTGGAAGAGCAATGATGCGATAGAAATATTGAAGGATGAAAAAGCAGTATTGGAAAACATATCCAGTAAAAGCATAAAATCATCTAGGCAGCATTATATCAAATGTACCATGCCAGAAACATTCCAGTACCTTATTGAAACTGGCATCATGGATGATTACAGTATGGGATATGGTAGTATCAATGGATTTCGGGCATCGGTGGCATCTTCCTTTTTATGGTACGATTTATCCACTGATAAAATCACCAAGCTTCGTATGCATCCTTTTTGTTTTATGGATGCAAATTGTTTTTATGAACAAAAATTATCAGTAAAAGAATCGGTAGATGAATTGATGCATTATTACAAATACTGCAAACTAATTAATGGAACACTAATCACCATTTTTCACAATAACTTTTTAGGGGTAGATAAAAAATTTATGGGGTGGAGTAATTTATATAAGGATTTTATATCTCAGGTTCAAGAATAATTTTACCCGCTTTTTTTACAGAATAGTTTACCAAAAATACACCTGTAAGGGTAACCAAGGATCCCCAAAGTATATAACTACTCAGTTTTTCATTTAAAAAAAAGTACCCGCAAATCATTGCCACCAGCGGGTTTATGTATGCATACAAAGAAGAAATAGCTGGCGGTAATTTTTTTAAGCTGTATATAAAAGCTATAAAAGCAATGAGCGAACCCATAATTATCAAATATGCCAAGGCAAGCCAAAATGTAAGCGACATATTTTTAAAGGCAACAACCGGCAAACTTGTTTCTGCAATTATAAACAACAACACACTACCAATAAGCATTTGCCAACCAACGCCATAGTAAGGATTTATTTCTACCTTATTTCTTGCTATTAATATTGTACCTACACTCCATGAGAGCATAGCAACAACGGATAGAAAAATACCAAAAAGAAATGATGGCCCTGTTGTGTGAAAAGCATTCTCATAAAATACTATGGCAATGCCGCTTATGCCTAAGAAAAGGCCAATAAAAGTAAGCACTGTCATTCGCTTACTTTTAAAAAATACTTTTTCTATTATAACTACACAGAGCGGGTAGAGGGCTCCAATAAGCGCTCCCAATCCTGCGGGTATGTATTGTATGCCCCATGTACTTAATCCATTTGCAGATACAAATAGTATGATAGACATGATGAATAGCCAACGAAATTGCCTAAAACTTGGCAGTGGAATTTTTTTATAGAAAAGGAAGAACGACACGAATATAGTACCGCCTATAAACTGTCGCATGTAGGCCATTTGCAAGGCAGGTACTTCTGATACGCCCACTTTGCTCACAACCCATGTAGTACCCCAAACAATACTTGTTATAAAAAGTGCAAAATATCCTTTTGCTTTAGATGATAGTTGCAAGTTATTAATGTTTAAAATGTCTAGTACCTGTCATCACCATGGCTAAGCCATTTACTTTACAATATTCAATGCTGTCGTTGTCTCTCATAGAGCCGCCTGGCTGTATGAATGCATCTATGCCTGCCGTGTGTGCTATACGTACACAATCATCGAAAGGAAAAAACGCATCGCTTGCAAGTGCAGCACCTGTTGTATCTGCACCAAATTGTTTTGCTTTGTCAATGGCATTTCTTAAGGCATCTATTCGGCTTGTTTGCCCACAACCTTTGCCTATTAGTTGATTGTCTTTTACCAATGCAATGGCATTGCTTTTTAAATGCTTGCATATAATATTAGCAAAAGCCAATGATTTTTTTTCGGTTGCTGTTGTTTCTCTTCCGCCTACTTCTTTCCACTCAGCATAATTTCCTTCATCGGTTTGTTGCAAAAGTGTACCATTAAGCAATGATTTTGTTTGTAATTTTTGTTCTGGATATTTTAGTGCTTTAAGCAATATCCGGTTTTTCTTTTGTTTCAAAATAATCAACGCATCTTCATTAAATGATGGAGCTATTAACACTTCAAAAAATATTTCGTTAATAGCATTGGCGGTAGCTTCATCTATTTCTGCATTGCAAACCAATACGCCACCAAAAGCACTTTCTGGATCACCTGCCAATGCAGCTTGCCAAGCAGCAGATACGTTTTCTCTAATGGCGGCACCACATACATTGGTGTGCTTTATGATACAAAATACAGCCTCCCCTAAATCCCCTCCGAAGGAGGGGACTTGCGAACCCTTTGAGAAATCGGCTTCTTTTATGATTTGTATCGCTGCATCTACATCTACTAAATTGTTATACGATAATTCTTTGCCATGTAATTGTGTAAATATTTCGTTTAGGTCACCATAAAATCCTGCCGATTGGTGTGGATTTTCTCCATAGCGTAATGAACGATTTTCTTTATTGAAAGGAGTAGAAACATCAAGCCCATTAAAATAAGCAGATATGGCATTGTCATAATGGGTGCATACATCAAATGCTTTTATGGCAAAGGTTCTTCTTTGTTCTAAACTTGTTTCGCCTTGTTGATCTTTTAATAATTGCTCTAACAATGCATAATCTTTTTTGGCTGCTATTACCACTACATCTGCATGGTTTTTTGCTGCTGCACGTATCATACTTGGGCCACCAATATCTATCTTTTCTATAATTGCTTGCTCTCCCCCCTCTGAAGGGAGTTGGAGGGAGGCTGCCACCGTTTCTTCAAATGGGTATAAGTCAACTATTACTAAATCTATTTCGGGTATGGCATGTTCTTTCATTTCTGCCACATGTATAACATCATTTCTTTTACCTAAAATACCTCCAAATACTTTTGGATGCAATGTTTTTACCCTGCCTCCAAGTATGGAAGGGTAGGAAGTTAAGTTTTCTACAGGAATACATGGCACCCCAAGTTTTTCAATAAAATCTTGTGTGCCCCCGGTACTGTAAATGGTTATGCCAAGATTATGTAAGGAATGAATGATTGCTTCTAATCCATCTTTGTAAAAAACAGAGATAAGAGCCGATTGAATTTTCTTTTGCATGGTTTTTTTGCTAAAAACCTGCCTGCCGGCAAAGGCAGGGTCGGTAAGATGTTTTAAAATAAATTAACCTTACCAAAGGAAATGCTAGTTGGCATCCAACACAAAAGCGCCTTGCTCTCCTGTAATAAAGTATTGCAAATGTAGTTCTTCACATTCTTTTTTCCATTGTGCAATTTTCCACAGGCTGTTAGAAGCGTCAAATACAATAGTGGTGGGCATTACAGCGTTTGTAATATCCGAGATGTTTATTTTTGGCTTTTTGCAAATAATCAATACATCTATTTTCATTTTTTGTGTGAGCGGCTCGTAGTTTACCACATTATCTATTATCATTATTTTTTTATCATAAAACTGCCATATTTTTCCTGCATTTTTCAATATTGCTAAGCTGTCTTTGCTTTCTCTTACTTGCAATGAAACCCTTGCCGGTTTCAAATTGAAGTTTTGTAATGCGCCGTTTTGTTTAAATGCATCATCGCCGTAAAACCAGTATTTATTGTTTGAGATGAAATCGATAGCGGTATGCCTGCTTACATTGTAAACAATCATTTTCTTTTGTTGTTGCAATTTTATTTTTCCATATGACCAGGTTGCTACAAACAACAATAAACTTCCCAAAGCTATTTTTAATAATTGCTTATTTCTTCTAAGCAAGCTGGCACACAATAAAAATACAAATGCATACAATACCCATGTTGTAAACGGTGTTGCATAAATTTTATCAATAAGTGATAGCGGAAGCGTATTAAAAAAATCAATGATGGCATTCATAATCCATGTGAGTACATAAATAAATTTACCAATAACGGTTGCCAATGCAGGGAAAAAAGAGAACAGTAATAAACCAACTTCTGAAAATAAAATTAATGAAGAGAGCGGCACACAAATAAGATTGGTAAAAAGAAATGTAGTAGGTATTTGATGAAAATAATAAATGCAAATGGGCAATGTAAGTATTTGCGCTGCTATAGTGATAGAACACATTTGCCATAAATATTGTAAAACTTTGTACTTGCTGTATAGTAAATCTTGAATAGGTTTTTGCAACCAGATAATGCCTATAATGGCAAGATAGCTTAGTTGAAAACCAACATCCCATAACAAAAAGGGGTTGTAGCAAAGCAATAAAAATGCAGAAGTAGCCAGCGAGTTATATATGCTAGCTTGTTTAAAAAATTCTTTGCCTATAATAATGCAGGTGAACATTACAGCACTTCTAAGTACAGATGCCGATGCGCCCGTTATTAAACTAAAAAGCCAAAGGCAAGTAAGTATCAGGATTACCCTTGTGAGGGCAGAACGTTTTACATAGGGTAAGCGAGAAAACAACCATACAAGGCCTATATAAATTAACCCTAAGTGCATGCCAGATATGGCTATGATGTGCACCACGCCTGTATTGCTGTATGCCTGTACCACGTCTTTATCTAAGTCTTCCTTGTAGCCAATAAGTAAAGCTTCAGTTATACCAGTTACTTTATTATCACCATGCACATATTTTTTTAAAGTACGTATGGTGGCTGCTCTTGCCCAAAAAATAAATGAATAAATTGGGTTTTTAGCATGCTCGTTTAATAAAAAATAATTTCCTTTTTTTAAATAAACTTGATGAATCGTTTGCTGAAAAGTCATGTAACGGCTGTAATTAAAACCACCGGGATTTCCCGCATTTTTTATCTGTTGTAGTCCTCCGGTTATTAAAATTTTATCAGCATATGTTGGAATGGTGATAGAGTCTCCTTTAGAAAAATATATTAAAATTTTCCCGCTTACTTTTTTATGTAAGCCATTGGTAATAATTTCTTCAATATTCCCTTCTGCTTTAAATGATTTTTCTTTTTCTATGGGAGGCTCGTTTATTTTTATTACAAGCGAACTACTATCGGTATAATAGTTACCATACCAATTTTTATCATTCCTACTATCTTTACCCCAAGTGAGTATTATGCCAATAAAAAAAACAAGTAGGTTTATGGTAAGCCCTTGTACCCATTGGTACTTATACCTAAAATCAATAGGCAGTAAGTAAAATAAAAAATAGAATGATAGAAGAATAAGGGTGAGCGAAGCAGAAACGAGTATGGGAATTTGTACATACCATTGAAAAAGGATGCCTACAAGAAGTGGCAGCAATAACCTTACAAAAGGAGAAGATTTCCATAAAGGTATATTGTACTTAGTAGCCATTAATTTATTTTGGTAGATGAATAGTCAAATACATTTATATTAAACTAACTTCAATTTTTATTTTTCTAACCTAAGCTTGGTCGAGTTATAGAATATTGGTAGATGTAATTAAATTTAATTTTTACAAAGCCAATAATCTAAAATCTTACATCTAAAATCTTACATCTTACATCTCACATCCATCATCTACAATTTCTCCTTTGGGTCTTCCAATTTTCCTCTTTTGTAAATGATAAGTCCGTTTAAGAAATTGCGCAGCACTTGGTCTTTTGCTTCTACATACCCAGGATGATCTGGGTTACGGAAAAAATCACCCAAAGCCCCTTTGGTAATTTCAAAATCTACCAAGGAAAGTATTTCTATGATATCATCGTTGCGCAGCGAAAGCGCTACACGAAGTTTTTTAAGGATGTCGTTGTTGTCCATGTTGTTTTTGTTTGGGATATAAATATAGTAATTTCAAAGAAATGTGGTAGAAAGTGTTTGTATTACACCAACATATCAAAGACTAATAAATTTCCATAATTTTTCGAAAGTTAGAATCCAAAGAATGCAGAAAAATATTATTTGTATTTTTCCTTTTAAATAAAAGTTAACATTTATTTGGCATTTAAGTAATTTTAGTTGTAATTTGAATTGTCATATAAAAGTCAGCTTATTGCTACTGCTATTATTAAGTATTAATATTTTGGATAATCAGAAAATTTGAAATAATACATTAAGAAAATATTGACTTTTTTGTACAAAACCATCAAACTACCATTACACAAAAGAAAACAAAACTATATGAGAAAACTAATGCGAATTTTATTTTGCCCGGCACTACTTTTTATAAGTAGTAGTGTTTTCAGCCAAAATACGACGATATCGGGTGTTGTTATAGGGGATGATGATAATGAACCGATGCGAAATGTAACCGTAACTGTAAAGGGTACAAAGACCGCAACCAAAACAAATGAAGTAGGTTATTACGCTATTACCGCACAAAAGGGTCAAATACTTCAATTTACATATGTTGATTTCGCCCGGCAAGAAATTGTGGTGGGAGGAAGCGATGCCAAAGTAAATATTAAATTAGCAAGGGTACAAAAGCAGTTAGGAGAAGTTATTGTCACAGCATATGGTATTAAAAAGGACAATCGATCTGTTGGGCATGCCGCTCAAAATGTAACAGGAGAGGCTATTGCTGAAACCCAAAGAGATAATTTTGCGAATGCGTTGCAGGGGAAAGTTGCAGGGCTTACTGTAAATACTACAAGCGGTGCTCCAGGGTCATCTGCGCAGATTGTACTACGTGGATTTAATTCTATTGGTGGAGATAATAGTGCACTCATAATTTTGGATGGTGTACCCTTAAATAATAATGTTTTTAGCCAAAGTAGATTGGGAAGTGATGGGCCAAATAGAAGCAATGACTATACAAATAGAGCAGCAGATATAAACCCAGAGGATATAGAAAGTATTACAATATTGAAGGGGCCTGAGGGGGCTGCTTTGTATGGAGTAGAAGCAGGTAATGGGGCAATCATTATTACCACAAAAAAAGCAAAAGCACAAAAGCTTAAAATATCTTATGACAATAATTTTCGTTGGGAGCAAATTACAAGATTTCATGATGTTCAAAAAGTATATGACAATGGTTTTAATGGTAGCCCTGTAAATACCACTCGTTCCTTTTTTGGCCCTAAATATGCGGATGGTACAAAATTCTATGATAATGCTAGGAATTTTTTTAATGTTGGAAAATCTTATAAACACAATCTTACCCTAGAAGGTGGTTTTAATAATACAGGAATAAGAGCTAATTTTTCTTATTATAATCAAGAAGGTGTAATACCAAATTCAGGAAATGAAAAAATAAATGCTCGCTTTACAGTTACTACAAAGCCTTCTAAAAAAATTGAGATATCTACTACAGCAGCTTTTTACAACCAGTACAACAGAAAAGCTTTCAGGGGGACTGGTGGTTATTATTTAAGTTTGTTAAGCTGGCCTTTAGATGATGATGCTAGGAAATGGCAGAATATATCTGGAAATAGAAGAATTATTTCTAAAACAGCGGGTGTTGATAACAATGCAGAACTAAATAATCCATATTTTGAAGTTACTCGGAATAAAAATTTTGATGTGACCAATCGTATTACTTTCAATACAAATTTAACTTATAAAGCAAACGATTGGTTAAATGTTGATTTAAGATTAGCTGCGGATGCATATTCGCAAAGAGGGGCTTACATTTATGACAGAGAATCTTTTAATTTTTTCTCCGTTGGTGGAAGGATAGAAGAGTATAGAAGTAATTTTCAATCCTACAACTCTAACCTTTTAGTTACGGCAAAAAAAACATTTGGAAAATTTAATTTTAAATTATTAGTTGGTCAATCTTTTGACGATAGAACTACAACAACTTTTGCAACTTTTGGTGATAGTGTTTACGATGCAGCAAGAAACCTTATTCCAAAAGAAGTACAAATAAATGGTTATACTTCAACGCTAAAGAGGCTTAATAGTAGAACACAGGGTAGAGATACACTAACACTACAACGGAGTATTGGAGTGTTTTCTGAATTAACGATTGCATACAAAGATTTCCTTTATTTTACTGCCACAGGTCGTAATGATTGGTTGGCAGAGTTTCCTAAAGATAAACGCTCTTATTTTTATCCTTCAATAAATACTAGTTTTGTTTTTAGTGAATTAATTCGAAAAAATAATATTCTAACTTTAGGAAGATTAAGAGCGTCTTATGCAAAAACTGGAAAAAGATCATTCCCTTATGCCAATCAATCGGTTTATACAAATGCAATTAGTAGCACCAATGGTTATGGTAATGCATATGGTTTTGGAGCAAATAATCCAGATTTATTTCCTGAACAACAAAGTACAGTTGAATTAGGAACAGAATTGAAATTTTTAAAAAATAGGGTTAAATTAGATGTAGCAGTTTATAGAACAGAAATCAATAATTCTATTGCAGCAAATGCAAGACCAAGTTATGCCACAGGCTTTATTCTCTACACTTCAAATATTGCAGATTTATACAACGAGGGAATAGAGGCAACTTTGGGAATTGATTGGATTAAGAATAAAAAAATCGGATGGAATACTTCATTTAATTTTAATACAATGAGGAATAAGGTAACAAGACTACCATTACCTGAATTTTATAATTCTGATTCATGGCTTGTTGGATTTAGAGCTAGTTTGTACAGAGGGCAGCCAACAACAACCATTGGAGGACAAAATTATTTAAGAAATGATAAAGGAGATATTTTAATAGACCCTTCGAATGGATATCCTTTATCTGACCCAAACTATGTAAAAATCGGAGATCGAAACCCTGATTTTTCTATGGGTATTACGAATAGTTTTAACTACAAAGGGTTGAAATTATCTTTCACGCTTGACTGGAAACAAGGAGGAGATGTGTTAAATGGAACAGAGCAGCAATTGGTGATAAATGGATTAAGTAAAAGAACGTTGGATAGAGAAACACCAAGAATTATACCTGGCGTTTTACAAGATGGGCTTCAAAATAGTGCAACACCTACTAGAAATACCATTACAATAAATCCATATTTCCAAAATGATTATTATCAGTTTAGAACTTATGCGGTTGATTTTGTTGAAAAAGATGTGAATTGGTTGCGCCTTAGAGATGTAACATTAAGCTATAACTTCGGCAAAAAAGTGTTAAATACGCTAAGGATTTTTTCATCTGCAAGTTTTTTTGTTACTGGTACTGATTTATTTATCATTACTAATTATTCAGGGCCAGATCCAGCATCTAACGGAACTACACCAGCATCTGGTGGGGTAGGTGCATTTGCAATAGACCTTGGAGGTACTGCCACACCAATAGGTATAAACACAGGCTTAAGAATTTCATTCAAAAACGGAAAAGATAAATAAAATCATTAAAAATGAAAAAGACAATAATATTTTTAATAGCAGTTGTAGCAATAACAAGTTCATGTAAAAAATACTTGGATGATGCTTATAAGAACCCAAATCTACCAACTTATGCAAAGCCAGAGCTGGTACTGCAATCTTGTATTTCTGGTATGCATAGAGGTATTGCCTTCGATGCTAGATATCTTGGGTATTACTCACAAAACTTCTCACAAATTCCTAATGCAGGAACTTTGAATGGAGGATTTTTTAATGCAGAACGCCATGGCTATAACGCAGGAAGTGATGTGAGTGGTGATATATGGAGAATGCACTACTGGAATATGGGGTATAACATTATTGATATGATTGATTCCAGTAGAATAACAGGTAAATATGATTACATAGCTGCAGCATTTACGTTAAATGCTTGGAGCTGGGTTACTCTTGCAGATGTGCATGGAGAAATGCCAGTAAGGCAAGCTTTTGAAAAAGGTAGATTATCTTTTGAATATGATAATCAAAATGTGGCTTACGAATATGCTTTGAAGTATTGTGATTCAGCATTGGTAAATTGGGAAAAAGCTGCAAGTATGCCATCATCTACTCTGGCAGAAGGGGATCTTTATTTTTTTAAAGGAAATCAAAATAGATGGTTAAGATTTGTTAATGGTATTAAAGCAAGAATATACCATCGTTATTCTAAAAAAGGTAGTTATGTTGCTAAAGAAGCAGATAGTGTAATTAAATATACAAATTTGGCTATGGCATCTACAAATGATGATGCAATGATAGAATTTAATATTGCTTTTCCCGATGCAACTGCACAAAACTTTTTTGGTCCACGTAGGAATAACTTAGCACAATTTAGGGTATCACAATTTCAAATGAACATGCTTACAGGAAGTGCTACAACACCTGGGTTAGTTTATGGAAATGTGACCAACGATCCAAGGGTTAGGTATATGTTCCGCCCTTCTCCTAATGGTACTTATAATGGTATTACTTCTGGTCAGTTTGCTGATAATGCATCTACTCCTGTTGCTAGTGATAGAAGGGTTCCAAGTCTTTGGGGAGTATTATCACAAACTTCTGGTCCAGCTCTAGGTTTAGATTCAGGTGCAAGAACATTCTTTCGAAATGATAGTAAGTTTCCCATAATGACTTATAGCGAAATGCAATTTATGCGTGCAGAAGCTTATTTTCTTAAAGGTGATGTTACAAATGCAAGAGCAGCATATATAAATGGTATAAATGGTCATTTTGATATGCTTAACACACATTTTGTCGGATACTTAAATGCTGTTGGAACAGCTTCACCAATTGCCATGGTTAAAGTGCCAATACCAGCAACAGAAAGAGCAGCTTATTTGGCGGATCCTAGTTTTGTACCACCCGCATCCTCACTCACATTAAAACATATTATGTGCCAAAAATATTTAGCACTTTGGGGCTGGGGCTTTGTAGAAAATTGGGTTGACATGAGAAGGTATTCCTATGATGAAATTAATATTTATCCTTCATTTACTAGATTAAATATTGTAAACCTCTTTGTAGATAATGGGGGCAAACTAGCAGAAAGGGTGAGACCAAGGTATAACTCTGAGTATCTCTGGAACATAGAGGCACTTGCGCTAGTTGGAGGCTTCAATCCTGATTATCACACCAAAAAAGTTTGGTTTTCTTTACCATAATACATTAAAAAAAATATATGAAAATTATAAAAATAGTTACTTTAGTAATTTGTATTTCTTTATTAGGAATATACAGTTGCAAAAAAAGTTCTAACTTAATTGATGATAATAATAAATGGGTTTATTTAGATTCAACAAACACTGCAAACATTAAAATAATGCAAGTGTTTGCTGGTAATACACCACAATTACCTACAGCAGCAAATGCTACAACTGGGCCGCAGGTTTTTATATATGCCAATGGGCAAAAGCTGAATGGGCTTTCGCTTGGTTATGCTAGTGCATGGCCTACTACAAATGTATATGGCAATATACCAAGTGGTAGTGTAAAGTTTGATGTTATTATTGCTAGAATGGATTTAACAGTCGTGCCCAATATTCCAAAGTTTATAGCTGGTGATACCCTTGGTAGCATTACGGCAACTTTAGATAAGGGAAAGTTTTATAGCTTATTTATTGGCGATACTGTGCCTACAGTGAGACTTACATTGAAAGAAGATGTTTTTGTTACACCAAGCACAAATAAATACAAAATACGGCTTGCCAATTTTTCTATGAATAACTTGCCTACAGATACTTTCAATCTTTTTAGTAGAAGAGAAAATGCAGAAATTATAACAGATATTACACATAAAAACGTAAGTGATTGGGTTGAGTTATCTGTTCCTATGTTAAGTGATACTTTTGAAATAAGGAGAAAAGGCTTTACAACAACCTATCTTAATGCGTTACTTCCTGGAGCAACTAATCCTGCTTTTTCGCCCGCTTCACTAAGAATGTACACAATAGTGGTAAGGGGGAAAACAGGTGTAACCGCTAAAACCAATGCTGCAACCTTTTATACTAATCGTTAATTTAAAAAATATGTCAAATAAATTAAAATTTTGTTTTTTCTTGAGTTTATGTGCACTATTTATTTTTAGTGGTTGTGTAAAAAAAGACCCAATTGGCACAATAGCACAAGTATTATTAGTACCACTTTCACCAAATGCAACATCGGTAGATTTTTCTATAAATGGAAATATAGTTGCTACTGCAGTGGGTTATTCCACTACTGTAGGTACTGTAAGATATACCTTACCCTATTACACTATTGAGCCAAAGCCAAGTTCTAGAATAGCCTACAATGACAACGGTTTTTCAACAGCAAAAGCATCTGTTACTAAAGATTTGGCAGATGAAAGTGTATACTCTACATTTTTAATTGACTCTGCCAATAAAATAAAAGCTGTCATTGTAAATGACGATTTAAGTGAACCAACTGCTGGTAAAGTAAAGATTCGCTTTTTTCACTTTTCTCCAAATACAGTACCTATAGATGTAGTAATACAAGGAACTACCAATAAATTATTTACAGCTCGTAATTTTAACGACCAAGCGACTAATACAAGTTTGGAAAATTTTATAGAAATTGACCCTGGTACCTATACTTTCTTATTTAATAATGCTACCACAGGTGCTACTTTGTACACTACCTCTGCTCAAGTTTTACTTACAGATAGAATTTACACTTTAGCAGCTAGGGGTTTTACAGGTGGAACAGGTAACCAAGCGCTTGGAGCTTGGGTGTATCCAAATAAACCGTAATTATCTTATTTTATTTTTAGTTTAAGAGGTTAATGTAAAAGTTAACCTCTTTTTTATTCTCCTATTATTTTTTCTAGCCAAATTAATTTTCCCGAGTTTGTCATACCTTCTACTATCACTTTAAACTTTTTAGTTCTGTTATTGTTATAAAAACTAATTGGTATTTTAGGGTTAATATTGTTTATGAAAATTTGTGGTCTCCAATCTATTGTTATTCTATTATCATTATTTAACCCAGCTTTATTTAGTTTATAATTTGGTGCATAAAACTCTTTCATTATAGTGTAGCCATTGTATATTTTAATGTTCGATGCTTGATTAAGGTTTGTAAAATCTTCTCCTTTTTTAGAGTATATAGAAATAGCACCACCTTGAGAATTACCTGTGCCACCTAAAAATGTTGAATATACTTTTATGAACCCAATTTGCGATGGTGGAAAATTAGCAATAATTGCCGCATCGGTCTCTATCTCATCTAAATAGAGCGTCATATTTGCAGTTTCTAAAGAGCTGGGTTGCCTGTAATATAATTTATAATCAAGCCCGTCGTTTACAACCCTTACTCCATTTACATTGGTTTGTAAATAATCAAAAATATTCATATAATTGTGCGCTTCGTCAGAATTTACAAGGTCTATTGATTTATTGGCAAAGCCTCCAAATACACCACTTGCATATTTTGTTTCTATAATTTCTAAAGGCGTTTTTTTCTTAGTATTTACAATTACTTCGTTTAATAATAAGCCATTACTTTTTTGTAATTTATCATACTCCAATTTTAATAACGGAAGGTAATTTCCTTTTTCATTTTTAAACGTAAATCCATTTTTAACAAGCAATGGAATTCCTGCAAATAATGTATCCGCATCAATCTTTACATCAATAGCAGCGCTTTTCCTACCCCTTATATCCGTAAAAAACAATTTATTTTTGCCAAATAAAATCAGTGAATCAATTTTAAACGCACCATCTTTATCTGTTTCTAAAATATGATTGCTTCGTTTATTTTTTGCTGTCAAGGAGTTAATCATTAGCATCATTTGTTTATTAGCAAAAGCTTTTTTGTAACCTTCTATGGTAGCTTTCCCTTTTAAAGAAATAAAAGCATTACTTGGCTTTGCAATACTTTTTTGATTAGCTATTTCTGTCCACTTAAATCTTCGCCAACCATTTACCATCATTAATAAGTCCAAGGCATTTTTTACGGAATCTTCGGTTGATGATAAATACCAAGCAGGATTTGAGATATACCCATTTATGTCTGAGCTAAGCAATAGCCCTGTGATAATATTGTTTTCACGTGTAGAGGTTACATCATAAGTAGGGTCAGTAATAGACACAGAAATTTGACCTTGCACAGTGTCTTTCATTGTTATAAAAAATTTGTTACGCCCTCCTTCTGTAAAATCTAGCGTATCTGGTTTTACATCAGCTGCTAACAAGTATTCGTTATTATTAATGAATATAAGCCGCTCGGCTAATGGCATATCATCTTTATTAAAAATGGTTATCTGCATAATACCAGAAGGTAGGTTTTTTGTATTTATGGTGCCATTTATAAAATCTTCTTTTTTTGAAAATTCTTTTTTGAATATAACATGGTGTTGCATTTGCCCAATCATATATGCTGCTACAAAAGCCGTATCACTTACCTTTTGTTTAATTTCAAATAGACTTGCATTTGATTCATGAATGATGGAGAGTACAAGACCTTTTTGCTGTGTTTCAGGTAAAAAATACTTTTTGTCTGGTAAGTTTGTTTTCAATTTTACATAATACTTTTCGCCAGCTAATGGTTTAAAATCAAAAATCCCCATTCCATCATGCAAGCAAGAAAAATAAACCAGTTCTTCGTTTTTACTGTTGTAAAACTTACCAACAATATCATCTACGGGCAATCCATTTTTATCTGTAATTTTAAAAGCAACAGTACTGGTAAGGTCATTCACCAAATTCCCTCCCTCGGGGAAAAATTCTACTCTGAGCGTATCATTTTTTGCTATTGAAACCTGCTTTTTTTCTATACCATTTATAAATACCTTTCTTTGAAAAAAATAATTTTCATTTTGCGAGAGCATACCTTTTGAAAAAGAACGAATGGTATAATAACCAGTTGCAAGAGAGTCAGGAAAATCAATACTGCCAGTTGCTGAACTAAATAAAACAGGAAAAACAGATGTATTAATAAGCTTTGCCCCATCGTATAAAGCTACATACATAGATGAGTTACTTGTATCTGGCAAAAAGTCTGCACTTAGATAAGCCTTAAACTGGGCAGTTTGTCCAGCAATATAATTATCCCTATCAAACTGTAAGTATATTTTTTGTATTGGTGAACTTTCCCCCCACTTATTTAATAAATCATAAGGCTTTTGGGCTTTTAATAGTATACTAAAAAATATAATTTGAAAAGATAAGAAGAATTTAATTTTCATACATTTTTAATATTAAAGCAATTTTACTTCCCCTTAAACTTCCCAATAGCCGCCTTACTAAACTCACTCAAAATTAATTTTCCACTTATCAGTGCACGCTCATGCAACAGCGTATCCCAATGTTCTGTGCCTTTCCAAAAAACTTTTTTAAGTTCTGCCATAGCTTCGGGATTGGAGTGTGCAAGTGTGCTGGCAAGATGCATGATAGATTCGTCCATGTTTTCAAAACTTTCATGCACCTCGGCAAACAAGCCTTTTTTTCTTGCCCATTCGCTGGTACGCCATTTGGTAGCATCAATGGCCAAGGCACTAAATGCGGCTACGCCTATTTTTCTTTCTACGGCTGGACCTACTACAAAGGGCCCAATGCCCACGGCCAATTCGCTTAGTTTTATATCTGCAGCGTTTACGGCTATCGCATAATCTGCCGCCGCAGCAATACCTACACCACCGCCTACACATTTACCTTGTATGCGTGCAATGATAAATTTGGGGCAACGACGCATATTGTTTATCACATGAGCAAATCCACTAAAAAATTTCTCTCCATCTGCGGCATTGTTTATTTGCAATAGTTCATCAAAAGATGCTCCTGCACAAAATGCTTTTTCACCCCCACTTTTTAATACAATCACTTTTGTTTCTTCGTGTGTGCCCGCAAAGTGAATTTCGTTTGCCAATTTTTCCAATTGCTTTGCCGGCATAGAATTGCTTTGTGGATGTGAAAACTCTATGGTTGTTACACCTGCGTGGGTTTCGGTAGTTATGGTTCCTTCTTCTATTTTATCTGTCATGGTATTTTAATTTACAGATGATGCATGTATAATATTGTTTAAAAAATCATAGACTTAAAAGTCCCCCACAGGGGACCTGCCTGCCGTCAGGCTGGTTTAGGGGGCTTTTTCTACCATCGTCAAAATAGTTCCCACACCCACCGCTTCATCTGCATCATCAAAAATTTCTACCAGCCATTTTACAATTCCTTTCGGTATATCTTGCCCATGTACAAAAGCTACATCGGGGTTTACTTCTTTCAATTCCTGCGCTATTTTTTCTTTGCAACTAAAACGAATATAAATAGAATTGCCAGCATATACAGGTTTGGTAAAACGCATTTCATCAATACCATAATTCAACAAAACCGGATTTTTTTCAAAGCTATCTACAAACAAACCGGCAGCAGCACTCATTATAAAATAGCCGTGTGCTACTTGTTCGGTAAACATGGTGCCTGTAAAATCAGTTGTTGTTTTATGCGCATAAAAATGATCGCCACTCAATGTTGCAAATGCATCTATATCTTCCGATGTAATTAATCTTTTTTTACTGATAAGTTGGTCGCCTATTTTTAGCTCATCAAAATATTTTTTAAAAGGATGTTTGTCTTCAATAATACCCGTAGCATGTGCTTGGTACACATTGGTAATGGCAGTAATCATGTCTGGCGAACCTTGTATAGCGGTGCGTTGCATGTAATGTTTTACACCACGCAATCCACCCATTTCTTCGCCACCGCCTGCACGCCCTGGCCCACCATGCACAAGCCCTGGTAGTGGAGATCCATGGCCAGTACTCTCTTTAGCACAGGCCGCATTGAGCACCAATATTCTTCCATGCTGTGTGGCTGCACCTATTACGTATTGTTTTGCTATAGCTGCATCTGCTGTTACTATCGATGAGCACAAACTGCCTTTCCCTTTTTTACTCAGCGCAATGGCATCGTAGATATCCTTGTATGGCATGAGGGTGCTTACCGGTCCAAATGCTTCTATATTGTGTGCTTCTTCTGTGCCAAAAGGATTGTTGTTTTGCAACAACAAAGGGCTCATAAAAGCGCCTGCATGTTCGTCTGCATCTATTACCGATACACTATCCAACGAGCCATATATTATTTGTGAGGAGGCCAATAGTTTTTGTACTTGGCTTCTTACATCGTTTCTTTGCTCCTGCCCAGCTAGTGCACCCATTCTTACTTTTTCATTCAATGGATTTCCAATGGCGGTGCCTTCCAGCGCTTTTACCAATGCATTTTGTACATCTTCCATTTTATTTTCTGGCACAAATATGCGACGAATGCCGGTACACTTTTGCCCAGCTTTTACCGTCATTTCTTTCTTTATTTCTTTAATAAAAATATCCCACTCTGGCATGCCTGGTGCTACATCTGTACCCAGTACAATACAGTTGAGCGAATCTGCTTCCATATTAAAGGGAACACTCTCTGCTAAAATAGTAGGGTGCGCTTTTAATTTTACACCTGTGTAAGCCGAGCCAGTAAACGTAACCACATCTTGGCTTGTAACAAAATTGAGCATATTGCCTGCACTGCCACATACGAGCTGTAGTGCTCCTTCTGGCAAAATACCCGATGCAATTATTTCTCTCACTACTGCTTCGGTAAGATAAGAGGTAACGGTAGCAGGCTTTACAACTGCTGGCATACCTGCCAATAAATTGCAGGCTATTTTTTCGAGCATACCCCACACCGGAAAGTTATAAGCATTGATGTGAACGGCTACTCCTTCTTTAGGAACTAAAATATGATGCCCCATAAAACTATTTTCTTTGCTTAAATTAATAGGGTCGCCATCTAAGCAAAATATTTCATCGGGCAATTTTCTTCTGAGGGTAGCATTGCTAAACAAATTTCCAATGCCGCCTTCAATATCTATCCAACTGTCTACCCGTGTAGCGCCTGTTTGGTAACTAATGGCATAAAAAGTTTCTTTGTGTTTGAGCAAGTGCAATGCAAGCGCACGAAGCATTCTGCCACGTTCTTGAAAAGTCATATTTCTCAAAGCAGGATTTCCTTTTTCTCTTGCATATTTTAAAGCAGCTTCAAAATCCAATCCTTGTGTACTCGCATTTATAATAATTTTTCCACTCACTGCATTAAAAAGTGGGGCTCCTTCTCCATCACCTTCTATCCAGTTTCCGGTAATATAATTTCCTAGTTTTTGCATAGCCAAATTTATGATAGAAAATTTGTTGTTTAAACTATTGGGCAAAGTAAAATATAAAAGAAACTATTTTTGGTGGAGAAATATAAAAATATTAACGGGAAATTATTAATTGTATTACTCGCTTCTGTAAACGTTGCCCGCAGGACTCCTTTGGAGAAAAATGATTTACTGCTCAAGAGCAGCGGTGGAGGGAGCGATGTATAAATGTGTATGCTTGCCGCTGCAAGCGGCATAAGCATACACATTTATACGGAACAGCGACTAAGACCGGACAAATGCTGCCATCTGCACTTATGCACACTGCACATAAACTTTGGGTACACTATTTTTTATTTCTTTTCTGTATTATCAGCTACCAAGGCATTATTATACAGTGAAAGAAACCAAACCCATTTGATTTTTAAACGAGCTCAAATTGTTTTAAATGATGCAATACATGCTTGTAATGCATTAATACCCACTCATTGTAATCAAGCATTCCAAATGCAGGATGTAAAGTCTGCCTTGCTTCATTTTTTTCAAAAAAGGTAGTAAAATCCTTAATAGTATTTGTAAGCTTTTCTTTTGCCTCAACCAAAGATGTATAGCGAAGTGGGGCTGGGGTTTCTCCTACCATTTCAATAGGCGCTTTGGTGTTTTCTCTAAATTGTTTATCGCTCAGTAAAAAAGCTTTATAGGCAGGAAGTTGTTCTGTAGGGGTATACAATTTTGTTCCATTTTTTTCTATTGAAATGGCAAAAACATATTCTAAATGCTCTATCATTTCTTGAGGATTCATTACGCCCCAATTTGGTTGAATGCTTTCTGTTAAAGCATTTAATTTTTCTATACTTTCAACGGTGATAAACTGTAACTTTTCTATGTTCATAAAATGATGCTTTTAAAAAAAGCAGACTCTAAAGTCTGCTTTCAATTTCGGCGCTTAACCTTTCAAAAATATCGTCAATGCTACCTTCTCCAGGTATCATAACTACTTTATCGGTATGGCGATAATAATCTGCCACAGCTTCGGTTTTATTTTTATACTCTGCAACTCGAGCCGCAATTATATCATGGTCGCTATCATCGCTACGCCCACTGGTTTCTCCTCTTTTTAGTATTCGTTTTATCAGTTCTTCCTCACTTACATCTAAAGCGAGCATTACCGATATGGGTGCCCCTTTAAGATCCAATAATTTATCTAGCGCTTCTGCTTGCGTAGCCGTGCGTGGAAAGCCATCAAATAAAAAGCCTTTTGCGCCGGGATTTACATCCAAAGCAGAACTAATCATTCCTACCACTACTTCATCTGGCACCAACTGGCCTTTGTCCATTAGTTTTTTTGCTTCTAAACCTAATGGTGTTTGGTGAGCAATTTGGGAGCGCAATAAATCGCCTGTACTTAAATGCAATAACCCGTATTTTTCTATAATTTTTTCACTTTGCGTTCCTTTTCCGCTGCCAGGAGGGCCAAAAAGTATTAAATTAAACATAAGTCAAGTAATGTTTTCGTTTCTGGTAAAGATAAGGTAAAAAACAATTTATATAAACTGTTTAGAAAATAGATTTTTTAATAAATTATGAGTTTGTTGGCCATTTTAGCACCAATTCTTTATTTTTTTACACTAAAAATGTAATTATGCTACCATTTTTTAGATTTTAGATAGGAAATATATACATAATAAATAAGTCGTATATGATTTTATTAATGTAACGGCAAGTGCATACCTAAACATTAAGGCTACTTTATAAGGGGTTAACCAAAAAAGAATCGGGGAATATGCTGAATATGATGCTATTGAAACAGTTTAAATTGAAAAATTGTGTGTTCATAATTTTTCATCATTGTATTTTGTACTAAATTACGTACTTAATTTTGAACATGTTTAGATACATAAAATACTTAAATCCACTGGTTTTGTACGGCCTAGCTATAATAAGCTTTACCAATACTGGTTTATGGTGTTGGTTGCCCATGATTTTTTCTTGGGTTTTTATTCCTTCTGTGGAACTGTTTTTAAACCCAGATACCAAAAACATGACCACTGCCGAAGAAGAATTTTCCAAGGCAGACAAGGCATATGATTATTTACTGTACTTGGTTGTTTTTTTACAAATGCCCACCTTGTTTTTCTTTTTGTATTCCTTTGGCGAAGCCGATTTGCGTACAGTAGATATCGTTGGAAGGGTTGCTACTATGGGTATGTTGTGCGGTACTTTTGGTATAAATGTAGCACATGAACTTGGGCATAGGAATAATAAATTTGAACAAACACTTGCAAAAATTTTATTGTTGAGTAGTTTGTACATGCATTTTTTTATAGAGCACAACAAAGGCCATCATAAAAATGTAGCTACGCCAAATGACCCTAGCAGCGCACGTTACAACGAATGGATATATTTGTTTTATTTTAGAACCATTGTTTACAGCTATTTATCTGCTTGGCATATTGCTGGCGCAGAAACAACGAAAAAAGGAAAAGCAGTTATTAGTATTTACAACGAAATGATACAAATGCAATTAATACAAATTGCTTTTGTTGCAATTATTTATTTTGCTTTTGGGCCATGGGTAATGTTGTATTTTTTGGCAGCGGCTTTTATGGGAATATTGTTATTAGAAACCGTAAACTATATAGAACATTACGGATTGCAACGTAAATCTACCGGAGATAATAAATTTGAGAGGGCTTTACCCCAGCATAGTTGGAATAGCAACCATCCGATAGGTAGGATGATGTTGTTTGAGTTAAGCAGACACAGTGATCACCATTATTTGGCAAGTCGTAAATACCAAATACTGCAACACCATGATGATGCGCCACAATTGCCTACCGGCTACCCAGGGTCGATGTTGTTATCGTTGGTGCCGCCACTTTGGTTTAACATTATGAATAAAAAGATAAAAGCACTTGCAAATTAAGTATACATAGTAATTACTTAATAGCTACCCGCTATTAGGTGCAAGGAATATAAAATCTCAGAAAATTAAATATAAACTGTATAAAAATTCATTCTTCATTTAAAGAATTTAGCTCTTCAAATTTACCCATATTATCTGTAATCTATTTGTGTAATAGTTAAAAGATCATATACAAAACAGCTTTTCTGTGAATCTGTGGCAATATTTTTGCCACAGATTCACAGAAAAAAACAGCAATATCATTTTAATCTACCACTTTAAAAATCATAAATTGTGTATTTCATACATAAAATTCTTTTGCACCCAATAACGGATAGTCATTAATTATTTAAAATGCAAGATATCAAGTTGTAAGAAACAGCAAAGTGCAGCAATTTTAGATAAAATAGTGTCTTCTATATTATACTTTGGATATTTTACAAACAAACCAGTCCAAACATTATTATTATAAATTATTAAGGTATTTTTGTACTCAAATTTTAAAACAAACTATTATGAAATTTTTATTTACGTGCTTGGTAAGTCTATTTTGTATAACTGTATTTGCACAGCCTAACAGCATGCAAGCAGCAAAAGGAGTTAAATATGGTGCAGCCATTTCGGAAAAGGGAGCCATAGAAGTAAACTTGCTTGAAGAAAAATTGGTAACGGCAGAAAAATTTAAAGGAAAAGTAAAAGGAACAGTTACAAGCGTGTGCGAAAAGAAAGGATGCTGGATGAAACTAGCTCAAACAGATGGCGATGGTATTATGATTCGTTTTAAGGATTACAAATTTTTTATGCCATTGAATATTGCGGGAAAAGAGGTGGTACTTGAAGGTGAAGCAAAAAAAACAGTTACTTCTGTAGAGATGCTTAAACATTATGCAGAAGATGCTAAAAAAAGCAAAGAAGAGATTGAGAAAATAACTGAGCCAAAAACCGAAATAGAATTTATAGCAACTGGTGTATTGGTAGTAAACTAAAATATACCAACATTTAATTTAAAGCCATGAATTTTTCATGGCTTTTTTTGCGCAAGTTTATTTGGGGGCATATTCAAAAATCAATTCGGCGTTTTGAGAAAGTGTAGCACTTGACAATAGTTCATATCGCTTGCCGCTAGATGTTGTAAAAATAATCAATGCAGTATTGGGTGGTATGCTTCCAAGGTTCTCGGCAAATAATACGATGCTGTGTATGTTGGTGTTTTCATCCAATGTTAAATCAATGAGCAGGGGCTTGTCTGTAAGGCGCTTGTGGCTCATTATAATACGGCCATTGTAGAAAATGCTTACACTGTCTCCATCAATTGTACCATTGTCGTATACATTCAACGTTATTTTTCTATCATGTACAACAATGCGGCTTATTACTTTATTTATCCGCTCATTGGTTTTGTTTAATCTATTGGTATCTAATCCAATTTTTTTTGGCGAGGTTATTATTTTTGTAATAGAATCCCTTGGTTTTACGATAACGGGTGTAGTTACAACACTGTCTTGTTTCTTATTTTGTATAGTATTTTTTTGAGGAGGTGTAATTTTTTTTGGCGTAATAACAGGAGGATTTTTTATTTTTTTGGGTGGTTCAATCGACTTTACACATTCTTTCATTGCGTCCGTTATAATGTAAGGGCGATTGGATACTTTTTTTACTTTAACAGCACTTGGATCTCCTGCTCCCGAAAAAAAGCTTGGTTTCGTTCTACAAAATCCCCTTAGAATGATATCGCCGTCTTCAATCTCATCTCTCAATCTTAATTGCATCAATACATGCCCACCGCTGTTTGCCATAAAAGAATATCCGCTTAAAAACCATACATCATTTTTTTTGTCGTATGAGCCGGTAAAGTAGGCTTTGCAATAGTCCCTCTTTCTCTCATAAATATAGTCCCAGGTGTAACCACATATTTTATCGCCTACTTGAATGATATTTATTTGGAGAAACTCAACGCCACCCAAATCGCCTTCCCAAGTGCCTGTTATGTTTTGAGCACAACTATACTTTGATAAAAATATTAAAAACAACGATATGGTAAACAGTCTTTTCAATATTGCATTATTAAAGTTTCGATACTAAAATTACGAATTTATTTTTTTAGGTATGTGGAATAAAATAGTAGAAAAAAATTTAACTTATTGCTTACAATTTCTAATACGCTTTACTACTATTTACTGCATAAAAAAGCGACTACATTTTACGTAGTCGCTTTTAAAAGATATTTATTTTTATTATTTGCTTTCTTTCAAAACCATATCAATTGTGATGGCACAAGAAACGATGGCCATCTTTTTTTTGTCTTCTGCGTATTCAGGTACAATATCTACAACATATTTGTCTGCTGTAGTAAACGCCTCTTTTAAAATGCCATTCCATTTTTTGCTAATGGTTCCAATTTGATTGTTGTTGCTATCAACGATTTTAAAATTCCAACCTTTCCAATCGCCTGTAATGCTCGCTATTTCCAAACCTGTTTCATCTGCAATTTTAAATGTAGGTTTTAATAAGGCAAATTTTTGTTTGATGGAGCCAAGTAAATTGCCCGTATTATCAAAGAGTGTAATTTTAGACATCCAAAATGTCCATCCTCTTTTTATCGAAACAAGTGTATCGCCATTAAGGTCTGTAATTTCTAAATGGAAAGGCAGCATCGCTTTTTTTAGCAATAAACGGAGCATTTTTTGTCCGGTAGTAAGGCGTTGTTGAATCAATCCAATTTCTCCAACTTCATCATATACTTTGTATGCATTGGTAAATTTGAAGAAGCCAATTTTTTCATCTATAAAAAAGGTATTCTTCTCAAAAAAATCTGGGAATATCATGGACATATAAAAAAATAAAAATGTGGAGAGTGAGGTTTAAAATAGAAAGCCCCACTAGGTTTTAGTGGGGCTGCCATTTTTTTAAGCAGGATCTATTGTTACTTTAATCATTTTATCGCCGCCTTCAATATCATCTAAAAATTCTAAGCCAGCTGTTATTTTACCAAAGCAAGTATGGTTACCATCTAAATGTTGCGTGCCCTGCCTGTTGTGGCAAATAAAAAATTGAGAACCGCCGGTATTTCTGCCTCTGTGCGCCATGCTCATTACACCTCTATCGTGGTATTGGTTAGGTGCGGCTACTTCACAATCGATGGTATAACCTGGTCCGCCGGCACCTGTACCATTGGGGCAGCCTGCTTGTACCATAAAGTTTGGTATTACCCTGTGAAAGCTTAACCCATCGTAAAATCCTTTTTCTACCAAGGCTTTAAAATTATTTGCTGCAATGGGTGTTGCTTCATCATACAGTTCAAAACTGAATGTACCTTTGTTTGTTTCTATTTTTCCTGTTGTGGGCATGGTTGTTTGTTTTTGTTTGTGCGGCGAAATTAAGTGGTTTATTTAATTTATAGGGTAGTTATTTTCCAAATCATATCTGCCCCATCGTCTGTTACTAGTAAAGATCCATCGTTCATTACCGCTACCGCTACAGGCCTGCCTCTTACTTCATTTTTATTGGGAGATACAATAAAGCCTGTAAGAAAGTCTTCTGGTAGTCCTGCTGGTTTGCCATTGGCAAATGGAACAAATACAACCTTATAACCAGCAAATTGGGAGCGATTCCAAGAACCATGTTGCCCCACAAAAGCGCCTCCTCTGTATTTTACAGGAAAACTGTTTTTATTATAAAAAGCCAAACCCAAAGAAGCTGTGTGTGCACCCAAAGAAACATCGGGTACCAAGGTTTTACTTACGAGTTCTGGGTGTGGGTCGTCATTCATACGTGGGTCGGGGTTGCTACCAAAGTATGCATACGGCCATCCATAAAAACCGCTTTCTTTTACACTGGTTATATAATCTGGCACCAACTCGTCGCCCAAATTATCCCTTTCGTTTACGGCCGTCCATAATTTTTTTGTTGTTGGCTCAAAGTCCATACCCACGGGGTTTCTTAGCCCATCAGCATAAATCCTTTCGCCACTACCATCGGTATTTATTTCTAAAATATTGGCACGGCGTATTTCATTTTCCATACCATTTTCGCCATTGTTGCTGCCCGAGCCTACACTAATATAAATTTTTGTACCTGCTTCGTTTGCTATTATATTTCTTGTCCAATGGTTGTTGTACCCACCTGCTGGAAGTGCTGTTATTCTTTTTCCTTCCAATGCTAAAGCTGTATCGCCTATATTGTATGGATACATTTCTACGCCATCGGTATTGGCTACATAAAAATGATTATTGAGTATAAGCATACCCAAGGGTTGGTTTAAATTGGTAGCAAAGCTGAATCTGCTTTCGTAACTACCATTTTTATCGGCATCTCTAAAAAGTGTAATCCTATTGGCACTGTTACCGTTCTTGCTTTCCCCTTTTTTTCTTGCTACTTTTTCGCCTTTGTTTTGTATGTTTTTATTTACCGACGATGCAGATTCCGACACGAAAATATCTCCATTTTTGGCTACATATATCCACCGAGGGTTATCCAATCCTTTTGCAAATAAGCTTACGGTAAAACCTGCTGGCGCAATGGGTTTTTCGTTTTCTTTCCAACCTATTACGTTGCTTATTTTTCTATTGGAACCAGTGGCATACGGTGCAGGTAAATTGGCTGTTTGAAATGTGTTGGTTTGTACTACGACAGGCTTGCTGTTTTGTTTGGGTGAGGAGCAGGCGGTTGTAACAAATAAAAAAGAAAGGGCTATCGAATATGATATTGATTTGAGCATGATGGATGATTGTTAGTGCAAGTTAAATCATTTTTACTGTCCGATAATTTCGGACAGTTGGTTACAAATTGTAACCAACTCAAATTAACTTAGTTGTCCGATTTTGCAATTAGGGAAGTCAAGCCTTAGAGGCTTAACTTCCCTAATTGCAACCCGCAACTCATAAACCGATAACATTTTTTCAAAAACTCCCCACTCATTTAAAGTTTTAAAATTTACCTTTGTGCCTATGCCGAATTATTTAGACGAATTGAACGAGCCGCAAAGAGAAGCGGTGTTACACAAAGACGGGCCCATCATGATTATTGCGGGTGCTGGTAGTGGGAAAACAAAAGTACTTACTACAAGAATTACTCATTTGATGAGCTACCATGGGGTAGATGCTTTTAATATACTCGCTCTCACATTTACCAATAAAGCCGCCAAAGAAATGAAAGAAAGGGTGGAGCGTATTTTGGGAAACAGCGAAGCAAGAAATTTATATATTGGTACTTTTCATAGTGTGTTTGCACGCATATTGCGCAGCGAAGCTCCCAATATTGGTTACCCCAGCAATTTTACCATTTACGATACGGACGATGCAAAGAGCGTGGTGAAAACCGTTATCAAGGAAATGGACTTAGATGATAAACAATATAAAGCGAATATTGTTTATAACAGAATATCAGCAGCAAAAAATGCACTCGTAGGTCCTGCAGAATATGCAAACGATTATGCATTGCAACAAGAAGATGCTCGTGCAAACCGCCCCATGATTGGACAAATTTATGATGCCTATGCCAAGCGCTGTTATAAAAATGGCGCCATGGATTTTGATGATTTGTTGTTTAAAATGTACATACTATTAAAAAACGTGCCTAAGAGTTTGAGTAAGTACCAGCAAAAATTTAAATACTTATTGATAGATGAGTACCAAGATACCAACACAGCACAGTACGAAATTGTAAAGCTCTTGGGTGCTATGCACGAAAACGTATGTGTAGTGGGCGATGATGCACAAAGTATTTACAGCTTTAGAGGAGCAACTATAGAAAATATTTTGCAGTTTGAAAAAGATTACGACGATGTAAAAGTGGTGAAGCTGGAGCAAAATTATAGAAGTACCAAAAATATATTGAGTGTAGCCAACGAAATAATTGGCAACAACAAAGGGCAAATAGAAAAGAATTTATTTACCAATAACGACCAAGGCGAAAAAATAAAACTCGTGCGTACCATGACGGATAACGACGAGGGAAAAATGGTGGCAGATGCTATACAAGAAAATAAATTACGCAACCATTATTTTAACCAAGATTTTGCCATTTTATATAGAACCAATGCGCAGAGTAGGAGTTTTGAGGAAAGCCTCAGGCGTATGGGCATTGCCTATCGTATATATGGAGGTGTAAGTTTTTACCAACGCAAAGAGGTAAAAGATTTGCTCAGTTATTTACGAATTGTTGTAAACCCCAGGGATGAGGAAGCCCTAAAAAGGATTATCAATTACCCAGTACGTGCCATAGGCAAAACTACCATAGATAAGGCAGTATTGTTTGCAAATGAAAACAACCTGAGCATGTGGGATATTTTGTGCAACGCTGCTATGTATGGTTTTAAAAGTGGAACGCTAGAATCTATAGACAACTTTGTTACCATGATAAAAATGTTTCAAAGTGAAATGCCCAAAAAGAATGCATACGACCTTGCTTTTCTGGTAGGTAAAAATTGTGGCTTGGTAAAAGATTTGTTTAACGATAAAACCACAGAAGGTTTAGCAAGGTATGAAAACGTGCAGGAGCTGCTTAACTCTATTAAAGAATTTACCGAAACACCCATGAATGAAGAAGACGGTGAAGTAGGAGATAAAAGTCTAGGTGGATATTTACAACAAATTGTTTTACTTACCGATGCCGACCAAGGCGATGATAAAAACCAAGATGTGGTAAAACTAATGACCATACACGCTGCAAAGGGTTTAGAATTTCCAGTGGTGTTTGTAGGAGGTTTGGAAGAAACCCTTTTTCCCAATGCCATGAGCATAAATAGTAGAGAAGAATTGGAAGAAGAACGCAGGTTATTTTATGTAGCCATTACAAGGGCTAAAACAAAATTGTATTTGAGTTACAGCAATGCTCGCTACCGTTTTGGGCAATTGCAACAAAATGAGCCGAGCCGTTTTATAGATGAAATGCCCGAAGATAATTTAGACAAAAGCTATGCAGGAGCAGCTGCTAGAAACAATGCTAGTAGTGCAGGTAGCCGTGGCAGCGCATTTGAGCGTATGGGTAGGGGATTTGAAAATACGGGGGGTAGCCAAGGTGGCTTGTTTGCCAAAAAAGAACCTAGCAAACCTTCTTATGCTGCACCGGCAAGGCCACAAACAAAAGAACACACTGCATCTACAAATTTTGTACCTAGCAATACAGCTGATTTAGCAGAAGGGCAAAAAATTGAACACCAGAAATTTGGCTTTGGTGTAATTGCAAAAATGGAAGGAGCTGCACATAATCCTATAGCCACTATAAATTTTGAATTGAATGGCGAGAAGAAAATAATGTTGAATTACGCCAAGTTGATGATAGTGGAAAACTAACTACTTTTAATTATCGTTAATTTGGTGTTGTTTTTGTCATTATTTGAAAACGAGGCAACTAAATAATTCATTTGTTCGATTCATTTTTAAGCAATTCTTCATTATGAAAAAATATATACTCGCTGCAATATTTTTATTTGGAATTTTTTTGTTGGCATCTAGTTTTAAAGAGAAAAAGCCTACCCCTTATCATCATGCTTATAGAAGCGCTGGTGCAGCAGCCTCATTTGGTTGGGGACTTACCGGTGCTTCTTTCGATCAGCCGTTCACCTGCTCTGCTTGTCATGGCGGAGGTAGTTTTGCTCCTACGTTGACTGTTGAGCTGCTTAATGTTTTCAATAATCCAGTAACATTTTATATACCTGGTGCAAGTTATACTTTGCAGATAAGCATTATACCAACAAGCGGGTCGCCATCTTTTGGTTTTCAAACTACCTGTGCACAAACCAGTAGTAATAATAACTTAAATAATTGGGTAACAGCCTCTTTGCCATTTTATGCGGCCAATGTGCAAATAGCTTCTGGAAGAAATTATGTGGAACATATTGCAACATTGGGCAACAATGTGATGAATATCCCTTGGACAGCCCCAGCTACAGGTTATGGTTCTGTTAGTTTTTATTCTATTGGTAATGCGGTAGATGGCACTGGAGGTACTGGTGACGACGTAGCAACTTCCCCAAGCGTTTTAACCATAACCGAGGGCGTATTACCTGTAACACTTACTTCATTTAAAGGAGAAGAAACAAAAAACGGCAATCAACTATTTTGGGAAACAGCACAAGAAATAAACAATGATTTTTTCTTAGTGGAACATAGTAGCAACGGAAGAGATTTTACGGCTATTGGTAAAGTAATTGGAAACGGAAATTCGAACGCTACACATTCTTATTCTTTTAAACACGAAGGTATATCGAGCGGTAAAAATTACTACAGGCTTGCACAAACCGACTACGATGGTAGGGTAAAATATTCGCAGATTGTAACCATTGAAAATAAAACCAGTTCTTTTTTCATCAATATTTCACCCAATCCTGTAGTAGATAAAATTATATTGAAAGGAACAGCAGGGCTTATTGGTAATAAATATTTCATTGTAAATAACCTTGGTGCTATTGTATTATCAGGCATAATACAAGCCGATAATATTAATGTGCAACAATTACCAAAAGGTGCTTATTTTTTACGCATCCTGCAAAAAAACAATGTAATACTTACTGGACAGTTTGTGAAATAAGATTCGCAAGTATGCATGTTGATGATATCGAATGGACAGCTAAACTTTTAAAAATCGTAACACAATTCACTTTTTTTAAAAAGGGCTGTCCATTTTTCTACATGGCTTTGGGGAAATGTTCGTTCAGGTATAACAATAGCTATTTCCAATAAATTGATGGGAATAGGTGATAATATAATAATGAATAGCTGTTTAAGCATATACATTGGTTTACAACAGTAAAATAATGCATAAAAGCTTACAATATATTTTCCACATCCCACAAACATCCCATTTTAAAAAAATGTAATTTTGTCCAATGGACGAAACATTCGTAAACAAAGTAGCAGATAGTGGTATTATTACGCTCAATTTAGAAGATTTTTACCCAAAGGAAGCCGTGGCCGTTTTTGATATGAAAGACCATCTTTTTATGGGCTTGATTTTAAAGGAAAAAGATTTTAGGGAAGCACTTAAAAACTTGGATACTGCTATTTACGAAAACAAAATTGTTGCGCTTACCTGTAGTGCAGATGCGGTAATACCCATGTGGGCATATATGCTGGTGGCAAGTTTACTACAACCTATTGCCAAAGAAATTATTTTTGGTACCGAAGTTTATGCAAAAGAAAATACACTGCTTAGTAATATAGATAAATTGGATATTGCTGCATACACTGATGCACGGGTAGTAATAAAAGGCTGTGGTGAGTTGCCGATTGGAGAAGTAGCTTATATAGCGATTACAAAAAAACTACGTCCTGTGGCAAAAAGTATTATGTATGGTGAGCCTTGTAGCACAGTGCCGGTATTTAAGAAAAAAGCAGTACAGGCCTCCTCTATCTCCTCCACAGGAGGAGAAAATCTGGAAGATAAAAGCGAATAAGAAACATAACCTAGATTAATTGCTATCTTTTCAATTCAATTTTGATGTGGTCTAAAACCACTATATCTCTTTCACAGGAGGAGAAAATCTGGAAGATAAAAGCGAATAAAAAACATACCCTAGATTATTGCTATTTTAACCCCCATTTTCACATTTGCCCATTTTCACATTTGCCTATTTGCACATTTGCACATTTGCATATTTTCACATTTGCACATTTGCATATTTGCCCATTTTCACATTTGCACATTGTCTAAAACCACCCTCTCTTTCTAAAAGATCTTATCATAAACAATGGTATAAAAAGCATAAGCCCAACAGATACAAAAAAGCCCCACTTGTTGTGTAATAGTGGAATAATATCAAAATTCATCCCAAAAATACCACCAATAACAGTAGCAGGTGCAAGTAAGCAAGTTACTACCGCCATCACTTTCATTACCTCATTCATACGAAGGTTTACATTGCTTAAATATAAATCTTGCAACGTCATTATCATATCTCGATAGTTCTCCGAAAGATCATATGCTTGTATGATATGATCGTATACATCTTTAAAATACTTCTCCGTTCTGTCATCAATAAGCTCACTTTCACTTCGTAAAATGCCGCCTATTAATTCCCTTACTGGCGCTATACTTCTTTTTAATACAATCATTTCTTTGCGAAGCGTATTTATTCTTACTAGGCTACGACTGTTTGAATGTTTAATAATATCTTCTTCCAACAATTCAATTTTCTCTCCCATTTTTTCCATTACCAAAAAATAATGATCTACTATATAATCCAGTAACGAGTAAAATAAAAAATCGGCCCCGTTCTGCCTTACCTTGCTACCGTTTATTTTCAGTTTTTCCCTCAAAGAGTTAAAAGGGTCTCTCAAAGCATCTTCCTGAAATGAGATAACGAAATTTTTTCCAAGAATAATACTTACTTGCTCCGTTTCTAGCGAAGCATTTTTTACATCAAACGAAAGCATGTTGAGCAAGCAGAATATAATTCCATCCATTTCATCTGTTTTGGGGCGTTGCCCTATACTCAAGATATCTTCTGCAATGAGTGGGTGAATATTAAAATGGCTGCATATTTTTTCTACATTGTCTTTTCTAAGTCCATCTGTATTTATCCAAGTAATGGTTTCAGTATCTAAATATTGATAAGTTTCTTCTACCTGCTTTACTTCATATTGTTTTACAATTTCTTTGTTGTAATCAAATACAGAAATAAGTGATTGTGCTGGCTCGGTACGAGTAGGCTCGGCTGTTGGGTTTACTTTTAGTACTTTTTTAGTACGCAGTAGTTCCATTGGGTTTAATATGTAATCGAGGTATTTTGAAGGGCTCATTATTTCGTATTTATCACAAAGTAAGAAAGATATTCAAGTTAAGGAAGAAGGGATTAAGACAAATTATATTTTATGAAAAATAAGTTTCCAATTATACTAGCTATTATATTACTTTCCACTTCCTGTAAGTACTATTTTCATAAGGTGTAATTACCTTTTTTAAGCTAATGATGCAGCAAAAAAAAGAGCAAGTCTTTCAAACTTACTCTTGCTTTATTTTCTTTGTGTTCTTTGTGTATCACTTTGTACCTTAGTGGTTCAAAACCCTAAAACGCCGCACTTTTTGGATACCTAGGGAAAGGAATCACATCCCTGATATTTGTCATGCCCGTTACAAAAAGTATCAAGCGTTCAAAGCCAAGCCCAAAGCCTGCGTGCGGACAAGCACCAAACCTGCGGGTATCCAAATAAAAACTCATTTCTTCGGTTGGAATGTGCATTTCATCCATACGTTGTACCAATTTATCTAGTCGTTCTTCCCTTTGGCTACCACCCACCATTTCGCCTATGCCAGGTACCAATATATCCATGGCTGCTACCGTTTTGCCATCATCATTTTGGCGCATGTAAAATGCTTTTATCTCTTTTGGATAGTTGGTAAGTATTACTGGTTTTTTAAAATGCTTTTCTACCAAATACCTTTCATGCTCGCTCTGCAAATCTATTCCCCAGCCCTCTATTAAGTATTGGAATTTCTTCTTTTTATTGTGGTTGCTTTCCCTTAAAATATCAATGGCTTCGGTGTAAGTAAGTCTTTCAAAATCATTGTCCACTACAAAATTTAATTTTTCCAGCAAGCCCATTTCGCTGCGCTCGTTTGTTGGCTTTTGTTTTTCTTCGTCTTCCAACCTTTGTGCAAGAAATGCCAAATCATCTGCATTGTGCTCCATTGCATAGCGGATAATGTATTTGATAAAATCTTCTGCAAGGTTCATGTTATCTTCCAAATCATTGAACGCTACTTCGGGCTCTATCATCCAAAACTCTGCAAGGTGGCGGGTTGTATTGCTATTCTCTGCTCTAAACGTAGGGCCAAAAGTATATACATCGCTAAAAGCCATTGCGGCCAATTCTCCTTCCAATTGTCCACTCACGGTAAGGTTGGTGCTCTTACCAAAAAAATCTTCTTTAAAATTGATGCTACCATCTTCGTTTCTAGGAGCCGTTCCATCTAGCGGCAAGGTGGTTACTTTAAACATTTCACCTGCACCTTCGGCATCGCTGCCGGTAATAATGGGTGTGTGCATGTATACAAAACCACGGTCGTTGTAAAATTTATGTATGGCATAAGCAAGGCTATGGCGCACCCTAAAAATGGCACCAAAAGTATTGGTTCGCATACGCAAATGTGCTTGCTCACGCAAAAATTCCAGGCTGTGTTTTTTGGGTTGCAATGGAAATTTCTCCGCATCACTATCGCCCAATATTTCAATGGCAGTTGCTTTCAGTTCAAATTTTTGCCCCTTGCCAAGTGATTCTATTATTTGCCCGGTAGCTTTTATACATGCCCCTGTGGTAATGCGTTTCATGGTTTCATCCGATAGCAAACCAAGCTCGGCCACCACTTGTAAATTATTATTGGTACTACCATCGTTCAATGCTATAAATTGGTTGTTCCTAAAAGTGCGAACCCATCCCATAACCGTGGCTTCGTAATTTGCTGTATCGCCTGCTAGCAGCGCTTTTATCTTTGTTCTTTTGTTAAACATATAACTATTTTGTGGCTGCAAATATAAAGATTAAAAAAGTAGAAGGGCTTGGGCGGTAAAAATTAGTGCATTTGGCAACAAATGTTCAGGCTACCAGCCTTGCCGGCTGGCAAGTCCGTTTCAAGCCTGCCTGACGGCAAAGGCAGGTCCTCGCTCGTTCCTCGTTCCTCGTCACTCGTTCCGGGCTTTCCACTACTACCTGCCTGCCGGCAAGGCAGGTCCTGCCGCTCGTCAGTAGCAAATCATTTTTCTCCAAAGGAGTCCTGCGGGCAACATTTTAGATGGAGGAGATTTACTCCAGCTAACCGAAAAAAGCAATAATTAAAATGCTGAACTATTAAAAGCCCGATATGCGCAATGATTAATTAATATAATGAAATGAACGTATTAATCAGTGCAAATCCATTCAATCCGTGCCATCCGTGTTCCAATAATCTGCAACATTTCCCTTTTCCATTAGCCATTTGCAAGTTGCAAAGACCGTATTTGTTTTTGAGCTAAAGCAAACCCTCCAAATAATACCACAGAATAGATTAAATCACCATATAAAGTGCCTTGTGCAAAAGGAATAGCGGCAGTATAACATAGCATTAAACCGCTAAAAGTTTGAGGATAGGTAGTGCTTCCAATCCATACACCAAAATTAGAAACAAGGAAAAATATAACAGAAGAGGCAAGTGCACCTATTAAAACATTTTTTGTACTTACTTTTCTTAAAATGAAAAATGCAGCTACTGCTATTAATACATAAGCCGCATACTGCCAATAAAATCCTTGGTAAAACCAAGTAAATGTTGGGAAAAACCTAGCATAAATTACATTATTTATAAACAAATCACTTAGCCAAGTAGCTAACAAAGGAATAGCAATTGCTTGCCATTTTTTTGTAAAATGTGCTGCTCCAAATAAAGCAATGGCTCCTAGTGGAGAAAAATTATGGATAGGCAACAAACGGCTAGCAGCAGCTAGTAGAATAAGCCCGGTTATTACAGCAAAACGAAGATTAATTTTTTGAGTTGTCATATTGCATTTTTTATGTTGCCGTTACAGTAGGTTGCCCTATCGTAATATTTAGCTGCAAATATAAGAAATACAAAACGCTCGTATCAAAATTTATGACTTTTCCCAATTTTCAATAAATGATTGCATAAATTTAAACATTTGTAACCACCAAATACTCAACTTATCTTTATAAAAAAATGATATGCGTTATTTACTTTTCACTATTTTAATTTGTTGGCAAATTGCTGCCATTGCCCAAATTGTAACAGAAGAAAAGACGCTTACAACTACAACTGGCGAGCTTAAAGGAACGCTTGTATTGCCCCAAAAAGCAAAAACTTTTCCATTGGTTATCATACAAGCAGGCTCAGGCCCTACCGATAAAAATGGGAACAGTGTGCTAGGAGTAAAAGCAAATACATATCGGTTAATGGCCGAAGCTTTTGCTGAAAAAGATATTGCTACTTTACTTATAGACAAAAGAGGGGTTGGCACCAGTATGAAAGCTATGAAAAGTGAAGCTGAACTTAGGTTTGACGATTATGCTGATGATCTTGCAGCTTGGACAAAATTTATTAAAGAAGACAAACGGATAACTAAAATATTTTTAGCTGGCCACAGCGAAGGTTCCCTAATAGCCATGATAGCTGCACAAAAAGAAAAAGTGAATGGCTATATTTCTATTGCTGGGGCTGGCGAAAGTATAGATAAAATAATAACCTGGCAATATGCGCAACAATTACCAAAAGAAGCCATAGTAGTAGATTCGTTGTTTACAAGAATGAGGAATAAACAAAAACTAGATTCGGTGCCTAAAAGCCTACAGTCCATATTTCGCACATCTGTACAGCCGTATATGCTATCGTGGATGTTACATGACCCATGTACGGAAATAAAAAAGCTTTCAATTCCAATACTTATTTTGCAAGGCACTACCGATATTCAAGTAACGGCAAAACAGGCAGACTTACTCAAAACTTGCAAACCTTCTGCTACGCTAAAAATAATTGAGGGAATGAATCATTGTTTAAAACTAGCTCCTGAAGACAAGGCCAAAAATTTTGCAACTTATTCAAATCCTTCTTTGCCATTAATTGCAGGTCTAATAGAGGAGATGGTAAAATTTATAAATAAGAAAAAGTCGTGAATTATCTTGCCCATGCTTATTTATCGTTTAATAATGCCGATGTCCTCGTAGGTAATATGATCAGCGATTATGTAAAAGGAAAAAAGCAATTTGAGTATCCGGCATCCATTCAAGTAGGTATTCAATTGCATAGGGCTATTGATGCCTTTACAGACACACATGCAGCTACACAAGAGATAAAAAAATATTTTAAAAAAGAGTATAGATTGTATGCGGGAGCTTTTGCAGATGTAGTGTATGATTATTTTTTGGCAAACGACAAAAACGAATTTATAACAGCAGAAAATTTAAAATTATTTTCTCGAAATACTTATCAGTTATTAGATAAGCAACAAGCTCATTTTCCAGAAAAGTTTTCAAATATGTTTCCCTATATGCAATCGCAAGATTGGTTGTATCATTATAGAACAGACGAAGGAATGCAAAAAAGTTTTGGCGGGCTGGCAAGGAGAGCAAAATATATTACAGAAACAGATACAGCCTTCAATATATTTTTAGAAAATAAAGAAGCGATAAACTATTGGTATCAGATTTTTTTTCCGGATATCAAATCATTTGCTGCCGATAAATTGGAATTACTTTTAAAAAAATGATTTTTATCTTTGAAAAAACTTTTTATGAAATTTTTGTTTTTATTATTACTTACGGTTATGCTTTTTTCAACAACTGCATTCGCCCAGCCTTCCACTATTATTCCACCGGTGGATAAATCACCAATGGATATGAGTACTTATCCAATGGGTTACCCATTGCTAAAAATACAAGACAAAGCTACTGAGCCGCTAATAGCAAGGGTGGTGTATAGTAGGCCACAAAAAAATGGCAGGGTAATATTTGGGGAAATGCTTGCATACAATGAAGTATGGAGGTTTGGAGCAAATGAAAATACAGAAATTGAATTTTTTAGAGATGTAAAAATAAACAATACCCTCGTTAAGAAAGGAAAGTATGCTCTTTTTGCAATACCCAATGTAGATAAATGGACCATTATTATTAACAAAGACCTCAACACTTGGGGTGCTTTTAAATACCAAGCCAGTAAAGATTTATTAAGGGTAAATTTGCCAGTAAACAAAATGCCAGAGATTGCTGAAACGTTTTTTATTTATTTCGAAAAAACGGCAAAAGGATTTTCAATGGTCGCAGGCTGGGATGATCTAGAAGTTATTTTACCAATATCAATGTAAAGAAATATGAAGCTTAAAAATAAAATGATTGCTTTTACTTTTGTGTGTTTTAGCATGTCCTGTACACAATTAGGAGATAAGAAAGAGCCCAAAAATTCAACGATAGATACTGCTGGCATTATGAATGTGTATGTAAAGTCCGACCAATCTGAAATGGATATGAGTTGGTGTCCTACAGATTATCCAATGGAACATATGCAAGGAAATGCAACACACAAACTTATTGCAAGGGTTATTTACAGCAGGCCACACAAGAAAGGAAGGCAAATTTTTGGGAGTACAAATGAAAGCCTTTGTATGTATGGGAAACCATGGAGACTAGGGGCAAATGAAGCTACTGAATTAACTTTATTTGAAAATGTAACGATAGCTGGTAAGGCCATTGATAAAGGTTCTTATGTTTTATACTGCATTCCACAAGCAGATAAGTGGACCATTATTCTGAATAGTAATTTATATACTTGGGGTTTACATATCGACGAAACAAAGGATGTTTTTAAAACGGATATACCTGTAACCAAGCAAAGCCCCAAAGTAGAAAATTTCACTTTGTTTTTTAGCGATACTCCTACAGGTGCAGACATGACGATGGCATGGGATGACGTAAAAGCAATTTTACCAATACAATTCGATAAATAGCTTTTAGTTTCATTAATTATTTGTAGATAAGATCTGATTAACCAATAGTCTTTATATTTACAACATGTGTGGTATCGCAGGTATAATCTCTAACAACAAATCGGTTGTAAATGTACATTCATTAAAAAGAATGACGGATTCGCTTGCACATCGTGGGCCAGATGCTGAAGGCGTTTTTATAAATGTAAGCAACACAGTAGGCCTTGCCCACAGAAGACTCTCCATTATTGACCTTTCAAATGGCGGTGCGCAACCAATGCATTTTGCCGAGCGATATTCAATCATTTATAACGGAGAAATTTATAATTACAAAGAGTTAAAAATTTTACTGCAACAAGAAGGGTATCATTTTAAAACGCACAGCGATACAGAAGTTATTTTGGTAGCATATGATTTTTACAAAGAGGAATGTGTAAAATACTTCGATGGTATGTTTGCCTTTGCTATTTGGGATGAAAAAGCGCAAACACTATTTTGTGCAAGAGATATTTTTGGTGAGAAACCCTTTTATTATTTTATGGATAAAGATGTATTTGTCTTTGCTAGTGAAATGAAAGCACTTTGGGCTATTGGTATAAATAAATCAATAGACGAAAAAATGATGATTAATTTTTTGGCATTAGGACAAGTGCAAAATACTGCTAAAAAATCCAACACTTTTTTTAAAAATATCTATTCAATACCCGCTGCACATACAGGGTTGTTTTCGTTAAAGGATAACCAATTTGTAATTACAAAATATTGTGATGTAAATAAAGAAAATGCCATAAAGATTTCTGAAACAGAAGCAATAGAAAAAATGGAATGGTTGTTTGCTTCATCCATCGAAAGAAGGTTGCGCAGCGATGTGCCGGTTGGCGCTAGCTTGAGTGGAGGTATAGATAGCTCCACCATTGCATATTTTGTAAATCAACAGCATAAGGGAAATTTATTTAAAACATTTTCTGCCGTTTTTCCTGGATTCGAAAAAGATGAAAGTAGATTTATAAAAGAATTAAGTGAGCAGTTTCATTTAGATAATTATGCTGTTACTCCCACTTCTGCTGGTTTTCTACATGATTTTGAAAAACTGTGTTACCATCAAGAGGAGCCATTTGCTTCGTCGAGTATTTATGCGCAGTATAAAGTGTATGAATTAGCTGCTGCAAATAATGTAAAAGTTTTACTAGATGGACAAGGCGCAGATGAAATTTTGGGGGGGTATACAAAATATATCCATTGGTATTTGCAGGAACTTTATCATACAAATAAATTTGGACTTTCAAGAAAAGAAAGCGGGGCATTTAAACGCAATAATGTAAGTGTAAACTGGGGTATTAAAAATGTGCTGGCTACGTTTTTACCTACGTATGCCGCCACTAGGTTAGAAAAAATGGAACACAATAAGATTGTGCATAGCAGCATAATCTCTAAGAGCTTATTGCACACAATTAAGGGAGATGAATCCAATGGGATATTCAAACCGGTAATTACAAAATTAAATGATATTTTATATTACAATACCATGCAGTATGGTTTAGAAGAGTTGTTGCGCTATGCAGATAGGAACAGTATGGCTCATGGTACAGAGGTACGTTTGCCTTTTTTGAATAAAGATTTGGTAGAATTTATTTTCTCACTTCCTGCTACTTTTAAAATGAAGGATGGTTTTACAAAATATATTTTGCGTAAAACAATGCATGGAAAATTGCCTACACAAATAGTATGGAATCCCATAAAAACAGGTTTCGAGCCACCTCAAAAAACCTGGATGAATGATATAAAAATGCAGGAGTTAATTGAAGCATCCAAACAAAAACTAGTGCAGGAAAAGATAGTAAGACCTAGTATACTTCAAAATAAAGTGGAGCCAAAGCATGCGCACGAGGCAGAAAATATGGATTGGAGGTATTTGAGCTTAGCACAAATAATATAAATACCCCCCTTGTACGATTCTTTCAGTTAATTTTGCAACCTACAAAAGAAATATTTATATGAGCAATTCTTCGCACAAAGCAGCTACAAAATTTATTCATGCAGGAACAACACCCGATCCTAGCACAGGAGCAATAATGACACCTATCTATCAAACAAGTACTTACGTGCAAGAGGCGCCGGGTATAAACAAAGGATATGAATATGCACGAAGCCAAAATCCTACCCGTAAAGCGCTGGAAGATGCTTTGGCTATTATAGAAAACGGAAAACATGGTCTGGCTTTTGGGAGTGGAGTAGCAGCTACAGATGCAGTAATAAAATTATTGAACCCTGGCGATGAAGTTATTTGTGCAAATGATATGTATGGCGGTACTTATAGATTGTTTACTAAGATATTTGAAAAATACGGCATCAAATTTATTTATGTAGATACGACCAACGCCGAAAATATACAAGCGTCGGTTACAGCAAAAACAAAATTGATTTGGATAGAAACACCTACCAATCCGTTGATGAATATTACGGATATAGAGGCAGTATCACATATCTCAAAAGCAGCAGGGGCTTGGCTTTGTGTAGACAACACTTTTGCATCTCCGTACTTACAAAACCCTTTGGACTTGGGAGCAGATATTGTAATGCACTCTGCAACCAAATACCTTGGCGGGCATAGTGATGTTATACAAGGGGCTTTAATGATGAATGATGATAGCTTGCGTGAGCAGTTGTATTTTATACAAAAAAGTTGTGGTGCCGTACCAGGTCCTATGGATTGTTTTTTGGTTTTAAGAGGAATAAAAACATTGGCGGTACGTATGAAACAGCATTGCGAAAATGGTAGAATTGTGGCGCATTTTTTACGCAATCATCCAAAAGTAGGAAAAGTATATTGGTGTGGCTTTGAAGATCATCCTAGTTATGCTATTGCAAAAAAACAAATGAGGGATTTTGGCGGTATGATAAGTTTTACTTTAAAAGACGATAGTATAGAGGCTGCTACAAAAGTGCTGACTGCCACAAAATTGTTTGCATTGGCAGAGAGTTTGGGTGGGGTAGAATCATTGATAAACCATCCTGCAAGTATGACCCACGCTAGCATTCCAAGGGAAAAAAGAATTGCAAATGGCTTGTCAGATGGATTGATAAGGCTTAGTGTAGGTATTGAAGATGCAGAGGACTTGGTGGAAGATTTAAACGTGGCGATTGCATAAGTTGTTATGTGAAGACATGATTTGGATATTGTTAAAAAAAATTCTACCTCAATTTAATAACCAATCTTTTGTATTTTTAATAGATAATAATTAAGAATATGTCGTACAACAAAGAAGAATTACTGAAGCTACCTGTTGCCGAAAGGTATGATATTGCAGTGGCATTATGGGACAGTATTGAAGAGGAGGAATTGCCAGTAACAGACGAGGAGAAGGCATTTGCAGAAATGCGATTACAAGAACATTTGAATAACCCAAAGGATGTTATAAAGTGGGAAGATGCCAGAGCTCAAATAAAAAAGGAGTATGGTATATGAAATTGTAATTACAAAAGCTGCTTTAACAGACCTAAAAGTTGCAATAAAATGGTATAATTAAAAAGGGGCAACGATTGGGTTAAGGCTAATAAATAACTTTGAACTTTCAGTAGAAAAATTAAAAAGTAACCCTCAGATTTATACTTTAATTGCAAAAAATATTAGGGGCATTGGAATAGCAAAATTTCCTTATAAAATATTTTATTATTTCGATGAAAAAAACATTGAAATCACCATTATAGGTCTAGTTCATACCAAAAGAAGTGAATCTTATATTCAAAAAAAGTTAAAAGGGTTTTAAATAATTTTCTCTTATTGATTGACAAAAAACTAATACTATTCCTAAACAAAAAGGTTGATGAATATAATCAACCTTTTTTCATTGAAGCTGATCCTATTTGCATTCCACATGCGTTCTCTAAAAAGCAGGATATTGAAATTGCCGGTTTTTTTGCTGCCATATTTGCATGGGGCAATCGTACAACCATTATCAATAAAAGTAGGGAATTGATGAGCTTAATGGACAATGCACCACACGATTTTTGTGTAAACCATTCCGATAATGATTTGAAGAAACTATTACACTTTAAGCACCGCACTTTTAACCCAACAGATGTACTGTATTTTGTAGATTTTTTTCAGCATCATTACAAAGTAAACAATTCGTTGGAAACGGCATTTACCCGTTCTATGGAAAAGAATGATGTAAATATTGAAAATGCTTTAAATGGTTTTTATCAATATTTTTTTTCTTTGGAACATGTACCAAAGCGTACCATGAAACATATTGCATCGCCTGCTAAAAAAGCTACCTGTAAACGACTAAGTATGTACTTACGTTGGATGGTGCGTAGCGATAAAAAAGGAGTAGATTTTGGACTATGGAAAAACATTTCCCCTGCTCAATTGATTGTACCTTTGGATCTGCATGTTGCAAGAGTAGCAAGGCATTTTAATTTGATAGACCGCAAAGCTACAGATTGGCAAACAGCAGTAGCACTAACCAATACAATGAAATTGCTTGATAAAAATGACCCGGCTAAATATGATTTTGCCTTGTTTGCATTGGGTGTTTTAGAAAAATTTTAAATGATGAAAAACGAACTCATACATATCGTAAATGATAGCTTTAGCTTGGAGGCTACGGAAAGTAATTTAGTAGCTTATCTCACAGAACGAATAAATTATTTGATTGTAAATGATTTTAATAAACTCATTTATATTTTATACAGGGCAGATATTAATGAGGCGAAATTAAATAAACTGCTTTCCGAAAATAAAAAAGAAGATGCGGGCAAAATAATTGCAGCATTGTTTATACAAAGGCAATTGGAAAAAATAAAATCGAGGGAAGAAAATAGAATGAATACGAGCGATTTCGAGGAGGAGGAAAGATGGTAAATTTAAGACGCTTTCTTTTCATACATCAATTCCTTTACTTTTTCTTTATCCTCTTTCTCACTCTTCAAATCATACATGGTGCCAAACACATGATCCCACAATGTACTGCTTACACCAAAGCCTAGGTCACTGTGTTTGTAGTGGTGTAAGTGATGGTTTCTCCACAATCCTTTCATCCATTTAAATGGAGGGTTCCAAGCGTGTATGGCATAATGCATGCTGCCATAAATAAGATAGCCCAACATAAATCCAGGAAAGAAACTAAAAACATATTTACCCATAATTAGGTAAAATAAAAAGAAAAAGGCAGAAGCTAATATTAGACTCGGTACTGCAGGCATGAATAGTCGCTCTTTGTCCCTTGGATATTCGTGGTGATTGCCATGCATGATATAATTTATTTTTTTCCCTTTCTCTGTTTCAGGGTGATAATGAAAAGCAAATCGATGTAATAAGTATTCCATAAACGTCCAAAAGAATACACCAAAAATGAAAGTTAGAAAAATGGTAGTATTAGAAAAATGAATTGTTGTGCTAGAATAATACGGTAGAAAAATGAGGATGGGCAAATAAAGGCCCCAAATAACCAGCGGATGTGTTTTCGTCAAATATTCCAAGTAATTGTTTCTAAACAATTGCGCTTGACCTTTATTATATATTTTTTTAAATTCCATTTATAAAATAATAATAAGCAAATGTACAAATACATTTTTTTATTTGAACCACTTAAGCCTAATTTTGTTTTTTAACTTAGTAAAGTTACCTAAACAATTTTAGTACCATTATTTCTAATCGGTAATTATGTCATAATCAAACAGTAATATGAAATTAGTCACTTATTTAAAAGATGAACACGAACAACTTGCCCTATTGGTAGATGGCAAATTATATGATACGGATACCTTACACCCAGATTTGCCAATAAGCATGGCAATGTTTCTTGTTTATTGGGAAGATGTATATCCCATTGCCAGAGCGGCAGAACAGCGCATTTTAGACGGAGGGTTTGACGGCAAACGGAAAAGAGACTTTTCTGAGGAAGTAATTTTGGCTCCTGTGCCACATCCAACTAGTTGCAGAGATGGGTATGCTTTTAGGCAACATGTAGCGTCTGCTAGGCGCAATAGGAAGGTAGATATGATACCGGAATTTGACCAGTACCCTATCTTTTATTTTACCAATCACAACAGCATACAAGGCCCAGGAAATATACATTGCATGCCCGACCATTTTGAAAAACTAGATTTTGAATTGGAAGCAGCCATTGTAATATGCAAGCATGGCAAAAATATAAAAGCTGCAGAAGCCGATGAATATATTGGCGGATTGATGATAATGAATGATATGAGTGCACGACGTTTGCAAATGGAGGAAATGCTATTAAATCTTGGCCCAGCAAAAGGAAAAGATTTTTCTACCGCAATAGGCCCAATGCTTGTTACATTAGATGAGTTGGAACACCTAGTAGTGCCTTGTAAAGAAAACCATACTGGTAAAAGCTGGAATTTGAAAATGACTTGTAAAGTAAACGGCGTACAAGTAAGTGAAGGAAATGTATCTGATATGGATTGGACATTTGCAGAAATAATAGAACGGGCAAGCTATGGTGTAGATATGTATGCAGGTGATGTGATAGGAAGTGGAACGGTAGGCACCGGTTGTTTTTTAGAACTAAATGGCACAGGCAAATTAAATGACCCTAATTACCAAGAGCAATGGTTGCAAAATGATGATGTAGTAGAAATGGAAATTGATGGTTTGGGGGTATTGACAAACAATATTGTAGCTGAGGAAACGGATTGGAGTATTTTGGGATTGAAGAAATAATAGTGACGAGTTTATAAGTGGCGAGTTACGGGTTTTATAAGATTGAAATTTTTTATAAATGGCAACAATAAAATGTTTTGAAGATTTAGAAATTTGGAGAAATGCTCAAGAACTGGCAAAAATGGTTTATGATTTGTGTGTGAGTAATGAAAAGATTAGACAAGATTTTGAGTTTAAAAATCAAATAAAAAAAGCAGCTTTATCAATATCAAATAATATTGCGGAAGGATTTGAATATAATAACAATGCTGACTTTCATCGGTTTTTAAGAATAGCAAAAGGCTCTTGCGGCGAAGTAAGGAATTGTTTAAGATTTTCTGTAAAAATGAAATTCACAGAGCAAAAAGATGTTGATAAAGATATCAATTTAGCAATATCATTAGGAAAACAAATTGGTAGTCTAATGATTTACTTAAAAGCAAAGATTTCAGAAAAGAAGCTTAGCGCTAAACAAACCCGTAACCCTTAAACCCGCAACCCGCAACTATATGTTTACTCTAAACTTTAAAAACCTTCCAGCCTCCGACGTACAAAACTACCTCCAACATGCCGTAGCTCCTCGCCCTATATGCTTTGCTTCTACCATAGATTTGGAAGGAAACGTAAACCTATCTCCTTTTAGTTTTTTCAATTTATTTTCTTCCAATCCACCTGTGGTTATATTTTCTCCTGCAAGAAGGGTAAGGGACAATACCACCAAACATACCCTGCAAAATGTATTGGAAGTAGCAGAAGTTGTTATAAATATGGTGGATTATGACATGGTACAACAAACATCGCTGGCCAGTTGTGAATTTGCCAAAGGCGAAAATGAATTTACCAAGGCGGGCTTTACGGAAGAAAAAGCAACACTTGTAAAACCACCCATGGTAAAAGAAAGTAAGATAAAACTAGAATGTAAAGTAATAGAGGTAAAACCATTGGGTACAGAAGGTGGAGCCGGCAACTTGGTTATATGTGAAGTACTTTGTATGCACATAGATGAAAGTATATTGGATGAAAATAAAAAAATAGATCAAACAAAATTAAACTTGGTAGCAAGGCTGGGGGGCGATTGGTATTGTAAAGTAGATGAAACAAATCTATTTAAAGTAGCCAAGCCAAATGTACAATTAGGCATTGGCATAGATGCCCTACCAGGAGCCATTCGAAAAAGCAATATCTTATCGGGGAATCACTTAGGCCAGCTCGCAAACGTACACGATATGCCCGTTGTAGATCCAAATTTTGAAGACGAACCACTCAAGCAAATAGTACAATATTATAATTTGGATCCTCTAGAAATGGAATCCGAAACACACAAACTAGCTGCTCGGTATTTAAATGAAGGTAATGTAGCTAATGCCTGGCAAGTTTTATTGGCCAATGATGTGATTTAACTTTATTGAAACAGTATCTAAAAAATAGATTGGTATTTTTACAGATATGAAAATAATTTTATTGTTCTTATTTCCCGTTGTAAGTATTGCACAACCTATTACTAAATATAAAAACCTCGCCTTAGAAGGAGGAGGAATAAGAGGTATTGCTTATGCCGGTGTGTTTAAAGTACTAGAGCAAAAAGGTATTTTACAAAATATAGAGAATGTAGCAGGTTCTTCGGCAGGTGCCATTGGCGGTTTAATGGTAAGTATAGGTTATAATGCTACAGAAATAGACAGCATAATGATGTCTTTACCGTTTCAAAAATTTAATGATGGAAAAGGAGGGCTAATAGGAAAATACAGGAGGTTTAAAAGAAAGTTTGGCATATATAAAGGCGATAGGTACGAACAATGGCTAAGGCAAATGCTGCTTTCCAAAACAGGAAATGCAAATCTTACTTTTGCAGAATTGCATAATATGAAGTTGCAAAATACTTCGTATAAAGATTTGTATTGTACGGGAACAAATATAAGCAGACAGCGGTTAGAAGTATTTTCATTTAAAAATACCCCTAATTTTTCTTTAGCAACTGCAGTGCGTATCAGTGGCGGTATACCGCTTTATTTTACCCCAATTGCGTTAAATGATTCACTACAAAAAATCGAAAAAGGGGACACCAGCTCCTTTGTAAACTATTATGTAGATGGCGGTATGCTATGCAATTACCCTATTTGCATGTTTGATAGTTGTAAGAAAGGCGGGCAACCTCTTTTTTCCAATGATTTGGTGTTTAATGACCAAACATTGGGTATCAAGTTAGAGCGTCAAGCGCAAATAGATTCTTTTAAAATAAATTCTTTAGGAATAGCGCCGTATAGGCCAAAAAAAATTGCTGATTATATGAATGCTTACGGTAATCTTATGATAGAAGGCATGGAAAGAAAATACCCTAATTTAGAAAACGAAAAAGGAAGAACGATTTATATTAGCTATGGAAATATAAGTTCTGTTGTAAAAAAAATGAGTGCAAAAGAAAAAAGATTTTTGTACGATAACGGCGTAAAAGGAGCCCTACAATTTTTTGAGTAATTTTTTTTCTTGTTATGCAATTTTTTTTAAAAGCACTACTACACACTAATTTATTGCGATGGCAATTTTATCCACCCTTGTTGCATGCCGCCCACCTTCAAATGCTGTTGCAATAAAAGTATCTATCATTTCTTTTGCTACTTCTAAGGTTACAAATCGAGCAGGAATACACAAAATATTTGCATCGTTGTGCATGCGTGCAAGTTGAGCAATTTCATTTTCCCAACAAATGGCCGCTCTTATATTAGCATGTTTATTGGCTGCAATAGCTACACCATTGGCACTACCACAAAGTAAAATGCCAAAGCTATATTCCTTGCTTTCTACCGCATTGGCTACAGGATGAGCAAAATCTGGATAGTCTACAGAATCTGCGCTGTATGTTCCAAAATCCCTTAAGGCTACGCCTTTCTCATCTCTTAAATAGTTTACAAGTTTTGTTTTGTATTCAAAGCCCGCATGGTCGGAGCCTATTGCAAGTGGTTTAGTTAAATCGAATTGCATCGTAAAAATTTAATTTTAAATATGGTTGGTAATTTTCGTTAAACTCGTTTATTAGCTCATTTTCACATTATCACATTTGCACATTTGCATATTTGCACATTTGCATATTTTCACATTTGCACATTTGCATATTTTCACATTTTCACATTTGCATATTTTCACATTTTCACATTTTCACATTTGCACATTTGCATATTTGCACATTTTCACATTTGCACATTGCTTTAACTCCATTCCTTTTCTTCCTTCTCTCTTTTCTTGTCTATTTTGGCACAAATTAATACACTTATTTCATACAATAAAAACAAAGGTATTGATACAATCATTTGGCTGGTCCAATCTGGGGATGGCGTAATGATTGCAGCTAAAATTAGTATAACCACAAATGCATACTTTCGGTATTTTCTTAAAAAATTGGCGCTTATCAACCCTATTTTTCCTAACACATAAGCAAATATAGGTAGCTCAAAAGCTATACCGCATCCAAGTATAATGTTATTGAGTGTGTCTATATAATCATCCAAAGTAGGACGGTACAAATAAGCTTTTGTAGTGCCTAGTGTAAAATTTCCTAAAAAATTAAAAGTAAATGGTGCCAATAAGAAATAGCCGAAAGCTCCTCCTAAAAAAAAGCACAACGACACCCAAAAAATACTCCCTCTGCTGTATTTTATTTCTTTTGGAGAAAGGGCGGGTTTAATAAATTTCCATAATTCCCAAAATAAGTAAGGGAATGCAATGATAAGACCGCCGGTAATAGCTATAGAAATGGCCGACATAAAAGGTCCACTAATGGTATTCCCTTGTAGCTCTATGTTTATGGGGGGCATACACAATGCTTGTCCGAGGTGAAGTTTGTGGCTAAGATTGCACAAGGTTCTATAGCTGATAAAATCAGATTTGGCAGGAGCGTAAATGATATGATCGAAAACCCAATCTATTTTAATAAATATACCAATAACTGCTGCCAGCCAAACAAGTACTGCACGAACCAAATGCCAGCGTAATGCTTCTAGATGGTCTATAAACGTCATCTCTTTGCCATCCTCATTGCCAATTCTTTTAAAGGAAGAAATCTTATCTGCTAATAATGCCAATGCTTGTTTTTTTAAATATGTACCAAATTCATAAAAATAGAGCACGAAGATAATAAAGAACAGACTTTAAATGGCTATGGTTTGATTTACATTTCATTTGAGTACACCGGCGTGTATACTTTTAAGTAATTTGTTTAGAACAATACCATGTATTAGTGAAATCAATTTCTTCATTAGTTTATTGATAATAAAGCAACTATACCAAAGCTTTTCTATCTATGATAAAATCAATAATGTTTTATTCTTCGTATATAGAGTGATTCTCTTTACTTTGTCAATAATCTGAATTTGTACAACCAATAAACATTTATACATACAAAATAAACAATGAAACTAGTATTCGGCTTACTTATATTTTTATGCCAGCAAGGTTTTGCGCAGCAAGGTTATAAACCCAATGACCTTGTAAAAAATATGTATGCAAATAAAATAATTAATTATAGCACTGCTTCCGCTTCGTTAAAAGACTTACAGGGCAATATTACCATTATAGATTTTTTTGGCACCTGGTGTATTCCGTGCATAAAAGCGTTGCCAGAATTAAAAATGTACAAACAAAAATTTAAAGATGATGTAAATGTTATCCTAATCTCATCTGAAAAGGAAGCAAAGCTGTCCTCGTTTATAAACAATAGAAAACCATTTGATTTTCCCATTATAGTTGATGAAGATAATTTGTTTACCAATGCTTTTGCCCCGCCATCTTACCCCTACACAATAATTTTAGATAAAAATTTAAAAATACTTTCTATTACCAATATGGCAGATTTGACAGCGGAAGTTTTAAGTAAATTTGTTCAAGATCAAAAAACAACTATTGAATCTACAAAAACAATACAAACCTTTGATACAATACAAAAGCCGACTATTTTAATGCCAGCACCCATCTTACAAGAAAATGCACTTTTACAATTGTCGCAGGATTTTGTATATGCTGCAAAAACCAATGAGCAAGTTGCAAGCTATATTACAAAATTAAAAGAAGTACATTATGATAGCTTATTAAATAATTTAAGAACGGATGATGATAAAAAAGCTTTTTGGATAAATTTGTACAATGCATATACCAATACATCTTTACATCAAAATCCTGAAAAATACAAAAGCCGAAATAAGTTTTTTAAGGCAAAAAACATCCATGTTGCTGGTAAAATATTTAGCCTCGATAAAATGGAGCATGGTATTTTGAGGAGAAGTAAAATTAAATGGAGCTTGGGTTATCTAAATAAATTATTTCCAAATAAAGCAGAGAAACAATTAAGGGTAGCGCAATTGGATAACCGTATTCATTTTGCTTTAAATTGTGGTGCAAAGAGTTGCCCTCCCATTGCCTTTTACAAGTCCGCTACTATTAATAATCAATTGGATGCCGCCACTACCGTTTTCCTTACTAGCGAGGTATTGTTTAAAAAAGAAAAGAATGAAGTAGAAGTCCCAATTTTACTTAGTTGGTTTCGCAGGGATTTGGGGGGTAGGAAAAAAATTATTTCTATGCTGCAATCAATGAAACTAGTACCAGAAAATATTCATCCAAAAATAAAATTTAAAAAATACGATTGGACACTTTATCTTAATAACTTTAAAAATTAAATTAAAACATGAGTAACCATTATTACAACGAAGAAGATTTAAAAAAATTTGGTAAAATAGGAGAGTTTCAAAAACCAATGGCAGATAAATTTTTTGATTGGTATGGAGAAGTTTTTGCAGAAGGTACATTAACTGCCAAAGAAAAATCTTTGATAGCACTTGCAGTGGCGCATGCGGTGCAATGCCCGTATTGTATAGATGCGTATAGCAGTGATGCGTACGAGAAAGGTTATAACGAAGCCCAAATAATGGAAGCCGTGCATGTAGCTGCTGCCATAAAAGGAGGTGCAGCATTGGTGCATGGAGTGCAAATGATGAATAAAGTAAAAGATATATCCATGTAACTATGAAATCATTATTGTCAGAACATAATAAATTAGCTATTGCAAGCGAACAAATAGAAATATTAGAACATGGAGCTACTGGACTTTTTACTTTAATTCCTTTTCAACAAAAGTTAATAGAAAGTAATTTATATCCATCAAAGCCTACTGCCATTTTCATATTTCAAATTAATGTAGGTAAAATGTGCAACCAAGTTTGCAAGCATTGCCATGTAGACGCCGGGCCAGATAGGAAGGAGATAATGACAAAAGAAACCATGCAACAGTGTTTGGATGTATTGAGGGCAAACCCCAATTTACAAACAGTCGATCTAACAGGTGGTGCTCCCGAAATGAACCCCAATTTTAGGTGGTTTGTAGAAGAAATAAAAAAATTGAATAGGCATATTATTGTAAGATGCAACCTTACCATTATTAGGGCAAATAAAAAATATTATGATCTGCCAACATTTTATAAGTTACATAATATAGAAGTAGTTTCTTCGCTTCCTTTTTACAGTAAAGATCGCACAGATAAGCAAAGAGGCGATGGTGTTTTTGAAGATTCTATTAAGGCTTTGCAAATGCTAAATGAGGTAGGTTATGGAATAGAAGGTAGTAAACTAAAACTAAATTTAGTGTATAACCCTGCAGGATCTTTTCTTCCTCCATCTCAAACAGCGCTGGAAAAGGAATTTAAGACTGCATTGCAAAAAGATTTCGGAATCAGTTTTCACGAATTATATGCCATAACCAATTTACCTATAAGTCGCTTTTTAGATTATTTATTGCAGAGTGGTAATTACGAAAAGTACATGGAGAAATTATTGGATGCATACAACCCAATGGCTGCAGCAAATGTGATGTGCCGCTCCACCATTTCTGTAGGCTGGGATGGCTTTTTGTATGATTGCGATTTTAACCAGATGCTAGAAATGAAAGTGGATTGTAATAGCAAGCACATTTCTAATTACAACAATACAACTTTACAAAATAGGGATATAATAGTAAATCAACATTGCTATGGGTGTACCGCTGGTGCCGGAAGTAGTTGTGGCGGTGCAATTGCATAACCAAATAAACTAAAATTATAAAGTAATGGAATTATTACATGAAACAAAACAATTTTTAGTAGACAAAGGAATTAGCAATCCAACTGTTGGAATTGTATTGGGCACAGGCTTACATAAAATATTAGACTTTGTAGAAATTTTGCAAACATTACCCTACAATGAAATTCCAAATTTTCCTGTAAGCACGGTTGAGTTTCACAAAGGGAATTTAATTTATGGAAAAATAGCCGACAAATTTGTATTGATTATGCAAGGCAGGTTTCACCAATACGAAGGGTATGCAATGGAGCAAATTGTGTTTCCTGTAAGAGTTATGAAATTGCTTGGAGTAAAAACATTGTTGCTTACCAACGCAGCCGGTGGAATAAATCTACATTTTAAAAAAGGGGATTTGGTTTTATTAGATGACCATATAAACCTACAAAGTGGCAATCCTTTAACTGGACAGAATTTAAACGAATTGGGCGATCGGTTTCCAGATATGAGCGCACCGTACGATGCGGGTTTAAATAAATTGCTTAAAGAAAAAGCGGCGGGCTTATCAATAGATTTGAAAGAAGGTGTTTATGCAGCAGTAAATGGCCCAAACCTTGAAACAAGGGCAGAGTATCGTTATTTAAAAGTAATAGGTGCCGATATGGTAGGAATGAGTACCGTACCAGAAGTAATAGCAGCGAACCACTGTAAAATGGCTTGTGCAGCTATTTCTGTAATAACAGATGAATGTGATCCCGATAATTTGAAGCCAGTAAACATTGCCGAAATAATTGAAGTGGCTGGACAAGCCGATATAAAAGTGGCAGCACTTTTAAAAGAAACCATTACTGCTTTAAAATAAGTTACGATGAATAATGCCGTTATCATTTTTGTAAAAACCCCGGTACTAGGCAAAGTAAAGACCAGATTGGCTGCTACCATTGGTGATGAAAAAGCACTGGATATTTATTTGCAGTTATTGTCACATACTTTGTTATCAGTAAAAGAAATAATGGCTGATGTGTTTGTTTATTTTTCTGATACAATCGACGAAAATATTTTTGAATTTGAAAATATATTCTTTAAGAAAGTACAAACCGGTCACAATTTGGGTGAGCGCATGCAACATGCTTTTGAAGAAGTATTTGACTTGTGGTACGACAACATTGTTATCATTGGCACCGATTGCTCTGGTATTGATTTGAATTTATTGGATGAATCATTTGAAGTATTGGACAATGCAGATGTGGTTATCGGACCTGCTGCCGATGGTGGGTATTATTTACTTGGCATGAAAAAACTTTACCCAAAATTATTTCAAAATATTAATTGGAGCACGGCATCTGTTTTAAGTTCCACTATAGATTCCTGTAAAGTGCAAAACCTTACCCATTTATTACTTCCCATTTTGCATGATATAGATGAGGAAAAAGACCTGGTTCATTTTACAAATATGATACAATAGAAATGGTATGATCAGTATTATTATTCCAACTTACAATGAAGAAAAGAATATTGGAGCGCTCATTTTATATTTACAAAATTGCTGTAAGAATAATGAGGTAGAGATAATAGTTGCTGATGCTGCAAGTACCGATGATACTACTACCATTGCAGCTTCAATGGGTGTAAATGTTGTAATGTCAACAATTAAAGGAAGGGCCGCACAAATGAATAGCGGTGCTGCGGCTGCAAAATTTGATATACTTTATTTTGTACATGCAGATACCAAACCGCCCGCTACATTTTATACAGATATAGTAAATGCAGTAAACAATGGCTATCAGCTTGGGCGATACCGAACTACATTTGAAGGTAACAAATGGCTATTAAAGCTGAATGCTTTTTTTACAAGGTTTGATTGGTTTATGTGTTATGGTGGAGATCAAACAATGTTCATAACCCAAAACCTATTTACTAAAATAAACGGTTTCGATGAAAAATTTTTACTTATGGAGGAGTTTGATTTGGTTACAAGAGCAAAACAATTTTCGAAGTATAAAATTTTTCCCAAGGCCACCATCGTGTCTATTAGAAAATATGATGCTAATTCGTGGTGGAGCGTGCAAAGGGCAAATTACAAGGCGGTACAACTGTATAAAAAAGGCGTTTCGCAAGAAGAATTGGTAAAAGCGTATGCAAGTTTTTTGCGAAAATAAATAACTATACTAAAAAGCCCGTTGAAAAAAATCAACAGGCTTATTACCCCCAACGAAAACCGTCTTTAATATTTTATGCTGCAAGTTTTTTCCCTAACGTCTTTTTTATAGTTGTTTTTTTTCTTCTGGCTACTTCAAATTTGCTATTGTCTTTTAGGGTTATCCAAAAACCAAGCCATATCAATAACCTATTGCTATAAACAATAAATACCGTGTATTGGGTATAAAATGGTTGCATTGCTTACACTAGCTTTACTGTTTAATCATAAAAAAATAAAAATGAAAAAAAGCCTAATACCAGCAATTGCACTATTTATTTTTGCATCTTGTAACAACGATCCAAAACCAGATACAGCAAAGCCAACAGAAACAGAAGCTGCAAAAACAGAAACAACAACAAAAGAAGTTGCAGCAATAAACCCATCCGTATCAGATTGGATGGCATGGGAAGGCGGGATGGATGTAGCCGGTGTTACTGATGCATCTTACAAAATGCCAAACGTAATTTTTCATGTAGCCAATATGGTGAGTACGCCAGCGGGCAAAGCGGCTAGTGGAATGATTTTGTACAGGCCAGACACCCTACAAGCACCAATAGTAATGGGTTTTGTAAGCACCAATAAAACGGTAGGCGATTATTTTGGACCAAAAATATTTGCAGGTACACCCTTTGAAAAAGCGCCAACTGTGATGGCAACTTTTGATATTAAATACGACGATAAAAGTGCGACAGCAAAAGTGGTAGCAGGAGGGCATACCTTTGAATGCAGCATGACAGATTTAGGCAAACCATATTTAATAAACAGGGCAATGGGTAGCCCAATGCCTTTTTACCAACAAGGTGTAGAAAGAACTGCTGGTAAAACAATTTTAAAAGTAGATGGTAAAGAGGTTAAGTTAATTATTCCTCCTGTGGGTATTGGTGGTGGCCCTGGCGCAGTAGTAAGTGTAAATGGGGTATACGCTAGATAAAAATTTGATGTAGGAAAAGAGCAATCAAAAATTGGTTGCTCTTTTTTTAATTCAAATCATTCATATCAATTTTAATTTACTAAAATTAGTTTATGAAAAAGTGTACTATACTTTTAGTCTTTTTCTTTTTTTGCTTTATAAGCTATGCTCAGTTAAATGCTGAGCAAAAAAGTATAAAAAAACTGTTTGTAGATTTCCTACAATTCTATCAAAAGAATGAGAAAAAGTTTGATGCTTTTCATATGTATAAAGGCCAAGGAAAAGAGAATGCCCCACCCTTTCATATTCAATGGAAGGAAGTAGATAAATATGTTGCATTTTTGCGAAAGCAAGTTCCATTTGTTGGGGAAGCGTATATAAAAAGCGAACGAATGGATTTTTTATATTACGATAGTTGCTTTAAAGCAGACCCCAATGAAGAAATGGCCGTAGGCTTTGATTATGATAGGTGGGGAGGTGGGCAAGAAAGTATTGAATACATGATAAAATGGTACACAAATCCCAAGAATATTTACCTTGTAAATATTAAAGGCAATAATGCTACCTTAAAAATAGGGTCTGCCATTTCAAAAGAGGAAAACGAAAACGATAGAAGTTGGAATATGGTTTTATTTACCAAAGAAAAAGGTAGTTGGAAAATGGCTTCCAATATAACAAGCGTAGACAATTGATACCAGTTCTAACTTTTTTTCTAAGTAAAATTACTAAAGTTGTTTCCGCCGATTGGCGGATATCGAGGGTGTATTTAAAAATTTTGCAGTTTGCAAATAGGGTTGTCAACCTTTTCAAAATTCATTTATTTTGAAATTACCAATAAAGGTTGACAACCCTTGCGACATTTTTAAATGCACCCGATATCGAAGACGGGTTTCATTTAGCGCATTGTGATCAATAAGCTTGCACATCTTCAGGAAGGCTCAGCTTGACAATATCCTTGTCTGACTTAATAAAATTTATATTGGGTATAATTCTAAATATAAGAAACCCCTTCATTTTTTGAAGGGGTTTCTTTTTAATTCAAATCTGTTTTAATAATTTCTATCTTCTTGTATCGGGCGTTATTTTTATTTGAAATTCTTTTGGCGGTACTGCGCCCATTAAGTGTTGCACAAAATAATCCCAACGTCTGCGCATCATGTAATAGCTATCTGCACCATAACCGTGGGTAGCATTTGGGAAAATTACCAAATCAAAATCTTTATTAGCTTTTATGAGAGCATCTACAACCAAATAACTATTAGATGTCGGTACATTGTCATCCATATTTCCATGCGCAATCAATAATTTGCCTTTTAAATTTTTTGCATTATATTGATTGGATTGGTTTTTATAATTATCCCCTTCTAATAATCCAATATATCTTTCTCCCCAGTCGTCTTCATAATTACGGTTGTCGTGGTTACCACTTTCGCTGATACCTACTTTGTAAAAATCTGGATAGCTAAACATGGCATCTGCTGTAGCATAACCGCCGCCTGAGTGTCCCCATACGCCCACTCTATCCAAATCTATAAAAGGATACCGTTGTTGCAATTGTATTAAGCCACTTATTTGGTCGGGTAAGGTATTATCTCCCATATTGCCATAACATGCGTCGTGAAACGCTTTGGAACGATTGGGATTACAACTACCTTCTATTATAATTACAATAAATCCCAACTCTGCTAATGCCTGGTGATCGCTAGAGCCTATTGCAGAAAATGACCAAGAACCAACGCCACCTCCTTGTGGCCCAGGATAAATATAATTCACTACGGGATATTTTTTGGAAGCATCTAGATTAGATGGCTGGTACATGATGCCATATAAATCGAAATTACCATTGCCAGATTTTACGCTAAACGGTACTGGAGCTTTCCAACCAGTAGCGGTTAAACGACTGATATCCGCTTTTTCCAATTGTGAAATCAATTTGCCATTTATATCTCTTAAAACAGCGGTATTTGGTACATCTTGTTTAGAAAAATTATCTACAAAATATTTACCATCATCAGAAATACTAATGGAGTGATCTCCGCTTTCAGGTGTAAGTAATTTTAAATTTTTACCACTAAAGTCAATAGAATAATAATACCTGAAATATGGATTTTGCCCTGTTTCCTTTCCCCTACCTTCAAATAAAATGATTCGTTTTTTTTCGTCTACATTTAATACTTCTGTTACTACAAAATTGCCTGTTGTAATTTGATTTTTTAATTTGCCCGTGTTAAGATCATATAAATACAAGTGCCCCCAATTATCCCTTTCTGAAAACCAAATAATTTCGTTGCTGGCAGGTAAATAACGCCAGTTGGCCGTTTTCCAACCAGATTCATATTGTGTAGCTACCTTTTCTTCCAACACATCTCTTACATCGCCCGTTGCAGCATCTACAATTCTAAGCGTAGCTTTTTTATGATCTCTTGGTGTAGATACAAATGCCAATTTACTGCCATCTGCACTCCATATATTGTCATCAAACGAGCCATTACAACTTATATCATCGCACAATGTGCTGCGATGGTCATCGGATGCAGTTTTAAATTTTACAACAGTACCCGTTGTTACATCAATAATAACTCGGTGTATTTTTACAATTTCTTTATCCTGCGGTAATGGGTATTTCCACTCACTTAATTCGGGTACACCTACTTTTGTTTTTACCAAATACATGGTACTCACATTTCTTTGGTCTTGCTTAAAGGTTGCAATTTTTTTAGAATCGGGCGACCATAATAATATTGCTTTATCACTGTGTGTCCATCCGGCATTATCCGTAGCATAGCCAAAATCTTTTTCACCATCGGTTGTGAGTTGTGTTTCCTTTTTTGTTGCTACATCTTTTACATATAGATTCCAGTTTTTTATAAAAGCAATTTTTGTAGCATCTGGCGATAAGACCTCATTGAATTTCACTACGGGATTTTGCGCTTCTACAGCAGATGGGATAATCTCATCTTTTTTTGATGAGGTTTTCTTTTTGCCATCTTTTACATTGGTCAATACATATTCTACACCTGTAGTTGTTTTTACACTATACCAAAAATTCCCATCAGGCATCCATTGCGGACGTACGGCATTTCTATCTATCAATTTATTTAGATTGGCGCCCAATTTGTTTACGGCTTTTGTATAATCATCCGTTGTAAGAATTTTTTGTGCTTGTAAAGAAGCAGTTATTATCAGTGACGCTATTCCAAGCAAAGCAAATTTTTTCATACTGTATAAGTTAAATATTTAGAACTGTAAATTTAAATGAATTTAATAATGTGTAGGCTTTTAAAATCATATAATTGAGGTGAAACGAATTTCATTTTGTTCTTAGCTATATTTCTTACTTCTGCTTAATAGTTAAATTTTTATAATCGAATTGAACTGCATACTCGTATATGCAACTATGATAACCCCATTTGGAAAAATATTATGCTTGGCCCTGTTGGTAAGTTCCAGCTATCATTTAAAAGCACAATTAATAGAAAATACGGCTAGCTTTAGAAATATAGACCAAGAAAAATATTTTCGATTTCATTACGACAATGATTTTTTTACAAAGTCTGATGAGTATTATTCGCAAGGAATCACATTGGAATATGTACATCCTGCTATAAAAAGATTTCCACTATCCAAACTTTTATGGAAACCATATAAAACCAAGCCGCAATATGGAATTACATTTAATTTATTTGGTTATACCCCCACCAGTATTTTGAGCGATGATATTTTGGTGGGTGATAGACCATTTAACGCAAACATATCTTTAAAAACATTTTTAGTACAGGCAGATGAAGCTCACAAACAGCAAGTATCTACTGCTTTTAGTATTGGTGTAATGGGACCAGCTGCCTTGGGTTTCGAAATACAAAACAATATTCACCGCTGGCTAAAAAACCCTTTGCCACATGGGTGGCAGCACCAAATAAAAAATGATGTGATAATAAATTATCAGATAAATTACGAAAAGCAACTTGCCAGTGCAGGCAATCATTTTTTAATAAATACTACATCTGAAATAAGACTGGGCACGCTCAACAATAAAATAAATACAGGCTTTAATTTTATGCTGGGCAATTTCAATAAAAGATATACTGCACTGGGTAGCAACAGAAGAAAAATAACTTATTACTTGTATGGGCAAAGCAGGGTTAATTTTATCGCTTACGATGCAAGCATGCAAGGAGGATTGTTTAACCGCAAAAGTCCTTATTCCATTGCAGCCAAAGATATAAGCAGGCTAACATACCAGGCAGATGCTGGCATTATTGTAAACTATAAAAAATTGTTGCTTTCCTACACACAGTCATTCCTTACAAAAGAATTTAGTGGGGGCAATTATCATAGGTGGGGAGGTATTAGTGTGGGGTTTGTATTTTAATTTGAAAAACTGTGTATCCTCACAAAATAAAAAGGCTGTTCTTTTTTCGAACAGCCTTTGTTTAAAAGTTATGATTAAATTTAAAAAGTGAGATCAAAATAACCACCGGTAATCGTTTTTACCACAGTGCCAGGGCTAGTTTCTAAAACTGCTCCAGAAAAAGTACCCTTTACCCTTGTGCCTGGATTCCCCAATGCGCCGCCGGTTATACTTGTAATAGTAACCGTAAATGCGGGAGTTGGATTTGTATTACCAGTTAATGCAAGATAGCCAACACCGTTGTTATCTGTATATTGTCCACCTACCAATATGGCCGGACCTTGATTTACGGTGAATGGAATGTTTATTGGTATAATACCAGTAAGGTTGCCAGCTCCAAATCCAATGTTTTCATTAGAAATGCTTGAGCTATCTCCACCCATACCCAGAAGCGTATAACCAGGTACAGAAGTGTTGTCTAAGTCTATGTAAGGTAAATAATCAAACAATTTAAAAACACCATTTATAGTGCAAGAAATTGAATCAGTAGAAGCACCACCACCACCACCACCAGCTACCGTGTATGTAACAGGAACAGGCCCACAACTTACCCCATTTCCTGTAATGGTGTAATTAAATAACCCTGTAACGGCAGGTACTGTTGTAGATGCAAATAGGATAACAAATTGCCCTGGAGCTGTAGTTAGCACACCTGTACCAGAAAAAATAACCCCATTTATAGCTGATCCAGTAGTAAGATTATAAGTACCCCCTGTAGCAACAGTTACTGGAATCCTAATAAAATTTGCTGCTGTTAATAATGAGCCTGCTTCGTAAAGACCCTGCACCGAAGCTGCGCCACAATTAAATGTAAATGCTGCAGGTGCAAGAGCGGCTTGCACCGTTAAATTAAAACCACAATTGCTTGCAGGGCTGGTAGTGCTTAAGGTATATGGGATAGAACCAGCAGTACTTGGGCTTGTACCTACAGCCGTAAGAACAATGGGTATATTGGTACCCACCGCCAAATTACCTGTTGCAGCAAAAGTTACTCCATTAGCAGGTGTAGTTGTTGCGTTAATAGTATAATTGCCAGCTACGGTAACATTGGCAAATACGGTAACGGTATTGGCAAAAGTAACAGGCAAACCTTGGAAAAAATTGCTGGTTTGTGTAAAACCTGTGCAAGCTGTGGGAGAGCCATTTAGCGTAAAAACAGCGGCTGTTCCGCCACCACCAGTCCCAGAAGTTACTACTACATTAAACTCACAAATACTTGCATCAAACTTTACTTTAAACACATCAAAACCCACTACCAATGGCTTGCCACTGCCTATTAAACGGATGGTATTAATGCCGATAATGCCGGTATTGCCTGTAGCACTGAAGGAATAACCATTTACCGTATCTGTTTTTATGGTATAAGCACCTAGCTGTGTAATATTTATTTGTACATCTACATAATTGGTAGCATCCAATACAATATTACTTTTGTAATTACCATTTATAAGGATAGGCGTACAGTCTCCTGAAGCATCTTTTACCAAAGCCCCCGCGGCAGTACCAATTTCAAAAGCAAGGTCTTTTTGGCAAGATGAAATGAAAATACTTGCAACAATAAGTGCAAGAAAAAAACGTATAAATTTCATAAAATTAGTTTTGTGGGTATGTTACTTTTAACAAGTACAAATATAGTAAATATGAATAAGCTTGGTATGAACTGTTGTTAAAATCGATTTAAAGGGTATTAATTGTATGCTTTTTTATTCAGTTCCCATGGTAGATGGTTTAAAAAAACAAGTGCTTATATTTATTTTTTAATGATTGAAATTTATTTATAAATGAGAATACAATGGTAATAATAAAGCCATTAATTATTGAAACAAAAAATGCCGATTTTAAATCGACATTTTTTCAAAAGTTAATTCGTACTAATACGTAATATCAAAAGTACCATTAGTAAAATAAACAAACCCTGTTGCACCATCATCTACTCTTCCTGTAAATGTACCTCTTACTCTATTGGGCAATGTAGTTATTTGTGTAAATCTTACAGTAAAAGGCCTATCTAGTTGTGGAATTAAATTACTTTGATCAGAAAAATTCATGTTACTTGCATTGGTATAATTGGCATCAACAATAACCCCCGTTGCTATTTGATTAACAGTATAGTTAGTATTTATTACTAAAGAGGCTGCAGCAACAGTAAAATCAATATTCTCAATACCGGTTGCGTTATTATCACCAAAAATATTAACAGAAAGACCAGTGCCACTTATATCAATTCCAGAAGCACCTACATTAAAAGTTGTGAGCGTAGCGGCTCCATTTATGTTTGCACTAATAAAATTTGTTGCAACAGTTGCAGGACTAAATAGGATTGGAACAATACAAGTGGCAGTACCAAAAGTAACTGTGGCAGGGAACAATCCACTTGCAGTAGGAAGATTGCCTACAGTAGCAAAAAGCGTTATTGAAGGGGAGCTTGCTGTTAAAACATTAGATCCTGAAAATGTAATACCGTTTACAACAGTCGAAATAGTATAAGCCCCTGGCGTAGTAACTGTTATAGGAAGAATTATGGTATTGTTTGTAGCCATAGCTGTGCCAACTTGGTATGTTCCAGTTGTAGAAGCCGTGCCACAATTAAAAGTAAATACTGCCAGGCTAGGCGCGGCTTGCACCGTTAAATCAAACGCACAACTACTTGCCGTAGGGGTTGTGGTGCTAAAATTATAGGTATTCAACCCAGAAGCTGTAGGTGTACCATTAGCCCTTAAAATAAGTGGTTGCCCATTACCAGTAGCTGCAAAAGAACCGGTAGCAGTAAAAGTAAGTCCATTAAGAACTGTTGTACTTAAACTATACGTACCTGCTTGCGATACATCTACCAATAAAGTAATGAAATGTGTAGAAAGGTTTGTGGGTAATGTTGCAAAGAAATTAGTGGTTTGTGTAGCACCAGTACATGCAGCGCCTGTATTTGGAAAAGTAAAAATAGCACTCGTTCCTCCACCACCACCAGCTCCCAAATTCACTACTACATCAAATGTACAAGTACCGCCATCAAATTTTACAGTAAAAACATCAAAGCCATCTCTAACGGGTTTGCCCGAACCTATTAAACGAACGGTGTTTGGCCCTAGCAAAGCTGTAGAGGCAGTAGCAGAAAAAGAATAACCATTTACGGTATCTGTTTTAATGGTATACACACCTATTTTGGTAAAGTCCACTTGTATATCTACATAGTTTGTAGCATTAAGGGTAGTGTCTTTAAAATAATTTCCGTTTACTAAAATGGGCAAACAATCACCCGCTGCATCTTTTCCCAATGCTCCTCTGGCATTACCTGCCTCAAAACTAAAATCTTTTTGGCAAGAAGAAAGGATAAATCCAAGGGCTAAAAAGGCAAAAAGAAAACGTAAAACTTTCATAGGTTAATATTTATTGTTGATAGTGTTTTTAAGATATTTGTGATGCATCATCTACCAATGAGGTAGTTTCTATAGTATGATTCGGTGTTTCATCAATCCGTTGCTTAAAAAATCTTTTTTGAAAAACTAATAACGTTATTACTCCTGTACTTATTGCTGCATCTGCAATGTTAAAAATAGGTCTAAAAAATTCGAAACTTTGGCCGCCCCAACCTGGTACCCATGTAGGAAATGTACCATGTATAACAGGGAAGTACAGCATATCTACCACATTGCCATGTAAAAACGACGAATAACCTGGTCGTCCAAACTTTGCTAAGCCCATGTAATTTGTATAATCGTTCACCTCTGCATTAAACAACATGCCTTTATCAAATATCATTCCGTAAAAACAACTGTCTATCAAATTGCCCAATGCGCCTGCATAAATGAGTGATGCGCAAATGATAAAACCTTTGCTGTATCCTTTTTTAATAATGCTGCCCAAATACCAAGTACCAAATACCACGGCTATCATTCTAAAAACCGTCAGTACGAGCTTGCCCCAATTGCCACCAAATTTCCATCCATATGCCATGCCTGGGTTTTCTACAAAGTACAATTGAAACCAGTTTCCTGCCATTGAATGGGATGTATTTAGCGGAAAAGTGGTTTTTACATATATTTTTAAGGCTTGGTCAGCAATTAGAATAATGCCAATAATGATTACTAAGTGTATTTTTTTCATATAAAATTGTGGCAAATATAGATATTAGACATAAGATGTAAGGCATAAGATGTAAGATTTAAGATACATGGGGTATATTTTTTTAGATTTTAACGAAAAATTGTAAAGTGGTTTGAAGAAAGGGGGAGAAATGAGGGAATGATGTAAATTGTCTAAAGAAGGTACATAAACTATATAGGGTAAAGAAAGTAAAAAAAGTAAATAGGGTAAAAAAAGTAATTAGGTGGAGTTAAGATTGCTTTTATAATTGGTTGGCTAAAAGAAAAAATGTAAATTATTGTTGATTTTACGGATACTGATGAATGGCTGCCGAACCTGCCTACCGGCAAGTAGTAGTGAAATACTTTTTTGCTGCATTTGGGCAAAAAAAGACCTGCCTATGCCAGCAAGCAGGTAGCCGGAACAACTGCTGCTTTTTGTATACCGCCCCTAGCCCCAAAACTATTGTAAATAGGGGTTGTACTTTTTTTCTTCGCCGATTGTAGTGGCAGGTCCATGACCGCTGTACACAATCGTTTCGTTTGGTAATGGCAATAGCTTATCTTTTATGCTTTTTATGAGTTGCTCATGGTTCCCACCGGGCAAATCGCTGCGGCCTACACTGTTTTTAAACAACACATCGCCCGCTATTACAAATTTATCGGCTGCGCAATAAAAACTTAAGCTGCCTGGGCTGTGGCCAGGAGTAAGCAAAATGGCTAATTCGTCTTTACCAATTTTTATGGTATCTCCTTCGTTTAGTAAAATAAAATCCCCTTCGTAATTATCAAATGGCATTTCGTACATAAGCCCGCTGGTAGGCGCAAAAGCCAATACTGCTTTCTCTTTTTCGTGTATTTGTAGGGTGAGCCCAAATTTTTCGGCAACCATCTTATTGCCAAAAACATGGTCTAAATGGCAATGGGTGTTTATGAGCATGAGTGGCTTTAGCTTATTTTCAGTAATAAATGCAACCAATTCATCTTTTTCGGCATCATAATAACAACCCGGGTCTATAATAACGCAGTCGTTAAACTCGTTGTAAAGTATGTAAGTGTTTTCTTGAATTGGGCTAAATTCGAATGATTTTATGCTTAGCATAAGAAGATTTTTAAAATGATGTTAATTGTAAGCGTTAATAAACTAATTTTAGACTCAATATCAATATTTAAGTATGGCAAAGTTTAGTAGAATATTTTTTATTTCCTCGGTTTTTATTTTTATAGCGTTTATAAGCTATGCACAGGTAAATGCAGTAACCTTTGGTAAGAACAGGGTACAGTATAAAAAAATGAAATGGGAATTTTATCAAACCTCCAATTTTAATGTGTATTTCTATAAGGGTGGGCAGGAGCTTGCAAAATTTGTAGCGCAAGTAGCAGAAAAAGAATTGCCAAGTATAGAAGCTGCTGCAGAGTATAGCTTGCAACGCAGGGCAAACATTATTTTATACAATGAGTTTGCCGATATGCAACAAACCAATATTGGACTAGAAACCGATTTGCTAAACACAGGTGGTGTAACCAGATTGGTGAACAATAAAATGGTTATGTACTACGATGCAAACCACTACAACCTCAAAAGACAAATAAGGCAAGGCATTGCAGATGTGATAACCAAAAACGTTTTGTTTGGCGATGACTTAGGCGAAGTGGCCAGTAACCAAGCTTTGTTGGATTTGCCAGTATGGCTTACCGATGGTTATGTGGCTTATTTGGGAGAGAACTGGAGTACCGATTTAGATGATGAATTGAAAAGTGAAATATTGAGTGGCAATTATAGAAAGTTTTCTAAATTTTCGTATGAAAAGCCGTTGCTTGCGGGCCATGCATTTTGGTATTATGTAGAGGAAAAATACAAGAAAGAAAATGTAACCTACTTTTTATACTTGGCAAGAATTTATAAAAATTTGAACAAAGCTTGTAACCAGATAACCAAACTTTCGTTTAAGGAATTGCAGGCAGAGTTTATGGAGTACCAAGATGATAAATATTACAAAGATATAGCCCGCAGAAAAGCCTACCCAAAGGGAAGTTATATAGAAGGGTACGATATAAGCAAGCGATTGAATTATTATCGTTTTAATGTGAACCCAAATAAAAAGAACAATGATTATGTGGTTACACAATTTAAAAAAGGAATTGTACGGTTAATATTGAATAGTAATTTTGAAAACAAAACCTTGCTAAAATATGGTACAAGATCATATGAGGCAGAAATAAATCCGAGCTATCCATTGGTAGCTTGGGATCCTAAGGGCACAAGGATTTCGGTAATTTATACTACCGAGGGTAAACTTAAATTATTTGTGTATGATGTGCTTAGTAGTTTTAAGCAATATAAATTTGACCTTACCGATAAATTTGACCAGGTACAAGATGTGAAATATATGTTGGATAGTAGAACGTTGTTGATATCGGCTGTAAAAAATGGCCATGCAGATATTTATACTTTTAACATTGAGAAAGAAAAATTGGTACAAATAACGAATGATGTTTATGATAACTTGGATGCCACTTTTGTTTCTTTTCCAGGAAAAACGGGTATAATTTATAGTAGCAATAGGCCCAGTGCCGATGCGAAATCGGGGGATACTGTTTTGCCAAGCAACAATCGGTTTAATGTTTTTTTAATTACCAATTTTGGGGATAAGCCGGAGCTCAATCAAATATCACAACTTACCAATTTGAAGTATGGCAATGCCCGTTTTCCTACGCCCTACAACAATACCCATTTTACATTTGTAAGTGATGAAAATGGTATTGGAAACAGGTATGCAGGTTTTTTTACCACAAAAGCAGAAGGGTTAGATACCTTGGTATTGATAGGCGACGATATTCTTAGGAATCCATCGGAAAAATTGGTGGATAGTGTATTGCGTGCCTACAAAAAAACGGATGTGGATTCTGTAGCAGTAGTAGCGGTATCATCAGATTCTACTTATATTTTCCCATTGAGTAATTACCCAAGCTCTTTGGCGGAGAGCAGGGTAGCAGGCGATAACAATCAAGTAAGTGAAGTTACCAGGCAAAGCGATGAAAAGGTTTTGTATAAACTAAAAATAGATGAGAATACGTTGCGTAGGAGAAATATAAATGCAACACCTACAGAGTACGCAAAAAAATTGATGAGGGAAAGCAGGCTTACAAAAGTAAATCCAGCTTTGGTAAAACCTGGTGATTTTGCAGCACCTGTTACAATGGATACAGCAAGAAAACAGGATGACTTTTTTCAAACTGAATTTGCAAATGAAAAAGCAGACACTTCCAAAAAGAATACAACAATAGCGCCTGAAAAAAATGTATTTAAAGACGATGAAAATGTATTGGCTAGGGCTAAATTGTATAAGTATAAACCTGTAAAGTTTTCTGTAGATTATGGTTCTGGTAATTTTGGAAACGCAGTGCTTATAAATAGATACCAAGCCTATGGAGGAGGAGCTGGTCCAATTAGATTGAATAATGGAAGTCCACTTGCGGGCCTTGTAAGATTAGGTACATCAGACCTATTGGAAGATATAAAAATAAATGGGGCTTATAAAATAGGCACAAATTTAAAAGATAATGAGTGGTTATTAAATTATCAAAACCTAAAAAGGAGATTGGATTGGGGACTTACTTATTATAGAAATACCGAAGGGGTAAATTTTGATCTTGGCTCTGGCCTTATTTATGGAGCTAGGAATTTTACAAATTTATACCAAGTAAATATTTCTTATCCTTTAGATGTAACAAAGAGTATAAGATTTACAACTGGCATAAGGTCTGATAATTTTGTGTATAGCGCAGATCCTATTTCTGACGTTACGCTTAAGCTAGAGAATGAGCGTACACTTTATTCTGTAAGCCACTTAGAATTTGTATATGATAATAGCATAAACGCAGCACAAAATATTCGTTTTGGCGCAAGGGCAAAAGCATATGTAGATTGGAATAGACAAGTAAATAAAAATATATCCAATGATGGTCCAAACACTTTCAACGTAGGCTTTGATGGAAGGTATTATCATTCTATTTACCGCAACTTTATTTGGGCTGGTCGTGTAGCGGGTGACTTTAGTTTTGGAGATCAAAAATTAATTTATTATTTGGGAGGTGTAGATGGTTGGTTGATGTTTGGTGACAACACCAAAAAAGATGGAAGCGATAAATTCTTTAATACTTTTAACCCCCCTGCAAACGACCAAGCATATGCATTTCAAAGTTTGGCAGTAAACATGCGTGGGTTTATACAGAATATTGCCAACGGAAATAATACGCTTGTAATAAACAGTGAATTTAGGTTGCCGGTATTTACTACCCTCTTAGATAAAACGATTAACAATGCATTTGTGCGTAATTTTCAACTTACACAGTTTATAGATTTGGGTACAGCTTGGAACGGTGCGTACAATGCTTTAAAAAGACCAGAAATATCCTATAACTCTGGAGGACTTGCAACGGTAAGGGTAAAAGCAGGCGGCATTGGTCCATTTGCAGGCGGCTATGGCTTTGGAGCTAGAAGTACACTACTTGGTTATTTTGTAAAGTTTGATGCAAGTTGGCAAATGAATGGATTCTTTAGAGGCAAACCACAAACCTATATTTCTTTGGGATTAGATTTTTAAGAAAACTTCTTTAAATACAAAGCGATGCCAACTTGCGAGAGTTGGCATTGTTGTTTGTAATAGCACCAGCATTTTTTTTCTAATACCTTTTGGACTTGTTAAATAGTCCAATGTCATTCTTTGCGCCATTGCTCCTTTGCGAGCCTTGCGTGAAAATAATTGGGCTAAATAATAAATAAATTTGGTATAACAAAAAGACTTTCAAATGTTGTTCAATCTTTTTTGAAAACAAGCATGAAAACTTCCAATATTATATTGATGTATTTCATATTGATGTAGATGGTTGTTTTACATTATTAGCAATAGGGAATGCCTTTATAAAAAACCAACATAGCACATATAAACCAGTTAGTAAGAATGTAACACCCCATGTTTTACTGTGTGCAAATGGAGAAGTAAATCTATGAGCAATATCTGCTGCTAGCATTAATGGGTTGTGTACAATGTCCCAACTATTCCATCGCTGAAACCTGCCTAAATAAACACCAAACGAGCCAACAAAAAATAACAGTATTATGATTGCATTAATAAACCTTTTGTGGAAATAATGCCGCAATATATTTTCAATATTGATGATAGAAGCAAAAGCCAATGCTAGACCAGTAAAGGAAGCCAGAAATAGCAATACAGCATCAAACCACACAGGGGCTGCTTCTGTTTCTTTTACATGTATGATATCTGTAACAATATAAAGAGCATTTGGAAAAAACAATAACCAACATATAAAAAGCAATGCTTGAATTGGCTTAGGTTGTTTTTCATTTCTCTTGAAATACAAACTAATTACATAGGGTATCCAAGCAAGAAATAAATTCCAAACAAGAAAAAGATACAATGAATTGCGCGAGTATATTATTCTTGCAGCAATTAATATGGCTATAAATGCAAAACAATAACAAAGCCATTGTGCAAAAGGGGAGAATTTATTTTTCATTATTTTAATATATTTATAATGTATGGAACAAAAATGATACAACCACAAACAAAAGCACATAATGCCGTAATAACAACTGCTGCGGCAGATATATCTTTTATTATTTTTATGGTTGGGTGGGTCGATTGATGAATCATGTTGCATAAGTTTTCTATTGCAGTGTTTATTAACTCGACTGCTAATACAGCTGCTATATTAATGATTACAATAAACCATTCTAGTTTACTAATATTAAAAACCAATGCCCCAACACAAACTGCAAAAGCACAATATATTTCTAATCTAAAATTTCGCTCATGTGCAAATGCATAGCGTAATCCATGTAGTGCATATTTAAAGGATTTTACAAATGATTTCATTTACTATTGATTTTTTGTTTCAATAAAATTGTTTGTTCAGGTATAATATTAAACCAACTCCAATCGTGTAAGGATATACTATTGGCACCACGTCTGTAGGCAACAATAAATTTTTTCCAATACTCTGGCATAGTTAAAAATCCATACAACACAGTGGCCGCAACAGGAAAGGAAAAGTGTTTGTTTCCCAGCATAAAGCATTGTAAGCATACTTCGCCTTCATCGGTAGTGTCGTACCCAAGTAAAATGTGTTTTATATCATGTTTGGCATAATAAGGCAACAGTACAAGTTTTTTTGCTTGTAAAAATTCATATAAATCTTTCCCCAATGTTCCTTTTTCCATATTCATTAATGCGGCTGTTGTATAGGGAAACAGTGTTGGGCGCCTTACAAATTTTAGAAATGGCAAAGCCATATTGTGTGTGAGGTAGACCAATATTTGTGAACGTATTTTTATGATGTATTTGTGCATTTAGTTTTTGTTTTAAAAAGTAAAACTAAAATTCTCGAAGACGGTTTTCCAACAACAACATCCTTTACATATTAACCATCTCCGACAAATTTTAGACCCTCATTAGGTTAATCACACAAAGACCACAAAGGGCACTTTTTGTTCCAATGTTTTTTTTGTGGGATTGTTTTTAAACCAGTTTTCTACGCTACCACTGATGCGCTATTCCCATACCAATTTATTTTTCTGCTACCATACATCACCAAGGCCAATATGATAAATAATCCAATACTACCTACCAACAATGCGGTGTCTTCTAGTCTTATTAAAATGAAAATGAAACCATATAAGCAAGTAAGTAATGAGCCAAAAATGGAAGCAGATTTCCAACTATTGAAATGACTTTTTGCATAAAAAGTAATAAGCAAAATGGTTGCAGCCGCTGCGGTGAGGTAAGCATAATCAAATACGATGTACTCGCTGATACTTAACAGCAATGTATAAAAAATGACCAATGCCAACCCAACCAAAACATATTGAACAGGATGCAAAGGTTTTTTCTGCATCAATTCAATAATAAAAAATAATGCAAAGGTTAGTCCAATAAGTAATATGGCATATTTTACGCTGCGGGTAGTTTTGTTGTATTGATCAGCCGGTTGTACAAGGCTTACACCGAATGCTGTTGTGCTTGCTTTTAGTGCGCCTTCTCTCACAACTGTTCCAAAAGGTAAATTGGCCCTATTAAAATTCCAAGTAGCCGTAAAGCCACTATCGTTGTAAGTGCGTTCGTTTGGCAAACTATTGCCATCAAATGAAGGGCTTGCCCAAGTAGAGGAAATATTGAATTTGCTATTGGTACTTAATGGCAAAAAATGCAATTGCTCACTTCCCTTTAATTTTATTTGCATGCTGAATGGTACGCCCGTTTTTAATTGTTCTGCATTCATTGCAAATGGTACGGATAGTCCTACGTCTCCTAAATCTGTTATGGGTAAGCCTGGGTTTAGTAAGTATTTTTCATTGTTGTAGCTTATAAATATTTCTTCTTCTATGCCTTTATAATCGCTTAAGGCAAAACACAATTTGGCATTAGCAAAATCTACATTTGCAATGTTTATATCTGCTGGCCATTCCGTTTTAAAATTGCCTTTAAAATTTATATCGGATTTGTAGAGCAGTACTTTGTAAATAGAACGAGGTCTTACTTCAGGTATTATCTTTCCAGCCACTTCTAGCTTATCTGCCAGTAAGATTAAATTGGTTTTACTGATTTTTATTTTACCATCTGTATCTGTAAACTGTGTGCTGTATGGTACGGTAATAAAAGGTGCCGACAAAGTTTGTGCTTCTGCCCATTTGCTGCTTACTTCTTTTACTACTTCTTTTTGCCTGTTTTCTCTTTCGGCAATTAAGCTATTGATAAAAAAAGTGGGTACCAGCATAACAAGTATGAGTACGCCTGTAATTACGCCTTTAATTAAAATACTATTTGAATTTGATGTAGCCCTTGGTTGTGGCTGGGCTTGTGGCACTGTTTCGTAGTCCATGGTTGTTGTTGTTTTTGTTGTTTTATAAAAAAGTTGATTGAAAATATTTGTGTAAGAAGTTGTATGCGCATCTCCAGTAGAAAAAAAATCTATTAATAGTTTTATGCTACAACAAACAGCCACTGTGGAGCTGGCAAATAAAATAGCTGCTGCAAAAAGAAGCGTTCTAAAAAAGTTAATAGTGCTCGAATTATAGTCTGAAAATAACGGGAAATCTAATGCGGCCGGAATCAATGCATAGCAAATGGCAATAATGGCTGTTAAAACTATAAACCATAAAAACCTTTTTTGCCAAGGAATTAATATGGATTGTAAAAAGGGTAATGCAATAAAAAAAGTTATTAGTACAGGCACACTACCCAATAAGGCGCAAATGAATCCAAGGAATAGAAATAAAATTGCATCATTGCCATTTTGGAAAATTACGGAATAAGTAAACAAACCCAAAGCAAATATAGTTGCAGTGAGTAGCCATATTCTTGCGCTGATAGATGTAACTGATATTATTGATTTCATAATTGAAAGTACTTTGTAAAACAAAGTGAATGTATAAAAAAATTTACTTTGTTGATTTAATCATTTTTTCGAGTGCTGCAATGTGCAGTTTAAATTCTTTATCTCCATTTTTTGTTATAGAATAAGTTGTGTTCGTTTTGCGCCCAATAAAACCTTTCTCTACTTTTATAATATTGTTTTCTTCCAATGCTTTTAAGTGACTAGCTAAGTTGCCATCTGTAATTTCCAACAATTCTTTTAGTTCGTTAAAATTCACAGATTCGTTTACCATGAGGGCGCTCATAATGCCTAGCCGCACACGGCTATCAAAAAGTTTATTAAGATTGTTTATTGGGTTATTCATTACACTGTACAGCCACCACAATCCCCCGAAGGAGGATTTGCCCAAAGCTGAGATGGACAATTTTTTATTTTTTAAAGAATAATTAATTTGAAAAGAAGTTCCCTTCAACTATTCAACTACATTCAACAATCTTCAACCCTTATTCCTTTCGTACTTCATCCACATATACGTGCCATACACAATATGCATTACACCAAATCCCATGGCCCAAAAATACAAGCCATAGCCTACAAACCATAAATTGATGATGCCCAATACAATTTGAACATATCCTAAATAGCGTATTTCATCCAGCGTATATTTACTGGCATTGATTAAACCAAGGCCGTAGAATATTAAGCAGCCAGGTGCTACCAAACCAAACGTGCCATAATGCAACATCCTAAATAAAAACAACCCTCCAACCAATACGGGTATGCTTACATTTATGATAAGTCGTTTAGAAGTACTGCCCCACATGGGTATACCTTCTTTCTTGCTTTTTACCCATGTAAAAAAGAAAGCGCTTACAAATGCAGCTATGAATGTAGCAGCGGCAATCCAAAATAAATAAGTATTTAAAATAATGCTGTAATCATTTGCCATTGCTTGTACAACTGCAATCTCTCCGTTTATTACAAAATCCTTCTGTCCAAACACATAAGGATGCGCTACCCACGCACCTATAAGCGCACATATACCTGCACTGATGCCGCTTAAACCACTAAGACTTATAAACCTGCTGCTACGCTCCATCATTTTTTTGATGTGCTGTAGGTCTTCTAAAGATTGTTGCTGTTCGTTCATAAAAAGCACTTTGAAATACAAAGTAAATGGAAAATATGATTCAAAAATCAACATGAACTAAAAAGTTTATAAATTTTTTTGGATGATACTACATGCTTCTCTAATTTCCGCTTCACTAATATTAAGTGGAGGACAAATCCTAAATGCATGCGCACAAAATAAAAACCAATCGGTGAACACGCCTTGCTCAATAAGTGTGTCGATTATTTTTTTATTGGTTTCAAAACTGTCAAACTCCACTGCCATCATAAGGCCAGCACTGCTTATATTTAATATGGATGGATGTTGTAGCAATGAACGGAATAATTTTTCTTTTTCAAAAACAGTAGCTATTAATTTGTCTTGTAGTAAAACATTAAACCCAGCAAGCCCGGCAGCACAACTTACTGGGTGCCCACCAAACGTATTGATATGGCCAAGGACTGGATTGTGCGTAAACGAATCCATTATTTTTTTATCGGAAATAAATGCACCCAATGGCATACCGCCACCGATGGCTTTACCGAGCAATAATATATCGGGTACTACATTAAATTGCTCAAAAGCCCACAGACTTCCATTGCGCCCAAAGCCGCATTGTATTTCATCTAGTATGAGCAATGTACCTGTACAATAGCAACGTTGCCTGAGTGAATGTAGCCACCCATGTTGTGGTTTTAAAATACCTGCTTCTGCTTGTATGGTTTCTGCTATTACACAAGCGGTGCGTTCTGTTATATTTTTTAAATCTTCAAAATTATTGTACCGTAGTTGTAATACATCTGGCAATAATGGCCTAAATGCTTGTTGCCAATACTCGCTGCCCATTACACTAAGTGCTCCTTGTGTGCTGCCGTGGTAGCTGTTTTTAAAAGAAATAATTTGTGAGCGATTGGTAAAACGCTTGGCAAGTTTCATGGCGCCTTCTGTGGCTTCGCTACCGCTTGCGGTAAAGAATACGGAGTTTAAACTTGCGGGTAAATGATCTGTTAATGCTTTTGCATATTCTACCTGTGGGTTTTCTACTAGCTCGCCGTATACCATAATGTGTAGGTATTTATCTGCTTGGTCTTTGATGGCTTGTACTACTGCAGGATGCCTGTGCCCAACATTGCACACACTGATGCCTGCTATTAAATCGATGTATTCTTTTCCATCTGCATCCCACATTTTACTGCCTGCTGCTTTTACAATATTTAAGCATAATGGCGCATCAGATGTTTGTCCTACGTGATTGAGAAAAAGTTGGCGGTTGGTCATGGGGCAAAGGTAACATTGTATTGCTAAATTGTTTTATAGTTGAATTGTTTATTGCTTTATGAATTGCCTCGTGCTTTATGAATTGCCTCGTGTTTTATGAATTGCCTCGTGTTTTATGAATTGCCTCGTGCTTTATGAATTGCCTCGTGTTTTATGAATTGCCTCTTGCTTTATGAATTGCCTCGTGTTTTATAAATTGCCTCGTGCTTTATGAATTGCCTCGTGCTTTATGAATTGCCTCGTGCTTTAGCACGAGGATAAAAAATTGAAAACTTTATTTGGGCTTTAGCCCATTTAGCCACATCAAGATAATTTTTTTTGCAGAAATTGTTTTTATGTAAAAATGGCTAAAGCCGAAATACATTTTGGGCTAAAGCCCTTGCTGATTTCATCTTTCTTCTCCGTCCTAAAGGACGGAGCAATTCAAAGGGCGGAACTATTCTATTTTTTGATTATTCTATTTTATCTATTAAATAATCTATTATACAATCTGCTGCATAATAAAAGTTGAAAAATGTTCCCCTGCTGAGCCTAGCCCGGATAGCAGCGAATGCCGACTGCTAAGGCGGCAGCAGCGTACCCGCCTGCCGGCAGGCAGGTAGCCGGATACAAATGTTGAAATCTGATTTTCTGCTGACGCTCCTGAAAATTAGACATGAGATAATAGACATAAGACACAAGGCTTTTTATTGTTATTTTTACATAACTAAAAATAAACTTATGGCTTTAATACTTCCGGTAAAAGGTATATCACCACAAATGGGAAATGATTGTTTTATAGCGCCAAATGCAACAATAGTGGGCGATGTAGAAATGGGCGATGAATGCAGTGTATGGTTTAATGCGGTAATACGTGGTGATGTAAATAGCATTCGCATGGGCAATAAAGTGAATGTGCAAGATGGTGCGGTGATACATTGTACCTACGAAAAAACAAAAGTGTTTATTGGCAATAATGTGAGCATAGGACACAACGCTATTGTGCATGGTTGTACGCTTGCAGATAATGTGCTCGTGGGTATGGGTGCTATTGTGATGGATAATGTGAAAGTGGGTAGCAACTCTATTATTGCTGCTGGTGCGGTAGTGTTGGAAAATACGATTGTAGAACCTGGTTGTATTTATGCCGGTGTGCCAGCTAAAAAAGTAAAAACCATTAGCCAAGAATTGATAAGCGGTGAGATAGATAGAATTGCGAATAATTATTTGATGTATAGTGGGTGGTTTAAGGAAGCCTCCCCAAACCCCTCCGAAGGGTAGCCTCCCCAAACCTCCCGACAAAACGTCGGGACAGGCTCTCCGAAGGAGGGGCTTAGAAGCTTATGGAATTTTGATATTATTATATATTGGTAAAGTTTTTTTCTTTCGGAAGTGGCGTGTGCTTCACTAATTTATTAGGCAATTTTATTAACTATTGTTCGTTTTTACAATAGTTAAAACAAAATATTACATTTGTACCATGAAGAAAATATTACTACCATTAACATTTATTATTTTATTAAGTAGTTGTTCTATTTTTCGTAAAAAAGAAAAATTGGGATGCCCCAATGATGCTAGAGGAAAAAGCCAAGAGGAAATATTGAGCAATAGCAATAAGAAAAAATACAAAGGGGGAAAGAAATATTAAAATTGTACAACATAAAGCCTATTGATTACTATTTATAATATTTTATAAAATTGAATACGCTATCTTACTTTATCATTATTGATTTTATTATTTTAACCATTATTATTAAACTTATTTTCGGCACATTTCGTATTTTTTCAAAAGCATTATTGGCACATCTACTCAGTGACTTTGATCATTTAGATATTTTTAAAAAATGGGATAAAGTGCATGATATCTTGCATAAAATAAACATACTGTACGCTGGTATTCTTGTTGTAGTTGGAATTTCTTTTCTGTTGTACACTTCTATATAGCCAAGGCGAAACGTAATAGATTAAATTCCCTAACAACTATCAACTATCATCTATCAACGAACAACTAATAACTAATATCCTCAATCGTATCTTTTATTGCCAAATAACTCAAGTACCTTTCTTCAGAAATAGTGCCATCATTTACTGCTGCTTTTACTGCACAACCTGGTTCGTTTAAGTGTACACAATTGTTAAACTTGCAATCGTTCATTACAGCCCGCATTTCGGGAAAATATTGTGCTAGCTCATTTTTCGGTACATCTACAATACCCATTTCCCTAATGCCTGGCGTATCTATAATGATACCACCAAAAGGTAAATCAAACATTTGTGCAAAAGTGGTGGTGTGCATTCCCTTTCCACTCCAATCGCTCACTTCCAAGGTTTTTAAGGCAAGCTCGGGTAATACATAATTGATAAAAGTAGATTTTCCTACGCCAGAGTGGCCGCTAAGCAAAGTGGTTTTATCTTGCAATAAATCTTTTACGGCTTGTGTGCCTTCATTTTTTTCTATGCTCATGAGCATAATCTTATACCCAATGGTTTCGTAATTTTTTTTTGCTAATTCAAATTTTGTTTTTTCTTTTTCAGTAAATAAATCAGACTTATTAAAAACAATGATGGCTGGCACACGGTATGCCTCGGAGGTTACTAGAAAGCGATCTATAAAACCAAAAGATGTTTTGGGGTCTTTTAAAGTAGCAAAAAGCAATGACTGATCTAAATTGGCAGCAACAATATGGTGTAAGTTTTTATTGTGGGGCGATACCCGGTTTATATAATTCCTTCTATCATAAATTTTAGAAATAACCAAACTATCGGCTTCTGCATCGGCATCCAGTTCTACAATATCGCCCACCGCTATTGGGTTGGTAGAAGTAATGCCTTTTATTTTTAATTTGCCCTTTAGTCGAGCATTCACAAATTCGCCCTCACTATTTTTTAAAATATACCAACTACCTGTAGATCTGTAAACTGTTGCCTGCATGGGTGCAAGATAAGTTTTTTGCTACAAAGCTAAAAGCGATCTAGCTAAAATATAGACCTTTTGTTTCTTTGTAATCTTAGTTTCTTTGTGTGAAACCCCTATGGGAACTTTCTAAAAACCAAATAGCGCAACAAAATTTCTAGCAGCAAGAAAAAAGACGCCATGATGGCAAATGGCAAAAATTTATCAGTAAACCTTGTAGTGGTAGAGATTTCTACTTTCGATTTTTCTAATTCGTCTATGGTAGCATAAATATTTTTCAACCCTTCATTGTCTTTTGCTCTAAAATATTTTCCACCAGTTTGATCAGCAATTTCTTTCAATAATTTTTCATCTATAGAAACTTTAAAATTTCTCATTTCTACCCCCAAAGCTGTTTGTACTGGTTGGGTAGTAGTACCATCTGTACCTACTCCAATGGTGTACACTTTTACATCAAAATTTTTGGCAATTTCTTTTGCATATTTTGGATCTATAATACCACCATTGTTTTCTCCGTCTGTCAATAACACTACAATTTTAGATTTCGATTTGCTACCCCTCAATCTATCTATGCCCGTACCAAGGCCATCGCCAATGGCAGTTCCATCGGTAAGCAACCCACTATGAATATTTTCTATGGCTGAAATTAATACCCCATGGTCTGTAGTAAGTGGGCATTGCGTAAAACTTTCGCCGGCAAAAATTACAACGCCAATCCTATCTGCTATTCTTCTATTTACAAAATCGATGGCCACATTTTTTGCAGCTTCCAGCCTATTTGGTTTAAGGTCTTGTGCAGTCATACTACCACTTACGTCTATGCAAAGAACAATATCAATGCCTTCTCCTTCGGCATGTTGCTCATCATTTTTTGTTTGTGGGTTGGCTAATGCAATAATGATAAATATAATTGCCAACAATCTGCAAATAAAAGGTACGTGCCGCATAGTTGCTTTAAATGTAGAAAGCCCTTTTGCAGCTACCGTAGAAATTTGGATGGATGCACTGCGCTTATTATTGGTTTTTATATACCAAAAAATTAATGCTGGTATTAAAAGCAATAAAGCAAAAAAATAAGGTTGTGTAAAGCTGATATTTTGAAAATAATCGAAAAGCAAATTCTAATTTTTTTTGTGACGTAATGTTTCTATTTCTTCAATGGTGTTTTTTAAATATTGTAATGCAGTTTCATTTTCTGTAAATGTAGGATTATACTTTGCAAATTTGGTGGCATCGCCCGTTTGCAATGCTTCGTTGGCTTGCGATGCAGTTATAGCATTTACTTCATGAAATTTTAATTTCGCTAAAATTTCTTCCGAAGTATTGTTTAATATATTCTTACGCACCGCCTTGCTGTAATATGTTTTTAATACTTCTGCCAATTTGCTGTGGTATTCTTTTACCGGTATGGATCTGTCATCATTAGCCTTTTTAAGAACCGCTAAAGCTTGTATGGCTTCTTTGTAAGCTGTCAAACCAAGGGATGCGGGTATAGCTGTTTTATTTTTTCTTATATACCTAAACAAAAAGAAAAGGAAAATTACAAAAACCAAAACCCCTCCAGCAATGATAATCCATAGCCAGTTAAAATATGCAACTTCTATTACTGTTTTAATATCTCTTGGCTTTCCTTCTTTGTCCAATGGCATATAGCCCACATTTACGCTAAAAGAATCTGTGAATAAATCTTGAGATGCTTTGTTTAAATGATTGATACGATAATTGAGCGATGGGAAGCTAAAACTTCCAGAATCGAAGCTGGTAAAAATAATTTTCTGTTGCCATATAAATTTCCCATCAATGGTTGTATCTCCAATCCTATTATCTACCACTTCAAAATGTGGGATGGAATCTGGTAGAGTAAGTGCTATCTTAAAATCTGAAGAAGGCAAATCTGCTCGAAGCGTATAGGAAATCTGCTCTCCAATGAGAATGTCTTTTTTATCTACAGATGTACGAATGTTTTGTGCGGCTGCTATATTACTTGCAAGCAAAAAAAGCGAAGCGGTAAAATATATTTTTATGTATGATGTAAAATTGCTTCTCATGGTTATTTTCTTTTTAAAAAGAATTGCTGTAAAATTTTTACATAATCCTCATCTGTGCGTACATGTAGCAATTCTGCCCCTGCCTGCTTAAAATATTTTTTGCAAATATCTGTTTGCTCAAAAAAGTATTGTTGGTAATTGTGACGTACCAATGCATCATCGCTATCTATCCACTTTACTTTTCCTGTTTCTGCATCTTTTAATTGTAGCAAGCCTGCTTTTGGCAATTGCATATCCATTTTATCGTACACTTTTAAGCCAATCACATCATGTTTTTTGCCTATCACTTTTAAGTCGTTGTCGTATCCGGTTGCCAAGAAATCGCTTAAAATAAATGCAATACTTTTTTGCCTGGTGGTGTTATTAAAATATTTGATGGCTTCGTCTATATCCGTTCCTGCAGCAGTGGCTTCTAAACTTAACAATTCCCGTACAATAAATAATGCATGTGGCCTACCCTTTTTGGGTGGAATATATTTCTCTACCTTATTACTAAAAAAAATAACGCCTACTTTATCATTATTGCTTACTGCGCTAAAAGCGAGTACGGCAGCCATCTCAATTATAAGGTCTTTTTTTCGCTTGCCTATTGTGCCGAATAAATTGCTGGTACTTGTATCTACCATCAACATTACGGTAAGCTCTCTTTCTTCTTCAAATATTTTTGAAAACGGAGTAGAAAAACGAGCACTTACATTCCAATCTATAAACCGAACATCATCGCCAGCACTGTATTCCCGCACTTCTCTAAAACTCATTCCTTTTCCTTTAAAAGCAGAATGGTACTCGCCAGTAAAAAGATGTGTTGTTATCTTTTTGCTTTTGATTTCGAGTTCACGAACTTTTTTTATTATGTCGGTTGTGCTTAACATGTTATTTATAATACACTATGCTTTATTTTTTGAATACAAAAATGAAACTGAATAGAATTCAAAAATTGACTTTGAATAAAATAAGAAATTTCGGATTATTATAAACCAATCTGAATACTCAATACTAAGTACTCAATACTTTTCCTACGGAACATTCACTACCCTCAAAATTTCATCTATTATATTTTCCACATTCACATTTTCGGCCTCTGCTTCGTATGTAAGCCCTATACGATGGCGCAATATATCTTTACAAACATTTCTTACATCATCTGGTACAACATAGCCTCGTTTGTTTAAGAATGCATGTGCTTTTGCAGCCAGCGCTAGGTTAATACTCGCCCTTGGCGAACCACCAAAACCAATCAATGGTTTCAACTTTGCCAGATTGTATTTATCTGGAAAACGTGTTGCAAAAACAATGTCAAGAATATAATTTTCTATTTTTTCATCTACATACACTTCTCTTACCAATTCTTTGGCAGTGAGTATTTCTGTGGTAGAAGCTACTGCATTGATGGTTTCAAATTGTAGTGCTTGTGTATTTTGTCTGATGATTAATTGTTCTTCTGCTTTTGTTGGGTATCCAACTACTACTTTCATCATAAAACGATCTACCTGCGCTTCGGGTAAGGGGTATGTCCCTTCTTGCTCTATTGGATTTTGTGTAGCCAATACCAAAAAGGGTTCTTGCAATTTGTAACTCGTATCACCAATGGTTACCTGCCTTTCTTGCATGGCTTCTAGTAAGGCACTTTGCACTTTTGCGGGTGCACGGTTTATTTCATCTGCTAAAATAAAATTTGCAAAAATGGGACCTTTGCGTACGTAAAATTCATTTTTGCCTTGGTTGTAAATCATCGTACCTACCACATCTGCTGGCAAAAGGTCAGGCGTAAATTGAATTCTACTAAAATTTGCATGTATTGTTTGCGATAGCGATTTTATGGCCAGCGTTTTTGCAAGACCAGGTACACCTTCCAATAAAATGTGTCCATTACTCAATAGTCCTATAAGCAATCTTTCTATCATGGTTTGTTGGCCTACAATCACTTTACCAAGCTCATCATTAATTCTAGAAACAAAGCCTGCGGCATGATTTATTTTTTCATTGAGCAAGCGAATATCTTCTGCGGTTTGTAACATATAAGTTTTATTTTTTCGGAAGTTGCAAATTACAGTCATTAAGTATAATAACTGTGCCTTAATATTTTATTGTATGAAAATGTTTGTTAAAATAGATGTTAGACGCTAGACTCAAGATAAAAGATACAAGAAACAAGATGGATATTAAAAGCAACGAGGTTTTTGTCTAATATCTATAATCTTGTGTCTATAATCTTATGTTTCTAATCTTTTGTCTAGCTTAAATATTTCCCCACTATCGGCATCCTTCTACCAACACCAAATGCTTTGGGCGAAATACGGATGATCGGACAAAATTGATTTCGTTTGTATTCATTTATGTTTACCATTTTTAATACCCGATCTACCAATGTTGCGTCAAATCCTTGTGCTTTTATTTGATGTGGGTCTTTTTGCCATTCTATATATTGGTATAAAATTTTATCTAGTATATCATATTCGGGCAAACTATCACTATCCTTTTGATCTGGCCTTAGTTCTGCACTTGGAGCTTTTGTAATAATGTTTTCTGGAATAATTTCGCCATTTCTATTTATGTATTTTGCCAACTCATAAATCTGTACTTTGTAACAATCTCCCAAAACGCCTATGCCGCCTGCCATATCGCCATAGAGTGTGCCATAGCCGGTAGCCAATTCACTTTTGTTGGATGTGTTTAGTAAGATGTATCCAAATTTATTAGCAATGGCCATTAATAGATTGCCCCTAGTTCGGCTTTGAATATTTTCTTCTGCAACATTAAAAGGTAAGTCAGCAAAAAGCGGTTTTAGTTCAATTAAAAAACTTTCATAAATATTTTTTATAGGAATAATATTGTATTCGTTTTTTAAATTAATACTCAATTGTTCTGCATCAGCAATAGAATGCCCAGTAGAATATTGCGAAGGCATCAAAATTGCTTTTACATTTTCTGCACCCAATGCTTCACATGCAAGTGCAAGCGTAACTGCACTATCTATGCCACCGCTACTGCCCAATATTGCTTTTTTAAATCCCATTTTGGAGAAGTAATCCCGTATACCCATAATGAGGGCATCATAAATTTGTGGAATATGTAAAGTGGCTTGTAGCGTTGCGGGGCTCAATTCCCTATCTGGAATATAATTGGCAGCTTGCATGATGACTCCTTCAATTGTACCATCATCTTTTAAAATAAATGATTGCATGTCTTCTTTAAACGAAGCCAATTTGCCACATAGGTTTGCATGTTTATCAAATACCAATGAGCTTCCATCAAAAACTATTTCTGTTTGGCTGCCCACACTGCCGCAATAGAACATGGGTATTTTATATTTTTGCACATTTGCTTTTATAATGGCATGGCGGTCTTCATCGTGGGTATAATCAAATGGCGATGCCGACATGTTTAGCATTACATCTGGTAATTGTTTGGTGAGCATGTCCATAGGGCAATTGATGTAAAGCGGATTGTCGCCAAGGTTCCAAATATCCTCGCAAATGGTGATGGCCAATTTTTTGCCTTTATAAGTTACAACATTCCACTCACTAGCAGGTTCAAAATACCGGTCTTCGTCAAATACATCATAGGTAGGCAAACAGGTTTTGTGTATAACTTGTTTTATTTCTTTGTCTGCTAAAAAGTAGGCTGCATTGTATAAGTCTTTTCCTTCAATTTTATCATTGCGTTGTGGTGCACCCACTATAACCGCAATACCATCTGCATGTAATTTTATTTGCTCAATGGCGGCATAGCATTTTTCTATAAAATCATTAAAATATAAAAAATCTTTTGGAGCATAACCACACACAGATAATTCGCTGAATAAAATGATATCGCCTTTTTGTGCTTTTGCTATTTCAATGGCCTCAATAATTTTTGCAGTATTTGCTTCAATATTGCCAATATGATAATTTTGTTGTGCTAAAAATATTTTCATTATTGTAATTACTATTTTCTAAAATGGATGATATTAAGGTAGTTTTACTATTTTTTTATTGCAGCTTTTTCAACATTAGGTTGCCACGAATCACACGAATTTACACGAATAAATACAGATATAATAGTATTTTTAATTTTTAAACAACTATAAACAGTACAAAGATTATGCATGATTTAATTTATAAAGAGGAAGCATATTTAATAACTGGAATTTGTATGGAAGTACACAACGAACTTGGGCCAGGGTTGTTAGAAATTATTTATAAGGAAGCATTGGAATGGGAATTTGATAATCAATTTTTGCAATACCAAAGAGAAAAAGAATACCCGGTATATTATAAAAAGCATTTGCTAAGTAAAAAGTTTAATGCTGATTTTGTTGTTTATGATAAAATAATTTTAGAAATAAAAGCAAAAGACTGTATCTCAAATGAAGATATGGCTCAAACCATCAATTATTGTAAATTGTCTGGCTGTAAACTAGGGCTTATTGTAAATTTTGGAAGAAGCAGGTTAGAAATAAGAAGAATGGCAAATTAATATTTCTTATTCGTGTAAATTCGTATCATTAGTGGCTAAAATAAAAAGTATGAAGTACATTTTCTCTATGTTGATTCTTTTAGAAATAAGAAGAATGGCAAATTAGCATTTCTTATTCGTGTAAAATCGTATCATTAGTGGCTAAAATAAAAGGTATGAAGTACATTTTTTCTATTTTGATTCTTTTAGAAATAAGAAGAATGGCAAATTAGCATTTCTTATTCGTGTAAATTCGTGCCATTAGTGGATAAAATAAAAGGTATGAAATACATTTTTTCTATGTTGATTCTTTTAGAAATAAGAAGAATGGAAAATTAGCATTTCTTATTCGTGTAAAATCGTGTCATTAGTGGCTAAAATAAAAGGTATGAAGTACATTTTTTCTATGTTGATTCTTCTTTGCATTTTTTCCTGCAATAGCAAAAATAGCATCCCCGATGTTTCCAATATAAAAGTACCACTCAAAGTGCAGCGTTTTGAGCAGGCTTTTTTTTTGCTGGATAGTAATGATATCATGCCACAATTGGATAAATTATTAGCGGATTATCCTTCCTTTGGTAAAACTTTTCTTATCGAAATTCTTGGTGTAGATCAACGAGGTCCCAATAAAAAAACGGCAAAGTACCTCAAAAGTTATATAAATTATAGCAAAACCATTTATGATACCTCACAAAAATATTTCAGCGATTTTGCGCCCTACGAAAAGCAAATAAAAAAAGGATTACAGTTTGTAAAATATTATTTTCCTGCTTACAAAACACCCACAAATATTATAACTTTTATTGGTCCTGCAGATGGTAGTGGCGATGGTATTGGTGATGATTTTCTTAGTATAGGGCTACAGGCACATTTAGGCAAAGACTTCCCTTTGTACAAAACAGACATGGTACAACAAGTATATCCTAATTATGTAACGGCTCGTTTTACACCAGATTATATAGCTGTAAATTGTATGAAGAATATTGTGAGTGATATGTATCCAGATAACAACGAGGATAAACGATTGCTGGTGCAGATGGTAGAAAATGGTAAACGATTGTATTTGCTAAGTAAATTTTTACCCGAAACAGAAGACCATAAATTGATAGGTTATACAAAAGTACAAATGAAAGATTCCTACATTCATGAAGCGGCTATTTGGGATTTGTTTGTGCAAAATAATTTTTTGCAAATAGCAGATAACAATCTTATTAGAAATTATGTTTCGGAAGGCCCCAAAACACAGGAGCTGGGTGAAAATGCGCCAGGCAATATTGGCTCATTTGCAGGCTGGCAGATCGTAAAAAAATACGCATCAAAATACCCTGATGTAAAACCAGATAGTTTGATGCGTATAGATGCAGAAAAATTATACCAAGAAACGAAATACAAACCTTAGCTAAGCTGCTGCATTTAATGATACTGCTGCTACTTGTGGCTTTTTGCCCAAGGCTTTCATAACCCTAAAGTGAGAAGCTAATGCTTGTGGCAATGTTTTATATTGGTTGTAGGGTAAATTAAACTCTTTACATTTGGCCTGCACTATTTTGCTTATTGCAGGGTAATGAATATGACTCACTTTTGGAAAAAGATGGTGTTCTATTTGAAAATTTAACCCTCCAACAAACCAAGAAATAATTTTGCTATCCATAGCAAAATTGGCTGTAGTTTTTATTTGATGTTCTGCCCAGGCAGTATCAATGTGTTTTGTTTCGTCTAAAGCTATATGTTCAAACTCTGTATTTTCTACCACATGCGCTAGTTGAAACACAAAAGATAGCGTAAGGCCCAAGGCTGCATTGGTCAATAAATAACCACCAAGCCAGTTCCAAAATCCAAAAATCATTATTGGAAGTACCATAAATACACCTACATAATAAATTTTGGTTACCCAAAAAATAATATGATTTTTTAGCTTCATATCCCATGCATCTGTGGTGTAAATCTTTCTTGTAAAATATTTTTGAAAATCCATATTAAAAATCCAAAATAAGGTGGATAGTGAATAAATTGGAGTAAGGTACAAATGTTGAATTTTATGCGCTGGTACCCACTTTTGTGTTTCGCATTGGCGAATGATGGGGCTTTTTGCAATATCATCATCAATACCGTCTACATTGGTGTAAGTGTGATGGATGATGTTGTGTTTTTGTTTCCAAAAGAAAGAGCTTGCGCCAAGCAAATTGGCTGACAAACCTACAAAATCATTAAGTTTTGTGTTGGTACTGTAACTACCATGGTTAGCATCGTGCATTACTGCAAATCCTATACATGCCATTAAATATCCTAGCGGTATACATAAAAGAACGTTGTAAATGGCAGCCAAATTGCCCATCAAAATCAACAGATAAATGCCAATAGAACCACCAATGAGTAAAAAAGTTTTTATATACAATCTCCAGTCACCCGTTTTTTGTATTCCATTGTCCGAAAAATAAGCGTCTACACTGGTTTTTAGGCTTTGAAAAAAAGCGTTGTCTTTATTGTTGAAAATTATTTTTGACATTTTTGAGTTATTAGGGTATAGTTGAATTAATACTAAGGTATGGCTTATTTGCCATATACTACATTTCTCTATTGTGGTTTAACAAAGAAAAAGCAAAAAAACGAAAAATTAGTTAGTTTAGCTTGAAAGGAACGAACATTTCGAATAAAGGGATTGCGGCATTGAACATTTTTTTGTTATGTAGGTTTTCAAAAAGATAAGTTCCATGCATATTTCCCATTTCTGTACGCAAATTACATCCGCTTACATATTGGTAGGTATTTCCAGAGTTAATGGTTGGTTGTAAACCTATTACACCTTCTCCCTCTACTTCTCTTGTAGTGCCATTGCTGTCAAAAATATACCAATGCCGGCTTATTAATTTTATGGGAAAGGGATTGTTGTTTTCTATGGTAACTCTGTAAGCAAACATAAATTCGCTGTTAACAGTATTGCTGTATGCTGCTTCGTAAAATGTTTCTACGCTTATTTTTACACCCTCAGATATCTTACTTACCATTTTATATTTTCTTTGATTGTTTGTAACCATTTTTCAAAAGCCATTGCAATACTTTATCCCTATTATCGCCTTGCACCAAAATTTCTCCATCTTTTACGGAGCCCCCAGTACCACAACTTGTTTTTAATTTCTTGCCAATATCTTCTTTTGATTCATTTGTTCCTACAAAATTTTCAATAAGTGTTACCGTCTTACCACCTCGGTGTTTTTTATCCAAGCGCACATGTAACTTTTGTTCTGCTGGCAATAAAGTTTCTTTTTCTTCATTTTCTGCTTCATCCAATTTAAAATGGGGGTCTGTAGAATAAACGAGCGGACTATATGATTTATTATTTTTTGACATATTATATTAGGTTACATATACTATAGTTTCGGGTAATAAGTTTTGCACACACATTTATATATTGTTAAAGAAAAGTGTAACAGATTTATGTAAAGAACCTGTAACCTATTTTCTCGCTACTTCTATTTGTGTGCGATTACACAATTACGGCCTTCAAACTCAAATCCAAACTCACTGCTTGGTGAATAATGGCACCACTCGAAATAAAATCTACACCTGTAGCAGCATAGCTTTCAATGTTCTCATAATTTATGCCCCCACTAGCTTCTGTTTCATATTGCCCATCAATTATTTTTAATGCGGCTACAATTGTTTCTGGCGTAAAATTATCAAGCATTATACGATCCACTTTTCCTGTTGCCATTACTTTCACTACATCTTCTATACTCCTTGTTTCTACTTCAATTTTCAGGTTGAAATGATGCTGCTGTACATAATCATATGCTTTGTTTATCGCTTTTTCTATACTACCACAATAATCAATGTGATTATCCTTCAACATAATCATATCGTATAAACCAAAGCGATGGTTTACTCCGCCACCAATTTTTACAGCTTCTTTTTCTAATAAACGAAAATTTGGGGTCGTTTTTCTGGTGTCCAATAATTTGGTTTTATACCCTTCAAGCTTATTTACATACTTTCTTGTAAGAGTAGCAATACCACTCATTCGCTGCATACTATTCAATACAAGCCTTTCACATTTTAAAATGGTATGCACTTTGGCCAAAACTTCAAAAGCTATTTCGCCATATTTCATTTCGTCCGTATCTTTTTTAAAAGTTGTAAACACAACATTTGGTTGCATAAAACGGAAGATCTTTTCTGCTACTTCAATACCTGCTAATATTCCTTTTTGCTTGATTTTTAAAATTGCTTTCCCTTCCGCATTTTCATCAATAGAAGATAAGGTGGAATGATCCCCATCTCCAATGTCTTCAGCCAGTGCATTTTTTATTAGTGAGTGTAAGGCTTCTTCATAAATCATAGGTACAAAGTTAAGGAACACATTTCAGCACTTAAAGAAATAAGCATAAAAAAACTCCCTTTGGGGGAGTATAAAAGTGTTGGGAAGTTTGTTTTAATTCTCAAATTTAATTTCTTGCAGCATCAACTTTTCTCCTTTTTGTTTGAGGTTTACGGTAGTGCGATAAGAACCTTTACTAGTAACCAAAGTACCAATAAAATAGCCCGAACCACCACTATCACCTTGGTGAATAACGGTGAAGGATTTAATTACATTGTTAGAAAAAAAATCCCTTAAAACTACCTCAGCTTGGCTTTTGCTGTAATTGCCACTTTTGCCTGCTAGGGAAATTTCAACGGTGTTGTCAAAAAATTTTGAAACAGATGCGGCATTGCCAGTTTTTATGGCATTGATAACATCGTTCAAACCTGTTTGTCCAACAAATGAACTTAAAATCATAACTGTGGATACAAAAAATAGTAGTTTTTTCATTTTCATGCTTTTTTATAAGACGCTTAGATTATGCTAAAAGTATGCCATATTACTTAATTGTGAATAATTTGAGCCGTTGAGATGTTAATATTTTGTTTTGCAAATTTTAGTAATAACGGACAATGGACTAGCTTTGTTGTATGCAAAGTAAAAAATCTATCTTAATTATAATGGATGGCTGGGGTTTGGGTAAGGTAAAAAGCAGCGATGCTATCCAACACGCCAATGTACCTTTTGTAACATCCTTGTACTCAAAATACCCCAATAGCACTTTAATTACTTGTGGTGAAGCGGTAGGATTGCCAGAAGGGCAAATGGGAAATAGCGAAGTGGGACATTTAAACCTTGGTGCAGGAAGGGTTGTTTACCAAGATTTGCAAAGAATAAATGTGGCAATTAGGAACAAAAGTTTTGAAACCAATGAAGCATTGCTAAAAAGCATTGAATATGCACAAACAAACAATAAGGCGCTCCATTTGCTTGGGCTCGTAAGCGATGGCGGGGTACACTCCCATATAAACCACATAAAGGCAATAACAAGTTTGTGTGCTGCAAAAAACTTTCACCATGTGCTTGTACACGCATTTACAGATGGGAGGGATACAGATCCAAAAAGCGGATATGCTTTTTTGAAAGAATTAGAAGAACATTTGGAGAGCACAACTGGTAAAATTGCATCCGTTACTGGTAGATATTATGCAATGGATAGAGATAAACGTTGGGAGAGAGTAAAAATAGCATACGATGCCATGGTAAATGCTGTAGGCGAAAAAACGGATGATATGCTAGCATCCATTACAGATTCTTATGAAAAGAATATTACAGACGAATTTATACTTCCCCTCATAAATAATAAAGCAGGCGATACAACTATAAAGACGGGCGACGCCGTTTTATGTTTCAATTTTCGTACAGATAGATGCAGGGAAATAACAGAAGTACTTACACAAGAAGATATGCCCACATCTGGTATGCACAAACTCGATTTGCATTATACTACCCTCACAAATTACGATGCCAGCTTCAAAAATGTGCAGGTGATGTACGATAAAGATAATTTGGATAACACCATCGGACAAGTAATAGCAGCAGCGGGCAAAACCCAACTGCGCATTGCCGAAACGGAAAAATACCCTCATGTAAGTTTCTTTTTTAGTGGGGGCAGAGAAAAGCCATTTGATGGAGAAAACCGCATCATGATTTCTTCGCCAAAAGTAGCAACCTACGATTTGCAACCCCAAATGAGTGCATACGAAGTGGCCGATGCTGCCATTGCAGAAATAGAAAACAAGCAGCCCGATTTTATTTGCCTCAACTTTGCAAATGCAGATATGGTGGGACACACAGGGGTATGGGATGCTGTAATAAAAGCAGTAGAAACGGTAGATGAATGTGTGAAAAAAGTTGTTACAAAAGCCCTTGAAAAACACTATGCTATTTTCTTACTAGCAGACCATGGAAATGCAGACTATGAAATTAATGAGGATGGAACACCCAATACTGCACATACATTAAACCCCGTTCCATTTTTTGTAATTGATAACAATTGGAATGGCAAAGTAAAAGCAGGGAAACTAGGTGATGTAGCACCAACTATTTTAAAAATGATGGGAATGCAAATCCCTGCAGAAATGAATGGAGACATATTGATATAATCCCAATTTTCATAAAAAGATTTTTTAAATGGAATTAGTAGAACCCAATGTAGGCCTTGCATTCTGGACGATTGTTGTTTTTATTATTACTGCTTTATCATTAACAAGCGTATTGGTTTTATTAAATTTCTAATGCTGTGTTTAAATGGTTGTACAATTGTTGCAATAGCAGTTAGAACTATGCAATAATGAAATCGAACAATAAAAGCGAACCTTCACCACTAATAAATAAGCATCAATCCAAATAAAATGTATGCGCTTTGTGCAAAGCTGCAGGTGGCATCATTTGTTCGGCCTTAGTCAGTTTACCCCGCAAAAAGCGGGGCTGTGCCGTACGTATGTGTATGCGTATACCGCTTGCAGCGGCACGCATACACATACGTACACCGCTCCCGCCGCCGCAGCGTGTGGGCAGTACAGCATTTCTCAACATTTACCGAAGCGAGTGCATGCGCTAATCTAATTGATAGATTTCGCCGAACTTTAACTCGGTGTAAATGATCACAAAAGTTTTTGAAACCCTTAGTCACACCATATTGCATCGTCAGTATAATATATTTTGCTATAACATAAGAAGATTTATAGAGTTAATTCCTAACTCCTAATTCCTAATTCCTAACTCCTAACCCTAACTCCTAATTCCAAACTCCTAATTCCTTGTCTCATCCCCCGCATCCAATGATGCCTGCTTCTTTGTGTTCTGTTATTGCTCATTTATGGATTCCACCTACTCTCGCATCTAATACCTAAACGGCCGTTTTTAAGAATTATTTTACAATCATTTCTAAAACCAGCAACCATGAACATAGATACCATTTTAAAAGCAGATGTACTCGATATTATTTTTGAAAATAGGAACAAGACCTACGGGGCTTATACGCTAAGGAAATTTTACAACAATAGGCTGTATAAGGCTTTGGGAGCCATGTTTGGGGTTGTTGTCGTTTTTTGTGCATTTAGTTTAATAGCAAAAGAAAAGAAACCGGAGGTATTTATTGCTCGTACAATTGATGATACGAAATTTTCAAAGCCGCCAGTGGATGCAAAAAAGCCAGAGAAGCCTCAAGATATAAAAAAACAGCCCATACCAGTGGCAGTAAAGCCTCTTGCGCCTTCTGTAAAATTTACAACACCCGTTATTACAAATAAAATAAATGTTCCCACCATTACAACCTTGGACCCAGGGATACAAATAAGTAATATAGATAAACTGGGAAAGCCAGGGACCAGCATTCCGATTCCTATTAAGTCGGGAACAGATTCAATTTTTACACCTGAAACTCTCAAAAAACCTGAGATAGATAAAATAACGCCAATGGGTGTTGCTGAAATAATGCCATCTTACCCTGGCGGCATGGAAGCATTGATAAATTTCCTTAAGAAAAACCTACATTCACCAGAAGAGATAAATGAAGGCGAAATTGTTTCTGTAAAAATTAAATTTGTAGTGGGATACGATGGGGTTCTGAAAAGCTTTGAAACAGTAGAAGACGGTGGAAGGGCTTTTAACAATGAGGTAATAAGGGTACTCAAGAAAATGCCAGAATGGATTCCTGGCAAAACAAAAGGTGAAAATGTATCTGTTTATTACACAATTCCTGTAAAGTTTACTCCTACAGAATAGTTTGCTCAATTTTTATCATTAATTTGCTACTTCAAAATTTTATTATGGCTTTGGAAGAATTTGAGAAAGAAGAAAAACTAAGTACAAGAGAAAAAGGGATGGTGCGCATGAAAAGTATAACCAATTATGTAATGGGTGCATTACTAATAGGCGCAGGATTTTTCTTTTTGTTTCCAAATAATAAAACGGCTCCATATATTGAGCAATATGATTCTACCATGATAAAGGTATTTGCAATAGTGTGCTTTGTATATGGAGCATTTAGAATTTACAGGGGATACAGCAAAAATTATTTTAGGGAAAGTTGATATGCGAAATAAAACTATTTTGAAATTTTGGTTAGTTGCTTTTATTGGTACTATTCTTTTTACTTCATGTAACGAAGAAAACTTAAAAAATAAACCAACGGATACTCCCATATTGGGTACAATAGAGATAAGTGTGGACGAATCTTTTGAACCAATCATACGAGAGCAAATAGCCATGTATGAATCGTTTTACCCTGGTACAAAAATTAATGCGCATTATAAAACGGAGGCAGATTGTCTAAAAGATTTTTTTAAAGATTCTGCCAATAGATTGGTTATCGTTACACGTGGGTTGTTAGATAAGGAAGAGCGCTTTATGATAGAGACGATTGGTTTCAATCCCGGTTGGCAAGAGATAGCAACAGATGCGGTAGCAATAATTGTAAACAAGGCAAGTACGGATACTATCTTTTCTTTGGAGCGATTACAACAGCAGCTTACGGGAAAAATAAAAAGAGAACAAACGATTGTATTTGATGGTTTAAATAAAACCAGTACTGTACGATTTATTGAAGATTCTATTCTTAAAGGAAAAGTATTTGACACATCGGTTGTAAGAGCAGTAAAAAATAGCGATGAGGTAATAAATTATATAGCTACTCATGAAAACGCTATTGGGTTTGTGGGTATAAACAGAATTGGAAATCCAGAAGATCCAAAACAAGTGGAAATTTTAACAAAAGTAAAAATTGCACTGGTACAATGCGATTTATGCGAGGATAAGCCCTTTATTTTGCCCTCACAACAAACAATCCTAAACAGGAGATACCCATTGGTACGTGGTTTGTATTATATAATCAAAGAAAATTATACAGGCTTAGGAAATGGCTTTGTATCGTTTTTAAAATACGAGAAAGGGCAATTGATATTTAGACGAGCCTACCTTGGTCCCATTATGAATTTCAATGTTCGTAATGTTAAGATTAACAATAAGGGCGTCGATGATTAAAAATCTTTTGGCTTTTATTGCAACAAATTCTTTAAAATTGTAGTTCTAAATTAAAATGGAGAAAATGACAAAAATGAAAACACTGGTATTGGGCATGGTAACCCTACTTTTTGTAGGTGTATCCTTTGCTCAAACAATTGATGAGGGCAAGAAATTTTTGTACTTCGAAAGATACAAAAGCGCAAAAGATATATTTCAAAAACTTTCTGCTGCAAACCCTGCGGATGAAGCAGCTGCTTACTATCTTGGGCAAGCTATGATTGGGCTAGAAGATATTGCTGGGGCAAAAGCGTTGTATCTTCAAAAATTATCTGCAACACCCAATAGTCCATTACTGCTAGCTGGAATGGGTCACATCGGTTTATTGGAAGGCAATATGCCGGATGCAAGAAGTAGGTTTGAAACGGCAGTCAATTTGAGTGGGGGAAAACGAATTGATGTTTTAAATGCCATTGGGGTAGCAAATGGTAACACAGAAACTAAAAATGGTGATGCCAATTATGCAATAGACAAACTTAAATTGGCTACTACCATCAAGGGATTTAAGGATCCAGAAGTATGGACAAATTTGGGAGATGCGTATAGGAAAATAAATGATGGATCAAATTCCGCTGTTTCTTACCAGTCTGCATTAACGCTTAATCCAAATTATGCCAGAGCAAAATACCGTTTAGGTCGTTTGTATCAATCACAAGGAGAATCTCAAAGGGATTTGTTTTTAAGATTATACAATGAAGCAATTGCAATGGATGCAAATTATGCGCCCGTTTACAACACCTTGTTCAATTATTTTTTCAGCACAGATGTAACCAAAAGCGCCACTTATTTAGAAAAATGGCTTTCCGTTTCTGACGATGATCCTAAAGCATGCCTTTCTAGGGCTAGTATGAAATTTGCGCAGGGACTCAATGCGGAAGCATTGGCTAAAGCTGATGAGTGTATAGCTGCCCAAGGGGCTAATGCATTGCCTAATTTATATGGTTTGAAAGCCTACACTTACTTAAAAATGAATGATTCTATAAATGCCAAAGCGAGTTTTGAAGAGTATTTTAAAAGACAAATTCCTAGTAATGTAGGTTCTGGTGATTATTCTACTTATGCATTTACTTTATTAAAATTTCCTGGAAATGAATTGCAAGCTGCTATGAATATTGAAAAAGCAGTAGCAATAGATTCATTAGAAAAAAACAAAGTAGACTATCTGAAAGTAATGGCTGTTGCTTATAGAGCGCAGAAAAACTTTGGAGAAGCTGCAAATTGGTATAATAAAATATTGTATGTAAAAAAGAATTACAATAATGTTGATTTGTACAATGCTGGATATGATTATTTCCGTGCTGCCCAGTTTGATTCTTCTGTAACTGTTTTCAATAAATACACTATAAAGTATCCAGATGATATGTTTGGTTATTATATGATAGCAAAGGCAAACTCGGGTATTGATACCAGCGGAACAACTGGTTTAGCAGCTACATCATATCTTAAAGCCATTGAAATTGGCGAAAAAGCTGCAGATAAAGCAAAAATAAAAGACCAGCTGGTGGCAGCGTATACTTATATGTTGCAATATTCTTATAATATAAAAAGAGACCAAGCCGCTGCTATTGCTTATGCTGATAAAGCCTTGGAGGCAGATCCTACAGATGAGCAATCAATAAAAAACAAAGAATTTGTTACTAAAAATAACCCTAACGCTAAGCCAGCAACTAAACCAGCAGCTAAGCCAACAACAGCACCTGGTACAAAACCAAAAGTAGTTGCACCAGTAAAAAAAAAGCCGTAGTTAAAAAGAAATAAAACAAAAAAGTTCCGAGGTAAACTTCGGAACTTTTTTTATGCCATTAATTTAAGACTTGATATGGTATATTGGCTACTGTAGCTTATTTTTGCACCTAATCACAACAAATACCTATGCAGATTTTTTTTCTAAGAATTATTGAAAATGGTACTATAAATTATCTCCCGATAGTTTTGCAGTTAATCTTTGCCATAGGTTTTGTGGCAACAATGATTCTTTTGTCAAGTAAATTTGGTCCGAAAAGACAAACATCTGATAAACTAGCCAATTTTGAAAGTGGAATAGAAATACAAGGGAATGCACGTCAACCTATGGCTATTAAATATTTTTTAATTGCCATATTGTTTGTCTTGTTCGATGTGGAAGTAATCTTCTTTTACCCATATGCCGTAAATTTCAGGGAATTTGCAAACGATCCTACAATGGGATGGCATACTTTTTTAGCAGTGATACTTTTTGTAGCCTCTTTTTTGGCAGGCTTCATTTACATTTTTAAAAAAGGCGCTTTAAAGTGGGAGGAGTAAAAATAATGTGCAAATGTGCAAATTTGCAAATATTAAGGGTTTATAAAATTAAAAAGTTGCTATTGAAATGTTGATATGGGCTTAAAAAATTGGCACATTTTCACATTTTCAAATTGGCATATTAAAAATAAATTATGTCTCGTCCAGTACAATACAACAACACAATAAAATTCGCTGGTATTCCGGAAGGATACATGGGCGAAGGGTTTATGGCTACCAGTTTTGAAAAAGTAGTAGGGCTTGCTCGCAAAAATTCGATTTGGCCATTGCCATTTGCTACTAGTTGCTGTGGCATTGAGTTTATGGCTACAGCTGCAAGCCATTACGACTTGGCTAGGTTTGGTTCTGAACGTATGAGTTTCTCGCCCCGCCAATGCGATTTATTAATGGTTATGGGAACAATCTCTAAGAAAATGGGCCCAATTTTAAAACAAGTGTATTTGCAAATGGCAGAACCTCGTTGGGTAATAGCTGTAGGCGCTTGTGCAAGCAGTGGTGGCATATTCGATACTTATTCTGTAATGCAAGGAATAGACCAAGTAATTCCGGTAGATGTATATGTACCTGGTTGCCCACCAAGACCCGAAGCTATTTTAGATGGCTTTATGAAAATACAAGAATTGGTACATGCAGAGGGATTGAGAAGAAGAGAAAGCGATCAATACAAAGAATTATTGAATAGCTACGGAATACAATAATACATTTTTGGGTTATAATTTTTATAAGGAATAATGGCATTAACAAACGAAATAATTCAACAGCGACTTACTGATAAATTTGGTGAACAACTCACACATTGGGATCAACCCTATGGGATGCTTACATTTGTTGCAGAAAAAGATATTAATATAAAAGTATTGCAGTTTTTGTTTGATGATGAACAACTGCTGTTTAGGTTTCTTACAGATTTACAAGCCGTACATTATCCAGACAATAAAGGAGCAGAACTTGCCGTAGTATATCATCTGCATAATTTGAGCGACAATATTCGCATACGGTTTAAAGTTTTTACAGACATAGCAAAGCCAGATGTTTTTACCGCCACAGGAGTGTATGAGTCTGCCAATTTTATGGAAAGGGAAACGTTTGATTTTTACGGTGTAAATTTTGTTGGTCATCCAAATTTGATACGTATTTTAAATGTAGATGAGATGGATTATTTTCCTATGAGAAAAGAATTTCCATTAGAAGACCAGACAAGGATTGATAAGGATGATGAAATGTTTGGAAGATAAATATTTTAAAGTAGCAAAAAAACGAACTTAAGGAAACAACGATTTTTCGCTTTGTAATCTTTTTACAGTTGCGTGAAATAAAAAATAAATAAATGACAAGTACAAGTGAACACATTCTTTTACCAGAAGGTAGTTTAGAAAAACAAACGACTACACTAAACCTTGGACCTACACATCCTGCAACGCACGGCGTCTTCCAAAATATTTTGGAAATGGATGGAGAGCGTATTTTAAAAGCCACTTCTACCGTTGGTTATATTCACCGAGCTTTCGAAAAGATTGCTGAGCGCCGCCCACTGTATCAAATCACCCCACTTACAGATAGATTAAATTATTGTTCTTCTCCGATCAACAATATGGGCTGGCATATTACCTGCGAAAAACTATTAGGACTTACGCTACCCAAGCGGGTAGATTATTTGCGGGTAATCATTATGGAACTGGCACGAATAAGCGATCACCTCATTTGTAATTCTATTGTAGGGGTAGATACAGGTGCATTTACCGGCTTCTTGTATGTAATGCAATACAGAGAATTGATTTATGAAATTTATGAAGAAGTTTGTGGTAGCAGGCTTACAACCAACATAGGCCGCATTGGTGGCTTCGAAAGAAATTTTACCAACACTGCTTTTCAAAAATTGGAAAAGTTTTTAGCAGAATATCCTAAAACATTAAAAGAATTTGATAATCTTTTACGTCGCAATAGGATTTTTATGGATAGGACTACAGGCGTAGGTGCCATATCTGCAGAGCGAGCGTTGAACTATGGTTTTACCGGGCCAAACCTACGTGCCTCGGGTGTAGATTATGATGTACGGGTGCATACGCCGTACAGCAGTTACGAAGATTTTAATTTTACCGTACCAGTTGGTACAACAGGCGATTGTTACGATCGATTCTTGGTGCGCCAAGATGAAATGTGGCAGAGTATAGAAATCATAAAACAAGCATACCAAAAAGTACAAGAATTTAAAGGAGCAGACGCAGAAGTGTATCATGCAGATGCACCCGCTTACTATTTGCCGGAGAAAAAAGATGTTTATACAAAAATGGAAGCGCTTATTTACCATTTTAAAATTGTAATGGGCGAAACGGAGATGCCCGTTGGCGAAGTGTATTCATCAGTAGAAGGAGGCAATGGGGAATTGGGTTTTTATTTGATAAGCGATGGTGGAAGAACGCCCTACAGGCTGCACTTTCGTAGGCCATGTTTCATTTATTACCAAGCTTATCCTGAATTGATAAAAGGAAGCATGCTAAGCGATGCAATTATAACAATGAGTAGTTTGAATTTGATAGCGGGGGAGTTAGATGCGTAGGGAGTAATGAATAATTTTATAATGAATAATGTTTTCAAAGAGGGATTCGTCTTAATTTTTAAAATAAGAATGAGTATAAAAAGAAAAATAGAAATGGTGGGAAGTAATATTTCTTTTGCTCAAGCGGAAGAAGAAGAGATTTTATTTTATGCTTCATTAGATAGAAAAGAAAGTGTAGCAATTGTAGAGCAGATGAGGAGAATGATTTGGGACAAAGAATACTTGCAACCAATGATAAAAGAAGTGAGATGGAAAAATTTAAAAGACGATAGAGATGAATTTGAATGAAAACTTTATTGATTTTATTTCTCTTTTAAATAAGCACGATGTAAAGTATGTTTTAGTAGGCGGTTGGGCTGTTGTATTTGAAGGATATGCAAGGGCGACAGGTGATATGGATTTTTTTATTGAAAGAAGTGAGGCGAATGCAGAAAAGTTAATTATAGTTCTTAAAAAATTTAGTGGCTCAACATTAGGGTTTAAGATATCTGATTTTTTAAAAGAAGATAATATTTTGATGATTGGAAGACCGCCTTTTAGAATTGATTTGCTTACTTCAATATCTGGAGTTGATTTTGATGAAGCTTTTAAAACAAGTCATTTGTATAAAGAAGATAATTTTGAAGTGAGATGCATTCATATAAATGAATTGATAAATAATAAAAAAGCAAGTGGACGTTTAAAAGATTTAGCTGATGCTGAAATGCTTGAGAAAATTCTTAAAAAGCGAAACGCAAAAAAATAAAAATGAGTATTAAATTTTCGGATGATAAATTAGCAGAAGTACAACGCATTGTGTTGCGTTACCCCGAGGGCAAACAAAAAAGTGCCTTGCTGCCTGTATTGCATATAGCACAAGATACTTTCGATGGCTGGTTGGATGTGCCAGTCATGGATTATGTGGCTTCGTTATTAAACATTGAGCCAATAGAAGTGTATGAAGTGGCAAGTTTTTACAGCATGTACAATTTAAAACCTGTAGGTAAATATGTGTTTGAAGTATGCCACACAGGACCTTGTATGATAAACGGCAGCGATGATATCACCGATTACATAAAACAAAAACTAAACATAAAAGTAGGCGAAACAACTACCGATAAAATGTTTACCTTAAAAACAGTGGAGTGTTTGGGCGCATGTGGCTATGCACCGATGATGCAATTGGGACAAAATTATAGGGAGCATTTAACGAAAGAAAAAGTGGATGCGATTATAGAGGAATGTAGGATTGCTGCAATAAGGAATAATTAATGGGAATAACAAACGCTATATTAAAAGTAAGAGAACACCGCAAATCTGAAAAAGTAGCAGAGGTTAACTTTTTGGTAGATAGCGGAGCAATATATAGTCTAGTACCGGGTAAAATTTTAGATGAATTGGAAATAGAGCCCTATAAAGAAATGAGTTTTTCTTTAGCTGATGGAAGCGTACTGAAAAGAAGGGTGTGTAGTGCTTATTTTGAATTTGAAGGTGATGGTGGCCCTGCGCCTGTTGTGTACGGAGAAGAAGGTGATGAACCTTTGCTTGGTGCAACAACATTGGATTCGTTGGGGTTGGTATTGAATCCATTTACAAGAACATTACATCCCATGAGGATGTTGATGGCAAAATTGATCCCATGAAGTTGTTATTAACGATATTTATTTTAAGTACCTCGTTACTTTGTTTTGCACAAACAGACGAACAAAAATTAACTGCAACCGTAAAAGAATTTCACCAAGCGTTGGTAAAAAGGAATATCATTTCTATAAACCAACAAACGGATAAAGCTTTAAGTTATGGGCATAGCAATGGCTGGGTGCAAACAAAAACGGATATTATTAAAGACTTTGAAACAGGTCATATCAGTTATCAAAGTTTTAAGGAAGATAGCATTACAGTAAGCATAAATGAGAAAATGGCCAATGTGCGGTTTGTAGCGGATATTACTGCAACAATGAAGGGCACAACAGTTACACATCACCTAAAAGTATTGGAAGTGTGGGTGAAGAAAGGAAATAGATGGGTATTGTTTGCAAGGCAGGGACTAAAGTATATTTAAAAATAAAGAGATCATTTAGAGTTGTGTGCCTCTAAATATAAAAAATAACAATGCAAGCAATAACTCCTTACTTAATGTTTAACGGCAATGCAGCCGAGGCAATGTTATTTTATGCAAAAGCATTGGAGGGTAAAATAGTACACTCACAAACTTATGGCGAAAGTGGAATGCCAGTAAGTGATGAAGCAAAAGATAGAATTATGCACGCATTGTTTGAAGCAGATAAATTGCAATTTATGATAAGCGATTGCCAACCGGGTAAAGAAGTGAAAAGTGGAAGCCAGATTAGCTTATCATTGAATTTTGATGACATTGAATCTATAAATAAAACATTTGACAGTCTTAGTGTAGATGGCGAAGTGACCATGGAATTGCAAGATACTTTTTGGGGCGCAAGGTTTGGAATGTTGGATGATAAATTTGGGGTGAGCTGGATGTTTAATTTTGATTATCCGAAGAAAGAGGAATAGTGTGTAAGTGATTGCATAATAAAAGCTAAATAAATAGCTGAAGATGACATGTGGTTTCTTTTTTCTTTTCCCCAAAAAGAAAAGACAACAAATAACAATTGCCACCGAAGATTACCATAGCTGGTTCTTTGTTCGGCTAAAAAAAATAGAAAAATGCGTAAGCATTTTAAATAAAATAAAAAACCTTTAGGGGCTTTGCAATCTTTGCCCCTTTGCGTGAAAAAATAAATATGAGTAAAAAATTATTATTAGCAAAACAACATGTACCCGGCATACGCACCTACGAAGTGTATAGGCATGAGGGCGGCTATGCAAGTGTGGAGAAGGCACTTAAAATGAAGACCGAAGATATTGTGGAAGAAGTAAAAAAGAGTGGCTTGCGAGGTAGAGGTGGTGCAGGTTTTCCAGCAGGAATGAAATGGAGTTTTATTGCCAAGCCAGAAGGCGTGCCAAGGCATTTGGTGGTAAATGCAGATGAGAGTGAGCCCGGTACTTTTAAAGACAGGTACTTGATGGAATTTATTCCACATATTTTAATAGAAGGCATGATTGTATCGTCCTATGCACTTGGGAGCAATGTTAGCTACATATACATACGTGGTGAGTACGCCTGGATCACCAATATTTTGGAACATGCCATTGATGAAGCAAAACAAAATGGTTGGCTGGGAAAAAATATTCAAGGCAGTGGTTTTGATTGCGAAATTTATGTACAACGTGGTGCAGGCGCTTATATATGTGGCGAAGAAACGGCCTTGCTAGAAAGTTTGGAAGGCAAGCGTGGCAACCCAAGAATTAAACCACCATTTCCTGCGGTAAAGGGTGTATGGGATAGACCAACCGTGGTAAACAATGTAGAAACGATTGCAGCAGTTGTACCCATCATAAACGAAGGTGGAGAAGAATATGCAAAAATTGGTGTGGGAAGAAGTACGGGTACAAAATTAATCTCGGCATGCGGTAATATAAACAAGCCCGGTATTTACGAAATAGACATGACCATATCTGTAGAAGAATTTATTTACAGCGATGAATATTGCGGTGGTATTGCCAATGGAAAAAGATTGAAAGCTTGTATTCCGGGAGGTTCATCCGTTCCAATATTACCAGCTAATTTATTGCTCACCACAGTCAAAGGCGAAAAGCGCTTGATGAATTATGAGAGCTTGAGCGATGGAGGTTTTGCAACAGGTAGTATGATGGGTAGCGGTGGTTTTATTGTGTTGGATGAAGACCAATGTATTGTTCGTAATACTTACACACTTGCTCGTTTTTACCGCCACGAAAGTTGCGGCCAATGTAGCCCTTGCAGAGAAGGCACCGGTTGGATGGAAAAGATTTTGCAAAAAATAGACACAGGAAAAGGGGAGATGAGTGATATAGATTTATTGTGGGATATACAAAGAAAAATAGAAGGCAATACCATTTGTCCATTGGGTGATGCTGCGGCATGGCCGGTGGCTGCTGCTATTCGCCATTTTAGAGATGAGTTTGAGTGGCATGTAAATAACCCAGCGTTGTGTTTGACAGAAAATTATGGATTGAGGCATTATGCAGATGAGATACATGTACCAGTAACGTCTTAATTAAATTGTTTAAATGATCTCAAAAATATTATTTATACCAAGGGCCGTAGCTGATATAATTAAAGTTCTTTTACATAAAAAAAATTCTTTTGCAGAGCGTTGGAATATTGCCAAAGCATTAATGAGCATAAAAATGGCAGGCTTAACAAAAAAGTTGAACGAGCCGTTTGTGTTTTTTTTAGGCAACCTTAAAATTAATTGTCTGTATAATAAGGACATTGGGTTTTTAGTGAAGGAAATATTCGCAGAAGAAGTTTATGCACTTAAAAAGATTGCTGGAGCAAAAACCATTTTAGATATGGGCGCAAACATTGGTCTGTCTGCAGCTTATTTTAAGATGCAGTTTCCAGATGCAGCTATTGAAGCTTACGAACCTGATAAAAATAGTTTTAGATTGCTTCAAAAAAATATAAGTGAAAACAATTTTAAAAGTATCTGCACTTATGAAATGGCGGTAAGTAACCAATCTGGTTTCTTATTTTCGGCTGATGCAGAAGAAAAGGCAAGTGTGAACAGTAAGTTTGTTGAAGAAGGAAAAATGGAGGACAATAAAGTAGCGGCGAAAGATATTGCAGACATTTTAATTAAGAGTTTCGATATCATAAAAATGGATATTGAAGGCGGCGAATGGAAATTGTTTGGAAAAATAATGGATGAAAATATGATTACAAAAGCAAATCATTGGTTTGTTGAGTTTCATGAGATTGAAAAAAACAAAAAACAGTTTGAAGAGATTTTAAATTGTTTTATGCAAAATGGATTTAAAAAGGATGAGAGAAAAGAGGTAGTTTATTTTTATAAAAATATTTAGAAGAAAGACAGAATATAAAATTTTATGTCAGAACAAAAACCAAATTTTAAAGTAACCATCGATAATATTACCATCGATGTAGCACCAGGTACCACCGTACTCAATGCTGCCCGTATAATAGGTGGCGATGTTACTCCACCTGCAATGTGCTACTACAGCAAGTTACAGGGTAGTGGTGGTAAATGCAGAACATGCTTGGTAGAAGTAGCCGCTGGTTCTACAGCCGACCCTAGGCCAATGCCAAAGTTGGTAGCAAGCTGTCGTACCAATGTAATGGATGGTATGGTTGTAAAAAATATTACCAGCGATAAAGTGCAAGATGCTCGTGCGGGTGTGGTAGAATTTTTATTGCTCAATCATCCGTTGGATTGCCCAATATGCGACCAAGCAGGCGAATGTCATTTACAAGATTTGGGTTACGACCATGGCAAGGCAGGTACACGTTATCAATTTGCAAGGCGCACTTTCAAGCGGGAAGATATTGGTCCATACATTCAACTTCACATGACGAGGTGCATACTTTGTTATCGTTGTACCTATGTAGCAGATCAAATTACCGATAAGCGAGTTCATGGAATTGTAGATAGAGGTGATCATGCAGCTATTTCAACCTATATTGCAAAAGCAGTAGACAATGATTTTAGTGGAAACATGATTGATGTTTGTCCGGTGGGCGCTTTAACAGATAAAACATTTAGGTTTAAAAACAGGGTATGGTTTACAAAACCGGTAGATGCTCACCGCAATTGCGATAACCCAAAATGCTGCGGAAAAGCTACCTTGTGGCTTAGAGGCAATGAAGTTTTTAGGGTAACTGCTCGTAAAGATGAGTGGGGCGAGGTGCAAAGTTTTGTTGACCCACAGGACTCAGTAAGCAAGCCGGGTTGGATTTGCAATACCTGTCGTTTTGATAAAAAAGAAACTGCTGATTGGACGATCGAAGGTGTAACAACCATTAGCCGCCACTCGGTAATAGGTGCAAATAAATACAAAGTGCTGGATACGCCTAAAGAAACAATGACAGCAGTAATGAGTGGCAGAAGTCCAAAATTATTAATGGATATTCATTCTATTAGTGAGGTAAATAAAGAAGGGATAGAGCTGAGCGAAATAAACGGCCCGGCTCACTCAAGTGATTTTAAGTAAAAAATGATTCTAACAAACGATTATATTAAAAATACACTAACCGCTTATTTTAAAGATAAGCCTGTAAATCGTGTGTGGATATTTGGAAGTTATGCAAGAGGTGAAGCAGAAGATACGAGTGATATAGATGTGCTGGTAGATGTAGAGAAGGGAAGTAAAGTTGGGTTAGATTATTTTGGTTGGCATACAGACCTTGCAGATCAATTAAATAAAAATGTAGATGTATTAAGCTATGGTTGGGTAAACAAGCATATTTGGCCAATAGTTCAAAAGGAGATGAAACTCATTTATGAAAAATGAAATAGGCAATAAAGCAAGACTTCATCATATACTCGATGCAATTCTGTATATACAAAAAGCGTTGGAGCATGAAACAGAAGAAAGCTTTTTTGATAATTTTATTTTAAACGCTGCAGTGGTTAAATGGTTTGAAATTATTGGAGAATCAAGTACAAAACTTACAAAGAATTTTAAACTTGAAAAACAGGAAGTGGAGTGGAAAAAAATAGAAGGATTAAGGCATGTTTTAGTACATGAATATTTTGGAATAGATTTACAGCGGGTATGGATTTTGTATCAAGATTTTGTACCACAATTAAAAAATAATGTAGAAGAATTTTTAAAAGAATTTATATAATGTTTTTAACAATAGAACTTGCAACAATAATAGAAAAACTCATCCTCATTGTAATAGTGGTTATGGGATCGCTTGTAATAGCCATGTACACTACTTATGCAGAGCGCAAAGTAGCCGGGTTATTGCAAGATCGTCCAGGACCAAACCGAGCAGGGCCTTTTGGTTTATTTCAGCCATTGGCAGATGGATTAAAATTATTTTTTAAAGAAGAAATTATACCAAACTTTTCTTCTAAGGTTTTATTTGTAATGGGGCCGGCATTGGCCATGATGACAGCCATTATGACCAGTGCTGTTGTACCTTGGGGCGATAAAGTACATTTTTTTGACAGGGATATTTCATTACAAATTGCTGATATCAACATTGGTATCTTATATGTATTTGGCGTAGTAAGTTTAGGGGTGTATGGTATCATGATAGGTAGTTGGGCTAGTAACAATAAATATTCGTTGATGGGAGGTTTGCGTGCAGCATCTCAAATAATAAGCTACGAATTACCAATGGGTATTGCGCTGATAGCGTTGTTGATGTTTACTGGTACATTGAGCTTAAAAGAAATGGTAGTACAACAACAAAATGGTCTTTGGAACTTTGTTTACCAGCCTGTTGGTTTTCTCATTTTTATTATTTGTGCATTTGCAGAATGTAACCGTACTCCATTCGATTTGGCAGAAGCAGAGAGTGAATTGATTGGTGGTTACCATACAGAATACTCTTCCATGAAATTAGGTTTCTATCTATTTGCAGAATATATAAATATGTTTATTAGTAGTGCAATAATGGCTACACTTTATTTTGGAGGGTATGATATGCCTTTTTTCAACGAAGCTGCTCATGCAGATTGGGGCAATTGGTTAGCATTGATAGGCATAGCTGCCCTTATGTTTAAAATTGTAATATTCATATTTATTTTTATGTGGGTACGGTGGACAATACCAAGGTTTAGGTACGACCAGTTGATGCACCTTGGTTGGAGAATATTAATTCCATTGGCATTGTTTAATATGCTTGCCACAGGTGCAGCTATATTATATTTTGGCAAATAAATTTGAGTAAGAAAAAACTATTAAAATAAACGCAAATAAAACAAGGTTTAAACCGTTATTTTTGCAATCATTAAATTATTATGCAGGCATTAACCAATAGAGCACAAACAGTAAGCCGAAAGCCAATGAGCTTTTTGGAGCGCATGTATTTGCCAGCCATATTCAAGGGAATGTTTATTACTTTCAGGCATATTTTTACAAGAAATCCTACCATACATTATCCAGAGCAAAAACGTGCATTTAGCCCAGTTTTTCGTGGTCTACAAATCTTAAACAGAGATGAAGAAGGACGTGAAAATTGTACAGCATGTGGATTATGTGCCGTTGCTTGCCCCGCAGAAGCTATTACCATGGAAGCTGCAGAAAGATTACAAGGGGAAGAGCATTTATACAGAGAAGAAAAATATGCCGCTAAATATGAAATAAATATGTTGCGTTGTATATTTTGTGGCTTGTGCGAAGAAGCATGTCCAAAAGATGCTATTTATCTGAGCGAAACATTTACGCCAGCAGATTACCAAAGAAAGCAATTCATTTACAATAAAGAAGAACTCCTAATTCCAAACCCACAAACAGATAAGGAAGCATACGAAAAAGCATTGGGAAACAGGCCAAAAAGAACAACGGTTAATTAAAAACAATGATTACAACAATTTCTTTTATTTTATTATCGCTCCTTGCTATTGGTAGTGCTATCATGATGTTGGCAAGCAAAAATCCTGTGAACAGTATTTTGTGGCTCATTGTAGTTTTCTTTGCTATTTCTGGTCATTATATTTTATTAAATGCGCAGTTTTTAGCTGTTGTAAATATCATAGTGTATGCAGGTGCTATAATGGTATTGTTCTTATTTGTTGTAATGCTTATGAATTTAAATGCCGAAACTGAACCTGCAAAAAACCACCGACAACAATTTATAGCAATTATAGCAGGCGGTTGTTTATTACTTGTATTGCTTGCAGCTTTTATGACTGCAAAAAACCAGCAAGCAGTAATGATTGGAGCAGGAAACGCAGGTTTAATAAAAACATTGGGTAAAGTATTGTTTAAAGATTATATAGTTCCTTTTGAAATAAGCAGTGTATTGTTTTTAAGTGCAATGGTAGGGGCGGTAGTAATAGGAAAAAAAACGAGTTTATAATATTATTGAAATTAGATTATTTTAAATCGCCAATGATGAAAATAAAAATTATTTGTTTACTATTGCTTGCATCATTCACTTTATCCAATAACGCACGTGCTCAAATAAAAATAGAAGATATTTTTAATAAAGCAACCGAACTGTTGGGGAAAAGAGAATTGCTTTCGGTGAAAAAAGGATTTAGCCCAAAGTTTTCGTTGGGTAAATTGCAATTAAATAAAATAGGTATTTTAGGAGAGCAGTTGAAAGGTATAAATGTTTTGGGAAAAGTGTTTAATACCAAAAGCATAGATGATGTAACTAAATTATACAAAACCTATAAAACAGGGCTGGTAGTGTATAAAATATTAGCAGGTGCAGGTACAGTAATTACTACTTATAGCACGGTTAGGGGATTGGTAGGTACAGAAAAGTTTGATGCCAAAACGGTAAAACAATTACTTGCACCCGCCATAGCTTCGGTTCTTACAGGTGTGGTGACAAAAATATTAACCAAAAAAGCATCTTACAAAGCAGTGGATATTTTTAATGGTGTTGTAAAGAAAAAGGTAAAAGATGTTTTTGGAATTGGAGCGGCATCACAAGGAGTAGGTGTGGGGATATTTGTAAAACTGTAAAAATAAATTTCATAAAATGCAATTTACTTTGTGTGCTTTGCAACCTTAGTTTCTTTGCGGGAAATACTTTAAAATGGATATAAAAGCATACATAGCATTATCACTTACGCTCTTTAGTATTGGAATAATAGGCGTACTCACTCGTAGGAACGCTATTATTGTTTTTATGTGTGTAGAGTTAATGTTAAACGCAGTAAATTTATTATTGGTGGCATTTTCAAATATGCATGCTGCTAGCGCTGCTGCAAAAGCATTGCCAACATTTGCGAGCGATGCACAAATTTTTGTTTTCTTTATAATGATAGTAGCAGCGGCAGAAGTAAGTGTAGGATTATCTATTATTGTTATGCTATACAGAAATACGCATAATATTGATGTAAACTTTTTAAATAGATTGAAGAATTAGTGGGCGAACGACGCACAACAGACAACAGACAACTGTAGGTTTGTAAGAGTTAGAAGTTTAAAATGAATATGTTAATAGTATTGTAGAATGAATATTAATAAAAATAAAAAATTATAGAGTACATCCGAAAATAATAAACCACCTATAAACAGAGATGTTCTGTTGGCCGTGGTCTGTTGTCTGTCGTCTGTCTTTCCAAGCAATATGAACAATGTATTACAAATAGTTTGGCTTATTCCTTTACTGCCATTGGTTGGGTTTCTCATTACGGGGTTGTTAAGAAATAATTTATCGAAAGCGGTGAGCGGCTTTATTGCTAGTGCTACCATTTTGGGTTCATTTGCATTAAGTGTTTTTGCATTTATACAGGTAAAGAACGGAAATACTTTTGTAGCACATTATTTTGATCTTTTAAATATTGATTCATTCAAAGTAGCTTTCGATTTTAAGATAGATCAACTTTCTACACTGTTTCTTTTAATTATTACGGGTGTTGGTTTTCTTATTCATGTATATTCTACCTCTTACATGCACGATGAGCCTAGTAAAGATTTTGCAAAATATTTTTCTTACCTCAACTTATTTGTTTTCTCTATGTTGTTGCTCGTAATGGGTGGCAATTATGTAATCATGTTTTTTGGATGGGAAGGGGTAGGGCTTTGTTCTTATTTGCTCATAGGCTACTGGTTTAAAAACAACGATTATACCAATGCAGCAAAGAAAGCCTTTATCATGAATCGCATTGGTGATCTTGGTTTTTTATTGGGATTGTTTTGGTTGATTTCTAAAATAGGTACAGTTAGTTACGACGAAGTTTTTTCGTCTGTAAATCTTAAAAATTTAACTACAACTGATATTACAGGTATAACAGCTTTATTCTTTTTAGGAGCTTGTGGTAAGAGTGCACAAATTCCTTTATATACTTGGTTGCCCGATGCAATGGCGGGTCCAACACCGGTGAGTGCCCTCATACATGCGGCTACAATGGTAACAGCGGGTATATACATGATTGCACGAAGCAATATTCTTTTTACGATGGCACCAGCTACGCAGCATGTAATTGCTATAATAGGTTTAGCAACCGCCATCATTGCTGCTACGATTGCTATTAAGCAAAATGATATTAAAAAAGTATTGGCTTATTCTACAGTGAGCCAATTGGGATATATGTTTTTGGGCCTTGGTGTGGGAGCCTATACAGGAGCGGTTTTTCATGTAATGACACATGCATTTTTTAAAGCTTTGTTGTTCTTAGGAGCGGGTAGTGTGATTCATGCCATGAGTGGCGAACAAGATATGCGCAACATGGGGGGCTTAAAAAAACATATGAGTATAACCCATATCACCTTCTTAATTGGTTGTATTGCTATTGCTGGTATGCCACCATTTTCAGGTTTCTTTAGCAAAGACGAAATATTGGCAGCGGCTTTTGCAAAACATCCAATACTTTGGGGCATAGGCGTGTTGGGAGCAATGATGACTGCCTTTTATATGTTCCGTTTATACGCCATGACTTTCCTTGGTAAATTTAGAGGCGCACATGAGCAAGAACATCATTTACACGAAAGTCCAAAAGCAATAACTTTTCCACTAATTGTTTTAGCCATACTAGCAATTGTGGGCGGATGGATAGGCATACCAGAAGTTTTTATACATGGGGGGCATAAATTAGAAGCATTTTTAGAACCAGTGTTTGCACAAAGCAATGCAATAGCAGTAAAACATGAAATGAGTCATGCTACAGAATTTATTTTGATGGGTGTATCAGTAGTATTGGCATTAGGATCATTAATTTTTGGGCTTAATAAATTCAAAAATTATACTAAAGAAAATGAAAAACCATCTACTGGCATTAGCAAAGTGCTAGAAGATAAATGGTATATCGATGAACTTTATACAAAAATAATAACCAATCCTCTTCGAAGCATTTCCTTATTCTTCAATAATATTATAGAGAAAAAAGGAATAGACGGAATAGTGAATGGTACAGGTAAATTTGTAAACTATGGTAGCCGTCAATTGCGGTGGCTACAAAGCGGACAAGTAGGCGCTTATGTATTGTTGATGGTTATTGGAATGTTATTGTTATTTATTATACAACTGTTTATTAAAAATTAGGCTTTGGGTACTTTTATTACTTTTCCAGAATTATTACTTTGGCTGCCAATGTTTGTTGGCATATTTTGTTTTTTTGTAAAAAATGACAAAGTTGCTAAGTCTATTGCACTATTTGGTTCATTGGCCGTATTAGCTGTATCGCTTGCTTCGCTGGGTTATACCACCGAACAATATAAAACCTACAACGCACAAAATTATATTTGGCTTAGCAATATTGGTACAAGTTTTTATGTTTCTCTAGAGGGGGTTGGCAGAATACTCACACTTTTAACTGCGGTATCTTTTCCACTTATTTTTATTGCTACCTATAAAAATTCCTATAAAAATGCAGGTGCTTTTTTTGGATTAATGATGCTTGCCGAATGTGGTTTAATGGGCGTATTTGTGGCTAAAGATGCATTGGTATTTTATTTCTTTTGGGAGCTCGCCCTTATACCTGTTTACTTTTTATGTAGCAAATGGGGTGGCGAAAAACGTATACAAGCAACTTTTAAATTTTTCGTATACACATTTGTAGGTTCGTTGCTTATGCTTACGGGTATCATATATGTGTACTTGCATACAGGACCACGTTTATTTGAAGATGGTGTACAAGCATTGCACTCTTTTAGTCTACATTCTTTTTACAATGCAACGTTGAATGCAAGTGAACAAAATTGGTTGTTCCTTCTTTTCTTTGTTGCATTTGCTATAAAAATGCCCATATTCCCTTTTCATACATGGCAGCCAGATGCCTATGATCAATCTCCAACAGCTGTTACTATGGTACTTTCTGGTATTATGGTAAAAATGGGGTTGTTTGGCGTTATCAAATGGTTGATTCCAATTTTTCCACTAGCAGTACCCAAGTTTACAACGGCTGTAATGGTACTATCCATAATAGGAATTATTTACGCAAGTTGTATTGCTATGGTACAAGACAATTTGAAAAAATTGGTTGCATATTCCTCCATCGCTCATATTGGATTAATGTGTGCCGCTATTTTTGCAATGAACCAGCTAAGCTTGCAAGGTATAATGGTGCAGATGTTTAACCATGGTATAAACATAATTGGTTTGTGGATTGTAATAGAAATGATAGAAAAGCAGACAGGTGTAAAAAATATGAGTCAGTTAGGAGGGGTGGCTCACAAGGCGCCTGTACTAACTATTATGCTTTTAATTATAGCATTTGCCAATATTGCATTACCACTAACCAATGCATTTATTGGAGAGCTAATGATGTTTGCAGGTATATACCAACACAATGTTTGGATGGCAGTAGTAGCAGGCTTAAGTATTATTCTTGCAGCAGTGTATACTTTGAATATGATACAAAAAGTTTTTTATGGTAGCACAAATGCTGTTACAGAAAATATGGTGGATATTTCATTTAATCAAAAATTGGGTCTTGGGTTAATAATCATTATGATTTTTGCTTTGGGTGTATATCCACAGCCAATGATAGATTTAGCAAAGGAGGCGGTGATGGCTTTAAAAGCCCCCTAAATACCCTAATGGGGCCTTTGGAGTTTGTGAGGAAGCGAAGTTTATTATATTGTTGAATTGTTGAAGATTTTATGAAAGGGTGAAGAGTTGTTATATGACAAGTTTAATCAACAAAAGATAATAAAAGTATTTAAGATTAATAGTTGATTAACAAAGAAAACGGAAGAGAATTTATTTTATAATATAGAGGTTGATTTATTCACAGATTATCTTGTGTCTAATATCTAACATCTCATGTCTAAGAATATGAACGCAATTATTTTATCGGCAATTTGGGGAGTTATCATGATGTTCTCTGGTGTATTTGTAAAAAGCAAAACTACACCTAAGTACCTTGCTATTGCAGGTATCGTATTGTTGTTTATTGTAAACGCATTGGAACTAAATGTTTTTAATACTGGTGCATTGTTTATAAATATTAATGCAATGGAAATGTTGCAAGTAAATAATTTTAGCCTGGCTTTTTTGGCGGTGGTATTTGCTGCTACGTTGTTGTTCTTTTTACTCAATGGAAGAGATGTAGAAAAAGTAGGGGAACATGTAGGGGAATATTTCGCCTTAATATTCTTCGTATTGTGTGGTGTAAGTATAGTAGCTACCTACAATACATTATTGATGTTGTTTTTGGGTATAGAAATAATGAGTATACCCTTGTACATACTTACAGGTAGCGATAAGCGGAATCTAAAAAGCAATGAAGCGGCACTTAAATATTTTTTAATGGGTGCATTTTCTACCGGCATTTTACTAATGGGAATTGCATTTATTTATGGTGGCAATGCAAATGGTTCATTCTTTATTAGCAATATTCAAATAGGCGAAGGTGCAATGTCTCCAATGATTGCAGTTGGTTTAGTATTTATGCTTATTGCATTATCATTTAAAGTATCTGCCGCACCTTTTCATTTTTGGACACCCGATGTGTACGATGGCGCTCCCACCGTATTTACTTCTTTTATGAGTACAATTGTAAAAGTTGCCGGTTTCTTTGCTTTTGTGCGATTGTTCGAACAAACTTTTGGAAAAGTACAAGGCCAGTGGCAAAACTTAATAGTTTTTGTAACGGTACTTACATTACTTATTGGAAATATAACGGCTGTTTTTCAACAAAGCGTAAAACGAATGCTTGCATACTCTAGTATTGCACAAGCCGGTTTTATGATGCTGGCTGTATTTGCATTAAATGAAAGAGCTAAAGAAGGTTTGTTATTATATTCAGCAGCCTACTGCCTTGCTACAATTGGTATTTTTGCAGTGCTTATAAAAATGAAAGATTATACCATCGATGGCTTTAATGGGCTTAGTAAAGCGCAACCATTTCTTGCTTTATGCGCTACTATATTTTTATTATCGCTTACAGGTATTCCTTTAACTGCAGGTTTTCAAAGTAAATTTTTTATGCTCATGGCCGCAGCCGAAACTGGAACTAGATTTTGGTTAATTATTGTAGCGGTTCTTTTTGCAGCTATAAGTGCCTATTATTACTTTCGTGTTATACAAGCCATGTATTTTAAGGAAGCTACCGATATTGTGGTAGATGAAAATGATATTACACCAGCGTTTAAAATAGTATTAGCTATAGTAGTCATACTTATTATTGCTATTGGAATTTACCCAGAGTTTGTAGTGGGTTGGATGTACCATTAGTAGATATTAGACATAAGACATAAGACATAAGATTTTAGATTATTAATTCCTTCGTCTTTTGTTAATGTATCATTTTTTTATTTTCACTATTTTTATTAAATGAAAAAATATCTTTCCTTAATACTTCTTTTTTGTTCTATCAAATCTTTTGCGCAAATTACTACTCTGAAAAATTCAGAAGATAGCATTTTAAAAATAGCTTCTAAAGCCAAAACTATTGTAGCAAAATGCAACTACTATTTTGATATAGCAAGATTATATACTGGGCAAAATAAAGACAAAGAAACCGAATATATAAACAAAGCTATTTTTGAAGCAGAGCAAGTAAGGGATAGAAAATTGATTGCAACCATGTACAGAAAAACGGCTGAGCAATGGCTGTTATTACCAAATAATATAGAGCGACAGGAGTTAGCACTTACCGTTATTGATAAAGGTCTTGTTATAGCAAAAGACGTTCAGTATAATATGGAGGTTGCATCGTTACTTCAAAAAAAAGCAGCCACATTTAGAAATATGGGTAAACTTTCTGAAGCCATTAAATTGCATGAAGAGTCTGTAAATTATGCTGATATTTCCAATAGCGATTCTTTGAAAATTTCTGTACAAATTAGTTATGCCAATAGCTTACTTGCAAAAGATGAAAACTTAGCCGCTTTTAAAAAATTTATACTCGCATTAAACTTGGCCGAAATTGTAAAAGATAATAAGCTAAAAGTAAGCTTATACGAACGTATAGCATCTTTCTATGCTAAAATAAATCAAACAGAAAAAGCGAAGGATTATTATGTAAAAGCAATAGACCAAGCAAGAGCAATAAAAGATAGTAACAACGAAGTATATAATTATGCAAACATTATTGCACTTTACGCAAAAAATAAAGACTTTGATATTGCAAAAGAATATTTAAAAATTTTAAATAAAAGAGTAGGTGCTAATGAAACATTTAAACAATTCGCTTTGAGTTCAGAATTGCAAATAGTGTATTATGAAGACGAAAAAAATTTATCCGACTTTTTTAAGAAAAATCCGCAGATTTTAGATAGTTATAAAAAGTACAACATGCTATCTGAGTATGATAGAATAAAAGGGATAATTTTTACTTTTGAAGGTAAGATGGATAGTGCATTGTATTACCTTAACTTGGCAAAAAAAGAAATAAATCCTAATGACATCAATAGTATAATGAATTGGAATAGTTCTTATGCCATTTTTTTACAAAAAAATAAAAAGTATGTAGAAGCGGCAAACTATTTAGAACTTAATATACCATTAGCAAAGCAAATACAGAGCCTAACAGGCGAAAAAGAATTATACAAAGAATTGGATTCTCTTTATATAAAAGCTGGCGACAAGCAAAAAGAGGTAGCCAATAAACTATTACTCTTTACAATAAAAGATAGCCTTGATAAACAGCAAAAAGCAAATGATTTGTTAACTGTAGAAATAGACATTGAAAATAAAAGAGCCGAAAGAGAAAAAATAGCCTACGAAGAAAAAGTACGCAATAGAAACAACTTGCAGTATATGGGCATCACTGGTTTTATCTTTGCATTATTTATTTTACTAGCAGCTCTCGGCAAGTTTAAAGTAAAACCTTGGTTTATAAAGGCACTTGGGTTTATATCTTTTATATTATTATTTGAGTTTATTATTTTGTTGATAGATCACCAGTTGCATGCAGTTACCCATGGAGAGCCATTGCCAATATTGATTGTAAAGATTGTTATCATTGCATTTTTATTGCCTTTTCATCATTGGCTAGAGCATAAGGTTATGCAATATTTAACTAAGCACCGAAACGATACGGTGTTAACTACCTAAAAGCACACAATAAAAATCGTTTTTTTTATATATTTTTCTCATAACATAAAAATAAGTATACATTTTCAAAGTTTTGCATTAAAAGATATTAGAATATGCAAATAGGATGCTGATAATAAGTAAAGCCAAATGATGACTATTTTATAAGCTTTCTTTGCCGTTTATAAAATCTTCTTTTTATTTTCTAAAGCATCATGCTACCTTTAGACATATAATTTTTTAAATGACATATAGAGATTCTCTAGCACTTTCTTGGAAAAACGTAAAAGGTAATAAGCTTCGCACTGCCATCACCATCATTATTATGGCATTGGGTATTTTTGCACTGATACTTATTATTACGGCCATAAAAGCTGCAAGCAATGGGCTCACGAGTAGTTTTTCTACCATGGGGGCAAATTCATTTGGTATTCGCTACAAAGACAGAAACATTAATTTTGGTGGTAAAAGTAAAAATGATACAAAAAAAACAAAAAGAGGCCTAAAAGAAAAAAAATCAAATTCCGGTATTCCCATAAGTTATGATGAAGCAAGAGAATTTAAGAACCGGTATACTTTTCCAGGAACTAAAGTAGGCATAGCATTGCGAGGTGCAAATAATATTGTTGCCAATGTTGGTTCTAAAAAAACAAATCCAGATGTGAGTATAACGGGCGGAGATGAAAATTATTTAGAATTAAATGGCTTTAACATTGCGTATGGCCGAAATTTTACTCCTGCGGAAGTTATTGCAGGAAGAAATGTATGTGCAATTGGTAGCGGTGTTGCAGAAAAATTATTTCCTATAAATACTGCCAGGGCAGTAGATGCCGTTATTAATGTAGATCATATTCCTTACAGGGTAATAGCGGTACTGGAAGAAAAAAGTAGCAGTGCATTTTTTAATACAAGTCGAATTGTAATTACAACTGTAAATAATATTAGAAGACAATATGCAACCCAAAGTTCATCTTATGCAATAGCAGTAATGGTAAATGATTTAAAGCTGATGGATATGGCCGCAGGTGAAGCTACTGCCACATTTAGGCCTGTAAGAAAATTAGCTGTAACAGATAGCGAAAATTTTTTTATTGATAAAAGCGATAGCATTGCACAATCTTTATTGACCAATCTGGGGTTTTTAGAAAAAGGAACGATTGGTATAGCATTTATAACTTTAATAGGAGCTGCCATAGGTTTGATGAACATTATGTTGGTAGCAGTAAATGAACGCACAAAAGAAATAGGCCTTACAAAGGCATTGGGCGCTACTCGAAAAGATATTAAAGCACAATTCCTTTTTGAAAGTGTTATGATAAGTTTAATGGGGGCTGTTGCTGGAATAGTTGTTGGTGTGTTGGTAGGAAACATTGTAGCTGTTTTTTTTAAGACTGGGTTTGTAATACCATGGATGTGGATAGGGATAGCAGTTGTAGTGTGCACTGCCGTGGGCTTATTAGCTGGTCTTATTCCTGCAGTGAAAGCAAGCAAATTGGATCCTATTGTGGCATTGAGATACGAATAATTATTTTAATCTTTATTCAATATCAATCAAAAAGAATTTACATTTGATGCATCATTATGTTATCTAAGAAAACACAATACGGTTTAAAAGCACTTGGATATTTAGCCAATAAATACGGGGAAGGCCCAGTCCTTATTGCCGATATCGCAGCGGCAAAACACATTCCTATAAAATTTTTGGAGAGTATTTTGTTGCTGCTAAAACAACACAAGATTTTAGAAAGTAAGAAAGGTAAAGGTGGAGGGTATTTTTTAGCAAATTCTCCAAAGAAAACTTCTATAGCAAATGCAATACGAATTATTGATGGTCCCATTGCAATGCTTCCGTGTGTAAGTTTACATTTTTATGAAAAATGTGCCGATTGCGATGAGATAAATTGTGGCCTCAAAAGAACCATGGAATTAGTAAGAGATGCTACACTAAAAGTGTTGGAAAAGAAAAACCTGTCAGATTTATCAGATGGATTTCCCCTTGGTTGATGAGGCTCTTTTCAAAAGCCCTTTACCAAATCTTTTCTTCACATCATCTATACTTTTATACAATTCATTTTTCTTTTCTGTATCCGAAAATAAATTGGTTTGTACTGCATTATCTGTAAGCTCGCTTAAACGAACGCCTAATAAGCGAATAGGTTCTCCTTTCTTATGTAATTTTTTAAACAATGCTTTTACTACTGGAATAATATCATCATCCGCACTGGTATAATCAATGGTTGTTTGTTTAGAAAAAGTGTCAAAATTCGGGTAACGTATTTTTACTGCCACACATCCAGCTACCTTTTCTTCTTGTCTTAATTCATAACAAATTTTTTCTGTAAACCTTACCAATTCTGCATTAATAAACTGCATATTGCTTACGGGTTCATTGAATGTATTTTCAGTGGAAATAGACTTTGATTCATGATAATTTACAACTTCTCCAAAATGCAAACCGGCTGCTTTTTGTTTTAGCTCTGCACCCCATTTACCCAGTCTTTCTTCTAAAATATCTATAGATGCATCACTTAGTTGTTTGATGGTTTTTATACCTATGTATGCAAGTACCTCTTGCGCATGTTTGCCCACACCTGGAATCTCTCCCACAGCCAATGGCGCAAGAAATTCTTTTTCCTTACCAAAGGGTATTTGTAAATAGCCGTTTGGTTTTGCTTGGTTGGTGGCAATCTTTGCCATCATTTTGTTGGAAGACAAACCAAATGAAATAGGAAGCCCCGTCTCTTGCATGATTAATTTGCGTAAATCAATTGTCCATTGCAGGGGGTTAAAAAACTTCTCCATGCCACTAAGGTCTATGTAAAATTCATCAATGGATGCTTTTTCAAAAAGAGGAGCTCTGTCAGCAATTATTTGTGTAACCCATCGGGAGTATCTGCTGTATTCGCCTCTTATACCACTTACAAAAATAGCTTGCGGACAAAGTTGCCTAGCTTTTGATGATGGCATGGCAGAGTGTATTCCAAATTTTCTAGCTTCATAACTACAAGCGGCTACCACACCACGATCTTTTCCACCCACAATTACAGGTTTGCCTTTTAAAGATGGATCATTTAAAATTTCTACCGAAACAAAAAAAGAATCCAAATCAAAATGTGCTATGATGCGTTGCTGGGGAGGCACTTTTATAAATTTATTGCTTTTTAATTTGTTGCTAGTTGTCGGGTTATGGGTTGCGGGTTTGTTCAATTCAAAAGTTAATCAGTTATAGGATAGTCTCTAAATATCATAGGACTAATAACCCGTAACTATTTAACCCGTAACTACATTATCCATAAATCTCCAACAACCCATCTGGCACTTCTACATATACTTTTTTATTTTTAACATCCATTTTTATTAAATTATTTTCATGAATGGGTACGAGTGCTTCGTTGCCATTATAAAGGATTGTTACCAAAATCTGGTGGGGTTGCTCTAGTACTTCTATAATATTACCAAGGCTTGCTTCTACATCAAACAGTTCATAGCCAAGTAATGCAATGGGGGCAGCTTTTGCAACAAATCTTTTAAAATCTTCTTCTTGTAGCCACACATTTTTTGGTGTTAATTTTCTGGCTATTTCTTTGCTGTCTATCCCTTCTAAAGTAATGTACAACTCTGTATCGCTTTTTATAGATGTAGCAGCTATAAAATACGGTAAAAAATTATCCTTTGTTTGTTCTATAAACAGGGCTTCTAATCCATTAAGAGCCGTTTTTTTGCCAAGGCTGTGTTGCAAAATTAATTCGCCAGTAAGCCCATGACTTGCAGCCAATTTTCCAATTTTAAAATATTGCATATTGCAAATTTATTTTATTGTTTTGAGGTTAGCAGGATTTTATTCTTTAAAAGTCATTTCTGCAAACAAGATTTAATTACATTTTTATTTCTCTGCATTGCAGAAATGATTCTTATGGGAGGTATAAAAAAAGTCCCGCAAAAATGCAGAACTCAATTAGTTGTCGTTTTAACAACTGCAGAAATTACTCTGCTGTTGCTGTTGCTTCATCAGTTGTAGGCGTTTCGGCTACAGGAGCTTCTACTACAGGAGCTTCTTCAATTGGAGCTTCCGCTACGGGAACTGCAACTGCTTCTACCTTCTTTACTACTGGTACATTGCGTTTGTCAATGCGTGCTTTTTTATCAACACCTTGGCGTCTAGCAACATTGGTATCATGCTCAGTGCTCCACTGTGTAAATTTCTCCATAGCAACTGCTTCATCAAATAAACCGAGGTCTACTCCACGAAGTAAATGCTTAAGGTACAAAACACCTTTAAACGAAAGAATACGGCGTACAGTATCAGTGGGTTGAGCACCTTTCTGCAACCAATCCAACGCTTTTTGACGGTCTATCTGTATAGTGGCAGGAACCGTTAAAGGATTGTAAGAACCTAGTTTTTGAATGAATTTTCCATCACGTGGGCTACGGGCATCCGCAATAACGATGAAGTAAAATGGTCTTTTTTTAGACCCATGTCTTTGTAATCTAATCTTTACAGCCATAAAATAGAAATTTTTAGGTTGTGAATAAATATGGTTAAACTCTTCCTTAGAAAAGGAGTGCAAATATAGAAACAAATGTCATAATATTCAAATAAATGATATATTTTGTAAATAAATATTGTTAATGGCAACAAAATTTTATTTAATATTTGGTGCTTAATATTTATCTAAATCAAAAAAAGAAATATACTGAGCGCATTTTCGTTTATTAATGTAATGATTTGCCCCATTTTTCTTCAAAAAAAATGTGAATAAGGGGCACTGCTGCTTTGCAAAATCTCATTCGTTGTATTTTCAAGAAATTCCTCCTAACAGTTCTAATATTTGTTGTATAGAAAGAAGGAAAAACAGGTGTTTTTACAAGTAGCAATAGCTTGAAATTGTTGTAAAACATCCTTTAGTAATTTATACCATCCTATTACCTACGATAGCAAAGACTTTTCTAATACACAGAGATTTAATAATTGGAAAACCTACAATTGGTTGTAAATAATGTCTAAGACTGTAAGTTATATTTGCTTTTTACATATTTTTTGGATTTCATAGCCAAACGCTAAGATGCAAAAAGTAAAACCAAAAAGGTTAATAAGCTAGAGATAAATGGAGGAGAGAATTCTGCATGGGTTTTGTTTTTTTTGTTTCAGATCTTTATAAACTAATATTGGCAGCTACTTACAATAAATTTACGTTTACACTTGGGGCTATCTTACATTATATTTTAAAGAACTTGCCCAAAGAAAATTAAAATAAGTTGTATTTGATGGGCAAGATGTACAAATTGACTTTTCAGACGATTATAAAAATGTAGCCTTTTCGGTAAAGGCGAATCCTTATTTTGTGTGAAATATCATTTTAAGAGAAATGAAATATCGGATATGCTATGTATTTTTTATATATGTATGGCTTTTTCTAAAATAACAGAGATTTAAACGAAAAATTCAAAGCTTTTTTTCGCTGTTAATGCAGCTGATTATTAAATTTAGAAATATTTATTTTATTTCTAATAAAAATAAATATTTTTAGCACTTTGAAATACTTTGAAATATTTTATTATCTTGTGTCTCCCATTCTAAAACTATAAATGGGGAATACGAAAACATTATTTATTTTTAACAACACAATTATTTTTTTAACCTCACTTTCTAAAACTTGAATTTTATGGCAGACGTTAGACCAACTGCAACAGTAAAACCGGTAACATCCGTACAAGCAAAAAAATCTGGAAATTCTATTTCTTGGTTAGCCCCACTTTTATGTATTATTATTGGCTATGTAATTTGGCGTTTCTTTCTAGGAGATGCGTCTCATTTTGAAACTGCTAAAGGCAATGGTTTTTGGCCTGAAAGAGAAGGTGCAAAAGGAGGCCTTTACAAAATGTATCAAGGGGGAATCATCGTACCAATACTTATTGGATGTATGCTTACTGTATTTACATTTGTAATTGAGCGTTTTTTAACTATTTCAAAAGCTGGTGGTAGTGCTAGCAATGCAGATTTTATTCGTAAAGTGCAATACCATCTTGCAAACAAAAATGTTGATGCAGCATTGGCAGAATGCGATAAGCAAAAAGGGAGTGTAGGTAATGTTATGAAGGCGGGTCTTCATCGTTATAAAGAAATGGTTAGTAACTCCGAATTATCTACAGATCAAAAAGTAATGGCTATTCAAAAAGAAGTAGAAGAAGCTACTTCGTTGGAATTACCTATGTTGGAAAAAAACTTGGTATTCCTATCTACTATTGCATCTGTTGCTACATTATTGGGTTTGCTAGGTACGGTAATGGGAATGATACGTTCTTTCTCTGCATTGGGTGATGATAGTGGAGGCGGTGGTGCAGCTAATGCACTTTCTCAAGGTATATCTGAGGCCTTGTACAACACAGCATTGGGTATCGGTACTTCTGCAGTTGCCATCATTTTTTATAACATTTTTACTACTAAGATAGATGGTATTACTTATGGTATTGATGAATCTGGCTTTACTTTGACTCAGTCTTTTGCATCTCTATACAAGTAATCGTATGGAAAATTGCATGTATTGCATCTTTAGTAAAACCTTTTAAATATTTATAAATGCCAAAAGTAAAAATACCAAGAAAAAGCACTGCTGTTGATATGACGGCCATGTGCGATGTTGCTTTTCTTTTGTTGTCATTTTTCATTTTAGCAACAAAGCAAAAGCCGCCAGAAGTATTATCAGTACAAACGCCCAATTCTGTATCTACTAAAATAGCATCAGATAAGGCAATATTGATAACCCTTACCAAAGATGGGCGCACTTTTTTAATGCTTGGTGAAGACGCAAAAAAAACAGAAGTACTTGCGAATATTAACGAAACCAAAGCCCTAGGATTATCTCCAGCAGAGTTACAAAAATGGGGAAAACAATCTTTTATTGGGCTTCCATTAAATCAAATAAAAAGCTTGCTTTCACAAAATAGAGAATTGAGCCCTGCAACTATGCCTGGCATACCAACAGATAGTGCAAATAATGAAATGATAGATTGGATTCGCAGTGTAGCCAATGTATTTGCTGTAGCTCAAGTTGATCAAAAAGACCTTGAAAAAATGCTATTAATAAAAGGAGACAATGATGCGTTGTACCCCAAATTTAAAAGCTTAAAAGAAGCCTTCAAGAAAAATGAAATCTATAAATTTCAGATTGTTACTAATGGTACACCAGCGCCTCCTGGTTCTGAGCTATTCATAAGCCAGCGGGAAGGAAAAACAAAATAATTTTATTATCTTAAAAAATATTTGAGATGGCAGAAATGGATACTTCGTCGGGTGGCGGTCATAAAAAAGGACCCGGCGTAAAAAAAGCAGTAAAAAAATCGACTAGGGTAGATCTAACACCCATGGTAGATTTAGGATTTTTGCTTATTACTTTCTTTGTGTTCACTACAACTATGAGCCAATCTACGGCAATGAGTATGAATGAACCAAAGGATAATAAGGATCCTGAAAACGAAAAAGAAGTGAAAGAATCAGGTGCTATGACCATCCTGTTGGGCAAATCCAATCAGGTATATTATTACTTCGGTAAATTGGACGAAGCTAGATTATCTGAACAATTTAAAAGCACTAACTTTAAAGATGTCCGTAAACTGATTTCCGACAAAAGAAAAGCTACACCTGAGGGCGATTTGATGTATGTTATAAAAGCGGATAAAGAATCTACCTTTGGTAATTCTATGAATATCATTGATGAAATGACAATTTGTGGGGTAAAAGCGGGACATTATGCAGAAGATAAAATTTCGGAAACAGAACAAAAGTTAATTAGTGCTACAGAAATTAATAATGGGATAAAATAAATATGGAATTTTTCTTTTATTGAATCTCATTGTTAAATAAGTGTATCGTTAAATAAATTCTCATTTAAGTAAAATAAAGCTCAATGGAAGCAAATAAAATTTTAAACGCTGATATACTGGATATTATCTTTGAAGGTAAGAACAAGGCTTATGGAGCTTATCAGCTAAGAAAAACATACAATGGCCGTTTGATTAAAGCTTTGATAGCTACAGGTACATTTTTATTATTATTGGTTGGAGGTATAATCATAGCTAATGTTGCAGGCAGAGGGAAAGCCGAAACTTTTGAAGTAGTTGATGCCTCATTGGCTGAAGTGAAAAAAGATGAACCGCCACCACCCGTTATTCCACCGCCTGTTGTACCACCACCTCCTCCAGAAATTAAGCAAATTCAGTTTACACCGCCTGTTATAAAAAAAGATGAGGAGGTAAAGAAAGATGAAGTGATAAAGGAAATAGAGGAAGACGCAGCTATTAGTACACAGACTGTTGTTACAGACAATGTAAAGCAAGTAGTGCAAGCTCCGGTAGAAGTAAAGGAATCTCAAGTAGCAGCAGTACCTACAAAAGTTGTAGAGGAAGATCAAATTTTTCAAAAGGTGGAGATAGAGGCTGAATACCCAGGAGGGCAAGCTGCATGGGCAAAGTATTTGAAAAATAACTTGAATGGTAACACCCCATCTGACAACAGTGCACCAGTTGGTTCTTATACTGTTATCGTTCGTTTTGTAGTTGCAAAAGATGGTACAATTAGTGATGTTGTGGCAGAAACAAGTCATGGATATGGAATGGAACAAGAGGCTCTTAAAGTTATTAAAAAGGGTCCAAAATGGAAACCTGCAGAGCAAAATGGTAACATTGTAAAAGCTTATCGTAGGCAGCCAATAACTTTTCTTGTTATGGATCAAGAATAATATTATTTTGTTATACTATAAAAGTACCTTCGAAACATTCGAAGGTATTTTTTTTCCATTTTTTATTAAAAAGTAAAAAGAAAAGTAGAATATTTTTTTATATAAGTTGTAATGTTCTAAATTTTTATTAATTTGTTCAATAAAATAAATGCTATATGATAAAATTTAATGAACTAAAAAAGGGCGGTCATGTAATTGCCGATTTTGATGGGTACAAAAAGCGAGGCGAAATTGAAGATACAGACAGCATAGAGAAGCAAGCCTGCGTAAACACAGGCGATCAGAGCTTTTGGTTTTCTATAAATAGCCTTACCCCCATTTCTGTAAACGAAGAAGAACTTATTAATTTAAAGTTTCACAAACACATAAATGAAGATGGAACGATAAAGTATATGAAAGGAGCATTTAGGCTTTTAATTTCTAAGGAAGGAGATTTTTCTAGGATGGAAATTTGGTATAGAGACGAACAAAGGCATATTATTGAACCAATTCCTTTGCATGTTTTGCAAAGCCATTTTTTTGAAATGACAAAAGTATTTTTAAATGAAGGATCTTTTGACTAAATTAATATATAAAAAAAGCCTCGTTTAGAGAGGCTTTTTTTATATATTAATTTAATTATTATTCTATCTCTACCTGTTTATTTGTAACAGCACCTTCAAAAACTTCTTGTATAAAAATTTGTTCTAAAGCCTTATATCCGTTTCCTTTTTCAAGAAAATGTACTTTCATATTTTCAATACTTATCGGACAGCCATCCGGAATATCGGCAATATTACTATGTTTTATATCGTGCCCATCCAAAATAACTACGAGCCCGCTCCCAATTGCCTCCATGTCGTTTCCATTTGTAATGAGTACACCAGTATCTTCGCCTAAACCAATCCCTATGCAAGAAGGATTGCTGGCAACAGCCTGAGCCAGTCTTCCAAAACGTCCACGTTTTTCAAAATGAGAGTCAAATATCACATCATCCATAAACCCAAGTCCGGTCGTTATTTTTACTTCACCCTTTAAATGTGCTTTCGTTGCATTCCCTTCATAAATCATGGTGTTACTCATTGCCATAGCACCAGCAGAAGTGCCAGCTACTAAAAATTGCGATTCTTGGTTGTATCTTTCTAAAACGATTTGTAAAAACGTAGTGCCGCCAAAAGTACTCGTGAGACGTAATTGATTGCCTCCACTGAACATTATTGCATCGCAATTCCGTAAACGTTTAAGATAATCTTGATTTCCCGCATCAGAACGATTTCTTATGTGCATTACGCCAATATCTTTACAACCGATTTTTCCAAAAGCATTTTGGTAATTATCACCAACTTCTATTGGAATCATACTTGCAGTAGTAACTACTTCAATACGCTTATCGTGCCCACCAATTTCTTCTACAATCCTTCGCAAAATGGCTAGTTCAAAAAAGTTGAGGTTATTGCGGTGTATTTGACCAGTTTCTAAATCTGTTCCTTTATCTTCAGCACCGCCTATGGCAAGTAGTTTTCCTTTTGCAAATTGCATGCACGCTTATATTGTGGTTAATACAAAATTAACGCAAACTGCTCTATATTATTTTATTGTTACCAACTATTTGTGGATATTAGCAAATATTTTTGAATAAATAAGTATTGAAATATTATAATAGCTATCCGCTATTAGGTGCAAGGAATATAAAATTGTAGAAAATTAAATATAAACTGTATAAAAATTCATTCTTTCATTTAAAGAATTTACCTCTACAAATTTACCCATATTATCTGTAATCTATTTGTGTAATAGTTAAAAGATCATATACAAAACAGCTTTTCTGTGAATCTGTGGCAAAAATATTGCCACAGATTCGCAGAAAAATACAGAAATATCATTTTAATCTACCCCTTTAAAAATCATAAATTGTGTATTTCATACATAAAATTCTTTTGCACCTAATAGCGGATAGTCATTAATATTATTTAATGTATATACTTTTCTTCACTTTCTTTTCTTAATTCAGATTATTTTAAGAAATAAAAAGCCAAATTGATTAATTTGCACCCATGCAACAATACCTTCATCTACTTTCGAATATTTTAGAAAATGGCGTGGACAAAGCTGACAGAACTGGCACCGGTACCAGAAGCATTTTTGGTTATCAAATGCGCTTCAATCTAGCGGAAGGATTCCCTTTGGTAACTACCAAAAAAGTACATTTAAAAAGTATTATTCATGAATTACTTTGGTTTTTGCAAGGAAATACAAACATACAATACCTTAAAGAAAACAATGTAAAGATTTGGGATGAGTGGGCCGATGAAAATGGTAATCTTGGCCCAGTATATGGAAAACAATGGAGAAGTTGGGAAGGAGCAAACGGAATAGAATTTGATCAAATAAAGGATGTAATCCATCAACTTAAAAATAATCCCGATAGTAGGCGAATGATTGTTAGTGCCTGGAATGTAGCAGATTTGCCAAAAATGAAATTGATGCCTTGCCATTGCTTGTTTCAATTTTATACAAGTGCTGCAGGTGCCAATGGCAAAAGGAAACTGAGTTGTCAATTGTATCAGCGAAGTGCAGATGTTTTTTTGGGCGTACCTTTCAATATTGCTTCCTATGCATTACTTACCATGATGATAGCAAAAGTGTGCGATATGGAACTGGGCGATTTTGTACATACTTTTGGAGATGTACATTTATACAGCAATCATTTTGAACAAGCCAAGTTACAATTAAGTAGAACGCCATTTGCACTTCCTCAAATGAAAATCAATTCAACCCCAAAAGATATTTTTGGTTTTGTGTACGAAGATTTTCAATTGGAAAATTATACATGCCATGAAGCCATCAAAGCGCCAGTGGCGGTGTAGTTTTTTAAGACCAACGATGGAAGTCTTCTTTTAAACAATAGTTTTACAAATACTAAATAAAATGATATTGGATACCAATTCAGATTTTAAAGAATTAGAGATTAAAAATTCCATTGAGGGGGACATAAATGAACGTACAATTTCATTAATAGTAGCGGCATCCACAAACAATGCAATAGGCAAAGCAAATGCCATGCTTTGGCACTTGCCCGAGGATTTTAAGTTTTTTAAAAATACTACATGGGGTATGCCTATAATTATGGGGCGAAAAACCTTTGAAGCCATTGGTAAAGCTTTGCCTGGCAGAACGAATATTATTATAACTTCCAACAAAGATTGGCGGGCCGAGGCTGTTATTGCTACTAGTACTATTGAAAATGCCATAAAACTAGCTGAAACAACCAACGCAAAGGAAATATTTATTACTGGTGGGGGAGAAATTTACAAACAATCTATTCTTATTGCAGATAAAATTTACATGACTCGGGTACACACAAATATTGATGGGGATACCTTTTTTCCATCAATTGATTCATCAATTTGGGAATTGGTTTTTGAGAAAAATGTTGTAGCCGATGAAAAGAATATTTTCGATATGAGCTTTCAAACATGGGAAAGAAAAATACCCAACTCCAATTTATAAATTCCAATTCCTTATCAATTGTATACCTCCTTTCAATTAGCATTAAAATACATTAAATATCACTTTACTGCGGCCAATGGAAAAGGCCATGGTATACACTCTCCCTTTGTATTCGAATTTATAAAGTTTGTATTGAATGATAAAAAGAAGTACAGCATTTATTCAACCATTGAGAAACAAAGAGCCCTTTTGTTAGCAGATGAAAAGGGTATAGATGTAGAAGATTTTGGTGCGGGTTCTACTGTTATAAAAACGAAGAAAAGGGTAATAAAAGACATTGCAGCTTCTTCCTTAAAGCCAAAAAAATACAGCCAATTGCTTTTTAGAATCGTTCAGTATTACAATAAAAAGAATGTACTGGAACTGGGCACTTCACTTGGAATAACAACAGCATACTTAGCATCGGCAGAAAACAGGCCTTTTGTATCCACAATGGAAGGCTCTAATCGTATTGCCGAAGTAGCACAGCACAATTTTAATGTGCTTAATCTGAAAAATGTAGTAATTATTAACGGAGATTTTGAAAAAACACTACCCATTTTTTTAGCCTCAACAAAAACAATTGATTTGGCTTTTTTAGATGGGAATCATCGAAAAATACCCACACTTGCCTATTTCGAACAAATATTATCAAACTTAAATAGTGAAAGCATCGTAGTTTTTGACGATATTCATTGGAGTAAAGAAATGGAAGAGTCTTGGGCCATCGTTAAGCAACATCAAGCAATTACGCTAAGCATCGACCTCTTTTTTATTGGAATAGTTTTTTTTAAAAAAGATTTTAAAGTTAAACAGCATTTTACCATCAAGTTTTAATTTTTACTATCTTACGAACATTAAATTTACGTATGACAATTGGAGTTTTAAAAGAACCAGAAAGTGAAACAAGGGTTTCGTTGCTACCAGAACATATTGCTGCCTTTACAAAATTGCAAGTAAATATTATTGTTGAGCATCATGCAGGGGTTAAATCATTTGCACCAGATGAGCAATTTGAAATTGCTGGAGCAAGTATACACACTAGAAATAATATTTTGCAAACCGCAGATCTAATTCTTTCTATCAATGCCTTAAGCGAAGAAGATATTGCATTGTGCAAAGGAAAGCTCCTGCTCGGATTTTATCAACCATTGTACAATGCGCCCCAAATAAGGCAATTGGCTGAAAAAGGTTTTACCATATTTAGCATTGATATGCTTCCCCGTACCACACGTGCTCAGAGTATGGATGTTTTGAGTAGCCAGGCAAACATAGCAGGGTATAAAGCAGTGTTAATGGCAGCTAATTTTTATCCAAAATATTTCCCCATGTTTATGACTGCTGCAGGCAGCATACCACCAGCAAAAATGCTGATACTTGGAGCAGGTGTAGCTGGCTTACAAGCAATAGCCACCGCAAAAAGATTGGGTGCAGTGGTAGAAGTATTTGATACAAGACCTCAAGTAAAAGAAGAAGTAATGAGCCTTGGTGCAAAGTTTGTAGAAGTGGAAGGAGCAGCAGATGCAGCCAAAGCGGGAGGGTACGCTGTAGAACAAACTGCCGAATTTATGGAGCGCCAAAAGGCCAGAATTGCCGAAAGTGTTGCCAAATCTGATATCATTATTACAACTGCAGCCATACAAGGTAAAAAAGCGCCCGTGTTAATTACAGAAGAAATGATTGGTAGTATGAAGAATGGTTCTGTAATTATTGATTTAGCAGCCTCTACAGGTGGTAATACCGCATTTACAAAAAACAATGAAACCGTAAATGCAAATGGTGTTTCTATTATTGGGAACTCAAATTTACCAGCTTTAATGCCAAGCGATGCCAGCAAATTGTATGGCAAAAATATCCTCAATTTCTTACAACTCATCATCAATAAAGAAGGGGAGCTTAACCTGAATTTTGAAGATGATTTGGTAAAAGGCACTTGTGTGGCCCATGGAGGTGTGGTTACAAATGAAAGAATAGCGGTTTTGTAATTGATAAAGCAACTGTTTTATTGATTGTGATTTTATTGATAGTGAATAGATACTATAGCTGAAAAAAAAGATAGGCAGTGTAAATAAAACAACCATATTCATTAAGTATTCAATGAGCCAGATGTACAAAGACTTCAAAATAGTTAAACGAACCCTCAACGTATAATTTTTAATCTACAACATATTTTCTATGCAACAATTTTTCACTTTTCTCAACGATAACCAACAAATAATATACATGGTAATACTCATGATATTTCTTGGTATAGAAGTAATAGGACGTGTACCAAGTGTATTGCACACACCACTTATGAGCGGGGCCAATGCCATACACGGGGTAGTTATCATTGGAGCATTAATTGTAATGGGCGAAGCAGCTCCAGATAATTATATAGCCTTAATCCTTGGATTTTTGGCTGTTGTATTAGGCACTTTAAATGTGGTAGGTGGCTTTGTAGTTACAGATCGTATGCTCGAAATGTTTAAGAAGAAAAAGGCACAGTAAGATTGAAAATATAAACAGCAGCAAAAAATAAAATTACTTTATGAATTCTTCCATACTCACTATTATTTATCTTATTGCATCGGTAACATTTATCGTTGGTCTAAAAATGTTATCACATCCCGAAACAGCCCGCAGAGGAAACCTGATTGCAGCTTTTGGTATGGGGCTTGCTATTTTTGGAACCATATTTTTATACCAAACGCAGGAAGGCACCAAACTTGGAAATTTAGGTTGGATGTTTGCCGCTTTGCTGGTAGGGGGTGTGCTTGGTGCTGTAAGTTCTCGTAAAGTAAAAATGACGGCAATGCCAGAAATGGTAAGCCTTTTCAATGGTATGGGCGGTGCATGTGCTATGCTTATTTCATTAATAGAGTTTAATAAGATAAGCGGCACTACAATAGCATTAGGGCATTATATAGCAATCGTTTTAGGACTTGTTATAGGAAGTATCTCTTTTGCAGGCAGCATCATTGCTTATTTGAAACTGAGCGGAAAACAAAAAGATATAAGCTTTAAAGGACAACATATTTTTAATCTCCTTTTATTTGTTATCATTTTATGCGGTGCGGTTATTACATACAATGCAGCACCAGAAAATGCGGCTACTTTTTTTTATGCAACATTTGCTTTAGCTATTTTGTACGGTGTATTTTTTGTATTGCCTATTGGAGGCGCAGATATGCCCGTAGTTATATCTTTGCTTAATTCCCTTACTGGTGTAGCGGCGGCATGTGGGGGCTTTTTGTATAACAACAAAGCCATGCTTACAGGAGGAATACTGGTAGGTGCAGCGGGCACTTTACTCACCGTGCTTATGTGCAAAGCAATGAACAGAAGTTTACTAAACGTAATTATTGGGAATTGGGGAGGCAGCAATGCAGCAAGCGCTTCCAATGAGCAAGGAGGGCATCACAAAGAAGTATCCCTTAGCGATGCAGCCATGCTTATGAGTTATGCAAAAAAAGTAGTGATTGTGCCTGGCTATGGCCTTGCAGTAGCACAAGCGCAACATACCTGCCATGAGCTAGAGAAAATTCTTACAGATAAAGGCGTAGAAGTTACTTATGCCATACATCCTGTTGCTGGTCGTATGCCTGGGCACATGAATGTATTGCTTGCAGAAGCTGATGTAGCATATGAAAAATTAGAAGAAATGGAAGATGCCAATAATAATTTCAAAAACACGGATGTTGTATTAATTTTAGGTGCAAACGATGTAGTAAATCCTGCAGCAAAAAATGATCCCGCTTCCCCTATATATGGAATGCCCATTTTAGAAGTGGAGTTGGCAAAAAATGTAATAGTAAATAAGCGAAGTATGAAACCAGGTTATGCCGGCATAGAAAATGCGCTTTTTTTTCAACCTAAAACATCCATGCTTTTTGGAGATGCTAAAAAAGTGTTGCAAGATTTATGTGCCGAAGTAAAAGCAACGTAAGATTAACAAGTAATAATTAATTAAGTTTTTAATAACATTACAGTTCGTAATTTTAATTTGGTTACAAACTTCATCACATTACTCATCTTCATTGGCGACGCTCCGTTCAACCATATCACTTTATTCATCTTTTATCAAAGCGTATGGTTTGGCTGCAATAGTATGCGCTATATCGATACAAACAAAAGCACAAAATTATTTTGCAAACAGTGATTTTGAGGCACTTAATAATTGTACAGAATACCAGCAAGATTGCGCATCAGAAGCTTGGTTTTATATAAAGCCAGCCGTTACCCCACTCATTAACAATGTAGATATTCCCAAGCCTTTTAGTGGAAAAGATTTATTGATATTGCCGGTAGAGAATGTTTTTACGAAAATAACCAAACGTGCCTTTGTATACAGCATGTTTTGTTGCCCATTAACAAAAGGGAAAAAATATAAGCTGTCTTTTTATATCAATACAAATGAAAAAATATTTCATGGATTGGATTTTTTTATGAGCCAGAAAGAGTTTACTTCTGATAATTTTAAAGCGGATTCTATAAATCCATCTATTCATATTTCTTCTGACGATATTGTGAATGAATTAAAAGGCTGGAATTATGTAGAAACGATTTATACAGCAAACGGAACAGAAAAGTTTTGTTTGGTGGGTAACCTCAGTAAAAAAGGATATGATTTTTCTTCTATGCAGCGTATGAACAAAGCGGGAGATGTATTTTATTTTATAGATGATATTGCATTCAGCCCGTTGGTGCCAGAAAAATATTGTGCACAATATAAAGAGAATGTAGAAAAACTCTATGCACAAAATCTAAGGCATACGGAACGGGCATTGGTAGAAGTAGAACCTACTTTTATTACAGATACCATAATAGTTCCTGCCGTTTTTTTTGAAACAGATAAAGCTATTTTAAAACCAAGTTTCAAAAAATTAATAGATAAACTTGTATTAAAATTTAACGACAAAAAAATAGCTAAGATAGAAATCGAAGGCCACACTGATAATACAGGAACAACCGAAAGGAATATAGCATTATCAGCACAAAGGGCAGAAGCGGTTTTAGATTATTTTGTAAGGCTGTTACCCACCATAAAAGAAAATATTGTAGCAACAGGAAAAGCAGCAGAGTATCCCATTGCCGACAACAATACAAAACTAGGGAGAGCACAAAATAGGAGGGTACAAATTATACTCACTTATTTGAGTTCGGGAAAATAATGCAGCGAGTATTTATAAAATTATTTTTTCCATTGCCATTCCCCTCGAACCCTTAATAAGAATGAAAGCACCTGTAATTTTTTCTGCTTTAAACCAAGCGGCGGTTTCGTCAGAGCCGTCAAAGTGTAGAATATGCGAGGGTAAATTTTTATAATCTTTTCCTGTTAATACAATTTTCTCCCAATTATATTTTAGCAACAAATCAACGACTCCTTTGTGCTCAGCAATACTTTCATCGCCTAGCTCCATCATTCCCCCTAAAATAACTATCTTTTTATCCCCTTCCATAGCTGCAAAATTCTGTATAGCTGCTTTCATACTACTGGGATTTGCGTTATATGCATCCATTAAAATTGTATTGGTTCCATTTTTTATGATTTGCGAACGGCTGTTTGATGGTATGTAATTTTCGATAGCATCTTTAATAGCTTCGTCTGCTACGCCAAATGTTTTACCTATACAAACGGCACTTAAAATATTGGGTAAATTATAATTGCCTGCCAAATGCGTTTTAATGCTAGAAATAGTAGTGCCTCCTGTGAAAGCTACTTCTAAAAAATATGTATCATTTTTTACGATACCTGTATAAGTAGCATTTACAGTACCATACGATATTTTGTGTTTTAAAGGTGCACTCATTTCTACCAAATAGTCATAATCAGTGTTTATAAAAATAATGCCTTTTGTATTTGCAATATATTCATACAGTTCGCCTTTGCCTTTTTTTACACCCTCTTCTCCACCAAAACCCTCCAAATGAGCTTTTCCACAATTCACTATAAGCCCATGTGTAGGTAGGGTGTATCTGCAATAGCCCTCTATTTCCTTTTGGTGATTTGCTCCCATTTCTATTACAGCTATTTCAGCATCTTTTTTTACAGAAAGAATGGTAAGAGGGATGCCGATATGGTTGTTTAAATTTCCTTTGGTAGTGTAACATTTAAATTTCTTAGAAAGTACAGCATGCACCAATTCTTTTGTGGTTGTTTTACCGTTGCTACCAGTAATAGCTATAAACGGTATATCAAATTGTTCACGGTGATATTTTGCCAATGCTTGCAAGGTTTCTAAAACATCATCAACATAAATAATCTTATCATTGATTATAGCAGATTTTTCATCACAAATACAATAGGAGGCACCAGCGGCAAAAGCTGCTTCCACATAAAGGTTACCGTTAAAGTTGGGGCCTTTCAGTGCAAAAAAAATATCGTTCTTTTTTATCTTTCTGGTATCAGTTTCTACAGATGGGTATAGTAAAAATATATTGTAAAGTGCTGGAATATTCATGGTACAAAAATAGGGGGGTTAAATTAGAAGGCGTAAAAAAACCCTTCAGTTTTTTTGAAGGGTTTTTAAAATTATTTTAATTTATCTTTTTGCTCTTTGTTTCCTTGTTGGGAAATTGTTTCCATCTTTAAAGCCTGGTCCTTCTGGCGGACCAAGGTAGGTTTGTGCACACCTGAATCCTACTGTGCTTGCAGCTTGTGTTTCTTGCAAATAACGGCGAGTTCCAGGAGAAAGCCAGTATGCTCTATCATTCCAGCTACCACCTTTTATAACCCTCGTTTCGTCATTTATTAATGAAGTAATACCATAGCCATAAAAAACACCACTAGATGAGTCTCCATCTAAATAATTGATAACATTATTTTTTTGATAATTCGCTCTATTTTTTACTTCATCATCAGATATATCTTGCTTTTTTAAACGCCCCAAACTATCTCTTTCATAATCTCCAGATGCATTTTTAAACAGTTTTTGAAACTTATTTCCACGGAAAGTATTAAAATCTTGACCATCTACACTCGTTTGAGCTCTGTAAACATCACCTACCCACTCACTCACATTACCACTCATATTATATAAACCAAAAGAATTAGGATAATAAGATTTTACAGGACCGGTAATAGCAGCACGGTCATTTAAACCTCCTGCTATACCCATGTTATCACCATTACCTCTTTTAAAGTTGGCAAGAAATTTTCCTTGAAAAGTTCCTCTGCGGTTGTCACGTAATCCATTTGGATTTTTTGACCATGAATATACTTGTTGGTTCAAGCGATTTTCCTCTCCACTAGATTTTTCTTTTTTACGAATGTTTGGATTTTGGTCCAACAATCCATAAGCAGCATATTCCCACTCAGCTTCTGTAGGTAAACGATAGCCCATATTTAAGATACCGTCTTCCATTTTTACATTTGCACGTGGTTTGCCATTTATATCTTTCAAATTGGTTTTTTTAGGCTTACTTTTTGCCATTTGAACCAGCTCTGGGTTTGTTAAATATGCTTCGGTATTAAAAGAACCATCTGAACCACCACCTCTCATTTCTTTTTTAATGGCATCTTTCTTAAAATAACCTTTATTCATTAATAGTAATTCATTTACCCTATCAGTTCTCCAAATACAAAAATCATGTGCTTGTTGCCAAGTTACACCCACTACAGGGTAAAAATTATAAGAAGGAAACCTAAAATAATATTCCACATAAGGTTCGTTGTACGCAAGTTCTTCTCTCCAAACCAATGTATCAGGCAAAGCTTTATTCATGATACTACTATCATTGCTAAATGTATTTTCTAACCAATATAGGTATTCACGATAGTGAACATTGGCTACTTCTGTTTCATCTATAAAAAAAGAAGGAATGGTAACCCTGCGTGGCACATTGTTCCAGTCTCCCATAACATCTTCATCTTTTGCACCCATTACAAACGATCCACCTTGAACAAATACTAATCCTGGACCTGCTTTGGGGTATTTTACTTTTGCAACATGAAAATTACCCATTTTTTTGTCATCGTAGTTCCATCCAGTAGCGCTGGATTTGCTACTTTTTTTTCCAAAAGGGCTGTTTTTACAGGCACTTAAAGAAACTACTGCAATTAATGCAACATAAAAGAAATTAGTGGATATTGTCTTAAACATAAATACTGTATTTTACAGATTATTGAACGAAAAAAGTTATTATATATTGCTTTGGATATACAACTATAAAATTTCTTAGAACTGCGAATATAAATATTTTCGGTTAAAAATTTAGTGAAAACAAAATCTTTAGCAATATTTTAAAAAAAACGTTGTTATAGATGCAACTAATCCGTAAAAAGTAATGTCTACTAGTCATTTACCGCCATTTATATTTAAATAATAGCTTTTTTTAAAAAAATACAATATTTTTTTTTTGGAAAAGAATAAAGTTTATATATTTGAGGATTGAATTTTGATTATCTTTAACAAAATTTTATAAATTGTATCATCATTGCTGTTATTAATGTAGTTATACTTAATAATTAGCATAATTTAAATTAAACGCTTATTAGAGGGAAGTCTACCTAACCAAGACAAAAAAAACGCATGAAAAAAGCAACTTTGAAACTAGCTGCCATAGTGATGTTAATCGGTGGTACATCTACAATTACTAACGCACAAACTTCTGCTTCTAACAATATTAATGTTGTTACTACAGCAGTGCCATTTTTACGTATATCTCCAGATGCACGTGCAACCGGAATGGGAGAAACCGGAATAGCTACTTCCGCTGATGCCTATTCTAACTTTTGGAATTTAGGTAAAACAGTTTTTGCAAAAAAGCAAAGTTCAGTAGGATTAACCTATACACCTTGGCTGAGTGATTTAAACTTGAAAGATGTATATATTGCATCTCTATCAGGTTATTACAAACTTGATGAAAGTCAAGCTCTTACTTTGGGATTAAGATACTTTAGTCTTGGAGATATTCAATTTACTGACCAAAACGGGACAAATATTGGCAACAATCGCCCTCGTGAATTTTCAGTAGATGCGGGGTATTCTAGAAAACTAGGAGCTAAAACAGGCTTAGGTCTAGGTCTTAGATATGTAAGTTCTAGCCTTGCAACAGGTCCTTTCAATGGAGTTACCTACAAAAAAGGAAATTCTGTTTCTGCAGATCTTCATTTCTTCCACAATGGAGTTAAAGAAAGTGGTGAAGGATTCAACTGGGGTGTTACTTTAAGCAACCTAGGTTCAAAAGTATCTTATACAGATGGTAATACGCAAAAAGATTTTATACCAGCTAACTTAGGTTTAGGTAGTGCATATACAAAAGTATTTGATGCTGATAGCAAATTAACTTTTGCTTTGGATATAAATAAATTATTGGTACCAACACCAGATACTGGTGCTGCTGCACTAGCTTCTTACCGTGAAACAAGTGTTGTAAGTAGTTGGGGTAAAGGTCTTTTTACCGCACCAGGTGGTGGATCTGAGAAAATAAAAGAATTCACTGCTTCTATAGGTGCTGAGTACTGGTACAAAGATCAATTCTCTTTCCGTGCAGGTTATTTCTACGAAGCTCCTGAAAAAGGCAATCGTCGTTATGCAACAGTTGGAGCTGGTTTGAAGTATAGTTCAATTGGATTGAATCTTGCTTACATATTCCCTTCTGGATCTGGCATAAGCCGTAATCCATTATCAAATACAATACGTTTCAGTTTGTTATTTGATATCGACGGTAGTAAATAAATTCAAATAATATTAATAAAAAGCGTTCTGTTTTACAGAACGCTTTTTTTTTACAACTGCTTTTGTGCATCTTTGCCACAAATAAATTTATATGTCTTATAGAATTGGTACAGGAATAGATTTTCATCAGTTGGTAGAAGGTAGGGATCTTTGGATAGGAGGTGTAAAAATTCCTCATAGTAAGGGCGCCTTGGGGCATAGCGATGCAGACGTTCTATTGCATGCTATATGTGATGCTATGCTCGGTGCGCTTTGTTTGGGAGATATTGGTAAACATTTTCCCGATACAGATACTTCTTTAAAAAATATTGACAGTAAAATTTTATTAGAAAAAACTTTTTCTTTGATTAAACAAAGAGGGTTCAAAATAGTGAATATTGACAGTACAATTTGTTTGGAAAAACCCAAAGTAATGCCTTATGCAAGCGCTATGCAAGAAGCCATTGCGGCCATTTTAGAAATTGATAAAAATGATATTTCTATTAAAGCTACCACAACAGAAAAAATGGGATTTGCAGGCAGAGAAGAAGGATTATTTGCAAATGCTACTGTATTATTGCAAAAAAAATAATTTATAACAATGAATGTAGAGATAAAAATTGTGAATAGTTCAAATAATGAATTACCACATTATGCCACAGCCGGTGCTGCAGGTATGGATATTAGAGCAAATATATTGCAGACAATTGTACTTGCACCGCTACAACGTATGCTTATACCAACGGGAATATTTATGGAAATTCCTATAGGGTATGAAGTACAAGTAAGACCAAGAAGCGGGCTAGCCCTAAAAAATGGTATTACTTGTTTAAATACACCGGGCACTATTGATTGTGATTACCGAGGAGAAATTAAGGTTTTATTAATAAACTTAAGCAACGAACCTCAGTCCATTAATAACAATGACAGAATTGCACAACTTATTGTAGCAAAAGTAGAAAAAGCAATACTAACCCAAGTTGATCAATTAAACGAAACAGAAAGGGCTGCAGGTGGATTCGGTCATACGGGCGTATAAACTATACATATATGAAAAAACTTTTTTATTGGTCCATCTTTATTTTTACAATTTTACTTTCTCTCACACAATGCAAATCTGGAAGAGCTATTACCAAGGCAATAGCACCAAGGGATACCAGCAAAGTAGTAGTAGTAAATTCTACTGTAGATTCTGTTTTGCTTATCAATACCACAAAAGAAAATTTAATAAAAAGCAAACTGGATTTTAAATCATTTTCTGCAAAAATAAAATTGGACATAGAAACCAGTAAAGGTAAAAAGCCAGATTTAATTGCAAATGTGCGTATGATAAAAGACAGTGCTATTTGGATATCAATAACAGCTACTTTTATAAATGTAGAAGTCTTTAGGGTTTTTATAACCAAAGACAGTGTGATACTCTTAGATAAAACAGAAAGGGAAGTACATTATAGGTCTATAGATTATTTGCAAGAAATTACCAACATTCCATTTGATTTTAAAACAATACAGGATTTAATTATTGGGAACCCAATATTTTTTAACGAAGAAAATATGACAGTAAGGAAATTTGAAAATTTTTTATTGATATCGTCTTATGGAAGTGAGTTTAAAAATCTTATAACTATTGCTACTCCAGATAATTTATTGCAGCATTGCAAACTCGATGATATAGATGTAACACAGAACCGTACGGCAGATTTTACTTTTGATGGTTATACCAATAGCAATGGTTTTCCATTCTCTACTAATCGGCAAATAATTGCTACCGAAAAGAATAAATTAGATGTAAGGATGAATTTTAAACAATTTGAGTTTAACAAAGAATTATCGGTTTCTTTCTCGGTACCTAAAAACTATAAAAAGAATTAATCGTTATTTTTAAGGTTCGCCTTTTATACCTTTATGAAGCAGGTCATGATTGTGTTGCTTTATAAACATTAAACCACTAAGACTATGATGAGAGTAATTTGTTTGTTAGCCATTTTTTATTTTTCTACAGCTACCGTTTTTGCACAAACCCGTGAGGAGTTGGAAAAACAACGCCTGCAATTGAAGAAAGAAATAGATGATGCACAAAAATTACTCAATAATAATAAAGCTGCTACCAAAGATAATTTATCTACATTAATCATTTTAAGCAACAAAGCAAATTTGCAAGAGCGTGTAGTAAATACCGTTGCTAAAGATTTAAATATTCTTAATAACAATATTTATGGTATACAAAGAGATATAAATAAATTTGATAGGCTATTGGATACCCTTAGGCAAGAGTATGCAAAAAGTATGGTGTATGCGTATAAAAATAGAGGCAACTATGAATTTTTAAATTTTATTTTTTCTGCTGATAATTTCAACGATGCTGTAAAAAGAATTGCTTATTTGAAAAGCTATAGAACCTTTAGGGAAATGCAAGGGCAAAATATTATTCGTACACAAGATTTGCGTAGAAAAAAATTAGAAGACCTTGGCGTAACGAAACAAACGAAAAGTAGCACCCTATTGGTACAAACAGAAGAAATGAAAAAGCTTGATGAACAAAAAGCAGAGCAAGATAGAATTGTAGCCAATTTAAAAAAACAAGGAAAAGATATAAATGCAAGGATTGCTGAAAAACAAAGGCAGGTGGCAAAAGTAAATGTAGAAGTAAGAAAAGCCATTGCAAAAGCATTACGAGAGGAAAAAGAAAGAGAACGATTGGCAGAAATAGCAGCAAGAAAGAAAAGGGATGACGCTGTAGCAGCAGAAGATAAAATTGCAAGAGATAAAAAGGCTGTAGAAGACAAGGCCAATAAAGAGAAGAGAGCCGCTGCCATAGCAGCAGGTAAAACGCCTGAGCCGGAAATCATCAAACCTGTCATTTCGAAACCTATTAAAACAACCAAAGCAGCTGAGCCAGTAATCTTAAGTTCTGCAAGTGTAATTTTAAACGCTAGCTTTGAAAGAAACAAAGGAAGTTTACCTTGGCCGGTAGACAATCCTATGGTATTAAGTCATTATGGAAGAACTACACTACCTAGCGGATCAATTATAGAAAACCAAGCGGTTACCATTACTTCACCCGTAGGTACGCCTGTAAAATCAGTTTTTGATGGTACCGTAATTATGTCTATTGAAATAGATGATGGTAAATATACAGTTGTTGTAAAGCACGGCAATTACTTTACTACTTATAGCAACATAAACAATGTTACAGTCGTAAAAGACCAACAAGTAAAAACAGGGCAATTGCTAGGTAAAGTAACAACCAATCTTGATGGAGTAGGGGCCATCGATTTTTATACAGCAAAAGGCGAAACCAATTTTGATCCAGAAAAATGGTTGAGAAATAAATAAGAAACTATAACACTCTTTTATATAGTGCTTCGTACTGGGGCACTATATTTTCAATGCCAAAACGCTGCGCTTGTTTCAATGCATTTGATTTAAATAGAGCATAAGTATCATCATCTTTCAATATTTTTATTGCGTTTGTGGCCATGTCTTCTACATCGCCCACATTGCTCATATAACCACAATCTCCGTCAATTATAATTTCTGGTAAGCCACCAGCATTTGAGGAAATCACTGGTACTTCTGCAGCCATTGCTTCCAATGCCGCTAGTCCAAAGCTCTCGTACTCACTAGGCAATAAAAATAAATCTGCAATGGGCAGTAAATCTTCCATTTGCTCTTGTTTCCCCAAAAATTTAATATCATCTTTAAAAGAACATTCTCTGGTGGTAGCTTCTAGCTCTGGTCTTTCGGGTCCATCGCCAATAAGAATCAATTTTGCTGGAATTTCTTTGGCAATAATTTGAAATATTTTAATAACATCTCCCACACGTTTTACTTTTCTAAAATTAGATGCATGCACAATAATGCGTTCTCCATTTGGCGCTATTAATTTTTTAAAAGCAGAGATGGGTTTTTTATGAAAGCGCTTCACATCTACAAAATTATAAATAACTTCTATGGGTTTATCAATATCAAAATTGCGATACGTTTCTTCTTTTAGGTTTTGCGAAACCGCCGTAAGTATATCACTTTCTTCCATAGAAAAAGTAACGACCGGGCTGTATGTTTTATCTCTCCCTACCAATGTGATATCTGTACCATGCAATGTTGTAATTACAGGTATTTTCTTGCCTTGTTTTGCTAGTATTTGTTTTGCCATATAAGCAGCAGATGCATGGGGAATAGCATAATGCACATGCAACAAATCAACATTGTGGTTGTTTACCACATCTACCATTGTACTAGCAAGCGCCGTTTCGTATGGTGGAAAATCAAATAGAGGATAAGTAGGAACCCGTACTTCATGGTAAAAAATATTGGCATGAAAACCACCAAGCCTTACGGGTTGCTGGTAGGTAATAAAATGAATATTGTGACCTTTATCTGCTAGTGCTATTCCAAGTTCTGTAGCCAATACACCACTACCGCCAAAAGTTGGGTAACAAACGATTGCTATGTTCATAAAATGATGAGTTCAGTTTTTTTAAAAGTTTCACAATATAATGATAATATAAACAGCAGTTTTTATTTATGCTTTTTTATAGTAAATGTTTAAGTTTGCTAAATGAAGAAATTATTAAGCCCCGTGTTATTATTTTGTTTGTCAATAAGTGTTTTTGCACAAAATGGCCAATCAAATTTTGTAGAAGACAGTATAACCATAAAGAAAATAGCAGACGAGGTGATGATAAACAGTGCTGCGTATGAAAACCTACGATTTTTGTGTAAAAAAATAGGATCGAGGTTAAGCGGTAGTGCCGGTGCAGAAAAAGCCGTATATGCCACCAAAAAAATGCTGATAGATGCCGGTGCAGATACAGTATACCTGCAACCCTGTATGGTGCCACATTGGGTACGTATAACCAAAGAGGAAGGATATTATATGGTGGATGGTAAAAAGTATCCATTACAACTTACTTCGCTTGGCAATAGCGAAGGCACAAAAAATAAATGGATGGGCGCCGAAATGGTGGAAGTGAAAACGATGGCTGCCTTGCACAAGCTTGGTACTGCTGTAAAAGGTAAAATGGTGTTTTTTAATATCGCCATGAATCCAACATACATCGGCACTTTTAATGCTTATGGGGAATCTGGTATAGGAAGAAGGGCTGGTGCTGCACAAGCGGCTAAATATGGCGCTATTGGCGTATTGGTTCGTTCTCTTGCTAGCAACGCAGACGACTATCCCCATACAGGCATGACGAGGTACAACGATTCTTTCCCTAAAATTCCTGCAGTGGCCATTAGCACCAATAATGCCAATGCCATAAGTAAAATGCTACAGGAGGGGAAAAAGCTGCAAGGCTTTATTAAAAACAATTGTACCATGCTAGCACCTGTGCAATCGTATAATGTAGTAGGAGAAATATGGGGTATACAAAAACCCAAAGAAATAATAACAGTAGGGGGGCATTTAGATAGCTGGGATTTGGCAGAAGGTGCGCAAGATGATGGTGCAGGTATTGTACAAAGTATAGAAATTATAAGGGCATTTAAAAAAGCGGGCATAAAGCCCAAAAGAACCATACGTGCAGTTATGTTTATGAACGAAGAAAATGGCGGCGGTGGAGCAGATGCCTATTTACTAAATGCAAAACTGAATAAAGAGCAACATATATTTGCATTGGAAAGCGATGCAGGCGGGTTTACACCAAGAGGATTTTCTTTAGAAATGAAAGAAGAAGCGAGAAACAAAGTAAAAACTTGGGCACCCTTGTTTCGCAATTACGGTGTATACGATTTTAGAGTAGGAGGAAGCGGATCAGACATTGATAATTTAAAAGAAATTGGTGCGGCTTTGGCAGGGCTGAGCCCCGATAGCCAACGGTACTTTGACCTACACCATGCTAGTACAGATGTGTTTGAAGCCGTGAGTAAAAGAGAATTGGATTTGGGAGCAGTAAATATGGCGGCGCTTATTTGGTTGGTGAGTGAGTATGGACTTTAAATTTTAGAAATAAGATTTTAGATGTAAGATTATTTTCAAATCAAGTTTTATTAGTATTTTTAAGCAATTCAATAGATAAAACATGGCAGAACAAAACATAGTAATCGAAAAAAGTAATGAGACCATTATTCCAGTTGTAAAGAAGAAAAGTGGTTGTCGGAAATATATCTCAATGTTTTTAGTCGTATTCCTTTTGGTTGGAGGAATACTATTTTGGTGGAAATATTATTATACCTACAGTGATGGATTTAGATCGGGTATGTTGCAAAAACTTTCGCATAAAGGAAATTTAATGAAAACCTACGAAGGAGAACTGGTACTAAGCAGTATTGCCTCTACGAGTGGCGTGGCATTGGCCTCAGAGAAATTTTTCTTTTCTATTGCCAATGATAGCCTTGCTAAAAGTATGATGAACTTGGAGGGAAAAAAAGTAAGGGTGCATTACGAACAAAAGAAAGGAACGTTGCCATGGCGTGGCGATAGCCCTTATATTGTAGATGCGGTAACGGTAGAGCCCTATTAAGTAAAATTAATTTCCTGCATACAACAAAAATATTGCCGGTTGCTTATGAAGCTCCGGCATTTTCTTTTTCCACTCGGCTATGGTATTTGTTTTAATAGACTCGTTTGTAGCAGTAATATTTGCTGCTACACAAAGCATCGTTTTATCTGCACATGCTTTTGTGAGTGCTTCCATCAATGGATTGTTTCTGTAAGGTGTTTCTATAAATATTTTTGTACTATTGTTTTTTTGAGAAGCTACTTCAAGTTCTTTTATTTTTTTTATTCTTTCACCGTTGTCTATAGGAAGATAGCCTACAAATTCAAATTGCTGCCCGTTCATACCACTGGCCATTAATGCAAGTAAAATGGAACTTGGTCCTACCAATGGTTTTATTACACAACCCATTTTTTGCGCAGCAGCAATAAGTATTTGCCCAGGGTCTGCAATGCCAGGGCAACCTGCCTCGCTTATGATGGCAATGGTTTTTTCTTCTTTTATTTTTTGGGATAATTGTTGCAACTGCTCTTCTTCCGCTTTGTGTATGGTAAACCATTCAAAATTATCTATCACAATAGATTTATCCATCATTTTTAAAAACCGCCTGGCTGTTCTTTCGTTTTCTGCAAAAATTACATTGCATTTTTTTACAGCATCAATAACGTAGGGTGGTATTGTTTCAGCAGCATCTTCTGCAAGTACACAGGGTATAAGGTAAATGGTAGCCATAATTTATTTGATGCTGCAAAGTTAGTTTAAATGTTTTTGGCTTTATGGTGCATTATTTAAGTTAGTTTACTATTTTTATGATATCTGTTAACTTTTTTTTGATTGTCGGCTGTTTAAAGACTAAGTGTCGGCCGTGCAAGGGTGGTAGCAATCGGTACTCACAATTATACAAGGCTAACAACTTAGGCAAGGATTATTAACCGAGCTAATATCGAGAAAAAAAAATAATATACTAGTGTTCCAAATGTGTTGGTATTTTTAGAATTCTTAGCAATATTAGTTTTGAAAATTAAATTTCAAATTAAAAATAATTAACAAACCATGATTTTTTTTAAAACAAAATCCAAATCAATATTTTTAATACTGTTACTCTGTTTTATGTCCCTAATTGTGTTTTCACAAAATTTAGTGTTTGATAATATTAAAACAGCTAATTTATCAAACCAGTCTGTTATTAAAAATGGGGATGGTATAAAAGGATATTTTTTTATTTATGAAAAAGATACTATTGATGATTACATAGATACATATATGTTTACCATTACAGACAAGAAACTACATCTAATTAAAGAAACCGAAATTAAAGTTTCGGAAGAAACATCCATTTTTGAATCTTCATCTAATGGATCTGAAATAATATTATTATTTTTTCATGCAGATAAAAAAACTTTCGAATATCAGATATATGATTTAAACGGATTGAAGATATTTAGTTATACAAGAGATTTAAGTGGTAAGGAATTAAGACAATATAAAAAAGTTGCACTTGATGGAGCCAATGATATTAGTTTTAAAAGCTTTTATCCGATTGATGATGTTGGTTTCATATCAAATACCATTCGTTCAGATAAAGATGTAAATTCAATAAGTATTAATTTTTATGGTACTAAAGCAAATATGCAATGGAGTTATGTGCCAACAACAGGTGGGAGCTATTTTTTCGGAGAGTTTTTAGGTGTATATAGGGATGTGGTTTATATTAATGTAGTTAGTTATAAAGGCTCAATTTATACAGATAAACCTGAAGTTTTTATTGTGGGGTTAGATTTGAAAACTGGAAAAGAGTTGTTTAAAAATCCAGCAGATTCAAAATACAAAATACTGGCAAAAGGATTAAAAATACTTAACGATGGAGATGGGTATTTGTATGGTGCTTTTTATAAGCTAAATGCAGATATAAATAAAGATAAGCCTTTAGGGTTTGCTTTGTGGAAAATTAAAGCAGAGGGAAGCCTTATTGATGAAAAATATATATCATGGGATAATGGCTTTAATGAATATTTGAATATTTCTTCTAAAGGTAAAATACAAGGTGTTGGTTACATTCATTTTCATAACATAGTTCAAATGCTTGGTGGTGATTTATATGTTTTAGGAGAAGGCTATGGTAAAGCTTTAAATGCAACTACAATATTTACGATGTCTGTTTTCGGATTCTCACCAGAGGGTAAGGGCTATCTGAAAAAGGTCAATACGGATATGATTTTAATAAAGCTAGACTCTACTTGTAAAGTAAAAGATATTACCATTTATGATAAAAAAAACAGTGACTTTTTCGGTTACAATGGTACACAAACCAATAGAAGAGATGGTTCTTTTAGTTTTTGGTATCTTTCAAATAAAGAAGATCTTTTTAATACCATTAATGTATATGAGGATAAAATTACCACTGACAAAATTAAAATAAATGTAAAAACATCAAGGTCTATAGTATTACCGGCATTTAATCGACAAATATTGTTGTTGGAGTATTTTAAAAGCGAAAAAAAAATGGAACTTAATTTTAAGGAAGCATTAAACTAGTAATTTCTTCATCTCCATTGAGGTTTTGTAGAACCGTTCGGGTACTTTTTCAAACAGGTTGGTATTTTTTGAATTCCCTAAACAATTGGCTTTAAATAAAAAAATATTTTAGAGTAATAATCTGGTGTAGCCATAATTTATAAAATAACTTGTTTTTCTCTGGCCTTGTGTAAGCTAAGGGTAGCAGCCACCACTGCATAAGATGGCGCAAGCAACCAGCCTAAAAATGGAATGAGGTGCATCATATAAAAAACCAACCCATTGCCTATAGCAAGGCCTTTGTGTTTGCCTATAAATGCGATGCTCTGTGAGGTAGAAAGTTTGTTGCGCTCGCTGCTATAATCCAACATAGAGAAACCAAAATAATAACATTCTGTAAGCAAGGCAATAAGCGGTGCTACCCAACCAATAATGGGGATAAGCGAAAAAAGTAAAATCGTAAGCACATATACCGTTTGCCACAAGAGGTTTCTCAGTGCTATTCTTATGCCCCGTACAATATCTTTTAAAAACTGTGAAAAGCTAAAGGGGAATTCTTTACCTTCCAAAATACTTTCTGTACGCTCACTAAGGTATGCGAATAATGGGGAGCCAATAATAAGAAAAAGGAATTTAAACAACGAAAAATAGAATAGAAAAAGGATGATGTATATAAAGAATTGACCAACGATAACGAGCCAGTTCAACCAGCTTTCCTGCATAGATTCCAGCCATGCTTTTAAGCCTGTTTTTAGTAAAACGTATTCGGTGGCTTGCATACTCGTTTTGCCAAATAAGTAAATTCCAATTACAAAAAGGATACAATAAATTATGCCAGGAACCAGTATCCATTTCCATAATTTATGTCTGTTTATAAATTTATGAGCATCTGCAAACGACTGTATAGATATAATGATTTCTTTTAGCATTATTGTAAGTTAGGGGTAACTTTTATTTGGCTTAAAGATACATTTCTCAAGCCAAATGCAAAATCAAATATTTCATGACGCCAAAAAATTTATTCATCTAACAAAAAAGCCACTACAGAAACTGTAATGGCTTTAACTATTAAATAGTAACAATTAAAACTTCGGACAAGGAATTCCCTTTACCTCAGATTTACGTTTTATGTATATTAATGAAAACTCCGATCCACCTCTGCTAGCTGTAGCAGATTTTAGGCTGCTAATATTTACATCGTAACTAGCGCCTATTCTAAGTCCACCAACTTCTAATCCTATATATGGAATTATGGCATCGTTAAAGCGCACCCAAGAACCGATAAAAACATTACTAGGTATTACTTCATCGCCATTAATGTTGTAAGAAAATGCGCCGCCTAGCGTTGTTTCACTAGCACCGGCTTGTCTTTGGTGAATAACAGAACCATTAAAACTCAACATATCAGCTATCGGCAGCGTGCCACCGGCATGTGCGGTTAATCTACTTGCTAGTTGATAATTTGCATCTTTAAAACCTACAGTAGGCCTATTAACATGATAAACTGATACACCAGCATAATAATTATTTGAACCATTGCTAGAGCCAGAAAATAAAATTCCTGCATTTACATCAAAATAATTTTGGTTAGAGCCATTTTGCAAAAATTCTCTTCCGCCTTCATTGGTAAAACCATTTTGCTGAAGCATGCTTTCAAAAGTAAGTTTGGTCTGGTCTAGCACCAAACTGCTGTAAGTACCTTGAAAGCCTGCACCTATTGTATTGTAACCATCTTCATCCAACGCTTTGTGGTAGGATAAAGAAAGAGATCCATAGTTTAATTTTAGTTGACTATTTGCACTGGCATCTGTTAAGCCAGATACACCAAGGCCAAATACATCGCCTTGAGGCAATTTATTTTTCATAATACCAATATCAAATGAAGCACTGCTAGTAACATATGCCTTTGGGATAGATGGCCACTGGTCACGGTGGTTTACAGCAAGCCTCCACTCACCATCAAACTTACCCGTAAAAGCAGGGTTCAATGTAAGGGGCGAAGCAAAAAACTGTGAAAAATGTGGGTCTTGCGCTTGAGCACTTATTGCAAACGCTGCCATCAATAAACTTCCTAAAAATCTTCTCATGTCAATAATATTCTATACCTTAAAGATAAGCAAATGATAGAAAATGCTGCTCAGTATTTGTAAAAGTTTTCAACCAAAACGAAATTTTAGCATTTTGCAACTAAAAATTTTATTTATTGTTGCATTTTAGTCCCATAAGCAAGGTCGCCGGCATCGCCCAAACCTGGAATGATATAACCTTTTGCAGACAAATCCCCGTCTATGGCTCCGCACCAAATGTTTGCTGATGGCTCGGCTTTTTGTAAGGCTTCTATACCATTTGTTGCAGCTATGGCACATACCACGTGTAATTCTTTTATAGTGCCTATATCTCTAATATGTTGTATGGCTTTTATCAACGATGCTCCCGTTGCAAGCATTGGGTCGCTTATAATTACTACACGCCCTTCAATAGGTGGGCAACTCATATATTCCATTGCTATTTCAAAACTCCCATCTGCATGGTGCTTGCGGTATGCACTTAAAAATGCATTGTCGGCCCTATCAAAATAATTAAGTAAACCATTGTGCATAGCAAGCCCAGCACGCAAAATTGTGGCCAATACAGGTTGTTCTTTTAAAACCTTGCAATGGGCAGTACCCATTGGTGTGGTAATTTCTTTCTCTTCTACCGCTAAGCCCTTGCTTATTTCGTAGCCTATTACTTCTGCAATACGCTCTAGGTTTCTGCGAAAGCGCATGCGATCTTGCTGAATAGCTACATTTCTCAATTCACTTACCCAATTGCTTACCAGCGAATGCTCTTTGCTTAAATTATATACCATTTACTTATTGCTTTTTAAAAAAGATTTAGTTAAAATTCATTATCTTTTGTCAAATTTAAAAAAAAATTGACGGGTAACCCTATTTTTATGAAAACATTTAAACCATAACCTCTTTATGAAAATTATTCTTAGCATATTTTCGGCCACTTTATTATTAATTTCTTGCGGGGGCAATTCCAAAGAAGCCAATGCAACGGCGGAAAAAAATTACGAAAAAACCAAAGAAACGCTCGAACAAACAGAGCAAAAAAATCCTACTAGGTTTCTTACAGTAGCAGGCGATAAAAAGAAAAATTTACTTGGGCAAACAGTTGTACGGGGCCAAATAACCAACAAGGCAAAAATTGTCACCTACAAGGATGTAGATATAAAACTATCTTTCTATAGCAAAACAGGCGCTTTGCTGGAAGAAGACCATGAAACCATTTATGAAAATATTGCACCAGGCAATTCTGTAAAATTTAAATCCAAATATTTTACACCAAAGGGTACAGATAGCGTAGCGTTTAAAGTGGAGACGGCGAAGTATTAAAAAGCAATGGGCTGTGAGCAGTAAATCTTTATGGAGCAGTTGCTCGGGCTACTTGCCTGCCGGCGGGCAGGTCCCGCACCGTGTCCCGATATTCTTGTCGGGAGATCTTCATTAATAAATCTTTATTAAGCTTTAATTGTGCAATAGATTAGGTAGAGGCATTAAAATGACTTTTTTAAAACAAAAATTTGGGTATTAAAACCTTTTGTTTTTAACAATATTTATTTTTTAATAAGCACTTAGCAGCTTTGTTATTTTCTGACTTTACGTTTAATTTCTTTCGAAACAATTGGTTACAAAAACCCAAACGAATCTCCATCAAACAATCCCTTGTCACTCAATTTTAGATGAGGAATAACCAACAATGCCATAAACGACAAAGTCATAAAAGGATCTTCCATGCTACTTCCCAGCACTTTTGTTGCAAAATTGTTGATGGCTGTATAATCTGCAGCTACTTTAAAACCATCATTGCCACTCATTAGTCCAGCAATAGAGAGTGGTAGTATTTTTTGTTCCTGCGCAGATACAGCACTTACACCACCTTTTTCTTTAATTACCAGATTTACTGCTTTGCAAATGCTTTCATCGTCTACACCTACTGCTATAATATTGTGGCTATCGTGTGCTACAGAACTTGCAATGGCACCTTTTTTTAGTCCAATATTTTTTATAAAAGAAATGGCAATGGGCGCATTGAAATATCGATTTACGACCACTATTTTTAAAATGTCGTTTTCAATATCCGAAACCAATTTCCCCTCTTTTATGGTTGCTGGTTTTACCAGTTTATTGGTAATAAGTTGCCCTTCCATTGCTTCAATCACCAGTATTTCTTGTTGGTTATCTTTTGCATGTAAAACAAAATCCGTAGGCTGTTTTTCTGTGCAATCAAATTTATTTATTGGGGTTACATCCACAGATTCTATAAATGTCTTTCCATTTTCTGCCACTAGTTTTCCATCAATATATGTTTGAAGCACATCAAATTTTGTTAGGTCTTTTACCACAATAAAATCTGCCGCATCGCCTTCTCTCAAAATGCCATTCTTCATTTTATAGTGCAACACTGGGTTTGTGCAAGCTGCTTGTAACACTTTATAAACATCAATTCCTTTGGCCACCGCACGAGCACACAATTGGTTTATATGGCCTTCTGCTAAGCTATTAGGGTGCTTGTCATCGCTGCAAAACATCATATTTTCGAAATGCTCATCCATTAAACCTATTAATGCTTCAAAATTTTTTGCGGCACTTCCTTCCCTTATCAGAATTTTCATTCCATAATTCAATTTTTCTAGTGCTTCTGCTTCTGTAAAGCACTCATGATCGGTAGACATGCCTGCTTCAATATACTTTTTCGCTATTTCGCCCCGCAGTCCAGGGGCATGCCCATCTACAGGCTTGTTTATTTTTTTTGCAGCGGCTATTTTTAGCATTACTTCCTCATCTCCATTCAATACGCCTGGAAAATTCATCATTTCACTCAAGTAAAAAATATCATCCATGGCCAGCAGTTTTTCCACGTCTTTTGCAATAAGTGCCGCTCCCGCAGTTTCAAATATCGTAGCTGGCACACAACTAGGCGCACCAAAATGAAATTTAAAGGGTACTTTTTTGCCATTTTCTATCATAAAATATACACCCTCCATACCACAAACATTGGCTATTTCGTGGGGATCGCTTATGGTACCCGTTGTGCCATGTAACACAGCCAACCTGGCGAATTCCGATGGTATGAGCATGCTACTTTCTATATGAACATGGCTATCTATAAAGCCAGGAAGAATAAAAGGTTTGTTTTCTAATGCGCTCTGCTCTAATAGCGTTATGGTTTGTATTTTATTATCTACAATGGCTACTTCTCCAAAAAAAGTGTTTTTGGCAGCTATATCTACAATATTTCCTTTTATGTTAAATGTATTTTTCACCGTTAAAATGTTCGTTTAGCCGTTTGTAAAAATAAATAATATGTTTTTGGATGCAAATGTATTGATATGCTATATTTGTTATGCAAAATTGTTTTGCACTAACTATAAAACGCATAAAATGAAAATGTTTAAAAAATTATTATTTGCAGGGTTGGCCTTTACCGCATTAAGTGTAAGTGCACAAACTGCTGACGAAATTGTAGCTAAAAATATAGAAGCAATGGGTGGTGCAGCAAAAATTGCAACACTTACTTCTGTAAAAAAGACTGGAACAATGAGTGCACAAGGACAAGACTTCCCTGCAACTATGACGATTGATCATATGAAAGGATTTCGTATGGATTTAGAAATCATGGGTACCTCAAATTATCAAATAATTACACCCACTAAATCATCTATGTTTTTCCCTATACAGCAAATGACAGAACCAAAAGTAGGAACTGATGAGGAGGTGAAAGAACAACAAGGTGCAATTGATGTGCAAGGTGCTTTGTATAATTACAAAGAAAAAGGCTCTACCATTGAGTTAGTAGGCGATGATAAAGTGGATGGAGCAGATGCTTATAAATTGAAAGTAACTAGAAAAGATGGTAAAATCGGATTTTATTTAATTGATAAAAAAACCAATAGGGTTGTAAAGACAATTACAAATAGTAAAGGGCCAGATGGTGTAGAGCAAGATATGGAAACACCTTATGGCGATTACAAACAAAACGCAGATGGATTTTGGTTTGCATATACAACCGCTTTTCAAGGAGGTAATATAGCAGTTACATTCGAAAAAATAGAAACAAATATTAAAGTAGATGAAAATATTTTTAAAGATTAATGTTGCTAATTAATTTGTAAAATGCAAATGCCTCTGGATTTTCAGGGGCATTTGTATTAATCAGCACAATCATTTATCTAAAATATCTGGCCTTCTCAAAGTAGTCCTTTCCAATGCTTGCTCATGCCTCCAGTTTTCTATTAACTTATGGTTGCCACTTTTTAATACTTCGGGTATAGCCCATCCTCTATATACTTCGGGCCTTGTATATACAGGAGGCGCAAGCAAGTTGTCTTGAAATGAATCTGTGAGTGCAGACGTCTCATCATTTAACACACCTGGAATTAACCTCCCTATTGCATCTGTAAGCACTGCCGCAGCAAGCTCTCCTCCACTTAGCACATAATCGCCAATAGAAATTTCTTTCGTTACAAAATGATCTCTAAAACGTTGGTCTATGCCTTTGTAATGTCCACATATCATTAATAAATTATTTTTTAATGAAAGTGCGTTTGCCATTTTTTGGTTAAAGGTTTCGCCATCTGGGGTAAGATAAATTATTTCATCATATTGTTTTTCTTTTTGTAAACTTTCTACTGCATTTACCAATGGTTCTATCATCATTACCATGCCTGCCCCACCGCCAAATTGGTAATCATCTACCCGCGCTCTTGCATAGGTTGTGTACTCCCGCAGGTTGATAACATTTACTTGCAACAAACCTTTATCTGCTGCACGTTTCATTATAGAATGTGCAAATGGTGATGTAAGTAAATCTGGCACTACGCTTATGATATCAATCGTCATAAAAATATTTTGTTTGCAAATTAGTTTAAAAAAAATAAGTTGGTTTGATTCTTGTAATTCTGCTGTTTTATATTTAGGGTGTATGTAAAATTGGCGCATACTTGTAGGAATACAATCTTGGTATTAATTCTTTCCTATTTATATTCTTCCTCAAATGGTTGGCATCTATTTCTTAAATTATTACACTCGATTATTATAGTAACCGCAGAGAAACTTACTTTTGTAATATGATAGCTTACAATCCAAAAGACTGGTTCACTTTTATTTTCAAGTTACACAAGGCAGATACATTTAGAGCCCTTTTTTTAATGCTTATTTGTATTGGCTTATATACTACCATTATCGCTTGGTTAGAAATTGAATATTGGCATCTTAGTAAAGATAGCTATGTAAAAAATCTTAATCTTTTACATAATTTGCTAGGCTTTGTGCTATCATTGTTATTGGTATTTAGAACCAACACCGCTTATGATAGATGGTGGGAAGGAAGAAAGCTTTGGGGTAGCCTAGTAAACAATAGTAGGAATTTGGCTATTAAACTTAATGTAATATTAGAGGAAAGTGATACGACAAATAGAAATTTTTTTACAAAAACAATCCCTGCTTTTGCATATGTTTTGTGTAAGCATTTGTCAAAAGAATCTACCCGTTTGGAATTAGATGAATTAAGTCACCCAGAATTGATTGCTATAGACAAAGAGAAACATATCCCAAACCAAGTAGCTGGTATTATTGCCAAGCGGCTAAATAAACTATATGAAGAAAAAAAGATAACAGATGCTCAACTGATAAATATGAATGCAGAAATTTCATCTTTTACAGACATCTGTGGCGCCTGTGAGCGGATAAAAAATACGCCTATTCCTTTTTCATATAGCTTATTTGTAAAGAAATTTATCTTCTTTTATATAATGTCCTTGCCTTTTACATTTGTAATGCATTTAGGTTATTATGCCATTCCAGTAGTAGTGTTTATTTTTTATGTATTGGCAAGCTTGGAAATGATTGCTGAGGAGATAGAAGACCCTTTTGGCAATGATACAAATGATTTACCCACACAAAAAATTGCAGAGAATATCAAGAAACATATTTCGGAGTTAATGTGATAGGAATGAAATGTAAGAACGTAACATAACTAACCCTCTAAACCTTCTAAACCTTCTAAACCCTCTAAACTCTCTAAACCTTCTTAAACCCCTCAAACCTCTTGAACCTTTTTAAACCTAGTCGCCCATAAAGCCATCCAAATCCCTTTTTTCTTTTTTAGTAGGACGCCCAACTTTGCTCAATCTTTTTCCTGTATGAAAAGCGGCACCTTGGTATTGGGTTTTGTCTTCTACTTCTTCTGGCGTAATGTCGATATAAAAATTAATGGCTTCGGAATATTGTACACGATTGTGCAAAAGCCCCGTAACTTTTATCAGCCATTTTTTGGCTTCGGTCTTTACTTCATATTCTTCATCTATATGTACTTGTTTAGATGCTTTTACTGAAGCACCATTGTATTTTACTTTTCCTTTTTCGCAGGCATCGGCGGCTAAACTCCGTGTTTTAAATAGTCGAATACTCCACAAATATTTATCAAGCCTTAATTTTTCTTTTTCCATTATTTTAATAGGGTTGATTTTTTTTTCAAAAATGCCAAAGACAAAGATATTCACAAAATTATGAGCTAATACTTATATTCTATACATAGGTTTGATTTTGATTTTGTTATTGCCTATTTTTATATTCTAAATTAAATAAAATATGTCCTCTAAAAATTCTACTATTATTTTCATTTTTATTTTTTCATTCTTTTTTTCTAATGCACAAGAGCGCGGTACCAATTGGACAGCCGATGGACTTGGATATTATGAGTTTAAAGATGCTGGCATTATTAAAGTAGATCCAAAAACGGAAAGCCAAACAGTAGTAATAAAAGCGGAAATGCTTACGCCTACAGGAAGCAATGCCCCACTAAAAGTGCAATCTTTTGATTATAGTAATGATAAATCTGCCATTCTTTTATTTACTAACACAGTAAAAGTATGGCGTTATAATACCAGGGGAGACTATTGGATATTAAATATTGGTACCAATAAACTTATTCAAATAGGTAAAGGTTTGCCAGCACAATCATTGATGTTTGCAAAAATATCTCCCGATAGTAAAACCGTGGCATACGTAAGTGAGCACAATATTTATTCAGAGGATATCTCTACTGGTATAATAAAAAAGCTCACTACAGATGGTACAAGAAAACTAATTAACGGCACATTTGATTGGGTTTATGAAGAAGAGTTTAATTGTAGAGATGGTTTTCGTTGGAGCCCGGATAGCAAACGTATTGCCTTCTGGAAAATAGATGCCACAAAAATCCGTGATTATTATATGTTGAATACCACCGACTCAGTTTATAGCAAGGTCATTCCAGTAGAATATCCAAAAGTAGGAGAGAGTCCTTCGCCAGCTTATATCAATGTAGTAAATATTACGGGTGGGCAAATAAACAAAATGAGTATTGATGGCGACCCACAGCAACATTATATTACCCGTATGGAATGGAGTGGGGACAACGAACTTATTTTACAACAGCTAGATAGAAAACAACAAGAAAGTAAACTTATTTACTGTAAAGTATCTGACGGAACGAGTGGCACTTTTTGGGCAGAGAATGACGATGCTTGGGTAGATTTAAACACAGATAATCCTGTAGGATGGAGTTGGGTAAACCAAGGCAAAGATTTTTTATGGGTAAGTGAAAAAGATGGTTGGAGGCATATTTACAAAATAAGCAGGGATGGCAAAACAACTACGTTGCTTACCAAAGGCAATTACGATATAGGTACAATGAAAGCTATAGATGAAGTAAATAATTATATTTATTTTTCTGCATCGCCAAGCAATGCCACACAACTTTATTTATACAGGGTACGAATAAACGGCGGAAAAGATGAGCCAGAATTGCTAAGTAATAAAAAAATGAAAGGAACACACGAGTATGATATTTCTCCAAATGGTAAAATTGCCAATCATTCTTTTAGCAATTACAATACGGCTCCAGTAAATGAATGGATTAATCTCCCAGAAAACTATTCATTTTCCGTAGCAAAAAGCATAGAGAAAAATATAAAAATAGACACTAGAAAAAATATAGAATATTTTCAAGTAACAACAGAGGATAATGTAGTATTGGATGCTTGGATGAATAAACCAAAGAATTTTGACCCTTCAAAAAAATACCCAGTAGTATTTTATGTATATGGAGAGCCTGCTGCTGCTACTGTAAGCGACTCATATGGCAGTCATAATAACTTTCTATATATGGGCGATATGGCTACAGATGGTTATATTCAAGTTTCGTTAGATAACCAAGGTACTCCATCGCTAAGAGGTGCAAAATGGAGAAAATCTATTTATAGAAAAATTGGTACCCTCAATATCCGTGACTTGGCTCTAGGCGCAAAAAAGATCCTTGAAAATACCTATATGGATAAAACCAGGGTTGCTGTATGGGGTTGGAGCGGAGGAGGATCTTCCACTTTAAACTTAATGTTTAATTATCCTGAAATTTTTAAAACAGGCATTGCAATTGCAGCGGTAGCCAATCAATTGAATTACGATAATATTTATCAAGAAAGATATATGGGTTTGCCACAAGAAAATATGGAAGATTTTGTAAAAGGTTCGCCTATTTATAATGCCAAAGGATTGCAAGGAAAATTATTATACATACACGGAACAGGCGATGATAATGTGCATTACGACAATGCAGAAATGTTACTCAATGAATTGGTAAAATACAATAAACAATTTGAATTTATGGCTTACCCAAACCGTACACATAGCATCAGCGAAGGGCGTGGAACTAGCTTGCATTTAGCTACACTGTATACAAATTTTTTAAAGAAAAACTGTGAACCTGGAGGAAGGTAACACCAGCTTCTACTTCGCCATAAAAGTACTGTCAGAAATGGCAGTACTTTTGTTTTTAAAAAGTGTGATGTGGTAGTACAGGCCCTACATGTAATTTTTTAAATCTATCGTTTTCTTTAGGGTACAGCACATCTGGTGCAGTTTCATAGCCCTCATCAGCTACCTGCATAATTCTTTTTTTAGTATTGTTTTTCCGTGTAACATAAACCAATAGTCCCACGCAAGCAATTGCAGCAGCGGCAAAAGTAATTTTACGATATTTATTCATTTTTATTTTATTTGAATTATTAAAATCCATGCTTGATATTGGTATTTATATCAAGTTCTTATGGTAAACATTTTTATAACGCAATTATCATTCCATTTATTTGAATTGTAGGCATAAAAAATCCCCTCATTGCTGAGGGGAAAATTTAAAGCGTGTTTATATTACTTAGATATTAATAATCTTTGCTGTAACCACCGCCGCCGCCAGAACGACCGCCACCGCCGCCGTATCCGCCGCTTCCGCCAGAACGACCGCCACCGCCGCCGTATCCACCGCCGCCGCCAGAACGACCGCCACCGCCGCCGTATCCACCGCCGCCTCTGTTGCCACCGCCACCGCCGTAACCACCGCCACCGCTGCGTTTTTTATAATCATCACCTTCAGCACGTGGCTGAGATTCGTTAACGATTAATTTGCGACCTTGAATTTCTACTTCGTTTAGGTTAGCGATTGCAGCTTTAGCAGCTTCATCGTCTTCCATTTCAACAAAACCGAAACCTTTGCTACGGCCATTCATTTTGTCTTTTAAAATTTTTGCACTGCTTACAGTACCATACTCAGTGAAGAGTGTGCTTAAATCTTCGTCTGTCATTGACCAGCTAAGATTGCCTACGTAAATGTTCATTGTAATAAACTTTTTAAATAAAATAAATAATGTCTTGGACATTAGTGCTACAATGAACTGAAAACTACTTACGAAAAGATAAAATCAGCCGACATGAAAACTAAGATTCCAACAGACACAGCAAATGTAAGTGTTAATTCAATCTAAAAATCAATTATTGTACTTTTTTTTAATATGCATAACTTAATTATTTTTTATATATCCTACTTTGAGTATGGTAAATAAAAAAGCCGTTTGCTAATTTTAGCAAACGGCTTTCCTTAAAAAGTATTAAATTACTCGGATATTACTTCAAATTCAACTTCGGTTTCGTTACCGTTACCAAAATCAATATTTGCTTTGTAAGTACCCAATTCTTTGATATCGTCTGTAATTGTAATGCGACGGCGATCTATTTCGTAGCCTTTTTGCTCTTTTATAGCACGTGCTATTTGAACAGTTGTTACGCTACCAAATATCTTACCACTTGTACCAGTCTTAGCACCAATTTTAAGTGCTCCTTCCTTAAGTACAGCTATAACGCTATTCAATTCTGCCAATAGTTTAGCTTCTTTCTTGGCTTGTTGTTTCAATTTTTCCTGCATTTGTTTCATGTTGCTAGGACTAGCTTCAACAGCAAGTTTCTTTGGTATCAAAAAATTACGACCGTAGCCATTTTTTACTGTTACCAATTCGTTTGATCCACCAAGGTTGTTTACATCTTGTATTAGTATTACCTGCATTATTTCGCATTTTTACCCAATTTCTTTTTTAAGGAACTTTCCCCGACAAAGACGGGTTAGGGTGGTTAAAAAATTATTTTAACTTTAAAATGTATTAAATATTTTAAAGTTTTATGAACCCAAGTCCCCCTTCGGGGGATTTAGGGGGCATTATTTCATTAAATCTGTAACGTACGGTAAGATAGACATTTGACGTGCTTTCTTTACTGCTTCGCCCACTTTACGTTGAAACTTAAGAGAGTTTCCCGTAAGGCGACGTGGCAATAATTTACCTTGTTCGTTTAAGAATTTTTTCAAGAAATCACCATCCTTATAATCGATATAGCGGATGCCCATTTTCTTAAAGCGGCAATATTTCTTTGGACGCTTGTCAGCTTTTATAGCTGTTAGATATTTAATCTCGTTTGCTTTTGCCATGATTATGCCTCCGTTTTTTGTGATGGTTCAAAATGTTTTACACCACTTCTCTTTCTTGAGTTGTACTCCACGGCGTATTTATCGAGTACTGTGTACATGTGACGCATAACGGATTCGTCACGCAAAAGTTGTGTTTTCAACTTTTCATTGAAGCTGGTTGGCGCACTGTATTCCATTACCCAATAAAGACCAGTAGTCTTTTTGGCTATAGGATACGCCAGTGATTTTAGTCCCCATGGATTGCTGTGCGTAATACTACCACCGTTTTCTGTAACAAGTGTTTCGTATTTTTTCTGAGCGGCTTTAAATTCCTCTTCAGATAGCACAGGGGTAAAAACCACCATCAATTCGTAATTGCTCATTTCCCTGTTTTTTGTTTTTAAATAAAATTGTTTAATCCCGTTTTTTCGAACGGGGTGCAAATGTAAGGATTTTTAAGCAATAAAGCTATGTTTGATGCAAATTCATATTAAATAAAAACCATGTAATATGAAGTATTGTTATTTGGAAATTTTATGGCAATTGTCAATTCCAATTCTTTTTTGCACCTAAAATATTTTAATCAAATGAATGTCAATATATTATTAATTTTAGGAATAATCATCAATCCAAATAAAAATGATGAGCTGTGGGCATACCTGCAGTTGGCAGCATTTGTCTGGTCTTCCCGCATTATGGTGGGACTGTTCCTTAAATATATATGGATACGTATGCCGCTTGCAGCAGCACGCATACATATATAAACATCGCTTCATCCACCGCAACGTGAGGGCAGAAAAGCATTTTTCAACCTTTACCTAAGCAAGTAAATATCATATTTTTTAATGACTATTCGTTATTGGGTGCAAAAGAACTTTATGTATGAAATACACAATTTATGATTTTTAAAGGGGTAGATTAAAATGATATTTCTGTTTTTTTCTGTGAATCTGTGGCAAAAATATTGCCACAGATTCACAGAAAAGCTGTTTTTTATATGATCTTTTAACTACTACACAAATAGATTACAGATAATATCGGTAAATTTCTAGAGGTAAATTCTTTAAATGAAGAATGAATTTTTATACAGTTTATATTTAATTTTCTACAATTTTATATTCCTTGCACCTAATAGCGGATAGCTTTTATTTTTTTGTACTGTGTAAATATTTTTCCTCTTCTATTTCATCAATTTATATACAGGATACCTCTTATGAGCAACTTCGTAATAGGGAGAGTTTTTATAAATAAAATCTAATTGAGCACTAGCATTATTGGCAAATTGGCTATCGTTCTTTTTCTTTTCTTCGAGTAATAATTTTATAGATGGGTTATTATGAAGGTATTTTGATGCCACATCTTCCCATCTGTAATCGCTGTACCCTTCCTTTTGCTGAAGAATTGCATCAAAAAAATTCCAAGCAAAGAAACTATCATCACCAGTAGGTTCTAGCATTTCAATAATATATCTGTTAGCAGGTTGATTCAGTGCTATCAAAAAATCTCCTTTTAAAAAGTGAATGCTATCCAATTTTTCTGAAACATTTACTGCATAGTTTCCATGGTGTTTTTCATAGGCGGTCGCACGACTTTTATAAGATTCAATTTTATAAAAAGCAACATACATGGTAGTATCAGTCTTTAATTTTTTTATGACAACAGCATTTAATTTTAAACGCTCTATTACTTCATACCAGCCAGCAGGAATAATATAGGCAGCAGGCTTCTCTATAATATTAGCTGGCTTGTAGTAGTTAAAAAATTTCACATCTTTTGTAAAAGGTTGGTTTCGGTTATAAAACATTTTATTTAGCCCGGTAGCTTCACTTTTAGTGCTGTCTTGCTCATACCCTTTAAAAGTAATACTGGTATTTTTCGATTTATCCAATACCCATTTCAGTGGAAAACTTTTTTGTATAATGGTTTCTTTTAAAGCCATTTTTCTTATTTCTATTAAATCATTGGAATTAGAAGAAGCTTTTTGAATGAAAGTTTGCATTAGATCATATGTTGATTGTACCCGCTCTTTGTATGGCTTAAGCATATGTGTTTCTGGAATAAAAGAAAATGTACCAAAGAGTGCGGCATACCCCGAACTGTACCTGGGCGTTTCGTAAAACATATTTATGCCTTTGTTAAAATCTGCGCCATCAAATTCTACATAGGGTATGAGGTCCCATTTCTTTTCTTTCATGCCTGCATAAATCTGCGGTTCAAATTTTTCTCTTAACCATTTTCCGGCTATGGGGCCAAGCTTATCATACTGTGTGGTTATAAGTGTCATCGTATGTTGATAGTCTGCCCCGTCACTAACATGGTTGTCTATTAAAATATCGGGGTTTAGCCAATGAAATATTTGAGCAAAAGATTTGGATTCTTTGCTATCGTTTTTGGTGAAATCCCTATTCAAATCTAGGTTCTGGGAGTTCCCCCTAAACCCATAAGCACTAGGGCCATTTTGATTCACACGACTCTGTGTATTTCTGTTTAAACATCCACCAATATTATAAACTGGAATAATGGCAAGCACTACATTATTTGGCAATAAATTCTTTTTGTTTTTTATATCTCTTGCCAAAAGCATGCTTGCATCTATGCCATCTGGCTCGCCGGGGTGAATGCCGTTGTTTATTAGAATTACAACCTTGTTTTGCAGATGCCATTGCGTTGGATTAAATTTTTTATCATTGCTTATCAATACCAAATGCAACGGATATCCAGCATCCGTTTGGCCCATTTCTTTTACAGTAATAATATTCGTTTCCTTGCTTAATTGCTTGTAAAAATTTATTGTTTCAAAGTAAGTGGCGGTTTCTGTTCCATTGCTTTTTTCAAAAATAGTTAGCTGAGCAAAAGATATAAAAGGGAGTAGAATAATAAAAAATGTAAATGTTTTCTTCATGCTTCAAATGTAAGATTAATCCTAAAAGTATTTGGACATAAAAAAACCCCACATTGCTGCGGGGTTTTTAGCAAATATATTTTATCAAAGTGCTACAAATGATAAATTTATTACTTGGTCATTATTCGTGATTTTAATAAAATATCTTCCAGATGGCAAGCCTTTTACATCTACATTAATATTAACCATGCTTGCATTTATGGTTTGTTGTTTTACCAACCTGCCAGTTACATCAGTTATTTGCAAAGTACTATTGGATGTTAGTATATCATACAATTTTATATTTAAGCTACCCATTGTAGGGTTAGGGTAAACAATGGCGTTGGATACATTCGTTTTCAATTTTACAGAAACGATATTGCTATTTTTAAATTTGCCGTCTTGGTCTATCATTTTTAATCTATAATATACAATAGCTCCGTTTGGTAAATTTTTATCAATAAAAGAATAGCTTGTAAGATTACTTCCTGCTAATGCCCCAATTAAGTTAAAGTTAATCCCGTCTATACTTCTTTCTACTTCATATTGTTTTATATTTATTTCATTGGCTACTTTCCAATTTAATGCTATAGTATTATTGTTTTTTTGTGCCGTAAAATTTACAATTGTAACGGGTAAAACTGACAAACAAGAGGAACCCCATATAGCAAAAACATATTCTGGATGGTCTATAAAGGGATTTCTATTACCTTGTTTTTTAAGTGTACCACCATCATTTATTTCTTGTGCAAAAATTACATTGTTTCTGTCAATTTCTTTCTGGCTCACTGGGTCTTGCATATGCCATTTGTATAAAGTTTTAAGATACCAATCATCATAAATCTGCAATCTTCTTGTAGTGGCTGTTGGTTGATCAGTTGTACTTTGGAAAACTGCATTTGCAGTACCTAAACCACTCCAATTTTGGCTTATTATTTCATCTTCGTAGCGAACAGCCATATACAATGCCGCTCTTGCAAAATCACCTTTATATTCGTTAATAGGTTCAAATATTGTACCACCATATCCGAAATTTGTACCTGTTCCCAATTTACTTCCTGCTAATGAAGGATTTGAATACCCGCTTAAAGGTGTAACTGTTACCACTTCACCATAGGGGAAATTGCTGTGCAGTGCATTCACTTTTCCATCGGTAGGAAAAATATGATGTGCGTCGGATACCATGGGAGATACTTGATTAAACCACGATTGTGGAGTTGAATGCTCTCTGTTGTAACATTGACCTTCTGCTGTATAATTTCCGCATTGGTTTGTAATAAGTGTATATGTATAAGGTTCAGGTCCCGTTGGATTATCACTGTACATATCCCAAACTATATCTGCGTTATTGGCATCATTTCTTCGCTTATCAGAAAAAGTATACAAGGTCCATAAACCTGGGGTATAACTTAATACTTGTGAGCCTGAGGTAATAATTGTCTTTAAAGCAGATTTTAATGGTTGACATGTGAGTCCATTAGCAGGGTCATAATACGTTGTAGGAGCACCCGTACCAACTGTTGTTGATACAGTTCCATTAGAAGATCCTGTATTAAAGTAATCGGGCTCGCCCGTACAATCTCCATTGGCTGCAAAAACATAAAAATAATAAGGCGTATTTGCAGTAAGCCCTGTAGCAGTAAAATTTAATGCTGCACCATAGGATACAATAGTACCACCTCCAAATGCAGCGCCAACTGTGTAAGTAGTGCCATCTACTGGTGCTGCAGATAAAGAATTATTTTGACTAATAATTACCAAATATCTATTGGCTGTTGGTGCAATTGCAACTCCAGTAAAATTGCCCGAAATGCTTGTATTAGTGGGCGATAAATTTATGGCACCTGGTATTCCACCTGGTTCTATACAAGCCGCAAGAGCCAATGTGGTAGTTGTATTGGTATTGCCAGTTGGTGCAGGATTTAGGGTAGTTAAATAATTAGGTCCGCCAGTGCAAGATTCGTCGTTGTAAGCAAATACAAAATAATAATAAACAGTAAGTGGGGTTAATCCAATATCTGTAAAGCTATTTGCAGCACTGTTTGCAACTACAACACCACCCCCCAAACTTTGCCCTACTGTATATGTTGTAGCATCTGCAGGTGTGGCTGATAATGTGGATGAAATACTGCGTACAACTAAATATCCCGTAACTGCAGGAACTACAGCCGTAAAAGTACCAGTAATAGTAGTAGCTGTTGGGGTCAATGCCAAATTAGTAGGTTGTACCGTTGGTTCATCGCAAGGAGGCAATACAATACTTGAGTATACAGTTACATCATCTATTGTCCATCTAGATGAATTGGCAATTGAAGGATTAATATATACCCAAGCCATACGAACATTTGTTGTATTGTAAACGGATAAATCAATATTATCCGATAAAGTCCAAACACCTGTACCTGCTACGTTAGCTGGAAAATTACCTGCAAGGTCAATCCATGTTGCAGTATTTGGGTTTGTACCAGCTGTATAATTGGTAGATACTTTTAGCTGTAATGAATTACCATTAAAATCTCCTCTAGAATAAAACTTTAATGTAGGCAAACTGGCTGCAGTTAAATCGAAAGCGGGCGAAATAAGCCAATCTTCATTTAAAGGATTATTACCAGCACTTACAAAAGCACTCATTTGAATACCATTTGCATCTGTTCTTCCTGTGCTAGAGCATACCCATGTTTGTGGGGATGTAACACTGAATTGGCTCCAACCCTCGTTTAAAAATGTAGTAGCACAGTTAGTAAAAGTATAGTTATTACCAATAATACCTGCTGCCGGTACGGGTAATGTTGTAAAGTTCCAAGTGGTTGCTCCAGTAATGCCAGCAAAAGCATTTAAAGCAATATCAGTAAATGCACCCGCTGTTATTTCTACATAATAATCTGTAAGGTTTAACAATGGATTAATGCTGATGGTAGCAGTACTACCAGCTACAACAACCGCAGCAGTAGTTACATCTATCGTTTCTACAATCGAATTATCGGATGATCTTTTTACTACAATATTTCCAGTTGCTTTTACAATGGGCTCATTAAATAATATTTGAAGATTTGTATTGGTGGAAACATTTGTTGCATTATCAGCTGGGGTAAGTGTAGAAACTAAAGGGGGAGTGATATCTCCTCCACTAGGAGTTGACGTTATGGATATATCATCTATACCAATCCATTCGTCAGAGCTTGCAGCATTAGCTGTGATTATTCTTAATTCTACTTGCGCCTGCCCTTCGCAGGCTACTGGTAATGTTATATTTACAGGCGTTACAAGTGTTGCAATACTTGGCCCTGTGCTAGCATCGGTAACAAACCCCGCGGGTATATCTGTAAAATTGCCCGTATTTCCTACTCTATATTGCAATGCAACTTGCTGCACCGCATTATCTGCTGAACCATCAATATCTCTTAAATTGTATTGTACAATAATTGTATTTACACCTGTTGCATTTAAATAAATTACTAAATGAGGAGCATCTGCAGTACCAGAGCCTTGCATAGCGATTGTAGGATTTGCAATACCATCGAATTCGGCAATACCACCACTAGTAAGTGTATTTGGGTTAGTTTGGTTTGCAGTAACGTTTAAATCACCTACCGCGGCGGATGGTCCAAGTATAGTGGAAGGGTTTGTGCCAGAAGTAGTCCCAATTCCTGCAGGTAAATTTTGACCTTGAAAACCTTGAAAATTTGGATACCCAGTCCAAACATTGTTTGTTGTTATTAAACTTGCATTAGACCAATCCTGTGTTAAAGAACCGGATGACAGCAAGAAATAGGTTTGACTAAAAGCAGAAGTACTTAAGAATAAGGAGATAATTAATAACCTATAAATTTTTTTCATAAATTTTTTTGAGTGTACAAAAATACCTTATTTCTGTGTTAACGATGTTAACTAAGTATCAACAAAAAGCCCGTAAATATTGCTATTACGGGCTTTTGATATTTTTAATAGAGAATAAATTATTTCGCCAATGCGTTAATTTTCTTCGCCAATTTGCTTTTTAAGTTTGCTGCTTTGTTTTTGTGTATAGTACCACGCTGAGCCAATTTGTCTATCATTGATTCTACTGTAGGTAATTTGGTAGCTGCTGGTGCCTTTTCGTCCATTGCTCTAATATCACGAATGGCATTACGAGTAGTTTTACCATAATAGCGATTACGCTCATTACGTTTTGCACTTTGTCTTACATCTTTTTTGGTTGCTGCGTGATTTGCCATTGTTCTTATTTTTGGAGTGCAAATGTAGGATTATTATTTTAAACATCATCATCTAGCCCAACAATATTTTAGTTTAAAGCTATTTTTTGTTTAATTTAGGTAAAACCTTGCCTTTTTTAAGGCTTTAAAACCCGATATTTGCACCCAAATTGGTATAGTTTAAAGTAATAGTTGCTGCTTGAAACACAAAACCTAGCTCAGAAACACTTTTGTTTTTGTACTAATATCTAAATAATAACACAAATAAAATGAAAGATTTTCAATATATAACCAATGCTCATCCTTCTTATATAGAGAATTTATACAACGATTTTGTAGCAAATCCCGAAAGTGTAGACGCCGATATGAAGAAATTCTTTGAAGGATTTGATTTTGCTGTGGGAAATAACATGGTGAGCAATGGCAAACCTGCCGCTGTAGCCAATGCAGTTTCTATTACAAACCTCGATAAGGAATTTGCTGTTTACCAACTCATACAATCATATCGCAAAAAAGGGCATTTAATCGCTAATACAAATCCGCTTAAAAAAAGAAAAGACAGGCATGCAAACTTGGATCTGGCAAATTTCAATTTAGCAGATACTGATTTAACAACAGATTTTGAAGCAGGTAAATTTTTAAACCTTGGAAGAACTAGTTTAAATAATATAGTAGTCCATTTAAAAAAATCTTATACCAATCATGTAGGGGTAGAGTACAGTGCTTTAAATGATATTAAAAAAATCCAGTGGCTTTCAAACGAAATGGAAGTTGGTTTTCATAATCCGCTTTCACTTGATCATAAAAAACGCATACTCCAAAAATTAAATGAAGGAGTAATGTTCGAAAAATTTCTGCATACAAAATATATTGGTCAAAAGCGCTTTAGTTTAGAAGGTGGCGAAAGTACCATTGTGGCTTTAGATGCCATCATAAACACTGCAGCAGAAAATGCAGTGGAAGAAGCCATCATTGGTATGGCACATAGGGGTAGGTTAAATGTGCTTGCCAATATAATGGGCAAAACATATGAACAAATATTTACGGAGTTTGAAGGTACTGCTACCCCAGATACTACCATGGGAAGTGGCGATGTGAAATACCATTTAGGTTTTGGTGCCCAGGTAGAAACGGTGGCTGGTAAAAAAATAGATTTAAAACTTTGTCCCAATCCATCGCATTTAGAAACAGTAGATCCCATAGTACTTGGTTATGCTCGTAGTAAAGCAGATGTTTTGTTTAACAGCGATTTCGATAAAATTTTGCCCATATTAATTCATGGAGATTCTTCCGTAGCTGGCCAAGGTGTTGTGTATGAAATTTTACAAATGAGTAATTTGGCAGGATACTATACTGGTGGCACCATTCATTTTGTTATAAACAATCAAATAGGTTTTACTACAGATTTTGATGATGCTCGTAGTGCCGATTATTGTACATCGGTAGCAGCTATGGTACAAGCACCCGTGTTGCATGTAAATGGGGATGATCCCGAAGCAGTAGCAAAAGTTTGCCAAATAGCCACAAGGTATCGTCAAGAATTCAACAGTGATATTTTTATAGACATGGTTTGTTTTCGTAGGCATGGGCACAACGAAGGCGACGAGCCAAAGTTTACACAACCAGCTTTGTATAGCCTTATAGACAAACACATGAATGTGCGGGAAGTGTACACACAGTTTTTGATGGAAAATGGTGAGCCCGAAGCAAAAGATTTGGCAAAAGAAATGGAACAAAAATTCTTGGCAGATTTACAAGAACGATTGGATGATGTAAAACAAAATCCGCTTCCATACACTTACCAAAAGCCGGAAGAGTGGTGGCAACAATTAAGAAGAGCTACTCCAGATGATTTTAAAAGTTCGCCCATAACGGCAATAAAAGAAGAAGAGGTAAAGAAATTGTTTGATGGGTTAATGAAGTGGCCAGATAATTTTAAGCCATTAAAAAAAGTAGAAAAACTCATTGCAGATAAAATAAAATTATTTTCCGATTCAAAAAAAATAGATTGGGCTACTGCAGAGCTGATGGCATACGGAAGTTTATTGGTAGAAGGTAATGATGTGCGCATGAGTGGGCAAGATGTAAAAAGAGGAACATTCAGTCATAGGCATGCAGTTATTTATGATGAAGTAACCAATGAAGGGCACAACAGATTAGATCATTTTACCGAAATGCAAGCGCCCATGCGAATTTACAATTCTTTGCTTAGTGAGTACGCTGTATTAGGGTTTGAGTATGGTTATAGCATGGCAAACCCACACGCACTTGTATTGTGGGAAGCGCAGTTTGGCGATTTTGTAAATGGAGCACAAATAATAATAGACCAGTTTATAGCAGCTGCAGAAACAAAATGGCAAAGAATGAACGGTGTTACCTTATTGTTACCGCACGGTTACGAAGGGCAAGGGCCAGAACATAGTAGTGCAAGGATGGAGCGTTTTTTGCAACAATGTGCAGAATTAAATATGGTGGTTACAAACATTACCACGGCTGCAAATTTCTTTCATATGTTGCGTAGACAATTGGCATGGCCTTTTAGAAAACCATTGGTAAATTTTTCGCCAAAGGCAAATTTAAGATTGCCCGCAACCTACAGCGATGTAAGTGCATTTACCGAAGGTGGATTTACAGAAGTGTATGACGATGCTATAAATAAAGACGCAAGCATCATAAAAAAAGTGTTGATGTGTAGCGGTAAAATATATTTCGATTTATTGGAACGAAGAGATAAAGAAGGAAGAACTGACGTGGCCATTATTAGGCTAGAGCAATTGTATCCATTACCGCAAAACAAGTTGGATGAGTTGTACAAAAAATACAGCAAAGCTATTTGGCATTGGGTGCAAGAAGAACCGCAAAATATGGGTGCTGCATCTTACTTGCGTATGAATTTGGACAATATCAACTTCCATATCATTAGCAGAAAAGCTAGCGCAAGTACCGCTAGTGGATATAGTAAAATACATGCAAAGGAACAGGCGGCAGTTTTGGATACGGCGTTTTCGATATAGTTGAAGGTTGTTGAAAATTCTTAAAGGTTTAAAGTTTACGGTTCAAGGTTTGTTGGCTTCGTTGCGAATTTAAAGAATGTCAGGGTGAGCTTGTCGAACTCGGTGCTATTTGTTTGGAAGCGAATAATATTTTTTACAAAAAATAATTTTGCCACAAAGGCTCAAAGGCACAAAGAGAAATTGCTTACGCAATTTTGAGTGAATTATTTTTTGCCGAGAAGACGGAAAGGCGTTTAATTTTTTTTTATGAATTTTATAAAAAAAAGGCGAGAAGAAAAATCGCTAGCGATTTAAGCGAAGGAGGTTTACAAGAATGCATTTGTTCTGTGAATCCGTGGCAATAAAATAAAAAATAGATTGCATTTTTTTTCAGCTCCGTAGGAGCACCATGACAGTAGAAGAAAAAAGATCACAGTGCATACAAGCTCCGTAGAGCCTGCCCGCCAAAGGAGGGAGCGATATGTAAAAATATATAATCGATAATAGTGCATAATATAAGCCAAACTTGCCTTAGCCGGCAGGCAGGTTGAAAAACAAATTTTGAATGGAGTCACGCCTACGGAGGGACCACTGAAGTTCAACCTGCCTTTGCCGGCAGGCAGGTCAAGGTTCTTCAGTTCGTAAACAAAAAATAAAAAGTAGAAAATAAAACCAATCCCGAAGGGATTGACTATTCATAACCATTGGCGAAGCCTATGGAAAAACAATAAATCATGTTCAACAGTTTAAGTGAAAAATTAGAATCTGCATTTAAAAATATAAAAGGCGAAGGCAGAATTAGCGAACTCAATATTGCTAATACCGTAAAAGATATTAGGCGAGCATTGGTTGATGCCGATGTGAATTATAAAATTGCCAAAGAGTTTACCGATAAGGTTAAAGAAACTGCCATGGGCGCTAAGGTATTGCTTGCAGTAAACCCGGGGCAGCAGATGGTAAAAATTGTGCAAGACCAACTCACCGAACTCATGGGTGGTAAGGAGAGCGAATTTAATGTAAACGGGAACCCTGCCATTATTTTAGTAGCGGGCTTGCAAGGAAGTGGTAAAACAACTTTTAGTGGTAAGCTTGCTCTTTATTTAAAAACAAAAAAAGGCAAATCGCCATTGCTAGTAGCGGCAGATATTTATCGTCCTGCGGCCATAGACCAACTAGAAGTACTAGGTGGACAAATAGGGGTGGATGTATACAGTGAGCGTGAAAACAAAGACGCAGTAAGCATTGTACAGAATGCCATAAAAGAAGCACGGAGTAAAAATAAAAATGTAATCATCATAGATACTGCCGGCCGTCTTGCGATAGATGAAGTAATGATGACCGAAGTGGCCAATGTAAAAGCGGCTGTAAACCCACAAGAAATTTTATTTGTAGTAGATAGTATGACGGGTCAAGATGCAGTGAACACTGCTGCAGCCTTTAACGAGCGTTTGGATTTTAGTGGTGTGGTGCTTACAAAACTCGATGGCGATACAAGAGGCGGTGCGGCACTTTCCATCAAATACACGGTAAACAAGCCCATCAAGTTTATGAGTAGTGGCGAAAAGATGGATACCCTCGATGTGTTTTACCCCGAGCGTATGGCGCAGCGTATTTTGGGCATGGGCGATATTGTGAGCTTGGTAGAAAAAGCACAAGAACAATTTGACGAAGCCGAAGCGGCAAAGTTGGAAAAACGCATCAGAAAAAATCAATTCGACTTTGAAGATTTTAAAACACAGCTTGGGCAAATAAAAAAAATGGGGAACATAAAAGACCTCATGGGAATGATACCCGGCGTGGGCAAACAAATAAAAGATGTGGACATAAACGACGATGCATTTAAAGGAATAGAAGCACTTATTAACTCTATGACGGTAGCAGAACGTCGCAACCCCGACCTCATAAACCCAAGCCGCAAAGCACGTATAGCCAAAGGCGCTGGAAAAGATATAGCAGAGCTAAACGCCTTTCTAAAACAATTTGAACAAATGAAAGGCATGATGAAAATGATGAACAAAATGCCGATGGGGAGAATGCCGGGGATGAGGTAGAAAAATTGTTTGTTGTTTGTTGTTAAGACGTTTTGATGCTTGCAGTTTGTGGAAATTGTAAGCATTTTTGTTTCTATATTTTTGGAGCTTGGACAGTTGAATCGTTAATTAACATCTGTTTCCCGCTATCCATTGCAATAGGCTTCGTTCCTCGCCTATTTTCATTACTATCGGGGCTAATATCTGCAGAGGATTTCTTTTCAGCTATTATAGTAGGCGAGATTAAATTCTAGAAAGGAAACAACAAATGAGAAATAATTTCCCTTCAATCGATTTTTATTATCACTAGTACTTATAGAAATTGTTTAAATAGAACTGATTTTTAGATTATATAGTTATGTAAAGCCATATATTGCACTATACTAATGATAATTTACAAACGTAATATTGAGAAAAAATTATTGAGCTTCCGTATTTTGTTTTTTATTTTATCAACCAGTTGCTTTTTAGCATTTACTTTTCAATATAATAATTTAGCATATTTCCTTTTATTAATTTTCTTTACAATCAGTATTATAGGAATAAAAGATTTTATTGTATTTGAAGATTATTTGCAAGTGTCGAAGTATTATTTCTTTGGGTTTATAAAACGAAAATGGGAATTTAATAAAGTTGATAGAATTAAAGTAAGTTCATTCTATTCAGACTTTGGGCAAAATAGTGATGTTTCGAATTATGATAATACAGGCACTGGAGTTGGTTGCTTACTTTCAATTATTCTTTTTTTTATTCCTTCAAAAATTACAAATAAAGAATTTAAGATAGAATCGCTAAATGATAAAAACACTGTAATAAAAAGTGTTAAAATAATTATAGACAACCAAGAATTCAATTTTATTAAAGATTATTTTAATAGAACTATTGACTATAAAAAATACAATACACAATTAAAAAGCAACATATCCAATCTTTCTTACAAACCTCAGTTAGAATTTGCTGTATTAATTTGCAAGAAATTGTATTTCGATTATCAAAAATTTGTCGAAGTTTATAATTGGGGAGATGCTAATTTATTAATGGACGCAATTTTAATTTGTGAGCAAGCAATCGAAAATACGGCAGATATAAATCAAGTAAATGCATTTTTACCCAAAATAGATTTGATAGCACCGCACATGGACGATTTTGGAAGCGAACTTGGTTCTTATGCTTTGAACGCATCTGCATCCGTGTACGAAACCTTGCAATTTATCACCGATAAAGACAGCACCCACATCTACAGCATTGCTACTCATTATACCGATACAATAGATTTTAAAATTCAAGAAGAAAATGAATTAATAGAGTTAGAGATAGAAAATCATCCATTAATGATTGAAGCCTGGAATTTTGTTTTGGAAAGAACGAAATTAAATGATTGATATTTTATAAAAAATAGACAAGAATAGCCATGTAATTCTTTAAAAAATTATTTGGTAAACACAAAAATGAAAAGACTCCCCGCCTCCAGCGGATGCGGGCTTTCCGCTGATATCGTGGCTAAGCTGAGCAGCGGAACTTTTTTCAGCTTTTATTGTGCAGTAGATGATAACACATCCAAATTATTTTCTAATGGGAATGTTTTCTATAATATACAATTCAAGATCTTTATCGTAATAGCCAAAATATTGTTGGTCACCAATGGCAAATTGTTTTCTAATTTTTTTGCTTTTATCATCCATATAATCTTTTATTTGATCACCTACAGTTGGTTTTATTTTACCTTTAATGGTATTTAAAGTTGTAGGGTCAAGCAATAATTTAAAGGAAGTAGTTTTATAATAATTGGCATTTTCTTTTGTATAGGAAGAAATACCAGGGGTATAGGTTGTATTAGTATATGTTCTGGCTGTACCTGTTGGGTTAGGAGGCCCATTAGGCGTTCCGCCGCCGGTGTTTACTGTACCTATTGAGGTACGGTAACTACCGCCACCACCAGTTTGTACTGCAATTCTATCGTAGGTGCCAATAGTAACAATATATTGCCCAGCAGCATTTTTGGTTATAAGCAACCCTTCAGTGCCTTTGGTTAATGCTTTTAGTAGTTTTTTAAAATCATCCACATCTTCTTCTTCCTCTTTACTTCCTTTTCTTTTTTTAGTTACTGCTGTTATTGCCACGGTTTTCTCATAATTTTCTTCCGTTATATCTTGTTGTTTTAATAGCTTATCAGTTTGCAAATCATAAACCGCCATTTGGATATTTTTTTTGTTTAGGATAAGCGAAAAAAGTTTATTACTGGCAAAAAATGAATTTACATAAACTTTTTCCTTTTCAGATCCGGTAAATAAACTACTGTGGTCAATAAATTTTTCAGTGAGTACAAAAGTTTTTTTATCAATATTTACAATATGAGAAGGGGTAGCGTTATCATTAATAACAAATATAAATTTATCAGCGGTAGCAAATAATTTGGTAGATCGGGTTGCCGTTTCTAACTCTGCTTCTTCATCATCTTTTATTAAATGCGTTTCATTTAAATACTCAGATAAACTATTTCTATTTTTACCTTTTCCTGCCGGTATTTTAAAGGGTATTTTTTTTATTATTGTTTGCCCATCCTTTCCCAATTTATAAACAATTAAATCACTGGTTTTATTATCTGCCATTAATAAAAAGCATTCACCATAATCTGTAAAATTTACAACCTGTTTTTCATGATCCGGAATTTTGGTGAACTCTTTTTGAGAAACAGTACTTGAATTGAAATCAACCGTTTCGGTGCGGTACTCCACCTCCGATTTATTGGAAATTAAGCGGTATTCGTACGTAGTTGTTTTGTATAAATAGTGGAAAATACCTGTGGAAGGTAAACCACTACCTCCCAAAAATTCTTCTTTGTTTGCTGGGTGCGACATGTTAAAAATAGTTTTATCTACTGGCAGGGTAAATTTTGAAATTACTTTCATGCGTTTATCCGCTCTTACGTATTCTGCTTTTTTGATGTCGTGTAGCACAAATGCTATTTCATCTAATCCTTTATCTACTAAAAAATTTGCATCATTATCGGGTTCTTTTAAAGTTTTTTTCTCAAACTTAAAAGGGTAATTCAAAATGGCTTTTTGAGCAAAACTATTTGCTATAGAAAAATGCAAAAAGAAAAATGCAATTAAATATTTTATTTTCATGGTAAAAGTAGTAATTGGTTTGAGTGAGCTAACTGCAATATAAATATTAATTAGTCATTTTATTTTTAATAATTGTTTATAAGCTCCGCACCCGTTGTTAAGCCACAGTACCGACAATTGAATGCCGGAGGCTTGATCTTCAACCAGCCGACCTTGCATAAAAGCCTTCTTCAACTACACAGATCCTAGGGGACTGGTTATCTACAATAGCAATCATTTCAACAAAAGAGCTTTTTTATTAAAACACTTCCAAACCTTAGTACCAAATTTCCCTGCCACAAACCAATCTTATTATACCAATAAGCTAATAAGGTTGCATCAATTAATTGTGCAACTTTTACTAAGGTTTTGCAATTTCTTAATTCTTCCAAAAAACCATTCATTTTAATTTTTTTTTTACTTTTGAGTTCATAAGATTCCAAACAATGCTCACTTTTACAAAAGAACAAATTAAAGAAATCGCAGACCAACTAGACTGTGGTTTTAAAGCCTACTACCATAAGCAACTGGGCGAATTGGTTTTTGTGCCCGATATGGATAAGTTTTATGATATGGATAAATCTGCATGGCAAGAAGAGTTTGCTAAACTCAGAAAGAGAACTGCCTTTCAAGAAATTTTAGCAATGGAATCCAGGGATTCTTTTTTGGTTATGGAAGATTTTGCAGAGCAAGTGGGTGATACAACATTGCAGCAGAAACTTTTTAATGCTTTAAAAAGAAGACACCCATTTAGAGAATTTAAGTTTGAAATAGACAACTCAGGCGAGTATAGAGATGCTTGGTTTGATTTTAAAAATAAACGTTATTTGGAATGGGTAGAAAATCAAATAAGTTTACACAACAGCATTTAGCCCAAAAAATTATTTCTCACTCCCCAAGTTTACCAGCATCCAATCACTTTGCGATGCAGCTGTGTTAGATTCAAACTGTACCCTTTCCGCAATTTTTTCTTGTGCTTTTAAAAGTGAATTGTCTATCAGATGGTGTTGTACCGTTTCATCTTCTTTGTAGCCCGTCTTTTGCATGAGTGCTATAATTCTATCGCCACCAAAATAGGCAAAAATAGGCTCTGTAAGCGCATTGTAAAATGTAAATTCTTCTTGCATGCAATTTTGTACAAGCGCTTCTTCTTTTGCCCTTAAAGGAAAATGCTCCAAGAAAATTATTTTAGCTGTGCTGTATTTTGCAGCAGAAAAAGATTTGGCTTCAATAATTCTAGCTTCATTTATATTATTGGCTAAAAATTGTTTTCTAAAGTTTATAACGGTATTTGTAAACCATGCAATAAAAATAGCATCACTATTTGTTTGTGCATATTTTATAATACCATGCTGTTTTGCTATTTCTGATATATAAATAACATTGGTAAATTTTTTCTGAAAAGTATTGTTCTCCTTTTTGCCAAATAACCCAAAAAACATATAAAGTAATTTAAAAATGAGTCCGAAACTACTAATTTAAAACAATATCCATTCTCATAGAAAAAATTTTGTATGCTGTTGTTGGTATTTTATCCATAGCAAAAGCAAAGGATATTGGTTATAGGTAAATAGTTTATTATTATTGTTTAGAACATTATTCAAAATTCGTTTTAATCAACTATTCGATAGATTTATTCTAACTTCATACGAAAGTCTTTTTTAAAATTTATGTCGTACATTTTATAGTATTAATTATTAATCAAGTGTTATTATGCCTCTAATAGAATTCACGAACAAAGGACTCTTTTGCCCGCAAGGCAATTTTTATATAGACCCATGGAAGCCCGTGGACTTTGCAGTAATAACCCATGGGCACAGCGACCATGCAAAATTTGGTAGCAAAAAATACCTTTGCCATAATGACACTAAACCTATACTGCAACTGCGTTTGGGAGAAAACGATTTTCAATCCACTGGTTGGAATGAACCAGTTTTTATGAATGGGGTGAGCATTTCACTTTTTCCCGCAGGGCATATTATTGGCAGTGCACAAGTACGAGTAGAATATAAAGGAGAAGTGTGGGTTTTTACGGGAGATTATAAAACAGAAGATGATGGTATAAGCACGCCATATGAACCAGTAAAGTGCCACAGCTTTATCACGGAGAGCACTTTTGGTTTACCCATTTATAAATGGCAACCTCAGCAGCAGATTTTTGATGAAATGAAAACCTGGATTGAAGGTAACAAAGTCAATGGAAAAGCAAGTGTTTTTATTGCCTACAGTTTAGGAAAAGCCCAACGCATTTTAAAACCATTGGCTGAAACCGGGATACCGATATATGCGCATGGTGCCGTGTATAATGTGCATACAACCTTGCAAGCTGCTGGTTGGGCATTGCCTGAGGTAAAAAGAATAACGCCTGAAACAACCAAGGAAGAACTAAAAGGTTGCATTGTTATTGCGCCATCAAGTGCAGAAGGCAGCACATGGATGAAAAGATTTTCGCCTTACGCCACAGGGATTTGCAGCGGATGGATGCAGGTACGTGGAAATAGGCGTAGAAAAAATGCAGATGCCGGTTTTGCGTTAAGCGATCATTGTGATTGGGATGGCTTGATAAGTGCGGTAAAAGCGACGGGAGCCCAAAAAGTGTATGCAACACACGGTTTTCAAGCAACATTTAGCAGGTATTTAAATGAGCAAGGTATAGAAGCAGGCGAAGTGAAAACGGAATATGGGAATGAGGAGAGTGAAGAGGTGAGTGGGGAAGTGGTGAGTGGCGAGAAGGTGAATGGGGAATTGTGAATGGTCAATAATCAGTCTTGAATAGTGATTGCTGAAATCTGTAAACTACGATCCGTTAATGATAAATAATAAATGGTAAATAATAAATAATCTTGTGTCTAAAATCTAATATTCTAAAATCTTACTTTGAAACGTTTTGCTGTATTAATAATGAAGTTGGCTACTACCACAAAAACCACCGCAAAGTTGGAGGCAATAAATGCATACTTTTTAGAAGCAAACAGCGAAGATAAAATTTGGGTAATTGCATTGTTTACAGGTAGAAGACCCAAGCGTTCTATAAACAGTGCATTACTTCGTGGCGCTTGTATGGAGGCTGCACACATAGATTCATGGCTGTTTGAAGAGTGCTATCATACGGTAGGAGATTTAGCAGAAACGATTTCATTGCTTATCCCTGAAAGTAATATTGATACAAAGGATGTAGTGGATTATTCGCTTACATATTACATGAATTTATTAAGAACGATTGGCAAAGAAGACGATGCCATAAAGCAACAATTTGTAACTGAAGCATGGGCACAAATGAACAGAAGTGAAATTTTTGTGTTTAATAAATTGATGACGGGCGGTTTTAGAATTGGTGTATCTCAAAAGCTAATGGTAAATGCTATTGCAAAAACAATAGCTGTTTCATCATCAATAATTGCCCACAGAATAATGGGTGATTGGAACCCCGCAACAATTTCGTTTGATGAATTGATGAGTATAGAACACAGTGCTGCAGATGATTCCAAGCCGTACCCTTTTTACCTAGCATATGCTATAGAAAATGAAGTAAGTGAATTGGGCAATGAAAATGAATGGCAAGCAGAATGGAAATGGGATGGTATTAGAGGGCAAATTATAAAACGGAATGATGAATTATTTGTGTGGAGTCGTGGAGAAGAATTACTCACAGATAAATTTCCTGAATATAAAATTTTGCAAGAACTTTTACCAAACGGAACTGCTATAGATGGAGAAATTATTAGCCTCGCTGCTCCGCCGGAAGAAGGAACTTTTGCACCACTCCCATTTGCAGCTTTGCAAACTAGGATAGGTAGAAAAAATATTACTTCGAAACAATTAAAAGAAGCACCCGTTGGTTTTATTGCATATGATTTGATAGAAGAAAATGGAGCAGATATCAGAGCGGTTTCGATGAATGAAAGAAGAAAAAAACTGGAAGCTATTGTTTCAAAAATTGATGTTCCTTTTTTGCATTTATCACCCATTATTAGTTTTAATAAATGGAATGATCTGATTGAAATAAGGAAACAAAGCAGGGACAAAGGCAGTGAAGGAATTATGCTGAAAAGAAAAAATTCTGAATACAAAGATGGCAGAAAAAGAGGCGATTGGTGGAAGTGGAAAATAGATCCGCTCACCATAGATGCAGTTATGATTTACGCACAAAAGGGTAGTGGTAGAAGAAGTAATCTATACACCGATTATACTTTTGCAGTAAGAGATGGCGATAAACTAGTAACATTTGCAAAAGCCTACAGCGGGCTTACAGACAAAGAATTTGCCCAAATAGATAATTTTGTAAAACGAAATTCTATTGAAAAGTTTGGACCTGTAAGAACCGTAAAACCCGAGCTTGTTTTTGAACTCGCTTTTGAAGGTATAGCCGAAAGTAAAAGACATAAAAGTGGTGTAGCACTTAGGTTTCCACGCATGAACCGATGGCGAAAAGATAAAACGATAGAAGATATAAATACATTGGATGATTTAAAAATGATGCTGAAGGTTTTTAATGAACAGTACAGCTCCTCAGTTTAAAAATAGTTATTCAACTTTCTGCTATTTTTACTATTGTTAAAGTCAAGCGTTGGATTATATTTATTTAATAACTATCCGCAATTAGGTGCAAGGAATATAAAATTGTAGAAAATTAAATATAAACTGTCACTACTAACCGACTAAAAAAAAGGTTCAAAATAGGCTAAAAAGGAGTAGGCAGCCTAAACCACCTACCCATGTTGTATTTTGTGGTTGCAACA
>JANPCB010000158.1:0-2891 GCA_031430735.1 Ferruginibacter sp. | reverse complement strand
TTTGCGCTTATTTTTTGTCATATAATTGAATCGGGCAGCCACTAGGCTGCCCGATTTTTAACTTTTTAACTAATTATTTTCTTCTAAATTCAGTATTGATAAGGGTTCTAAAAAATACCAACACGATTGGAACACTACCCGTATACGGAGTACCTCCCTCCATCTCTTATTTAGTTTATTCAATAGATATCGGCTCTATTGATACGTGACACACCCAACGCAGGCAAAGGAGAACACTACCCAACATATCCACCCCCACAAATCTTCCAATCTGTGCATATTAAAATTAATTTCTTTTATTTAAAAAACTAGTATTTATAAGGGTTTCAAAAAATAACAACACTACTGGAACACTACCCCGCTAGATGGGCAAAATTAATTTTACAAATCTCTATTTAAAAACTTCATAGTATGGCTGTGCATTAGACGGCGTTACTACTTTTACATTATTGGTATAACACACTGCTATTAATTCATACAACCATTTTTTATATTGCTTCTTCAATGTTTTATCTGCATTAAAATAAGTAGCTAATGTTTTTTCTTTGGGCTGCTTCAACATTGTTTTATAACGACGCATGTTTACTTTGATTCCTTTAATTTGAGTTTTATATTCTCCATTTCTTTGCAAAACTTTTTCTTCGGTTAGTAGTGAGTAAACATGAAAAATAAATCTAGACTTATTATAGCTTGTAAATCCTTCACTCAAAGAGTTATAAATATTAATAGGATTTATTACTTCATAATTATTTTTCAATTTATATAAAGAATCGACTCTCGAAAAAATCCATCTACCTTCTGCAGGATATTCTTGTAAAATACTCATCACAAATTTTTCGTGTACTGTGCTGTCATGTGGAGGAACTGGGTCTATTTGAGCATTACTTTTTATTGTTAATATTAATAATGCTATAATGGTTACAATTGTCTTTTTCATAGTTGTAGATTTAAAAGTGGAACCCGTTGTAAAAAAAGATGCCGTTGTGCTGGTTAAAATTGGTTGCATTAAAGCTCCTAAGCCGAACTAGCTCAAGCCCACCACCTCCTGGACTCCAATATTGGTCTCTGAAAAAAGTTCGTAATTCTAAACCTGCCCTACTACGGTAGGCATTTTCTATATAGCCATAATCCATAGCATTTTTGGAGACTCGAGCAGAAGTATTATCTCCGCTTACGTTACGCTCTCGTTGGCTATTTCTGTTACCAACTACCCATGTAACACTGCCATTAGCACTTAGCCATCCATTAAAAGTATTTTGAGAAACAGATATTTGCACCCCTCTAGAATTATTATATGTTGTACTTAAAAAATCTGCTGCAAAAGTTGCTCTATTATTTGACCTGCCATTCCTTTCTATTCTATCCAACGGGTCTCTAGTTGCACCTACACCAAAGTTTGTATTGGTGCCTACAATATTACCCTGTGCATTTGTAATTACCGCAGGTAACGATGTTGTAGAAGAATAAATATTATGGGTAATGTTGTCGTTGAGCATGGCAAAAAATCTACTTCTTACAACACTGTTCGCACTGTTCGGACTTGTAGCTAAATCGGTTAGTGTTTGCGATAATGCATTTATGGTTTGGTTATTACCTGCATACGCATTCGTAGTAGTTCCCATGGCAAAAAAGCCCCATTGCATATTGGCTAAATCTAAACCAAAATATGAATTTCCAAAACCTGGTATATTCGTTTGTATGCTTGTTGGTCCTGCTGTTTCAAATGCTATACTTAGAAAGTAATTCCAAAATTCACTATAATCTGCATTTTGAGTTTCTTTTCCTGAATTCTCCCAATTACTCATATGAATTGGATGTCTTTCATTTTGGCTTAATGCTCTTGTTTGGTCTCCCATCGGATCATTAAACATTGCAGGGTTGTTATTTCCAAATTGGTATGGCGTTAAATCTTTAAATGCCTCTGCTTTCATGTCAATACCTGTAAACCTTCCTATCTGCGCATCGTATTTTCTATAAAATGTATTACTGTAATTTAACTCTCCTTCGTCTTCATATTCGTTGCCGCCATTCCATCCAAAGCGGTTGGTCATGGTCATGCTGGCTTTGTAGCTAATGCTAGCCATTTTTAACCCATAAGGATAATATTCATTCGTTTCAAGGAGCGGGCTACGTATGTGGCTTACCTGCAAGTTATCAAAATATACTGGTATGTTGGGTGTTTCGTTGCTCACATACACATATAAAAATCCACACTTGGTAGCTACAGGTTGTTTTACATGTAGTTTTAATTCTGTGTCGTCTCCTACTTGCTCAAAACCACTGGCACTTTGTACAATATTAAATTGTTCATCAAAAAATATCCAATTTATAAATGCTTTTGGTTTGCCGCCTGTTGTGTTATTTGTTTGGTTATTTAAAAAGCTTGTTACATCAGGTATAAATGTGTTTGCTGTATTAAATTGGTTAGAAGTTACGCCATGCGTATTTACTACCGCACTTCCACTTATGCCACTTATAAGCGATGTTACAATATTGGTGAGTGGGCTTTGTGGTGCAGATGGTGTAGCTCCATTTAATTTGTACCAACTGTTTACTCTTATGTTTATCGTATCACCCGTCATTACCTTTAGCGTAAGGCTTGGCCCAACTTTTTGGCTACCTGCTGTAGCTTGTACTTTGGCTACAAAATCATTTGGGCTTGTGGTGTTATCTGTAGGGTAACTCGCTATTGTATTTTTATTTGTTCTTGTTTGTGGCAGCCCTGCATATATTAATTCTTCATTGGTTGTTTGTGCAGTCTCCAAAGTCGCTTTTTGCGCATTTGCTTTGCTGCCTATTCTTCTCTTAGCAGCAAGCCTAGCTGTATTTGTAGCTCTCTGCCTGTGGCGAGAGACAAAACGCCAATCCCCTGTGCATGCTGCGGCGCAGCC
>JANPCB010000157.1:0-20398 GCA_031430735.1 Ferruginibacter sp. | reverse complement strand
CTAAAAGTAAATTATAAGCTCTGAGAATCGCCTATATGAAATTGGTGATGGACCCCGACTCGAATACTTTAAAGAAAAGAGGCTGTTTTCAATTTAGAAAACAGCCTCTTTTGATAAACAGCCAGTTTTTCAGTGCCCTCCTATTTCTAACTACTCTTTTTTTAAAATAATCCTTAGTCTAATTATTGATCTCCTTCTGGCTTAATAATCTTTTGTTGTAAATTTCCATTATTGGTCTTATCTTTTATCGTAGAAGGATTTTTTACATCTCCCTCAGCATTTGTATTTTTATTTTCCTGAACAGGCGTTGTATTTCTATTTCTGGGTTGCGTAGTAGTTCTAATATTACCTTCGCCTTCAGGATTAATATTAATAGTGTTATTATTAACTGGGTTTGTAATAGGGAATATTCTCAGTGGATTTGGTGGTGAGCCAGCACTTGTACAGCCTTGTAAATAGGCTTCAAATTTTGTACCCGATACAGCTTGGAAACCCGGATTGAGCAATATTACACTACCAGCATTGTACCCAACCGAAGTACCTGCTCCGCCCCATATATATTCTGTAGAAGTGATATCATTAGCTACTTCACTGTATTGCAATCCAGTTACGTTTCCTGAAAGTGTTGTAGAAGAAGTGCAGCCCGTATAAGTATCTGCATAAAAAACACCCCTGCCAAAAGTGGACGCATAAATTCTATCGGTAGCTACATTTGTATTTATTTCCAAATCAGTTACACGGGTAGTGGGTAAGCCGTTATTGTACATAATCCAGTTTACCCGGTTATCGTTGGTAACAAATACGCCTATGTCAGTGCCAATATAAATACTGTTGGCAGCATCACTGTTCATTACTATACTAAGTACCGGTACATTAGGCAGGTTGCGCACAATGGAGGTCCAAGTTGGGCTGGCCACATTGGCATTGAAAGTTTCATACACTTTTTGTGTGGCGGTATAGCCACCAACACATAACACAACATGGTTGGCATCGTTGGGATCAACCGCCAGCTCGGTAATATTGCTTAATGCAGGCAGGTTGCCTATAATGGACGCATTGCTCCACACCGCACCACTCAAATTAAAACGCCTTACTGTACTGCCTTGCGTAGCATACAAAATGGTATTATTTGATGGTGCAAATTCCAAGGATTCGATGGCATTTGTAAAGCCTGTTGCAATTGTACTCCAAGACCCCGCCGTACCAGAATTAGTGTTGTAATCAATATCTGTAAATCCAATATAAATATGTGTATCAAAGCCTGGCCGCAATACTGCAGGCGTAGTCCAGTTACCTGCGCCACCTCTTATAAAAGTATTGCTTGTACCACCATCATCACTTCTATAAAAATTGCCATTTTGGGTAGAAAGATAAATAACATTGGTGTTGGAAGGCTTTATTACCGTTTCCATACCATCACCTCCACCAATGCTAAGGTACTGTGCTCCAGTATTGCGATAGGTACCATTGTCCTGAAGGCCTACAGTTACAAAAGCAGCCGATGCAGAGGGGTCAACACCCATGCGGTATATCTGGCCAGTTTGCATATTATTATTAAGGCTTGTCCATGTATCAGTACTGCGGGTCATGCGATAAAGGCCGCCATCGCCAGCTGCGTACAAATAAGTAGCATCGCATTTCAATTCAAAAATATCGGCGTGCGAAAAAAGATTAATGTTGGTAGTGGACCAGAAGGACACCTGTGTCCAGCTAGTGCCGCCAGTAGTACTTTTGTACACATCTAATCCGCCTACATACAGGTCTTCGGTATTTGTAGGTGATACGTCAATACATATGTTGCGCCATGCCTGGCCACCCAATACATTGGGCGTAGTGCTGCGCAGGGTAAAACTTGTACCACTATTGGTACTACGATATAACGCCTGAAAATTGGTACCATCGCCATACAATAAATATATATAAGCACTGTTGGCAGCCGTAACGCCAATCTGTATCCTGCCGCCACTAGTAGGCAGACCAGCCGCAACACGGTCTACTCTTAAAAAAGTTAAGCCAGCATCGGTACTTTTATAAAAATACGGTCCATTACTGGTGGCATACATTACAGTTGTGCTTCCTGGTTGATAGACGATATCGTATGCGTTAGTAGATAAATTGATTTGTGCGCCACCCACTGTAGTAGAATAGGTAACTAAATTCCAAGTGGTTCCTCCATCGGCTGTGCGGTACAAGCCATTGTCTGTACAGGCCCATACAATATTTGCGCTGCTTGGGCTAACCAACAATTTATAGCCCTTTACCCCACCACTTTCAGGAAAACTAAGTCCAGTGGTAGCCCAAGTGGTTCCAGCATCGATACTTTTGAGCACACCCGTACTGCGGTAGCCAGAAGCACCACCCACTGCGCCAGTAAGGGCGTACATAATGTTTGTATTGGTGGGTGCAATTTCAATATCCTGTACTGCCAAGTTGGGTATGCCATCTGTTTTTGCAGTCCAACTATATGAACTGCCACCCAAAAAATCGCCAAACCACATACCACCACCTGGGGTACTTACCCAAATATCGCTGCCTATAAAATCGAGGCTGCTAGTTCTACCTACACCATTATGGTTATCGCCAGCTTGTATAGTTGGGTTGGGCTGGCCAAGAGGAATCCAATTAGAAACACCAGCTTCTATACCTCCAGGATCTCTATTAGAAGTTCTAAAATTATCCAATGCTTGCTGGTTTTTTGTTACCATATCTGGTATTGTGCCATCAGTAGCTATATTGTTTCTTACAAGAAATTCCCAGCGTTTAAATTCTTTATAACCTGTACCCACAGTTCCTCGTTGGGCAAAGAATGTTTCGGCTCTTTGTTTAATAGTAAAATAATTGTTACTTGGGTCTCTCAAAATATCGTCAATCGTTTGAGCCAGCAAGTTTCCATTTACCATTCCGCAAAAAACCGCAAACACGAACAGGCGTTTTATATATCGGTTCATAATTGTTGATTTAAATAAAATGATTTGAAAATATCTCTATTTGTTTTCTTGCGCTTTTGCTTCTAGCTTTTCTACTTTTTCTGCAAGCGCATTATTCTTTTTATTTAAGTCAATAATGTATAAGGTAAGTTCTTCTACTTTTTCCATCAAGCGTTTATTCATATCACCAAGCGAAATACCATCTTTTTCTACCTCAGCAGCAGATGGTATATTGGGCAAGTGTTTGTTTTTATTGATAGATTCTTCTAGTTCATCTAAAGGCATCAATTTATAATTTTTACCAAAAACATAATCAGGCCATGAGGTACTTAATTGTACTTTTACTTCTTCGGCAATAATTTTACCATCTACACTTAATGAATACCCAGCAGCAATTCTGGCGGTGTTGCCACCAATAAGCTGCGTACCATTTACATGTAATTTTGCATTGGGGGTATAAGTTCCTACACCCGTATTGCCCCAACTAGGTTGTAAAACCACATAATTATTAGCTCCACTATTAGACCAAATGACCAATGAAGTATCTGTAGGGAAAATAGCACCACCAAAAGCTACTTCATTTGCGGTATAAAAATTAATACCTGTACCGCCCATATTTAAAGTACGACCATAACTTGAACCATTGTAACCAATACCCATACGACCATCGTCTCTCATGCGTACTAAAGTATCACCTAAATTGTTTCTCAACATAAAAGTGTTTGTTGAAGATGTTGTACCTGCTCCAATTACATCTAAACGGCCAAGAGGCACACCAGGTCCTGAAAAACCGCCTACTCCCATATTACCATTTTGGCTAAAATAGTGCCTTGGAGTAATGGTTGTTCCACCATCTGTAGTAGTATACCAGCGTAAGTCTGCACCACCACCTGTGGTAGCCATTTGCCATTCATTGCTACCATCGTAGCCAAATCTTATGAGCCCGCTGCTCGATTGTACAAATAAATCTCCTCCATTTACATGTAAAAGGTGGTTCGGATTGGTAGTGCCAATGCCCACATCTCCGTCTGCTTTAATGGTAAGTCGAGGGGTAGCTTGTATCGTTAAATGTAATTTACCTGTAGAATTACCAGATCCTGTACCAAAATCCACATCTTCTGCAGCGCCAGCATAGGAACCCCAATAGCCTCTGTAAATATCATTTTCAAAAATACCCATATACATGGGAGCTGCACCATTAAATTGTGCTACATAACTGGAAGTGGTTTTCACATCCAACCGAGCTGCTGGTAAAGTTGTTCCAATACCTACGTTTTGGGCCAGTAATCCCAATGGAGAAAGGCAAAGCAATAGCAATAAATTTTTCATATTAGCTTTTTTATAAGTGTTTAAATTAAAAAGATATTTGTTTGTAAAAATTAATAAAAATACAGTGGCTAAATAATTTGGTTTAAAAATATTTCTAACAAAAATATAAACATATTTTTTTATTTCCTATACCACAAAAAGGGTATTTATCAACAGTTGGATATCTGATTTTGGGTATTCCGGCTTTTATGGAGCTTTGAATGTCAAATTATTTTCTTTTCGATTTGGGTGAGGTGAGGTAAGGTAAGGTAAGGGAAGGATGTACCGCCGATCACGCAATTGGTTCAGGCGAAATTTTTGTTCCGGGCACTGCTATTGCGTTAAGGTAATAATACCAAAATGAAATTTATTACAGCCTAAAATTAATAAATGTCATTTTGGTTAAACGTATTCCAAGCTTTAGCATGGCCGATATATATAAACAAACAGAACAATGAAGCACATCCTGCTGCTCCTGCAGTAGCAGAAATTGATCGGAACTTTTTTGTGATACCAGTATAAACAGAAGAACCTGCGACACTAAGTACAAAACAAAAAACAAAAGAGGTAGTAATAAACCACCTCTTTTATTTTCCTCATATATGCGCTTGAAATTTATTTTATCTCCTTCATTTCTCTTTCATTCAAAAGTAATTTAAAGGAAGTGTTATTAGTTTCCGGAAGCGCCAATGAATAAAACCCAGGATAAAAAATGTCCTCGGGATAAAAATATGCCCATGTGCTATCTTTTTGCTTAAGCATCATTTTTAAGTTTCCCTTTTTTGTAATGTTAAATTCAATATTGCCTCCTACCACTTGGAAATAATCTCCACTTTGAACAGGAAGCTTAACCTTTTGTTTTATTTCTTTGATATGCGGTACGGCAAAACCCGAATTGTACTGGCCGGAGGATTTAGCTGTTGGCAATCCGCCATTGCTACATGGTGCAATATACCCTTTGAAGAAAGCACCTGCCTTTACTTCAAATCCCGGTTTTAGCACTACCGTATCACCGCTATGAACAAAAATCTGATTTTCTCCGCTGGCGGGAGATGTTAGTGTAACATTGGCACCTCCACTAGCTTCATAATACCAGGATCCGTCATGTACACCGGAAACCGTAATTAAGCTGTTACAAACAGACCTCCTGGTGCCAAGCCAGGCGCCTCTTCCAAAAGTACTGGCATAAATAAGGCCATTTGCATTTACCGACATTTCTGTTACTGCCACTTTAGGCATCCCATTGTAAAAAGGTACCCAATCCGTCATAGAATAGCCCCGGAAGAAAACGCCGATCTCCGTGCCTATGTACACGCCTTCAGTTGCAACACAAAGCCCGTAAGTAGGTACGTTGGGAAGGGTACCGCTCCAGTTGGTCCAGGTGTCGCCCGTATTGGTACTGCGCATTACCTTGTTGCCGGCAGAATAACCACCGAAGCATACATACACTTCGGATGAATTGGCGGGATATGGCTCAATATCGTTAACCGTAAAAGTACCAGTGGGCCAGCCGGAAAGGCCGCTTTTTGTGGCCCAAGTAGAAGCCCGGTCGGCACTAAAAATTACATTTGAGCCCGAGCTGCCGTAAAGCCTGGTTGTATTACTTGGGCAAGTAGATAATACCCTGCTGGTATTGGCAGCTATGTTAGCATTTATCGTAGAAAATCCATTATAAGACCTTCTTGTAGATGAACCACCTAAATAAACAGTATCGGGATTATTAAAATCAATTGCAACAGGAGAATAGAAAGTACAGGGGCTAACCAAATCAAAATAGGTGGCACCACCGTCTATTGACTTACCAAAATAATCATTTATATTCATATAAAGTATATTGGCATTATCAGGAGCAATTGCAGAACCATAGCCATCGCAACAAATAACGTGACCAAATACAGATCCGCCGCTTGTGGGTCGGTATTTCATTCCATTATCCTGGGCACCGGCCAACATGCTGATACCGTCACTTTCTCCATCGGCATCTGCATCCCGCATAGCCATCCCATAAAATTGGGAGGTAGACACACCCGAACTCATATTGGTCCAACTGGTACCATCATCTGTACTTCTATAGATGCCGCCATCAGAACCGGCCCATAAATAATTATTCAGGGGGTTGTATTCTACTGCGTGCACATCCGGATGAATATATTTGTTGGCTGCCCCAGCATAGCTCTCCCTGTACTTGGTACTCCATACCATACTGCTACCGCCATTACTTCCATTACTCACCCATACATTGAGTCCACAGGTAGCAATGTAATTAGCATCGTTTTGTTTTACACAGATACCAAGATTATATCCGCTCTGGTCACCTCCATCAGAACCATCTTGTAACTTTCCATGTATATTCGGAGTATTACTTCTTCTTGTAAAGCTTACCCCGCTATTGGTGCTTCTAAAAATGCCGATATGGCTACCTGTACCCGGGTTTCCGGGAAGAGCATATACGTATGCACTGTTTGCATCAGTTACAGCCAGGTTAATTCGGTTTGAAGATGCCAGGGAAAAATCAGTTGTTGCAGTAAGCCATGTACCACTGCGGCCACCCTGCGTGGAATATAAAATAGAAGTACCTGTTGTGGCATAAACCACTGAATCATTTCCTGGTTTAAATTTTACATCCCAGTGTTCCCCGGTTCTAACCTGCGTCCAGTTATTACCACCATCTGTAGTTCTGTATAGGCCCTGGTCGGTAGCGGCTATTAAATAGTTGCCGTTTGAAGATGATATATCCATATGGTGGCCTTCAAAATCACTTGCGCCGGTATAAAGGTCGCCGGTTTTATTCCAAGTAGTACCACCATCGGTGGTTTTATAAACACCGGTGCATTGAGTTGAAGAACCAAAATCATAAACAAGATACCCAGGGGTGTGTGAATCTCCATCACCTGTTAAAACATATACAATATTGCCATTTGTAGGACTGATGGAAATGCCTGCTACTCCGGGGTTTCCAATAGCATCGGTAACGGGAGTCCAGGATGAGCCGCCAGTGGTAGTTTTCCAAAGCTGGCCGCTTGGAGCCCCAATGTAGATGATATTTGAATTGGAAGGATGAAAAGCGATCCTGTCGATACGGCCCAATCCTTTTATGTCTCCCGAGCCGGTACCATCAGCTGTTGGGCCAATGGAAGACCAGTCGCCATAGGCTGATTCAATTCCAATTGGGCTATTGGGCGAAATGGTATCGGGGTGTTCCCTGTCAAAGTTGGCAAGCCTTTGGGTTAATTGGGCTGCGGTTGCTGTAATAGCTGAGCCCCATCGGGTATTCGTCTCAACCACAGCATTATTATTGGCATTGCTGATATTTTTAATAAAATTTCCATTACCATCCAGGTGGCTGCTCATCCACCACTCCCAGCGTTTCCAGTGCTGGTAGCTGCTTTCCCCTTCTTCAAAATTACTTTTATCATTTTTGCCTTCTTTGGCATAGTAGGCTTCCACTTCTTTCATTATATCTGGAAGTTTTGTCTTCCCTACAAGTTTTGTTCTAAGAGCTTCGGGTATGTTTTTTATCTGGGCGTCTGCTTTTGTAAGGGCAAATAACAGTATCGAAAATAGCATCACCCGTTTTATGAAATACTTTTTCATATCGTATAATTATTGGGTGAATATTAATTTTTTTGTACCTGTATCTTTTCAACAGCTGTCAGGCGTTCTTCCAGGGTTTTATTGCTTTGCTGTAATTGTTTGTTTTGCTTGTTTATATCGATGATGTAAAGGGTAAGCTCTTCAACTTTCTCCAACAGGCGCCTGTTCATATCACCCACTTCAAATCCTTTATCTGCGGTAATATCTGCAGCTGAGGGAATATTGGGTAAATGCTTGTTCAATTTGATGGATTGTTCCAGTTCTTCGAGGGAACGTAGCTTATAATCTTCACCAAAAACATAATCGGGCCAGCCTGAAGTCAGTTGTATTTTTAATTCGTTGCAGATGGCTTTTCCGTCGATGCTGAGAAGGTAACCGGTTGCAGGGGTATAGGTACCGATGGTAACGGCACCTCCTGTAGGTTGAAGGTTGATATTGGATGAAGGAGCCCATAAACTAAGTGCGCCATCACTGTTCGGGAAAATAGATCCTCCATAAGTAGATACATTGTGATAAAAATTCATTCCACTACCTTCAATATTCAACGGCCTTCCATAAGATGCTCCGTTATAACCAATACCTACATAACCATTATCTCTTATCCTGATTAAAGTATCACCCGAACTGTTTCTGACCATCATGGCACTATTTGCACTTGATACACTGCTACTTTTTATATCAAGCCTGGCAACAGGTGCAGAAGCTCCTGTTCCAATACCTACATTACCACCCTGTTCAAAATAATGTTGATCTGTAAAGGTGGTGCCGTCTGGTGATGATCGCATTTTAAAATCGGCACCGCCGCCTATGGTAGGGAAAGCCCATTGGTTACCTCCGGCATAACCAAAGCCTAAATGCCCGAGTGAGGTTTGTATAAAAGCGTCGCCACCAAAATACGAATCCCCGGCAACATGTAGTTTTTTGGTTGGGATAGTAGTGCCGATACCCACATTGCCGATATTGTCGATAGTAAGCCTTGGGTTAGCTTGTATGGTTATATGTAATTTACCTGTAGTATTACCAGATCCTGTACCAAAATCTACATCTTCTGCAGCGCCTGAAAAGGAGCCCCAGTAACCACGGTACAAATCGTTTTCCAAAATACTCACATACATGGGAGCTCCACCATTAAATTGAGCTGCATTACTGTTGATTGTTTTTACATCCAACCGAGCTGCTGGTGTAATTGTACCAATACCTACGTTTTGTGCATTTACATTTATAACAAATAATGTCGCAATGAAGAATAGTGTTTTTTTCATTTTCTTTTTCTTTGATTTAAATAATTTTCTCATTAAGAGTATGCTCATAGCCTATATTAATGATCAGCATTGCGCTGCTTCATTGTTTATTTACTGGAATCATATACAAATTTATATTAAATTGGCAATATATCTAATACCACATTTGGGGGATATTTTACATTTTATCGAGTAGCACATTTATTGGTAATTGGGATCAAAATTTGTTGTATAAAGTGCCCAAGTATTTTTTTGAGGTGTTTTTTAGTTAGTTATGCAATACGTTTTTCGCTGGGTACGTATTTTTTTGACGCATAATTATATAAAGTAGGTCATTTATAAGCCGCCAATATGGTACTACAAGTTTAATAATTTACATTTGCGCTCATTATGACTGATAAGATATTAATCCTAGATTTTGGTTCCCAATACACCCAACTTATTGCTAGAGTAGTAAGGGAAGCCAACGTTTTCTGCGAAATAATACCATTTAATAAGCCTTTTGTTTACGATGAATATTTAAAAGGAGTTATTCTTTCTGGGTCGCCTTGTAGCGTAAATGAAGTAGAAGCGCCGATAGTGGATGTAAGAGCCATAGCAGAAAATGTGCCCGTTTTAGGTATCTGTTATGGAGCACAGCTTACAGCAAAGTTGTTTGGCGGTATAGTAGCAAAAAGTAATAAGCGGGAGTATGGTAGGGCAATGCTAAACATTATAAAGCAAAGCCAACTTACGGTAGGTATGCCAGCGCTTTCTCAAGTTTGGATGAGTCATAGCGACACGATAAAAGAATTGCCTATTGGTTTTGAATTGCTTGGTAATACGGAAAGCATTCCCGTAGCTGCCTTTGTAAACAACGAAAATACCAACCATCCTATTTATGGGATACAGTTTCACCCAGAGGTTTATCATTCTACCGAAGGAAAAAAAATAATTGATAATTTTTTAGTAAAAGTTTGTGGCTGTAGCAAAGATTGGACGGCTGCTCATTTTATTACAGAGTCTGTGGAAAATTTGAAAGCCCAATTAGGCGATAGTAAAGTGGTGATGGGTTTGAGCGGTGGTGTAGATAGTACCGTGGCAGCTACTTTGTTGCATAAAGCCATTGGAGAAAATCTTTTTGGCATTTTTGTAAACAATGGTCTGCTTCGCAAAAATGAGTTTGAAGAAGTTTTAAAAATATACAAACAACTTGGGCTAAATGTAAAAGGTGTAGATGCATCTGAACATTTTTATACAAAACTGGCGGGTATAATAGATCCCGAAGCAAAACGCAAGGCTATAGGAAGTAGCTTTATTGACATTTTTGATGAAGAGGCAAAGAAAATAACAGGTATTTCTTACTTGGGTCAAGGTACTATTTATCCCGATGTTATTGAATCGGCAGCGGTGCACGGTCCATCGGTTACTATAAAGTCGCACCACAATGTTGGTGGCTTGCCAGATAAGATGAATCTTAAAATTGTAGAACCCTTGCGTTCCCTTTTTAAAGACGAAGTAAGAAAGATAGGAGCAGAGTTGGGAATACCAGCAGATATATTGGGTAGGCATCCTTTCCCAGGTCCAGGCTTGGGTATAAGAATATTGGGCGAGGTTACCGAAGAAAAGGTACGGTTATTGCAAGAAGCAGATGCGGTTTACACAGATTTACTAAAAAAATATAAATTATATGATAAGGTGTGGCAAGCAGGTACCATCTTATTGCCTGTAAAAAGTGTAGGCGTAATGGGCGATGAGCGTACCTATGAATTCACCATAGCCTTGCGAGCCGTTACTTCTGTAGATGGAATGACAGCAGATTGGGCTCATTTACCGTACGATTTTTTAGCAGATGTAAGCAATGAAATTATAAACAATGTAAAAGGAATAAATAGGGTGGTGTATGATATAAGTAGCAAACCTCCTGCAACTATAGAATGGGAATAACAATATCTTTTTTATGTATTTAATAAAATATTTATATTTACGCAGACCTCTACATCAAATTTACGCTGAGAAAATTTGAAGAAAACTACCGCCATGGCAAAGAAAATTACAGTATTATTAGCATTATTATTTGGATTGTTGAACCTTAAAGCACAGGATATACCGGTTGCCAATACGCCTGCAAAGGTTTATAAAATTGCCATTTTTTCGCCGCTTTATTTAGATTCTGCATTTTTTGGTACTTTTTATAAATATGGCAAAGTATTTCCAAAGTTTGTACAACCTGGATTAGATTTTGTGCAAGGTGCTCAAATAGCTTTAGATAGTATGCCCTTGCCTGCAGGGACTTTTCAAACAAATATTTATGATACCAAAGCAGAAAAGGAAAATATAGCTTGGTTAATATCTAATAAAAAGCTTGATAGTGTAGACCTGATTATTGGCTCAGTAAAAGACCTCGAATTAATACAGCTTGCTTCATTTGCAAAACAAAAAAACATACCCTTCATTTCTGCAACTTCACCCAATGATGGAGGAATAATTGCCAACCCATTTTTTATAATGGTCAATTCAACCTTGAGGGCTCATTGTGAAAATATTTACAGCTATCTTTTACAAAAGCATGGTACGGATAAAATTTACTTATGTAGAAAAAAAGGTGGGCAAGAAGATAAAATTGCAGATTATTTTAAAACCTTAAATGAAGCTGATGGAAAACCGCTTCTTACAATTGAAACTATAAATTTTATTGATGACTACTCCATCATAAAAGAAAAATTAGATAGTAATAGGAATTCTATTATCATTGGAGGAAGCTTAAATGAAGATTTTGCAAATTCCTTGGTTAATTCCTTGTACAGTTTAAAGGAAACATATCCTATTGAAGTAATTGGTATGCCAAATTGGGATGCATTCTCAGAACTTAGAAAACCAACAGTCAAAGATTTTCCAGTGCTCTATACGGCATCTTACTATAATGGTAAAACAGATATGTTTAGCAAAAAAATACAGCATACTTACTTAAAAAAGTATAAAGGAAACCCATCGGATATGGCTTACAAAGGCTTTGAAGCTGTTTCCCTTTTTGCTAGATTGATGGTGAAATATCCGAATGATTTTATGAGCCACTTAAATGAAGCTCCTTTTAGATTATTTACAGAGTTTAATTTTAAGCCTGTTTATGCAAATAGAAAAGCAGCAATGCCAGATTATTTTGAAAACAAGCACCTTTATTTTATGAGAATATTTAATGGAAAGGTTACAAAAGTTTGGTAATCGTTATCCCCAATAATAAAAAAGTACCCTTAATTATAGTCTATCATTTTCAACGTTATGCCATAACCTGTATACTTGGTGCCTTGTTGAAATTCCCAATGTAAAAATTCCCGATACACCATTCCTATGCCTTGTGCATAAATTTCTTTTGAAAAATCTCGGGTTGCAATATTAGTAGCAGCAGTAACCGGCAAATTTGTAGATACATCCCGTTGGTTTACAGTTATGGTATTGGCAAGGTTAAAACTACCTAGTTTATAAGGTTGCCCTACACTTACATAGGTGTAATCCCAATCTGCCAGATAGGTAAAATCCCTCACTCCTGGTATTACAGTGGTAACATCTATTGCAGAATTTCCCTTCCAAGTATTGTCGTCTTTTATGGGCTGTGTAAGTTTTAAGTAACGCAAATTGTTTTCTGTAAACTCAAAAGTTGTTCCTGTGTTTACTGCTAAAAATGTATTATCAGGTGTAAATACTCCAGCCGGAATAGTACGAATAAAACGTGTAATGCGAAAAGCTTTTCTACCAAGAATATCAGTAATTGTATCGGCAGTAAGATACCTTACTTCGTATAATCTATGTGTTTCGGTATTGCCAAAATTGGTAAATATCAACGAATCTAGGCTGTACGTAATGTATTTTCCTACTTTAAGTGGTGCGTAATCACTTATTGGAGTAAGCACCAGGTCTTCCGTACTTTTTTTACAAGATGTAAAAATGATTACAGATAAAACAATAGAAATAAGCTTTTTCATAAAATAAATATATAACTATTTTAAATAGATACTGTTAAAGATAAATAAGCTGCTTTAAAAAAAGCGTATAACTTATTTTCCCCTTTGTATAACGCCGCCACCTATCAAATCATTGCCTTCATAAAAAACAGCACTCTGGCCTGGTGCTACTCCTTTTACATTTTCGTAGAATTTCACAGAAATACCGTTGTTACTTGTATATAAATTGCTCAATGCACCTTTATCCTTGTACCTAATTTTTGTTATAGCTTCCATCCCATCTGTAATGCCATCGTATTTCATCCAATTGATGCCTGTTACATTCATTTCGGAGCGATTTAATGCTTCTTCATCTCCCAGCACCACCGTATTGGTTTCGGGTATAATTTCTGTAACAAAAGCTGGTTTGCCAAGAGCTATATCCAGCCCTTTGCGTTGCCCAACTGTATAAAATGGATAACCTTTGTGCGTTCCCAGAATTTTACCAGCAGTATCTACAAAATTTCCGCCGTTCACCCTTTCTTCCAGTCCTTCTACCTTTCTTTTCAAAAATCCACGGTAATCGTTATCGGGTACAAAACAAATTTCGTAGCTCTCACTTTTTTTAGCCAACTCAGGATAACCAAAATCGTGTGCCATTTGACGTATGGCCGTTTTATGAAAAGTACCCAACGGAAGTAAAGTACGAGCAAGCAAATCTTGTTGTAAGCCCCATAGTGCATAGCTTTGGTCTTTGGTTTCGTCCAATCCTTTGCTTATAAAATACCTTCCATTTGTATGTTGGTGCACTTGCGCATAATGCCCAGTGGCAATAAATTCGCAACCAAGGGCATCGGCACGTTTTAGCAAGGCACGCCACTTTATATGCGTATTACACATTACACAAGGGTTGGGTGTGCGCCCAGCAATATATTCCTCTACAAAATTTTCTATTACAAAACCGCCAAACTCCTCTCTTATATCCAATATAAAATGCGGAAACCCATGCTGCACAGCCGCTTGGCGTGCATCATTAAAACTATCGAGGTTGCAGCAACCCGTTTCTTTTTTGCCGGTATTACCACCGCCACTGGTTTCATAATCCCATGTTTTCATGGTAATACCTATCACTTCATATCCTTCTTTGTGAAGCATAAGAGCAGCTACAGTACTATCTATACCGCCACTCATTGCCATCAAAACTTTCCCTTTGCTCATTCTGCAAAATTAGTATTTAGTAATGAGTAATGTGTGTTGAGATGGGGAACTTTTTGGGGGGATTAAGTGATAAGTTTTAGGTTTTAAGTGATAAGTTTTAGGTTCTAAGTAATAAGTTTTAGGTTCTAAGTGATGAGTTTTTGGAGCATGGGGCATAGAATATGAAAGTACATTAGTTTCCCGCTATACGCTTCAAGCCCTCTCTCGTTTCTCGTTCCTCGGCACTCGTTCGGGCTTTTCGCTTCTACCTGCCTTTGCTGGCCGGCAGGTAGGGGCTGTAAGCAGCAACAAATCTTTTCTCAGCTTATATTTTGCAACAGATAAAGTGTATTGCAATGAGGAAAGAATTATAATTGTATTCGCCACATGCGAATAGATACAAACATTAAAAAACAATCCATAAATTTGCCAACCTAAAAAATCATACATATTAAATCTTAAATAAAGATGGGTCGCATATTTGAAGTAAGAAAAGGTGCCATGTTTGCACGCTGGGATAAAATGGCAAAAGATTTTACCCGTATAGGTAAAGAAATAGCCATAGCAGTAAAAGCTGCAGGCCCAGAGCCAGAAAATAATCCGGCATTAAGAAGGTGTTACCTAAATGCAAAAGCTTGTAACATGCCAAAAGACCGTGTAGAAGCGGCCATAAAGCGTGCCATGGGCAAAGACATAAGCAGCTACGACGAAATGGTGTATGAAGGCTATGCCCCGCATGGCGTGGCTGTATTGGTAGAAACCGCTACTGATAATACAACTAGAACTGTAGCCAATGTGCGCATGCATTTTACGAAAGCTAAAGGAGCTTTGGGTACAACAGGTAGCGTTGCATTTACGTTTACCCGTATGGGGGAGTTTAAAGTAAAAAACAACAAATTGAATGTAGATGAATTAGAATTGGAGTTAATAGATTTTGGCTTAGAAGAAATAGGAGAGGATGCAGAGGGGAATATCATCATCCGAGCTGCTTTTGCAGAATTTGGTACCATGAACAAGGCCATAGAAGATAAAGGACTAGAACTAATAAGTGCAGAGCTTACCCGTATACCTGGCACTTTGGTTGAGCTTAATGAAGAGGAGGCCAATGATGTGTTGAAATTAGTAGACCATTTGGAACAGGATGAAGATGTGCAGAAAGTGTATCATAATTTAAAGTAGGCGCTCGCTTTTTCGTAGGCGCTCGCCTGTGGCGAGTGCTTTGGCATTTTGCATTCGCTATGGCGAATGCAAAAAACAATAGGGCGAATAACATTCGCCCTATTGTTTTTTACACAGTATTCGCCACAGGCGAATACTGTATAAAATGCTTTCCATTTAATTAGATAATTTCTCACCCATTACACAGTATTCGCCACAGGCGAATACCTACGACCTTTCCTTAAAATTTGATAACTTCTCATCAATTACGATTGTGTTTGTCCATTTGTCGTGCCAAGGATAAGAGGGTGTACCTAAAGCACTAAATGCATTAAATGGAACTGCCCTGCATAGCCCTCTTATAAAACCGGTAGAAAATGTAATTTTAGATCCATCTTCATTCATTGCCCTCGTTCCTGTAATTAGTTTTCCAATAGTTTTTCCTTTTCCTATTCCTTCTACAATTCCCAGAATGATACCATAAACAAGTAAGAACAATAGCCTGTCTAATAAATTATTACCTGCATCATTATCATCTATTTCGTCTATTGCCGCAGGATTAATAAGAAGATAAACAATACCTAAACCAATTACAATGATGTATACAATGACTAAGTCAATAAGATAATTGCCAAACCTCTTTCCCGTACTGGCTTGTACGTTTTCGAAAATATTTTCTGATAAGAAATCGTTTTCATTTAATTGATTTTCCATGGTTGGTTTTTTTTATAAGATTATTTGCTTTTTTGATACGATAAACAGAAGATATTATTCCCCACCCTCAATTCTAAAACTCACTTTGCACACTTCACCCAACGATGAAATTTCGCCATAGGAAACCTGTACTTTTTGGTATTTTATCTATACAGAATCTATATTTCTGATGGTTTTAGAAACTTCTTTTCCTGCTTCTTCAAAACTTACTTTTGATGTTGCAATTACTTCGATAACTTTTACAACTGCTATGCTGTTTTTTTAAAGGGTATTAAAAAATTAAGTTACGATTTTATAATACAGTTACAGATTATTGCTCATTTGAAAAAAAAAAGTGGACGGGCTGCCCGATAGAAGTGGAAATACTTTTGTGAGGAACGAACAAAAGACCAGCCTATGCCGGCAGGCAGGTTGTAATGTATAGCGGGAACAACTGATGAAAATTGTTTACTGTCCATAGCCCCAACATTTTTGCCAACTGCTCCCGCAGAATTGCGGGACCAACTGCCCTCTGTCCCCTGCCCACTACTTACTCCTCCATCATCTCTTTCACTGCTGCTACCACATTTTCTACATTTGGTTTTGCAAAATAATCTCCATCGCTGCCATATCCTGGGCGGTGGTCTTTTCCGGTAAGGGTGCGGGGGCTTACATCTAAATATTTGTATCCTTTTTGCTCTTCCATTACTTTATTGAACATATAAGCGGCGGCACCACTTGGTACATCTTCGTCTACAAAAATTATCCTGTTTGTTTTTTTGAGCGACGCTACAATGAGATGGTTTATATCGAAAGGCAATAAGGTTTGTACATCAATAACTTCGCAACTGATATCCATTTTAGCCAACGTTTCTGCTGCTTCTTGTACTATACGCAATGTAGAGCCGTAGCTTACTATGGTTATATCTGTACCCTCTTTTAAAATATCTGGCACACCAAGTGGTACAGTAAATGCGTGTAAGTTGCTGGGTAGTTTTTCTTTTAAGCGATAGCCATTTAAGCATTCTATTACCAGTCCTGGGTCGTTGCCTTGTAGGAGCGTATTGTACATGCCTGCAGCTTGTGTCATGTTGCGTGGTACACACACATACATGCCACGTAGCGCATTTACAATCATACCCATAGGCGAGCCACTATGCCAAATGCCCTCAAGCCTATGCCCACGTGTACGTACTATGAGTGGTACACTTTGTTGGCCAGCAGTACGAAAATGAGTGGTAGCTACATCGTCACTCAATGGTTGCAAGCCGTACAATAAATAATCTAAATATTGAATTTCGGCAATGGGGCGCAATCCTCGCAAAGCCATGCCTATGCCTTGTCCCATAATGGTAAGTTCCCTTATACCCGTATCGAAAATTCTTTCTTTGCCATACTTTTCTTGCAAGCCGCTGAAGCCCTGGTTCACATCTCCAATAAATCCTAGGTCTTCGCCAAATGCAGCTACTTTATTATTGCTGGCAAAAAGTTGGTCAAAATATTTGTTGAGTACTTCGTAACCGTTTATTGTTGCAGAAGTTTCATCGTATTGGGCAGCTATAACTGGCACTTTTAAAGCGGATTTTGGTCCTTCATTGTACAAAAAAGCATCATACAATTTATTGCTGCTATTGAGTAAAGTATTGTAATAATTCCTAACTGTGCTCGCTTCTGCAGCAGGTAAATCGTATAAAACAATTGCCAGTGTTTTTAAAATATCCCTTCGCAATGGCTCACGTAAAGATGCCAAAGTAGCCGCATGCTTGCTGGCAGCTTCGTTGTTTGTATTTTGAAGTAATGTTACCGTTTCGGATACAATTGCCTTTATAGGATTTAAGTATTCTTCCCATGCAGCTTGCTTACTTTGTTTTACAAAAGCAACGGTTTCTTCTTCTACCGATTTTAATTCTTCTTCGGAAGCAAGTGCATTTTCCAAAATCCAATTGCGCATTTGTTTTATGCAATCCCATTCTCTTTCCCAATTTAATCTTTCTATATTTTTATAACGCTCATGGCTGCCAGAGGTGGAGTGGCCTTGTGGTTGTGTTATTTCTTCTATGTGAAAAATGGCAGGTGTATGTGTTTCCCTTATTTTTTCGATGGCGGGTTCTAGCACTTCGCACATACTGGCATAATCCCAACCTTTAAGTTTGTAAATATCAAACCCATTTGTACCCTCATTTTTTTGAAATCCGGCAAGTGCTTCTGATATAGAACCTTTGGTGGTTTGGTGTTCTTTTGGTACAGAAATACCATAGCCATTATCCCAAACAAAAACAGCCAATGGAACTTGTAAAACGCCTGCTGCATTGATGGTTTCCCAAAAATGCCCTTCACTTGTAGAAGCATCTCCAATAGTACAAAAACATATTTCGTTTCCATTATTGCTAAGGTTTGTATCCTTTTCTAGTTCTTTTACCTGCCTAAAAAATTTGCTTGCAAAAGCTAAACCAAGCGCTCTTGGCATTTGGCCTGCAGTTGGGGCTATATCGCTTGATACATTTTTTATATGTGCTAAAGGCAACCAATCCCCATTGTCATCAACCATTTTGGTTGCAAAATGTGCATTCATTTGCCTGCCGGCACTAAAAGGATCGTGCGTTACATCAGTATCTGCATATAATTGGGCAAAGAATTGTTGAACAGTAGATAATCCACTGGCAAACATAAAAGTTTGGTCCCGATAGTACCCAGAACGAAAATCTCCTTGCTTAAAGAACTTAGCCATAGCTATTTGTGGTACTTCTGCCCCGTCTCCAAAAATGCCAAATTTAGCTTTTCCAGTAAGCACTTCTTTTCGTCCAAGTAAGCTAGCTTCCCTACTTATGCATGCATTGTGGTAATCTTTTATTACTTCATTGCGAAAATTATCGAAACTTAATTTTTCTAATGATGCAGCGTCTATTTCGTTCAAAGTATCCATATTTTTAAATTGCTGTAAAATTATTGAAATAAAAGCGTTTTGTTAAAATACTTAGATAACAAATTGAAATTATTTGAAAAGAAAACCTTTTTGTATATTTGGGCTCTAAAATTGAAAAACAACTAATATGAAAAAAATACTTTTTGTTTGTACACTGGGCTTAGGTGCTTTGATATCGAATGCACAAACAGCCGTTATTGATGAACATGCTGGACATAACCATGCAAAAGAGGCTAGCAAAGCCGCACCTACAATGGCGGTTAAACCTGCTGCTTTAACCGCTGAAAATGCAGTGAAGCCAGTATTGGCCGAAACCCTTGGTTTAAAAGAAACTGAATTTGACTTCGGTAAAATACCACAAGGGAAGCCGGTTACCCATATTTTTGAAGTATCAAATACAGGTACTACAGCTTTCAAATTGGATAATGTACAAGCAAGTTGCGGATGTACAACGCCAGAGTGGGATAAAGAAAAGGAAATAGGAGCAGGCCAAAAATCAAAAATTACTGTAGGATACAATGCTGCAGCCGAAGGGCCATTTACAAAGTCTATAACCGTTACTTACAATGGAACACAATCAAAAGTGATACTTATAAAAGGGGAGGTATGGAAAACACCTACTACTAGTGCACCAACTAATGAGGCGGTGAATGATTTGAAAAATTAAAAATTAAATTAAAAATAAAACTAAAAAAACAGGGTATGAAAAAATTATTATTTTCTTTTGCAGCGTTTGCACTTACAGCTACTTCTTTTGCTCAAGTGAAGTCTGATGATATTGCAAAAATTAAAATGGAGACAGTAGAAATGGGTAAAATTCCACAAGGGATACCTGCTCCTGCTATTTTTACAGTGGTAAATACTGGTACGAAAGATTTGATTATAGAGAGTGCAAGTCCTACATGCGGTTGTACAATTGGTGATTATACAAAAACGCCTATTGCACCTGGCAAAACAGGAACTATTACCGCTACTTACAATGCAGGCGGTTTGGGCGCATTTGAAAAGCACATGAATGTAAAATTTGCCGGTGCAGATGATACCAAGAGTATCACTATCAAAGGAGAAGTATTAAGTGCTGACGATTATGCTAAATTAAAGGCTGGAATTCCTGCTATGGCTACTTCCGATGCTGTTACACCAGTTTCAGCTCCAGTAAAAGCCACCACTAATAAAGCTGTAGCTAAAAAGGGTAAAAAAGTAGCTAAAAAAGCTGCTTAAGATAGTTTAATAACTTTCATAAAAGATTATAATTTTACAAAAAAACCTTCGCTTTTGCGAAGGTTTTTTTGTAAAATTTATTTTTTCTAATTGGATTTAAATTGTTTAATGACTATCCGTTATTGAACAATTTAAATCCAATTAGAAAAAATAAATTTTACAAAAAAACCTTCGCAAAAGCGAAGGTTTTTTTGTAAAATTATAATCTTTTATGAAAGT
>JANPCB010000156.1:0-1813 GCA_031430735.1 Ferruginibacter sp. | reverse complement strand
AGTTGGTTTCACAAAGTTTAAAGTGGGTTTCCAGCAATATCAACTCCACCCGTTAAAACTTTTATTTGATTGGCTAATGTGGCGAATTCTATATCAATCAATATTTCTATTGCACCATCTTTAAACTTACTTTGAGTAGCCCCTTCAGCTACTAAATACTTCCAACTATCCAAATTAACCAATGTTTCAGGATAAGCAGAAACTCCATCATAAACTGGCAATAATACCCACATATTTAAAATATTTTACTCTCAAAGATAATTATTTTATCAATTAGAGTATATTTGTTTTAAAATTACCATTTTGAGTTGTGAAAAAGCCTGTTACGAAGCAATAATTGAAAGCTGCAACAACATTGTAGTAAGAGCTGGATTTCCTGCCAGTTTTCCTTTGTATTGGGTAGTATCAAAGACTAACAGTAATAATCTTTACCAAAGGCTTACAACTACAAATATTGATGGAGATTTGGTAATTCCTAAAGCCGATTTACCTTCAGGCTTTTTGCTTCAAAACAATTTTTACAAAATTTTAGTTAAGAATGGCAATGATTATTTGCAGCCTGTAACATTTGTTTTTGGCACTTCTCAATACAACTGTATTATTTCTCAATTGGTAAAAATAAACCGAACAAACGATGATTTGAGTGAGGTTAATGTAATTGAATTTAAAGAGCCAGCTTTGGCAGGTTCGCCAGCTTCAAGCGATAATTCTATTTGTTTCACATTTACTAATCAAACCACATTTACTTACAACCATAATCTTGGCAGACCAGTAGATGTAACACTATATAATTTGGCAGGTGAAATAATACTTGCCACCGTTACGGATGATACCGTAAATCACAATTTTGTAATTGTAACATTCACTTCGCCAACTACTGGCAGAATGTTAATAGACAACTAATTCAAATGTCACAACAAGTTAAAACCACACTTGATTTTGTAAATGAAGGCAAAATCATAAACCTACCTGATGGTGTAAATCCACAAGATGCCGCAACCGTAGCACAACTTAATGCAGCCATAGAAGGATTATCTCCAAAAGATAGCGTAAGAGTATCAACGGTTTCAAATATAAATATTGCTTCGCCTGGTGCATCTATTGATGGAATAGCGCTTACAAATGGAGATAGAGTTTTGGTTAAGAACCAAACTACAGGTGCTGAAAATGGTATTTACATTTGGACCGGTGCTGCAACTGCAATGACAAGATCGTTAGATGCTAATACTTCTAATGAATTAGAACAAGCTATTGTTGCAGTAGAAGAGGGAACTAATGCATCTACATCTTGGAGACAAACAACTGTAAATTTTACTTTAGGTAGTGGCTCACCAGCTTTTGTACAATTTGGTACTGGTGCTACGGCGGCTACAGAAACAAGCCAAGGTATTGCAGAAATAGCAACACAGGCAGAAACAGATGCAGGAACAGATGATGTTAGATTTGTGACACCATTAAAATTAAAAACAAGCACATTGCTTGTAAAATCGGCATCAGCTGTTATTGGCGATGGTTCCGCTACACAATTTGATTTGACACATAATTTTAATACAAGGAAAGTAACAATTGTGGTGCGTAGAAATTCAAGTCCTTGGGATGAAGTTTTAACTGATAAGGAATGCCCAGATGCTAATACAGCAAGGGTTCGTTTTAATGTTGCACCTGCAGCAAGTTCTTATGAAGTAACTGTTTTTGCAAAATAATAGTGGCACAAATCAGTACCATATTATCCCATGAAATTTTAGCGACACATCCTAATAATAATCCGCCTGCCGGATATTTATGGGAGTATTCTTTATCGGATGGATTGTAT
>JANPCB010000155.1:0-15743 GCA_031430735.1 Ferruginibacter sp. | reverse complement strand
TCTTCTACAAAACTATACCAAGATTTTTGCCCAATGTATGACGATGGTAAAGGAGCTACTTGGATTAGCGAAACAAAAGAAATAAAAAACCCTTACTTCGGCACCCAAATGCTTACCTGTGGTTCTGTAAAAAAAGAGTTTTAAATGAAAAAAGTATTTAAAAGAATATTTTTTATAGGGTTTTTAATTTTTATTTTGATACAATTTTATCAACCTGCCCGTAATAGTAGCAAGGGGCAGGTTTCTACTGTAGGTTTTAATACGGTTTATAAAGTGCCAGTTGATGTGCAAAATATTTTGCAAACATCTTGCTACGATTGTCATAGCAACAATACCAATTATAAATGGTACGATGTTGTTCAGCCTGCTAGATTGTTAGTAGAAATGCATATAAAGGAAGCTAAAGAAAATGTAAACTTTGATGAATGGGCAAACTACAGTACAAGAAAGCAAGAAAATAAATTGGATAGAATTGTTAAACAAATTAAAGCAGGCGAAATGCCTTTGCCTTCTTATACAATCATTCATACAAATGCAAAGCTGACAGCAGTACAAAAAGAAATAATTATTAATTGGGTAAGTACCATACAAGTAAATAAGGAAGAATAAACTTAAAAAAAAGAAAAATGAAAAAAACAATTTTAGTGTCTTTTAGCATATTGCTTAGTTTAATATGCTTTTCACAAGAAAGTATAATTATTAAAACCACATCTCCAAGTCCAGAGGCAAGCTTTGAGCAAGAAATAGGTAGTACTATCATAAATGTATCGTATGCCAGGCCACTAGCTAGGGGTAGAAAAATATTTGGAGAACTTGTACCAATGGATAGTTTGTGGAGAACAGGTGCTAGCAATGCCACTTCACTTAAATGCAATGAAGAAATTGTTTTTGGAGATAAAGTATTGCCAGCAGGAAAATACTCCCTTTTTACCATACCAAGCGTAAATAGTTGGACTGTTATTGTAAATACAGATACTACTTTGCACGGCAGTGCCGGTTATGATGCAAAAAAAGATGTTGCTCGTTTTACAGTGCCTGTAGAAAAAATAAAAAACTTTTATGAAACATTTACCATAGAACTTAATGATATAAATGATAGAGGAGAAGGGTTTTTAAAAATAATATGGGAAAATACACTTGTAAAAATCCCTTTAAAAAGTAGGGCAGATGAAAAAATAATGAGCCTTATTCAAAAAAATATAATTGAGCAAAAATCAAAAGATGCTACATTATTGTTTCAATCTGCTTCTTATTATTATAGTACAAAAAGAGATTTAAAGCAAGCAATAAATTGGCTTAACGAGGCAGAGGCTTTAGACGCAGAAAATTTTTCCTTTCCTAATTTAAAGCAAAAAATATTTGCAGATTTAAAAGATTATCCTGCAGCAATAGAAGCTGCAAAAAAAGCAATTGTTTTAGGTGAAAAAAAGAAAATGACGAATACGGTAAATAATTTAAAAAATCGTATTACAGGTTGGGAATTGTTGGTGAAAAAAAAATAAATTTTGCAGCGTATCACCTTGCACATGATTTAAAAACAATTTAAATATTTTTAATAGGGCGATTATAATGTAGAAATACAGATAGAAAGTAATCATGCTTTTACCATTGAAACTTATTCTTATGAAATCGTTATTGAATGAGATAGTACAGAAGTAAAAGTAAAGGAGTTGCCATCTACAGTAAAAAAATAAAAGGCGAATGGGAAATTATAGTTAGCCGCAACTCATCAAGAAAGTAAAATGTGTGAATGATGTAAGCCTTTTTAATTCTTGTATAAAATTTGCGATAACATAAAAGCTAGCTTGCAGTATGTTACGAAAATTCTTTTGTAGTTAAAAAAAGCAAAGTGAAAATATTTATACATTCTTTTAACAATGGTATAAAAAGAGTCTTTATTTTACTCGTTCTCATCATTGTTAATATCTTTTCAGCTTGTAGCCAACATACAGCAGGAATGAAAATGGACACATCATTAGTTGCAAAAAAGGAAATGGCGGATATGCCAGAACATAAAATGTTTCCAATGCCTTTTCTAACACATATGGGAATGCCTTTGAGTATTGGTACAACTGGATTGAGGGCATCCATTTTGCCCACCCGAATAGATGGAAAATCAAACACAGAATTTAATGTTCAGTATATGACGGGCATTACAAAAACGGTTGGCATATTGCTTGAAGCAGAAGGGACATTTCACAGTAATCCCACATTTGAAATAATGTTTCAATTTGCAATACTTAAAAGCAAAGATGGTATGAGTGGAATTTCTTCAATCATAGAGTTTGAAATTCCTACAGAGAAGGATGTAAGACGTGTTAATACAGTTATAGGGTTTTCTACAGCTATTGTAAAATCTCATTTTGTTTTTAACCAAGCATTTCATTATGAACCAAGAGAAGATTTGGTTGATGGTAGTGCTGCTGTAGTTTATGAACTTACCAAAAAAGTTTTTTTAGTTGTGGAATTATCAGGGAAAACAGTAAAAGAATCAAGTGCCATTTTTAATCTTCTTGGTGGGATAAAAGTAAGGGTTAATAAAAATTTCCTGCTTGGAATCGGTTATAGGCATCCTATTACAAATAACAATGATTTTTCATCACAATATATTTTACAATCGAATATGATGTGGAAAAGATAATTGGCTATTTTTTATTTATAGATATGGAACACCACGTTAGGTATAAAATATAAATGATGGAACACCCAATTATTCAACAAGAATATACTTGCCCCATGCACCCTGAAGTAATGCAGGATAAGCCGGGTAATTGCCCAAAATGCGGAATGACGTTGGTATTGGTAAAAGTAGATAATAAAGATACTCATTCGCAACATCAACATAGTAGCAACCCAACTATGGGACACGAAGGACACAACCACAACACTATGATTGCCGATTTTAAAAAGCGATTTTATTTTGTGCTTTTTCTTACTGTTCCTATCATGCTCTTATCAATGATGATTCAAGAATTTTTGGGCGTAGATTGGGCGTTTGCAGGTTCTCAATATATTCTCTTTGGTTTGTCAACCATTGTATTTTTTTATGGGGGGTGGCCTTTTTTAAAAGGCTTAGTGGACGAAGTAAAAGCAAAGAACCCCGGTATGATGTTTTTAATTGGCTTCGCCATTACAGTTGCATACATATACAGCGTAGCAATTGTATTTGGGTTACAAGGCATGGACTTTTTTTGGGAATTAGCAACCTTGATTCTCATTATGCTTTTGGGGCATTGGATAGAAATGAAATCTGTTGCAGGTGCATCAAAAGAATTGGAACTGTTGGTGCAGCTTATGCCTGCAGATGCACATTTAGTAATGCCCAACTTGGTGCAGGATGTAAAAACCGAAACACTAAAAGAAAACGATATTATTTTAGTAAAGCCAGGCGAAAAAGTGCCGGCAGATGGAATTATACTCGAAGGTGAAAGTTATCTTAACGAAAGCATGCTTACAGGCGAAAGTAAGCCGGTACAAAAAGTAAAGGCTGATAAGGTAATTGCAGGGGCAATTAATGGTAATGGTTCTATAAAAGTTACGGTAAGCCATGCAGCAAAAGATTCGTATTTATCACAGGTTATTAAGTTGGTAGACGATGCACAAAAATCAAAATCGCAGACACAGCTATTAGCCAACCAAGCAGCAAGATGGCTAACCTTTATAGCACTTGTTACTGGTATTGCCACATTTTTATATTGGTATCTCACAGGGCAATCGTTGGCTTTTGCTATGGAGCGAATGGTTACAGTAATCGTCATTTGTTGCCCACATGCATTGGGTTTGGCAGTTCCGTTGGTGGTTGCAAAATCTACCGCATTATCAGCAAAAAATGGATTGCTCATTAAAAACAGAACAGCCTTTGAAAATGCAAGAAAAATAACCACCATTGTTTTTGACAAAACTGGTACTTTGACGGTAGGGAAATTTGAAGTATCAAAAATTGTTACACTTTCCACCTCTTCAAAGGAAAGCGCAGGGACGGGCCCAGAAAATGAAATTATTCGTTTGGCATCTGCCTTAGAACAAAAATCAGAACATTCCATAGCAACTGGTATTTTACAAAAGGCAAAAGAGTTATCAATTACCATACCTGCTACAGAAAATTTTAATGCCATTACAGGCAAAGGGGTAGAAGCAATGGTAGAAGGCAAGAAAATATTGGTGGTTAGTCCTGGATATTTAAAAGAAAACAACGTAATAATTCCCGAAGGCTTTACGGCCAACGATACAGAAACAGTTGTATTTGTAATTGTAAATAATGAACTAGCGGGATACATTGCTTTATCCGATGAGATACGTCCTGAATCTGCTAGTGCCATAAAGACCTTAAAAGAAAACAACATTAAATCGATTTTGCTTACGGGTGATAACAGCAAAGTAGCAAAAATTGTAAGCGATACGTTGGGTATGGAAAGCTTTATTGCTGAAGTATTACCACATCAAAAATTGGAGAAAATAAAAGAACTACAAGCCAAAGGTGAGTTTGTAGCCATGACAGGGGATGGAGTAAACGATGCCCCTGCCTTGGCCATTGCAGATGTAGGTATAGCGGTTGGGAGTGGAAGCGACATAGCAGCAGAAACTGCAGGCATAGTTTTGGTAAACAGTAACCCAAAAGATATTGTCAGTTTAATTTTATTTGGCAAAGCTACTTACCGAAAAATGGTTCAGAATTTAATTTGGGCTACAGGCTACAATGTAATTGCATTGCCTTTGGCAGCAGGTGTTTTGTATAAGCAAGGTATTTTATTGAGTCCAGCTGCAGGTGCCGTGTTAATGACAGTAAGCACAGTGGTGGTAGCTATTAATGCAAGTTTTTTAAAAGTAAAAAAATAATAAATACGGGCAACAGCAAAACTGAAGACTGGGCAACAGCAGTACTGACGAAATAAAAATATTTTTATCATGAGAATTCAAAAATTAGTATTTGTAAAAATGGCTGCTGTTTTTGCATTGATTTTACTATTCGTATCGTTTAATGCATCTGCACAAACCCAAAAGAAATCTACCACAATGAAAGATTGTTGTATGATGAAAGATGGTAAAATGATGGTAATGAAAGATGGCAAAACCATGCCAATGAAAAAAAATATGGTAATGAAAAATGGTACAAAATGTATGAAAAATGGAGAATGTATCATGAAAAATGGTAAAAAAATGATGATGAAAGACGGCGATTGTATGGAGATGAGTGGTAAAATGTGCAACGATAAAATGAAAAAAATGACAGCCATGTATGCCTGCCCAATGCACCCAGAAGTTACCAGTGCTAAACCGGGTAAATGTTCTAAGTGCGGTATGGTATTAGAGAAAAAATCGTAGTATAAAAGGTTTAAACAGGAGGAATTATAAAGTCCATACCTAATAGTATTAACCTTTAAAATGAATCAAATAAATTTATTTAAATTATACCAGTATTAATAGAAATTAAAAGGAGTTAATGATGAAGAAAATAGGACTAATAATGTTCATTCTTGCCCTTCATTCTTTTGTACAAGCACAACAGGTTTCTACAAAGGGAGAGGAGATGAAAGGAATGGATATCGATAAAAAAGAGATCAAGCCAATGCTTGTAACTTACACTTGTCCGATGCACCCCGAAATACATGCCAGTAAACCGGGCAACTGCCCAAAGTGTGGTATGAAATTGGTAAAAGACAAAACGGTATCTGTAAAAAAAATAACAGATAAAAAATATGATGCAATGGAGATGCCTGTGAAAGGCTCATCTACAAAAGAGCCTGCGTTTTCTGCAGATGGAAACAACTTGGGCAATAGGGATATGGTTACATCAACTAAAACACTTGTAAATATTGCAGCCCCCAAAACGGTTCACTACGATTTATACATTAGAGATACAATCGTAAATTTTAGTGGCAAAAATAAAAGAGCCATTGCCGTAAACGGACAAATACCCATGCCTACACTTACTTTTACTGAAGGGGATACAGCTGAGATTGTTGTACACAACGAATTGAACGAAAGCACTTCATTACATTGGCATGGTTTGTTATTGCCTAATAGGTATGATGGTGTACCCAACCTCACACAAATGCCAATAAAGCCGCATACAAATCACTTATACAGGTTTGTCATTATACAACACGGCACACATTGGTACCATAGCCACAGCGGCCTGCAAGAGCAAATAGGTATGTATGGTAGTTTTATAATGAATAAAAAAGTTCCCACCTCTTCGGATGGGGTGGAGGATAAGGTTTGGAGAAAAGGTATTGATGATTTGCCTACTATACCAATTATATTAAGCGAATGGACAGATAGGAAACCTGAAAATGTTCACCGTATGTTGCACAACGCTACCGATTGGTTTGCTATACAAAAAGGTACCACACAAAGTTATGCGGAGGCAATACGGCAAGGGCATTTTAAAACCAAAGTAAAAAACGAATGGAAACGAATGAATGCAATGGATGTGAGTGATGTGTATTATGAAAAATTTTTAATGAATGGAAAGAATGAACAGCAACTTTCACAATTTAAAGCTGGAGATAAAGTTCGTTTACGCATTTCCAATGCTGGAGCATCTACCTATTTTTGGCTTACATATGCAGGTGGTAAAATAACCGTGGTAGCCAATGATGGCAACGATGTAGAACCTGTAGAAGTAGATAGATTGATTATTGCCGTTTCAGAAACATACGATATAGTAGTCACTATTCCAAATGATAAAACCTCGTATGAATTATTGGCCACATCAGAAGATAGAACAAAATCTACTTCGCTGTATGTAGGCAGTGGTATAAAAGAATTGGTAGCGCCATTACCAAAACTAAAATATTTTGAAGGCATGAAGATGATGAACGGAATGATGAAAATGAATGGTGACTTGGATGACATGAATATGCAAATGAGCTTGAACCAAATGGATATGAATGTGGTGATGTATCCGGAGATAACGGGGGAACAGTTGGCAGTTGGCAAAGAGCAGTTGGCAAATGGCAAAGAGCAGATGGCAATGGGCGATATGAAAATGGAAGATGAGTATAATAGCAATAAGCTTTCTGATATTGTTACATTAAATTATGCCATGCTAAAATCTACAACCAATTCTTCTTTACCAAAAAATGCTCCTGTGAAAGAATTGCGTTTTGAATTGAGCGGAAATATGAATCGTTATGTGTGGAGTTTAGATAATAAAGTAGTAAGCGAGGCAGATAAAATTTTAATACACAAAGGCGAAAATGTAAGAATCGTCTTATACAATGGTAGCATGATGCGCCACCCCATGCATTTACACGGTCACGATTTTAGATTGCTAAACGGACAAGGCGATTATGCACCACTTAAAAATATTGTGGACATTATGCCTATGGAAACAGACACTTTAGAATTTAATGCAAATGCAGAAGGAGATTGGTTTTTTCATTGCCACATCCTTTACCATATGATGGCTGGTATGGGCAGGGTATTTACATACAAAGACCAAGCACCAAACCCCGAAATACCAAACGCAAAATTGGCAAAGCGAAAATTATTTGCAGACGATAGGCGTTTTCATTTTATGGGAGAAAATGATTTTGCAACCAATGGCAATGATGGTATGGCAATGTTTAGCAACACCCGTTGGAGCATTGGTACAGAATGGCGGTTGGGTTACCACGATATGCACGGCTACGAAACAGAAACGCATATAGGCCGATACATTGGTAAAATGCAATGGATAATGCCTTTTATTGGTTTTGATTGGAGATATAGAAAATTAGGAATAAATGAAGTTGAAAAAAACTTGTTTGGACAAGAAAGTACAAAAGATGAACGTACACAAATAAGCGTTGGTTTGGAATATACTTTACCGATGCTATTAAAATTTCAATCGGAAATTTATACAGATGGAAATATACGTTTACAATTAATGAGAGAAGATATACCTGTAAGCAAAAGACTGCGTTTTAGTTTTATGGCAAATACAGATAAAGAGTATATGGCAGGGCTGCGCTATATTGTAGGCAAAAATTTATCTGTTACTACACATTACGATAGCGATATGGGGTTGGGTTTTGGGATGAGCTTAAATTATTAGCGTTGTAATTTTTGAGTGCTTCGCTCGATAAAACCCCTCTGAGACAGTATATGAAAAAATTAACTTGAATAGCTTTGTTGTTTTAAATTAACCTGTCTAAATTTCTCAGTTCAATTCATCGATAGTTGCCTTTAGTCTTTTCAAGTGCTTGCCAAAAGCAAAGTTGAACATCCATTTTGCTCCATAATAGCATAATGGAACTAAAACTACCAGCGTAACTCCGAGTACAAGCAACATTGTTGGATTGTACAAAAATGCTTCTACCGATTTGCCCGAACCTTCTACGCCACCCAATATAAAACCTCCGGTTGCTGCTATTGGATAAACAAATAAACCCAATCTTTCCTGTATTCGCCACCAACTTTGAAAACTTGAATAGTTTTTTTGCAGCTCTTCTTTTAACGAGTTTGTTGTAGAAACGTTTACATTAATGTTATTATACAATTTCCAAGTATCAAACCCTACATAAATATTAAAAAGTATGGCAATTGCTAAAGCTATATGAACCTGCCAGATCCCGATAAAGTAAAATAACGGCACATAAAAGATAGTAAGAAGAGCAGCCAAAATTAGACTCATCAAAAGGTTTTTCTTTAATTTTACTAAAGGCAATTTAGATGGAAAGTTTCCAAAATCTTTTTGCTCAAATATTTTGTTCAATGCATTATCACTTCCGCTGGCTTGGTCCCATATATTTTTGATGTCCATTATATATCTTTTAAAAGTGTTGCCAAATGTTGTTTAATCCGGTGAAGTTTTACAGCCACCAAATTTGCTGTTATGCCTATTAGCTCACTTACTTCTTTATTGTCATACCCATCCAAATGCAGCGATATCACAGCCCTTTCCGTTTCGGGCAATGTACGAATGGCTTTGTACAACCGCTCTGCTTCGTCGGAAGTTGGTGTAGAAGAATACTGCTCCTCATACTTTATGGTATCGGTATATTCAATCCTGTTTGTTTTTCGTTGAATAGTGAAGATTGTATTTAAACAAAGACGATATAACCAAGTGCTGAACTTGGCTTCGCCCCTAAAAGCTGCGTACGTTTTCCATGCTTGCAATACGATCTCCTGGTAAAGATCCTTCTTGTCTTCTTCTGTGTTGGCATAAAGATGCACCAGCTTATAAATGATATTCTGGTGTTCTTTAAGTTGTGACAAAAATTCTTTTTCGCTCACTAATTTTTTGTATTTACGGGTGTTATTGTATAACCCTTCTCTTTTAATTGATTGACCAAACCAGTTTTTCCTACCAAATGTAAAGCTCCTACGGCAACAAACAAAGATTGTTCTTTCATCAGTTCGGGTAGTTGCTGCATCCAATAATTATTGCGGTCATCCAACAATGCTTTTAGCTCTTCGGGCTTGTAACTGTTACCATACATCAATTGTTGTAGCTCGCCCAGGTTTTGAGAAGTATAAGCAGTATTCATAATGCCAATCATTCGTTTCAATCCATCTTTTTCATTCAACAATTCGCTTAAAAGCTCCACCTGTCTTTGTAGGGTCATCTGTCCAAAAATGGCTTTAACCTGCATCTGTATTGTCTCTAAACCCAGTACATTCTTTCCATCCTTTTTTGCTGCTTGCTGGAAATATGTATCCAGTTGCACTTCTCCCTTTTTGTTTGGAAAATATTTTTGCTGTGTAATAGCCATTGCAAAAGACATCACAGCAAAGGGACTAACCTTGTTTAGTTGTGCAATATCAAATCCGGCTTCTTCTTTAAACCAATTGCTTGCTTTTGTGTAAAGTGTATCGGGTAATTCTTTTTGCAGCGTTGTTCCCTTTAGCATGGAGGCTTCCATCATGGGAGTTTGTATATTGTTATCAATAACCAATTCTCCCACAACAGCGTCGCTTGCAGCATAAGCATTTGTTACCGCTTGCATCGTATCTACAAATCCATTGGAAAAAAAGTGGTAGGTACCAAAGAGGTAAGATGGTTTCTTTAATCCGTTGCCGGTAACTTTCCATAGTAATGCATTGGCGGTGCTGTTTTGTTGCGCTACTACAACTGATGACCATAACAGGCAAAGTATTGCCAGTAGAAAATTTCTTTTCATTTTTTTAAATTTTTAAATGGAGTGTTTAGTGTTGTAGGAAAATGGTATAAAACAAACCTATAAAAGTGAGGGCTAAATGCAACAGCAGCCATACTTTTTGATACAAAGGTCTTTGCTGCCATTTAACAGATTGGTCGAACGGGTCGAAAATAAGTGCAATTCCCAGATTGGTAAATGCCCACTCGTAATCGCCTTTTATAATAAGGTAAATAACGAGTACCATGTATGCTACGTAAGCATATCGGTTAAACGGAGAGAATTTTGGAGTAGTTTTAGCGGATAATTCCTGTTTCATAATCGTGTATTTTATATATAAGTAGCACGAGAAGATGATTTATTACAGGAAAGAAAAATATTTTTTTGTTGTTCAGGATACTTGTAATTAAAAGTGGATTAAGCAATCTCCCGTGCTGGAGATGTTGATTTGAAGAAAACCCAATTTGGTGCTGGCGTTTTTGTCAAGCGAACTAAATCATTATTTTTTTGCCTTAAATTTCGTTTAATTGTCTTTGATGTCGGAATCACTAAGGGTGTTTGGAACTGTATTTACCCCCAAGGGGTGATATTAGTAATAAAGCCATCCTTTCGGGATTTCGACTTCATAATATTGTTTGAATGCTATATTAATTCAGCCTTTCAGGCTTAACTTTATTATTGTGAAATTATAATTTTCAATTTTTCGAATACTAGTATTGCGTATACCAACCACTAGGAAAAAGGATAAAATTTATGTATGTCAGTTGTTGCAAACAAAAAACAACAACTACCGTCTTCAGGGTATTCTTTTGAATGATAAATCTTTTTATTTTTATAGAATAATGATAACCTGAATTGATCGAATATGAAACATGCATTTTTTTTTCTGATAGCAATTGCCAATATGATTGATAGCCGGTTGAATGCCCAACTGATTGATGGCCGGTTGAGTGCCCAACGGATTGTTTACCCAATGGCAGGTATTGGTATTGAGCCCCAAATGAAAGTGCTTGGCAGTGGTGATCAGACCAATTTCGCCGATGGAAAAATGAAGGCAGGTGAATATGCAAGGGTGGATTTATCCCCTTCCCTTAGCAGGAAAGAAAAAAAGGAATACGGAAAATCACCCTTGCCGGAGTTTAAATTATATTATGAAGGGGAGATGAAGAACAATACCTTTCACGGGTTGGGTAAGCTCACTTTTTCAAACCGAAATACGGGTTATAATAACTGGTCATATACTGGTGATTTTATAAACGGAAAAGCAGATGGTTTTGGTGAGTTGAGTTGTTACTTATTGACGGCCAAAAATGGCAGCTTCATGGAGTGTTGGTTTAGGGGTGAGTTTTATAACGGGCTTCCCACAGAGGGCTGCCTTATCAATATTTTACACAAAGAGAAAAGGCGTACTCCAGTTATATTTTACTCTGGTCAGGTTTTATTTGAATACGGAAAAATTACCTGGGACGGCTATGGCGCATTGCTGCGGACAGAAATGGATCATTCGGATCCAAAATTCTCTACTTGCTCTGGCGTGCCGGGCGCTTTGTATATAGGACAATTTTATAGAGGTTCTGCAACCGGTTTTGGTCTTACCAATACTGTGGATGCTTCGGGTCATCTAGGACCACTGGTATCTGTCTTGACCGGGGCAGATGATATATTTCAACAATACAGTAACCTGGGTTTGTATGCCGATTTTATGGCCGGTCAGCCTTATACACCGCCTGTAAACAAACAGGCACAATTGTACCGCCTGTTTCCCCAAATGGAAGCAGCCATTTATAAAGAGATGTCACTTACCAATGAGGTTATTTACAAAGGCATGATGGTGGATAATCTTCCTTACGGTTTGGGGTATGTGGAATATCCCGGCGAAAAAGGAAACTATCGTGATATCGGCTGGTGGATACAAGGTAAAAAACTGCCAGTAGAACAGGTGCTAAAAAACCTTTTGCCAGACAGCAACTGGCTACATCCAAAAAAAATGCAAGTGTATGTGAAAGATTGCAATTCTTACTGGAATGATAAACTCAAAAAGATGGAAACCTCTTGCTTGAATAAACAAACCGAAGCCATTTATTACGGCCCCGTTTCTGCAAAGGGTTTACCTTTTGACTGGGGCTTGCTGCATCCTTCACAAAAAGGTGATGCATATTTCAAATCTTACTTGGGAAAATTTAGCGGTGTCGATCCTGCTGCAGATAAATCAACCAATATGGGTGCCGAACAATTATATGTGTACAGTTATAACCAGCAATGGCAGTATAACTATTATGACCCGGCTAAAGCAGCACAGGATCAGTATTACAATGAATTTGAATTGGGTGTATTTGATCCGTATTTTCCTGCTGTGCCTTTTGGTTACAAGCGTTATTATACCCGTACTGCATTTGCAGAAGATATGTTTTTAGAAAAACGGCATGTGGATTATGTGAAATATGAAAGACAGTTTAACCAAGAATTAGCCAACCGCCCCTCCATACAAGTAGATGCTGTTTATTTGAATGACCGTACAATGAGTAATAGTTATGTGCAAGATATGAATGGAAATAAGATCAACATGAGCTATATAACCAAAGAGCAACTCACCAGAGGCGACTATGTATTTTTAGGAAAGGCCCTGTATTATGTGCATGACAGTTACGTGAATATCATGCTGGGGATGGTACCCACTGACGGATTCTGGTTTGCCCAATCTGTACCTGCCAAAGTATTGGCGCTGAGGGGATATAAAATTGCCAATATCCAACACAAGCTTGTCTATTGTTCAGGCTGTTCAGATCTGCCACCTCTACCAACGGGGCCAGTTACGGTTACCGGCTCTGCACACAGCGGTCGGTACGAAACCAATGTGTACCAGAATAATTCAGGCGGAGGCTCTATTGTATCAAAACCAATATACAACCAGATAAGCATTACCCTGCCACCACCCACCCGTAAACCATGCAAAGTATGTAATGACAGAAGGAAAAATGAAAAAGTGCCGTTGAAGGTAATTGGGATATAGCGGGTGTTCTTTTTCTTAGTAAGCTCTTTCCATAGTTTTGTGTACTGGCTTAGGATATTACAATTGTTATTAAAATTAGTTTATGCAATGTACCTCCAGCATAGATGAAGCACAACAGCGATAAAATGACCATTGCTCCTACGTACAGCCAGCCTTGTAGAAAACCCAAAGTTTGGAGATTGGGCTTTGATATTGAAAAGTTATTTGCCGAATAGCTTTGTAGCGCTCAAAATTAATGGCCTGATAAATTTATAAATGAGAAATCCTACTGCCGCTATGATCAGAATAAAAATCGTTGGCAATATTGCTCCGAATGTATATGTCATACCAATAACAAAGCCTAATATAAATTCAGCGTAATAGAGTGGGAAAATCAAGCTGAGTACCAAAATAACATAAAGTACATTGTCGAGAAATAATTTATAATTATTCGTAAAAGACACAACTATCGAAATTCCCAAAAGTAGTCCTAAAAGAAATAGTCCAATAATTTTGATATTTTGATTTTTGGTTTGTTGAGTTAATGAGTCCTGTTTATTGAGTCTCTTTTCTATCCGCCCCAATAAAATCCAGGTCAAAACAGGAAGCAAGAGTCCGCCCCACCAGTTAGAAATTTCGGGTAAGTCTTTTTGCTGTAATATATGATGACTGGGAACTCCGCTATGAAAGTACTGCCAGAAAAGCAACCCGAAAATCAAAACGGTTACGGTGCCTGTAATAAAGATTTTTTTCATAAAAGCGTTTTTGCTTTGCATATTGTTTGGTATTGATACTTTTTTAATTTGGCAGTCGAACCGACTGGACTTTTAGGTGTTTTAGAAGTCAGGTAATTCGTAGTTTGTCCAGCCCGAGCCACAGCATGGATTTGCAATTAGCTGAAGTCTGTTTGTCCAGCTCCACTTGCGCAAAGTCAATGTTAGCATTGGTTTTTATTCTGTCACCAAGTTTTATTTTGAATTTTTCTCTTTAAGTTTTTTTGCCAACTTTATAGAATGTTTCAACGATTTTTTGTTATTCCAATCGCTATGTGAAATAACAATAAACTTTGGGGTAGGGCATTTTGTCTGCACCCTTTTTAGTGTGGTTACATATTCAGTCACATTAGCGTCACCTAAATAACCTAAATTTTCAGCATCAGCACCTTTAATCAAACAACCACCATAGAGGATTTTCTCTTTGCTAAACCATATCACTATATTGTCTGCTGTGTGTCCTTGTCCTGGATAATAAGTTTCAAAAGAATATGGCTCAATATTGAAAACCGTGTCCCTGTTCATTAAAAATTCAGCCCTTTTCTTATTGTTTTTTTTAGCCAATTCATCTGTTAGCAAAGTGGTATAGGTCTTAATTCCTTTTTGCTTATAATAATCAAGTCCTTCCGTCCGGTCGCTGTGCCAATGCGTTGCAATACAGATTTTCACCCCTTTTTTATGCTTTAAATTTATACTGTCAAGCAATGGTTGAAATTGCGTTGTGTCCCAAGGTGTGTCAAACAAAACAACGCCGTTGGCAGTAATAAGGTACATACCATTTGCCGGAATTTGTTCTCCTTCGTATGTATTGTAAGTTGTATAAACATAAAAATCTCCTGTTAAATGTGAGATTTTAAGCTTTGCTCCTTCTGTCTGTCCAAAAATACTAGTCAGAGAAAAGATAAATACCAATGTGAATAAAAATGTCCGCATGCTGTTTTTAAGATTTTTAATTGAGTGCTGTCTGTCTTTGAAATTACCGCCAATGGTCGAGAATTTCTGTATTTGTGAAATTAGCCAATTGTATGCCCGGAACCAAAGTTTAGACCTACATACCGGCCGGCAAGTATGCACTGCCGATGATTGCTTCAACGTCAAGCCTCAAAGGTATATAGGAACCTAATGTTGTGTGTAATGTTGCTCGTTTTCTTCAATCCATTTATTTGCGGTGTCAACGACAATTTTTTCGATGTTATCTCGTGTGGCACTTTCCCAATAAGGAGTATAGTCAATTCCATAATCTATGTCGTCCCATGCCCAATAAAGCAGATAAAAATCATAAACTAATTTTTCATAGTCCCTGGCTTGGCAAAATTTATAAATCTGTGTTAGATTATTTCTGATATTGTCCGAGTGGGCTATTTTTTTTATGTAGTAACTGCAATAACTTAATGTTGCTTCGTCACCCTTTTTCTGTGTCAAGTTTAATGATGATAAAACCTCAGGTAAATAGTCAGCAACTTCAAAGTAATTTGTCGGCTTGCCAAGTCCAGCTAAGATTAAAAGAGAAGCGGTGTCGTACCCTAAAAAAATCATTTCTGTAGCCCAGTCAACACATTCGTCTGTGTCGAAATTTGAGATTTCGGAAAATGAAACAACCTTATATGTTAAGTCACTAATTTTCAAATTATCGGAGATGTTGTTTACGAACAGGTATTGCTGCAGGTGTGGAATTTATTGTTTGTCCACCCCGGAACCGCTGCCCATTAAAGATTTTAATGTATAAGATAAGAACTAAAAACCCAAGAGGATTCCTTCCGCCAGAACCACTGCTAGGATATTTGATGCAGTTAAAGAACGTTATTCGTCCTTTAGCTTTGCCTTCAATTAATTTGATTAAATATACTACTATTATTAGTTTTCTTTTTTTGTTACTTTTTTTCTTTTACAATTCAC
>JANPCB010000154.1:0-155010 GCA_031430735.1 Ferruginibacter sp. | reverse complement strand
TAAAATCATCTTTGAGACTACAAACAAGTGAGCAGTTAAAAAAACGAGTGTCATTTGTAACAACCATTTGTAATTTATGGTATCTGCATTGGTGTAATTTTCGAGATATATTTTTTTATACTTTTTCAAAGCCAAAAGTATAGCTATGATATAAAAGGCATATTGTATTTCGCCGGCGATTTCAAATAATAAAATACCATCTCCCCGAACAGGTATATTTAGAAAAATAAAACAAAATGCGATGAAAAGAAGTGTATGCAAAAAATGTTTTGATTTTAAAGTAAAATCAGCATAACAAACGGATAATACATATAAATAAAAAAAAGGCATTTGCAATAAGGAGGAGCTAATTCTAAGGATTTCTATGTGTAAATTTTTTAAAAACCATTCGTATAAGAAAAGCCCAGACAAATCAAATGCAATAAGCAGCAGGAAAATTGAGAATAATCGGTTAGGAAGTTTCTTTTGAGATTTTACTGTCAGCAAAAAGAAGGAAAAAAACACTAAAAGAAAGACAATTATTTTTCCGATATTATTTAATAAATCTAATTTTTGCATTAATTATATTTGACTTTATTTATGTGTGTTTTGTTTTTTTGAAATTGCCAATAACGTCTCGTGGCTTGCCGTCAGTTGGGGATTTAGTAAGCCAAAAGTATCGATTTAAGACTGAGCTTCCAAGTACAAATCCAACTTTAAAGTTTGCCTAAAACCCCAATTGCGCCAAACCGCTGTTTGTGGCAGTATTATTTTTTGTCAGCAATATTTGCAATATTATTTACCACTTCATTTATTCCATTTAGTTTGTCTGTCGGAATAAACATACCGTTTGCCAAAAGAATTACAGTCAAATTTTTATCTGCAAATTTCCTGTAGGCAGTTGATATGCCCCCTGAAAAACCATAAGAAAATTCTCCATTATGGCGAATTAAGTCTAAACCATACGTAAAGTCTCTCTGTTCTTGATAAGTAAAAGCTGTAAATAATTGAGTTTTTGTTTTCTCCGAAATAAGTTGTCCATTGTCAAATTTTTTATTCCATTCAATAAAAGCATTTAATGTCATATTTAGTGCTGCTGCTCCATATTCATACTCAGGAAAACTCCAATTTCTTTTCATTAACGCTTTACTATTTGGAGTATTTACATAACCATAACTTAAATTTTCTACTACTTTCATATTATTTCCTTCAAAAACTACTGACCCAAAAGTATTCGGAAATTGTGTCTCCATAATGTATTTACTTAATGTAGTTCCAACTACTTTTTGAAATATCCGATTTATAAGCCAAAAATTAGTTTGATTATAGTCGAATCGTTTACTTGGTTCAAATCTAATACTGTCTTTATATACTTTTTGTTTAGCGTCTTCTTCATTATCACTACTATAACCCACAATATCAGGCAGACCTGATGAATGAGTAATTAAGTTTTTTATTTGTACCTTTTTCCAACTTTCGGGTAAGTCTGTTATAAACTCAGAAATGTAACTTTCTAATGTCAATTTTTTTTGTTCTATTAATTGGTAAACAGCAACAACAGAAATTACTTTTGATGTAGAAAATAGTGGAAACAATGTTTTATCATTTACAGCCACAGATAATTCAACGTTTGCAAGGCCATAGTTTTTTTTATGAATTACATTTCCATTTTTAATTATAGCTAATGCCAATCCTGGAATATTATATTGTTTTTGAATTTTCAATATATAGTTGTTAATCTCTTTATTATTTTTACTTTGAGCATTACAATTGATTACCAAAAACGAAAACAAAGTGATACTTATAATGGATATATTTTTCATAGTTTAAAACTGATTTAGATAAATAAAAATTAATAATCTTTTTTTTTACTAAGCATAAAAATGGCGTTAAATCGGATAACTCAAAACGTCCTTAACCAAGCCTTCATTTTCGCAAAGTAATCCTCTTGGTATTTTGTAAGATGTCCAAAATCGTTATTACAACTAGAAGTAGTTTGATAAAATCCTCCATGTTGTGCATTTGAAATCATAACGGTTTGTATATTTTTCTTTTTAAGATTATCCACTTTTTCTTTTATTTCAGAAGATAAAGGATAGTCTTCAAATTCATTGAATTGCATAAAAATCGGTTTATTAAAACTTTTCCAAACTTGCAAAGGATTATAATCCGCTTCAAATACTGTAAACCAATTGGTTTTATTGTTTAAATTCACCTTATCACTTGTAGGTAGTAACCACTCTTTCAGTGTCGTGTCTTGCAATATACTTTTTGTATAATCATCAAGTTTCTTAGCAAGTGAAGGACTTTGTATAAAATCAAAAAAGTAATTTCGTTGTGTTAGAACATTTGCAATTTGCATTTCATTATAATTGCCTCTGCATTTCATCCCTGTTCTTGTGTCAAAATTATCAAGCTCCCTAATCGATATTCCATTGCCTGGTGAAGTAATATTTACCACGAAATCTATTTTTTCGCTGCTTTGTTCAACAGCTTTAGCATTTACCCATCCACCCTGCCAAACACCAACAAGTCCCACTTTTTTTAATGATAAATCCTTTCTTGACCGCAAGTAATCAATACCTGCAATAGCATCTTGGGCTAAGTCGGCATAGCCTAATGTTTCATAACTTCTGCCTTCTGATACGCCAATGCCTTGTTTGTCATAAGCGAGTACGGTAACGCCTTCTCTTGCAATTTGGTCTGCCAACAATCTTAGGTTGGAAGCATAGCCATTTCTATTTTCTGATCCAGCACCATGTACCAATACGGCTGCCTTACCATTTGGCTTTTCAGGAATAAATAATGTACCACCCAATTTTACGCCATTAGCATTTGTGTATGTTACTTTTTCATTGCTGTAAAACTCCTTTTTAATGGCGGTTGTAATGAGCTTGTCATTCTCATAAATCTCAATTTTATTGGGCTTGAATTTATAGGTTTGGACTACATCAGTGGACACTATTGTTTTCCCCGCTGTCCAAGTATTGTCATTTACTTTATTTAATCCACGAAATTCATACGTTTTTTCATTGAAGGCAAACAGTTTTGGTTTTGAACGACCTATTACGATAATTTCGTTATTGGGTGTTACATAATCTCCCATAAATGGATCGAAGTACTCGCCATTTATTTCAACCTGGATAGATCGTGATTTGGCAACTTCCCGCCAGGAGTAACTTTTATGTACAATTTTCCAAGCACCTTCATATTTCAATAACAAAAAATAATCGGTAAACAATCTTGTATCAGAAGCTATAATTTCCACTTTTGCCGTAGCCGCATCTTTCTCAAAGTCTATTGAAATGATACGCCCAACTCTGTTGCTTTTTTCACCCTCATGGAAATTAGCAATATACTGCTCACCAGAACGTATCCACAGCGTATCTTTTGCAACAGTATATAAATTAAAGGCTGGATGAAATGCCTTCCTTAATCTTTGAGGCTCTCCATTTGCTGTTCCTTCTATATAGTCCAACAAAGTTTCTCTTATTTGGTCTAAGTCACTTTTCTCTTTTATGTTATTTAATTTCCCGTCATTGAGTTGCTTTATTACTTCATTTGCTACTGATGCCGCAGCTGTTGGGCCTTGCCCTGTTACAAATCTGCCGTCAACAATATAAAAATTATCTTTATCCGAGAAAACAAAGTTCCCTTTATTGTTACTAATGGCTTTGTCCATAGCAAAAGGGAATGTTTTATAATATGGTTCATTCCTGTCTTCCTGACTATCAGGATATCCCGTTATTTTTCTGCCGTCATAAAGTGATTTTCCATTGTCATCTTTCAGATAAGCAATACCTGCTGTGCCATGACAAAGCGTAGAAACAATACCATTTCTATTGTAAATTTTTCTTGCAATTGTTTGAATAATGATATTTTCTGCAACACCAAACATAGCTGCTCCACCACCGCTATAAAAAATTGCCGCATAATGTTCTGGTACGACCACTGATGGGTGCATCGTATTTGCTAATCTATTCATAAATGCACCATCATACAAATATTTTTTATGAGTAGCATTTGATGTAGCAATATAGCCAATAGGGATAGCTCCGCCATTTGGACTGATAAAATCAACCTCTATTCCAGCTTTATTGAATAAATCGTAAGGAATGACAATTTCTCCAAAATGGTTGGATGTATTGATTGTAGTATTCCCGTAAAAGTGTTGATTGGATGTTACAAATAGTATCCGCTTTTGGGCATTAACCGTAGTAACGAAAGCAAGCATTACACTTGCAAACAATAAAATTTGCTTTTTCATTTTCTTAATCTCTGTTTTCATTTTTCAAATAGTTTTTAAATAATTTCTATTGCAAAAATGAAAAAACAGATTGTGTATGGAGTTCAAGGTCATAAAAAATCAGTTCAATACTATAAAACTGAACTACAAACCTTGTGTTTTTTGATACTCCGCAGGTGTTTGACCTGTCATTTTCTTAAAACCGGTGAAAAAGGAAGATTTGGAATTAAAGCCACTTTCGTATCCTACTCCTTCAATGGTAAAATTTTTATTGCTTAGAAGTAACCTCTTGGCACTTTCAATTCTTAACTCATTAATAAACACATTAAATGATTTGTTGAATTTCTCGTTAATCACCTGAGATAGAGCATGAGGGCTTACATTCAATTCTTTTGCCGTTTCAGAGAGCGTAAGTTGAGGGTTAAGAAAAAGCTCTTTTTCAGTTATCAACGACAGTTTTTGCTCAATTTCAGCTAACAATTCGCTATCGAGCTTTTTACCTTCATACCTTACTTTTTCTTCAAAAAAAGTGGAATTTTTGTTTGTCCTAAAAACCAATAATAGCACAACTAAATAAATTACAAAAGAAAAAGACAATGCACCTACAATATAAGATGTGTATGAAGCTGTATAGTACGCCAGCCAAATAACGGCAACGCCAAAATACACACTAAGCTGCCAAAATTGAATATTTTTTAATTTCTCATTTTTGTTAAAAACGGTTTTTAAAATCTCATTAACAGAAGGAAAAGACAATGCTATATAGAAAAACCATTGAAGATAAATGCCTTTTACAATCCAAATGCTCCATAAACCTCTGTGTTCTGAATATGGAAGCAGAACACCCAAAATTGTTATGCCTATAAGGTAAGGAAATATATGCCACCCCCAATATTGTGCATTGTTTCTATTTTGCTTTTTTAGGTATAAAAACAGAAATGGACCAATTAAAATACATCCCGAAAGTCCAATTTGTATAAATACGTCACTCAAATCATCATTGAAGTAGAAAAAAAGCGACTTGGTTATTCTGATACTTAATGCTAAAAGCAGAAATCCAAGGAAGTAATTTGAAAACTTTTTTCTATATGCAGTATAAAAAAAATAAAATGTAAGTATGAAGCCATTGAAAGCACCAATTGCACTGAAGAAGAATAGAAGTTGATTAGATGAATTCATAGGTCTAGTTTTATTATTTATATAACTATTTTTTGTGCTTGTTTACAACAATTTTAATTTTTATGAAAATTATTAATTGTCGTTTTACAATAACCGCTAGCGGGCAGGGATTGCTTGCAAGGTGTAATATTTTATAACCCAGCCCGGAACCGATGTTGATTGAAAAACGAATGATGAAGATAACAACAAAAAGCTAAATAGAATTATGTCAAGCTGGATATGAAGCACAATAGAATTACAAAAAGCCGAAGATAACTTCCGTCTGCCCGTATTTTGGCAAACCTCCTGTTGGAAGTAGTTTTTAGAAAAAGACTTCGGCTTTATCAAAAGTTATATTTACAAATTGTGCTTGTGAAGCCAATTAAGCCATCGTCAGTCTTGTTCAAATTTTCTCTCTATGTGTTACTATAGTCTAAGTTGAATAGATCTGAACTATTCTTATATACTTCACTTTCGCTTTTTTGATTTGATATTGCCAAAGTACAAAATACTTTGAGCGTCCGACCGTGCAGCAGCAATGTCAGGAGCTCCATCTTCATTGAAATCGCCCACTGCAAAACCATAAACAGTACCTTTTGAATCACCAAAAGAAATTGATTTAAATTTACGACCTGTGCCGTCATTGAAAAATACGGTTGACGGTCCTTCTATATGACCAATAATGATGTCAATTTTCCCATCATTATTTAGATCAGCAATTGCCAGCGCATGAGGAGAAATCTTCGCATCAGCTAAAGAAATTCCTGCGGAAAAGGTTTGATCTTTTTGTCCTGAATACATAATTACTCCTTTGTCTTGATCTATAATTACGATGTCAGTTAAACTATCCCCATTAAAATCTGCTGCTGCTGCCATACGAATGGTAGCGTCTGGAGATCCGAATGGAATACGATGGTTGTCTGAAAAGCTGATAGCAGAATTGCCAAGGTAAACGTAACTCTGACCACCACCCCGATGCGGTACAACAAGGTCAATAAAACCATCTTTATTAATATCTGCAGGCGTTATTGTCGTTGCTGGGTAGGGAGCGAATGCAATGCAGTCAGCATTAAACTGTCCATTACCCTTGTTCAAGCAGATGTAATTTGATGTTTTTCCAGGTTTACCCCTGTTCGCCAATATGAGATCTGGCAATCCATCCTTATTTATATCTGCAACGGATAAATTCCTTGTAGGCCATTGATGAAGGCCGAATTCAGACCCAATTGTAAAATTGCCTTTCCCGTCATTAAAATAAATTAGTTTCTTATCCGGATTATCATTGCTCACAGCTATGTCCGGGAAACCATCCCCATTAAAATCAACTACGGCGCCGGTGTATGAGCGGTCAGCTACCTTCCCGAGGTCATAAGCCTTTAGTACCCTGCCACGGCCATCACCAAGAAGAACGCGGTCAACAATAGGCCAATGTCTTCCTTTCACCAGCAGAATGTCAAGATGACCATCACCATCAAAATCGCCAAAACTTATATTTGCTGTTGTATCAACGTTTGTTTCCAGCAATAAAAATTTGCTGAAGTCGGAAAAATTATCAGAAACTTTTTCTCGTTTGTAATGAGAAGCGTTAACATTTTTCTGAGCATGAACCTTCTGAGTAAATGTGCTTGCAATACACAGGATAAGAAAATAAGTTTTCATGGTAATTTTTATTAATTGTATAATTTTTATTTCAATCTAATTTGAGGATTGACAAAATTACTGACAACGGTAGCGCTTGGCGATGTGGTGGAATTTGAAATTCTTCCGCCCGGAACCGCTGCTGATATCGAACAAAAAGATGAGAATTTATTCGTCTGCCAGCATAGCAGCAAACCCCATGTAAGCAGCATACCCTTCGTCATGTCAACCCTTGTGATGGTAGCAACTGTTTTTGTCGCTGAATTTTATTTTGTCTGATTAAGTACATAATCCCAATGATTAATCCAAAGAGTCCCCCCAAATAACTGAAGTTATGTATTGAACCAACAACAATAAAACTGTCTTTGTCAACGAGATTGTCTGGAAGCCACCAATTAACTCCAGTGTTTGTCAGATGAAGTTTACCATATAAAAAACCAATGAAACCAGTCAGAACTGCGACACAAAATGTCAAGGCAATTCCTTTCTTAATTGCTTTCCACATTATTTTATGGTCGCTGTAAATTAGTCCTGTCAACCCTAAACCAATACCGATAATAATTCCTGTCCACCATGTCGCAAGGAAACCGATTACTGCAACCGTTTGTCTGTGTCCACCAAACCATGCTGGTTCAAAGCCAAATTGGTCATACTTAAACCTAGTAAAATACTCTGTCGAAATCGAATATGTCACTTGGTCGTGAATGATACCATAAATTCCCGCTAAGATTGCCGAAATAAGGATTGTCGATGCAAGTATGCCAAATTTTCTCATGAGTTGTGTCGAACAATGTCGCTGCTTAAATTAGTAGAATGTGTCCAATAGGGTTGCTGCTTACGGTAGCGCTTTATGCAGGTGTGGAATTAGAATTCCTTTCGCCCGCAATCCCTACACGGGTGTAGGGACCGAACCTGCCTGCCGGCAGGCAGGTCAAGATATAAAGGATAATGATAAGAACCACAAGCTAGGCTATGATTTTCTGCCCGAACGACTGCCCAATAGCGAACCGCTACTCATTGGGCTTCCTTCCGCCACACTCACAAAACGCAATGTTGCCTGTGGTGGCTTCACGTCAACCCGATATTTTTGTAAATGATTTGTCAAACAACTCCAGCCAATATTTCTTAGTCACAATACCCCCATAGTGTCTACCAGAAACGATAAAATGAATGAGCAACCATAAAAGAAAAATTGGTTGTCCATAAAAAATAGGAATACTTGTGTCGCCTGAACCGACCCAATATTTTGTAATTGAAATACTATGGACGTATGAAAGCAACCCAAATAAACCGATTAAAAGGGTCAACCCCAAACCGATAACGCCAACTTTATGTCGCCACCAAAACAGAAAATAATTTATTGGTAAAAAAATAAGCCCAACAATATGTGGCCATAAAAACCCTGTGTCCAGATTTATAGCTGTCCAAACCAAAATGATAGCATAAACGGTCAATATAATAAGTGGTACAAAGTCTAAAAGATTTTTGATTTTTTCTTTTATCATAGTTAGATGATCAATGTCGCTTTGCCATTACAGGAAACGTTGGGGATTTGCGCAGGTGTCGCATTAGAATTTCAGTCCGCTCGTAACCGCCGCTTGGCTTTTTGTTAAAGATAAATATTAAGAACTAAATGCTCAGCTTTTTTCGTATGCCCGAACCACCGCTCGGCTATGTGCAACTGTTGATTGCTACAACCTCGAGCCACACTTGTGCAAAACCAATTGTTAGCGGTTCGTTTTTTTATCCTTCAACTTTTTTAAATCATTTTTTATTATCCAAAGTTCGTGACCTGTTGTGTCTAACAAATCCTTATATCTGATTAAGTCGCCAAAAAATTTTGAGTTGTCAAACTTTGATGGCTTTATAACAGCAAATTCATAAAATTCGTTTTCGTGTCGACCTACGTTTACGTTGTCAAAATAAATTGTGTCATTTTGTAAATGATAATTCCCCTTAATTTCTGTCATACCAAAGCAAACATTTCTTTCTCTAAATGTGAAGTCATCTTTTAGTTTTAATGTTGTCATACAATTAGCAGAACCTTCTCTTTCTGCAATTAAAATGTCGGCACCTTCAAGTTTGTCAAAGTCAATAAGGCCGAATGGGTTATAAAATGTCAATACTAATACAATTGTCAAAAGTCCAACCTTTAAAAATCTTTTATAGTCGACAAACTTTTCTTTGATGAGAAAATATATTTGTCTAGCAAGTGCAATTCCAAGTCCTACATAAATTACAACTAATAATAAAAATGCTGGAAACGCAAAAAGTCCAAGTTTTCCTTCCCAATAGTAAGTCGTGTTAACCAACACGAAGAAAATAATTGTCGTTATTATTAGTTTGTTTTTCTTCAATGTCTTGTAAGGTGTCGTTTGTCGTTTAAGCTGACCGCTAACGTCTGTAATTACGCTAATATAAGCTACATTTTTGTTGCAACAATTTTTTTAAATACTTTATTTTTATTGTTTTACGAAGAAAACTGCGGGAGTATTGCAGTATCGACAATACAATTTACTTTAATTCGAAATTGTTTAATCGGCTTATGATTTTAAGCAGACATTTACTACTAGTGTGAAGATAATGCATGATTGTTTTTAAACAATAAATGTGTCAGACAGCTCCGGGTCCTATACTTATTAATAAATTACTACAAGCTGTCAGACATAGTGGAGTCTTCCGAATTGGGGCGGAGGAACCTGCGGCGGCATACGCATACAGATATGTACGGAACAGTGAGCGAGACCGGACTACTCTGATGCCAGCTCCACCTTTGCTCACAGCGCATCCTTTTTTTGTACTGATTTTTATATGGTATTAAAAGCGCTTTGCTACCCAAGTGCTCCAAAGCTGCACAAATTGCTTCTTAGTTTCGGTTACAATTACCTAAATTCGTACCACAAAAATGTAAAAAAAATATGAAAAAATTAATCGTTTCGCTTGTACTTATATCAAGCTTGCTACAAGCACGTGCCGATGAAGGCATGTGGTTGCCCATGTTGCTTGGGCAACAGGTTTATAATGACATGGTAAAGCGTGGGCTTAAACTTACCAAAGAGCAATTGTTTTCCGTAAATAAATCTTCACTTAAAGATGCAATTTTGATATTTGGTGGAGGTTGTACAGGGGAAATAGTGAGCGATAAAGGATTGATTTTTACAAACCACCATTGCGGCTACGATGCAATAGCTACAGCAAGTTCTGTGCAAAACAATTACCTACGTGATGGTTTTTATGCCTACAACATGGGGCAAGAAATACAAAGCAAACTAACCGTACAATTTTTAGATAGAATTGTAGATGTAACCAAAGAAGTAGAAGAGGCAGTAAAAGGATTGAACTGGGCAGACCGTACCAAAAAAATACCCGAGGTTTATAAGTCAATTACAGATAAAGTATTGGATAAAGAAAATGCACTTGCAGGCAGAATTTACAGTATGTTTAAAGGCAACCAATACCTTATGTATGTGTACAAGACATACAGAGATGTACGCTTGGTAGGCGCTCCGCCAGAAAGCGTAGGTAAATTTGGAGGCGATACCGATAACTGGGAGTGGCCTCGCCACACAGGCGATTTCTCTATTTTTCGTGTATATGGCAACAAGGAAGGAAAGCCTGCAGATTTTAGTACAGACAATGTACCGCTTAAACCAAAACACTTTTTGCCAGTAAGCATAAAAGGAATTAAAGATGGCGACTATGCAATGATTTATGGCTATCCAGGCGGTACCAACCGTTATGAAACAAGCTATGGTGTAAAATTAAAAAACGATATAGAAAACCCTTCATTGGTAGGATTGAGAGATATGCGTCTAAAATACATGCACGAGCAGATGATAAAAGACCCTGCCGTAAAACTTAAGCTTGCAAGTAATTATGCAGGCGTAGCCAACTATTGGAAATTTTTTGAAGGAGAAACAAAGCAGTTGATAAAGTTTAAAACATTTGATCAAAAGCAAACCTACGAAAATGGTTTTTCTTCTTGGGCTGCTGGCAAACCAGATTATCAAAATATAATGCAAGATTATGCGGTCAATTATAAAGCATGGACTCCATACTCAAAGCAGCGCCAATATTTAATAGAAGGCATTTTGGGTTCTCCGCTTGCAGCTTTTGCCTCACAATTGCAAACTATAGAAGTAGCGCTTACTAAGCAAGGCACAACCGCAGAAGATTTAAAGAAAGCTTTGGCAGGTGCAGTGGCTGGTAGAAAAGCATTTTTAGAAGCTGAAGACAAGGAAAGCGATGAAAAAATTATGGCCGCCGCAGCCATGATGTTTTACAACGATGTAGATAAAAGTCAACATCCTATTGGCTTTTACGAAAAAATGAAAGCTGGCTTTGGTGATTTAAAAGACGAAAACACGTTTAAGAAATGGGCAAAGGATTTATTTGAAAAAACAATGATATTGGATGATGCAAAATGGGCGGCTTTTTTGGCCAATCCAGATGCCAATGTGCTACAAGCCGATCCTGCTTTTGATTATGGAGCATCATTTGCAAAAAATTACACCCTTAAATATGCTCCATTGTTTACAACATTTATTACAAAAAATAATGAGCTTGGGCGTGCCTATTTAAAAGGTATTATGGAAAAAGATCCTGCGGCTGCTGCCAAAATGTACCCCGATGCAAATTCTAGTATGCGTGTAAGTTTTGGTAATGTAAAAAGCTATGCACCAAGAGATGCCGTAAAGTATGATTTTGTTACAACCAGTAAAGGATTGTTGGAAAAATACGTAGCAGGCGATTATGAATTTGACTTGCCTGCTAAGCAAATAGAATTATTAAAGAAAAGAGATTTTGGTCAATACATTGATAAAAATCGCAATGATTTGGTTGTTGGGTTTATTACTACCAACGATATTACGGGAGGTAATTCAGGCTCACCAGTAATTGATGGCAATGGTAATTTAATTGGATTGGCTTTTGATGGTAATTATGAAGCACTTAGCCATAAAATAGCGTTTGATAAAGACCTAAATCGTACAATTTGTGTAGACGTACGATATGTGTTGTGGTGCGTAGATAAATTGGGAGGGGCAAAAAATTTAATTGACGAACTGAAATTGGTTAAATAATTCCAATAAAATAATAAAAAGCCTCGCACATGCGGGGCTTTTTTGTATAACTAACTAAACAAATTAAAATAAAAGGACCCATATAGAAATAAAGGTCCGGTATAATTCCAATATCCATTGAAAAACCATTTATTAGACCATTTAATTAATAAAAAGGTTTTTATTATTATAATTTTTTTTTACATCATTCACAGATTTTAAAGCTATAAAAATATTTGCCATTATTTTTGGCATCTATTTTAGATTAAATATTTTTACTTTATGACAAATTTGCATTTTAAGAGAAATGTTTATATGATAAACGCTTTCTTTTAAAACTTGGCAACATTTTAGCACTAAGTAATAAAAAATAATATTTGTTAACACTTTAACCTTTTTAACATGAGTAAGAAACTAGTAACAGGAATAATAATAGGCGCAGCAGTTGGGGCAGCCTTAGGAATACTATTTGCACCTGATAGTGGAAAGGAAACACGCAAAAAAATTGCAAAAAAAGGAACCGATTTGGGAGATACTGTTCGCAATAAGTTCAACGAATTGGGAGAAGTATTGCAAGAAAAATACGAGAGTATAAAGAAAGATGCTGCCAATATGATGGAAAAAGGAAAGGCGGAAAAGGAAGATGCCACGAAGAATTATTCTTAAAATCTATTATTAGCGTTATAAACCAACTGCAATGGAAAACGAAGAACCAAAAAATACACTCGAATCGCTTTTTGAAAGTGCGAGTAACTATGTAGAAACACGTGTGGAGCTTGCCAAATTGAAGGCTACAAGAAAGTCTTCTGAAGTAGTTTCTTCATTGGTATCTAAAATGATATTGGGCGGTATAGTGTTTTTAATTATAATGGTACTAAACATTGCAGTTGGTCTTTGGCTTGGAGAAATACTGGGCAAAACATACCATGGCTTTTTTGTATTGTCTTTGTTTTACTCTTTCGTAGCAATCATTTTATATATTAGTAGAGATAAATGGTTGAAAAGCCCAGTGGCCAATGCTATTATCAAAAAAATAAATGAATAATTGTTATGCAAATAAATAATAGAGTTGATTTAGATAGTGCAATTGCCAGCTTGGAGAGCAGCAGATCGTTACAAGAAAAACAGTTGAGAATCCAGTTTAACGAAACCGTAGAATCTTTTAAACCAAAGAATCTAATAAAAGCTGCCTATAAAAGTGCCACCGAAAATGGAGGTGCGGGAAGTTTGTTGCTAAAAGCCGCAGGAGGAATTGGCGCAGGTTTACTAGGTGGCAATCTGTTAGCAGGCAAAGGAGGATCGTTAATAAGTAAACTTGCAGGTACCGCTCTAAATGCTGGAGCTGTAGATACCGTTATCAATAATACAGATAAAATATCCGCTTGGGGAAAAGCAATCTATCGCAATCTATTTAAGAAGGATAAATAATCTACACAATAATTTCAGTGAAGTAATTGTTTTCAAATCAGGGGTCTCTGGCAATGGAGTTTTGCTGTTATTATGTAAAGTCTATTTCAATATCATATTTATTTAATAAACCTGCAATACCCGATAAAGAAAACTTGGCTTTTTTTACCCGATTTATTTCTGGGTCTATGGTATAATTGTAGGATGAGCGGAAGTCCGTTTTTTCAAGAATACTATTTCCAAATACCGCTTTTGTAAAATCGCAATGATCAAATACGCAATTGCTCAAATCAGTTTCTACAAAATCTACTTCATATAATAGACAGGATTTAAAAGCAGTGCCTTTCATTTTTGTCTGGTAAAAAGATGCATGCGTAAGATTGCAATTGTCAAAACCAATAGAAAGCCCTATTGGCGCACAGTCATCAAAGTGAAGCCCCAACATTTTACAATCTATAAATTTAACCTCTCTAAAAGCTGTTTTTGTAAGTCTAGCCATGCTTAAGTTGCAACCTGTAAATTCACATTCCAAAAATTTAAAATTACTAAGGTCAATGTTTGAAAAGTTGCAAGTCTTGAATAGGCAGTTTTCGTATTCGCCTCTTTGCAATTCGTTTTTTGTGAAATCAACCGTATCAAATGTTTTTTCTTCTATGTAAACTTCATTCATTTGCTGGTAAAATTTTGTAAATTATATTTTTGACAGATAGTATGTTTCAAATTTAATTCAATATATCCAAGTTTGGTCTTGCTGCTTTGCGCTAAAAATTTTACAACAAAACCAAAAGGCAGGCAGCACTTTTTAGTAAGATGGAAAATCAAATGGCTGTTTTTTTTAAAGAAGCAGCGTATATTTTTTTAATGCTGTTTTTTTCTTCTCTTTCACAAATGGATCCGATAGTAGGCACTAATTCTTTGTTTATGTTGGTTTTTTGTCTGATAATTTCTCCCAGTGCAAAAGCGGTACTCCACCTTACCACTGTGCTGGTTCATACTGTATTTAAGAGCAAGTTTTTTATGGCTTCATCTAATTTATTTGAATAAAGATGCGCTATGTTACCAATTACTCTTGCAGATTCCCATTTTATCCTTGGGGCGTTTTCTGTAAGGGTTTTAGAAATATATTTAAGACATGCCAAAGTAGCAACAGTAGGTTTTATTTTTGTAGCAAATTCGATGGCTTCTATGCAAGTTGCTTTTTCCGAGTCTTTGGATAAAGTAGCTGCCTGCATCAGTTCATCCATGCTAATTTTATTTTCGAGTAGCAATTGGCTGATGGTTTCAGTTTTAGCTTTGGCTTTTATTTGTTTATCGAGTAAGATTGTGTTTATATCCATTTGATCATGATTTAATTGATTAAACAGCTGCTGTTTTTCCAAATGTAAAGAATAACAACTATTGTTCCTATGTGTTTAGTTTTTACCACAACTTGTCCCGCAATTGCGTGGATAGAATCATAGCCACATAGGTTCACATAGGTTTTCTTCTACTGTGTATCTATGTTATAATTATCACCTACCCCAACAAACTATAAAACTCCTCCTCCTCCATTTCCCTCACTTTACCAGGCTCTAGATTGTCCAAATAAATATTGCTAATGTTTAATCGTATAAGCCGCAGGCATCGGTGCCGCACAGCCAATACCATTTTGCGCACTTGCCTAAATTTTCCCTCCGTAAGGGTTATGAGCAGCCATGTATGTGGGTATATTTCCCTGAAATCGGTAGCATGTTTGTATAGGGTGGTAGGGTCTTCTATTATTTGTATGGAATGAGGTTTTGCCATGTAGGTTTCGCCGGTGGTTATGGGTATAGGTATACCGGCTTGCAATTGCAAAAATGTTTCGCTGGTCATTTTGTGTTGCACCATTACCAAATAGGAGCGGGTATGCGGTTTGCTGGCAAGAAATAGTTTTCTGGTTACGGTTTTGTTGGTGGTTAGTATGAGCAAGCCTTCCGATGTACTATCAAGCCTGCCAATGGCGTGTGTGCCTTCGGGAAAATCAAAATCCATATCGCCCAGCAATGCTACTTGGTGGCTGCTCACAAACTGCGAAACCATATTGGTTGGTTTGTTTATGATGAAGTAGCGGTTTTTTGCAGTTTCTGTCATTACACTCTTTGCTTAAGAAAGAAACGAAATAAAACAATTTTTGTGAGATGGGTTTTTATATTTTGTGAGACCGATTTCATGAAATGCATTGGGTTCTACAAGCTGCAACTGAAACATACCTTGAAAACTATAAAAACAATGCAACAATAAATATACCACAAGAGCACTAAGATGCGCAAAGAGAAAACCAGTAATGTTTTGTGCTCTTTGTGGGAAGTGTAATTGTCATTTGCAACCTGTCCCTATTTTAGTAGGGAAGAGCTTGAAAGTTAATATATCCGCAGTGTGCTGCTCATGAGGGTGTCGCCTTGGCATTTTTTATGAAATTGAACTTTTGGTGTGCTTAAATCTTGTAGCTGCTTACACCTACTCCAGTGAACATAAAAAAGCCCGAACTTAATCGGGCTAATAATCTTACATCTTACATCTAAAATCTTTTACACATCTATCTTAGCATACTTTGCATGGCTTTCTATGAATTCTCTGCGTGGTGGTACTTCGTCGCCCATAAGCATTGTAAATACGCTATCGGCATTTGCAAGACTATCAATGGTAACTTGTTTGAGTGTACGTGTGGCTGGGTTCATGGTAGTTTCCCATAATTGGTCTGCATTCATCTCTCCTAAACCTTTGTAACGTTGTATATTCACACTATCGTCTTTTCCACCACCTATTCTCACGGTAGATGCTTTGCGTTCTTCATCGTTCCAAGCATATTCTTGTTCTTTTCCTTTTTTTACAAGGTACAATGGTGGTTGCGCTATGTACACATAACCTTGCTCTACCAGCTCTTTCATATAACGGAAAATGAATGTCATTATCAATGTAGCAATGTGGCTTCCATCCACATCGGCATCCGTCATAATGATTAATTTATGATAACGAATTTTAGAAATATCCAAAGCTTTTGCATCTTCTGCTGTACCAATCTTTACACCCAATGCGGTAAACATATTGCGTATCTCCTCATTGTCGTATATCTTATGTTCCATGGCTTTTTCTACATTCAGTATTTTACCCCTGAGTGGTAGTATGGCTTGAAAACTCCTGTCTCTACCTTGCTTTGCAGTTCCTCCTGCCGAATCTCCTTCCACCAGAAACAACTCACACCTTCCTGGATCTTTATCGGAGCAATCTGCTAGTTTACCCGGCAAACCACCACCCACCAAAACCGTTTTACGTTGCACCAATTCTCTTGCACGCTTTGCAGCAGCTCGGGCTTGTGCAGCCAGTATTACTTTTTGTATAATTGTTTTTGCATCCTTCGGGTTTTCTTCTAAGTAATTTTCCAACACTCGGCTAAGGGTTGTATCCACAATTCCCATTACTTCATTGTTGCCTAGTTTTCCTTTTGTTTGTCCTTCAAATTGTGGCTCGGGTACTTTCACAGAAATAATAGCAGAAATACCTTCTCTAAAATCATCCCCTTCTATGGCAACTTTTGCTTTTTCAAACATGCCATTTTTTTCGCCATACGATTTAAATACACGGGTAATGCTTCTACGGAAACCCGCTACGTGCGTACCACCTTCTATTGTATTAATATTGTTTACATAGCTAAACAAATGCTCGGAGTAGCCTGCATTGTAGGTCATGGCTACTTCTACCACCACATTGTTTTTTTCGTCGTATCCATCGCAATAAATCACAATAGGTATCAATGGGCTACGACCAGCTTTTTTATCGAGGTATTCTACAAATTCTACAATACCACCTTCGCTGTAAAAAGTTTTGGTCCATATTTTTCCATCGTCGTCCAGTTCCCTCAAATCATTTAATACGATGGTTATTTTACGATTCAAAAAAGCCAATTCACGAATACGACTTTCTAATATTTCTCTTTTATATTCTGTTGTAAGAAAAATAGATTTATCGGGCCAAAAATGTACGTGTGTTCCTGTATGCTCACTGGTACCTATTTCTCTAACAGGATATTGAGGTACACCAATGCAATATTCTTGTTCAAACTTTTTACCTTCTCTATTTACTGTAGCAATCAATTTGGTACTAAGTGCATTTACGCAACTTACACCCACACCATGCAAACCGCCAGATACTTTGTAGGTATCCTTATCAAATTTACCACCGGCATGAAGCACGGTCATTACAATTTCTAAGGCCGATTTGTTTTCTTTTGTATTGATACCGGTAGGGATACCACGTCCATCATCTTCTACCGAAATAGAATTGTCTTCGTGTATGGTTACTGTAATGTTTTTACAATGGCCCGCAAGTGCCTCATCAATGGAGTTATCTATCACCTCGTAAACCAAGTGATGAAGGCCTTTTTCGCCTGTATCGCCTATGTACATGGATGGGCGTAAACGAACCGCCTCTAAACCTTCTAAAACTGTTATATTATCTGCACCGTAAGCATCATTGAGCGGTGCTTTTAGAACTTCATTTTCTGTACTCATAATTAGTTAAAAACTTTAAAAACTGAATGTGGGCGAAGTTAAGGAAAATCAGGGGTTTTTTTGCACAAAAAAGGGTCTATTTTAAACCATTTACACACATGTTAATTAGGCAAAAGAAAGACTTTTTTAAGCTTTTTTGAAAGCGTTAACATATACTAGCTTGAGATATCAATATATTTGATAAACATCTAATTTATTATGAGAAAAATATCCGTTGTTTTGTTAATAATGTTATTAGGCGCATTTACATATCCACCTCAAAACAATTTTTCGGCAAAAGCTGTTGAAAAGTCTTTTGGAAAAATAAAAGACGGATTTTATGTAAATAAAACAGAAGTGTCTAATCTAGATTATAGAACATTTCTTGCAGCATTGCTGGAAGATAATAAGCAAGCGCTTTACAACAAAAATTTACCAGATACACAAATATGGAGGAAAGATATTTCTTATAATGAACCTTTTGTAGATTTTTATTTCCGTCACCTTGCATATAACAACTACCCTGTAGTAGGCATAAGCTATGAAAATGCACTACAATATTGCCAATGGCTTACAGATAGATATAACGCTGCAGAGAAAAGAAAATTTAGTAAAGTATTGTTTCGACTACCCACCAAAGAAGAATGGGAACTGGCCGCAAATGGAGGAGATGCTAGCAAACAATATACATGGGGGAGTGGGTTTATAGTAAATAATAGAAAGCAGCATTTGTGTAATTATAAAATTGATGATGCTCTTTATGATTCAGTCATTGTAAGACTAAAGCCAGAAAGTGAAAATCGTAATGCTCGTCAAATTACAAAAAGAAAATTCATTGCAGCAAATGTGAAATCATATTACCCCAGCAGTTTTGGTATGTACAATATGTGTGGCAATGTAGCAGAAATGATAGCAGAAAAAGGGATTGCCAAAGGTGGAAGTTTCGTAGATCCAGCCTGGCAAGTAACTATAGCAAGCGAGAAAAAATTCGAAACAGCTACAGCAGATATTGGTTTTAGAGTAGCCATGGAAGTGTTGGAAAAATAATGACAATTGATACAGTATATTTGTATCTATTTATTGAAGATTATGAAGTTATTTTTGCTACTGCTGGTCAATTGTATTTTGATTAATGTATATGTAAAGGCACAGGACTTTACGGTAAAAAACATAAGCCTCCCCCCAGAAATTGCGTTTTATGACAACCAGTTTTCGGGCCTGTATGTGCACGAGGGCAAGCTTTTTGTAATGTCTGAAAGCAGGTTGCAAGACAAAGCAGAAGCCAAACTGTATTCCATACTACTTACAGATTTAGACCGTAAAATGGTAGATACTTCATTTGTACTACCCTATAAAAAATACCCTATTTACAACCTCGATTTGCTAAGAGAAAATATGCTTTCACGAAACGATGAATATGAAGGTTTGGAAGCAATTACCATTAAAGACAATATTGTTTACTTATCTGTAGAAACGGCTACCCCATCTGACAATTGCTATTTGCTAAAGGGTATATTGAGCGATACATCGGTAATGTTGGACTTGCAAGTGATGTTGCCCCTGCCCAAACCAATTACAGCAGAAAATAAACATATTTACAATGCTGGTTACGAAGCCATGGCATTGGTAGATGAAACAGTGGTTAGCTTTTTTGAATACAATTCCTTTGAAAGAAACAATTGCGCTATTGCCATTACACCGTGGTCGTATACAGGTGTTTCTTACCAAAAAAACCAAATGGAAGCTATACCGTTTCGCATTACAGATATTACCAAAACGGGCAAAAATACATTTACCGCTATCAATTTCTTTTACAAAGGAGATGGCGAAGATGAAGTATACCGTGTACCCAAAAAAGATAAGGCAAACGATAAATTGATAAGAGATGGGTTTGGATATAAAAGTTATTGCCGTTTGGTAAAGCTAAAATACAAGAACACAAAATTTACCTGGGAGCCGCTTTGGGACTTCCCAATAGAGTATATGAGTTACAATTGGGAAGGTATAGCGGCTTACAAAGAAGGCTATTTTGTTATAAATGATAAATATACTGCTGCTAGGCCGTATAAAAGCGTTTTGCTTTACTTAGAGCCAAGTGGTAATAAATAAGGTCTGTCCAGTTTTTAATGTTGAAACATTAAACGTTAATTCTCCCTTAACATTTTTGATTATGCTTTTTCTTGTTTATTTTTGTATGAGAAATGAATAAAACGGTAAAAGACATATTAGCCATAGCCCACAAAGAACCTTTTTTATATACCGATTTGGATATTCTTCACGAAACGGAACGTAGCGTGCCAGGGTCTATTCAATATTCGATAAAAAGATACAGGAGAATGCCACAATGGTCTATAGAAGATATGGGAGCAGTAGAGTATGTATTTTCGAAAAATAACGAAGGGGCCAACACGCTTAACCTTAAGTTTTGTGTAAGTGGTAATGTGTATTGCAAACAAAAACAAACTGAGTGCGACTCTTGTAAACTGAGTGGTACGTTTAATTGTTCCGATAAAGTAGACAGCATTGATGTATTGAGTTTTAGTTTTTCGCCGTCCTATTTACAGCAATTTGCTAAGTCAAATAAAACACACATGACATTAGTGGAGCAGGTTCTATCGTTTAATCATCCAACATCGTTTAGTAAAGTTTTGCCCGTTTGTGGTAAAATAAGGATGGCTATAGAAGCTTTACTCAACCACACTTACACAGATACACCTGCCAATATTTTTGTGAATGCACAAATGCAAATTTTGCTTTTGTATAGTACCGATTGTATGCTGGGCGATAAAGAAGGAACAACATTTGCTTGTAAGTTTTTGGCAAACGAAGCAGATAGAGAGAAAATAAAAAAGGCAAGAGAAATATTACTACAACATATTGGCGAACCCATTACCATAAAAGCACTTAGCAGAAAAGTGGCCATAAATGAGTGTTACCTAAAAAAAGGATTTAAAGAAATTTTTGGTACAACCATATTTGATTTTTACCAAAGCCAACGCATGGAGCATGCCAAATACTTATTGTACGAAAAAGGCCTGAGCGTAACCGAAGTGTCGCACTTACTTGGTTATTCATCCATTTCCCATTTTAGTACGGCATTTAAAAAACAAACGGGTATTAAGCCTTGTGAGTTGTTGATGCACTAAGTAATCGAACTTTTATTCAGGCAGATTTTTTGTACGCTCGGCTTTCATTTTTTGCCTGCGTTCTGCTAAATCCAATAGGCGGTTGTAATTTAAAAATATTTCGAAAAACACTTTCACCATTACAAAAATTAATATAAAAATTTTCCCTGCACCAAAGGTTAAAAAGATGCTGCCTATAATAACAATAAATTGTTGGCTAAAAATTCTGATATAAGGTTCAAACATAAGCCTACCCATAGAAATGCTTTTATAATTGCCAGTATTGAAAAAGCTATACAAAGATTCTACAGTATAATACAGTATAAAAATTAGTAAAACCAGCTTGCCATCATCTCCCAAAATAGCGGGTATCTTGCCATAGTTAAATAACAAAGAATGATCTCCATCAAAATTGCATACCTTAAAAAATATTTGTGTTTGTACAAAAACAAAAAAGCCATAATGCACCATAAAGAAAAAAACAAATAGCCATCCGCTTTGCATACTGCTGCCACCATTGTTCTCCCATACGTCTTTCTTTTTTACAAACAAGCTAACAAAACTCATTTTTAGCACATTGATAATGCCTACTATTACAGTTTCCATGGCATACACAACAAATATTCTTTTTGCATCCCAGCCTAAAAACCATACCCCGAATAATGGAATAAGATTTATAATAATTAACAGCAAATCGCTAACGGTTAGTTTTCGCTTTATCATTGTATAAATTGTGGTATTATGTATGGCTGTAAATTAAATGGTATTTTGGTATAGAAAAATACCCACTACTACGTATTATTAAGAATGTAGTTTTGCGATACAGAGGCGATGGTACAGTGGATAGCTAGAGACCGAGGCCGATATATTTGCTACTGCCCATGCTCACATTAATTTCTTCTTGCCAATACAATGGTATTCTTAAACTTTTTTGTTTTGCCAGTTAGGTTAAATACTTCGGTATAAATGATGTAAATGCCCACAGGTAATTTTTGTTGTTTTTCGCCCAGTCCATCCCAACGGTAATAACCTTTTAAACCTGCAAGGGTATTGCGTTCCAGGTATCTTACGGGGCGGCCAGCAGCATCAAAGATGGTTATATTTGCCACATAGCCTGGCTCGGGGAAACTATATTGTATGGTGGCAAAATCATCTAGCCCATCGTTATCGGGGCTTACTATAGCTGGTGTAATGGTAATGTCGCCTTGCACAGTAGCATCGGCACTGTTTTGCGAATTTTTATAGGTTGGCGTACCATAGCCCACACTGCTTGCCGCACTGTGAAAATTGTTTTGTACACTTGGTGCATCTGGATTTATTCTTTCCAACGAAACAGCTTCTTCATCGCTTATTAATGCGAAATGCCATTTGGCACTGTATTTTACTTCGTCTACTATATTGCCTTGTTCGTTCAATAGAATCACATTTCCAGCATCATCATTAAAAGAAGGCGTACTACTCACTTGCAACAATGCATTGGGGTCGTTGGCTACATAATCTCTTTTGGTAATAGATGGGTCGGATGTAACTACAATAAAATCTCCTGGGAAAAACAAATAATCTTCTGTTGTAAATTGTGTAATGCTGGCAACAGTGCCTGCGGTATTTCTATTTGCTACAAAAGCATTTTTAAGATTTAATATTTTTTTACTGCGGTTGTAAAACTCTACATAGTCTACCCCATTTGGTTTTGGGTTAAACAAAATTTCGTTTACCACCGCATCTAAACTATCCATTCGTACAGCTAAACCTACCCTTGCGGTTTTGGTATTGCCTATTGTATTGCCACTACAATCTTTTACAATGTTTGCCGTAACGGTATATATTTTATTTGCAGCAAGCGCTGTAGCTAGCGTGAGCGAAACCCTATCGAATGAAACCGACAATGGCAATGCACTTGAAATAACAATACCATCGCTCATACTGTAACTAGCCGCCAGCGATGCATTGCTGCTATCCACTGGTTCGTCAAATACAAGCGTAATATGTGTAGCGTCGGGCGCATATGCACGTAAGAGTTTTGGGGCGGTTGCATCTGCATTTACCGCATCGGCACTGTTTTTTGCAGCGGGTGTGCCACCTCTTGCATCTGTACTTGCTTTCCAATTATTGATGCCCGTGCAGGGGTTTTTGGTATCTATCATTTCCAATGTCCACCCACCATCTTTTTTTAGTTCGTTTTTGTACCATGCATCTGTATAGCTTACAGAATGTATGATGGTACCCTGCGGTGCACGCAAATAAATTTTATCTGCATCGTTGTTGAGCGATGGAAAACTGGTGACAGCAATCGTAGGTCCGTACACGCTCATGGCTGCTACTGCGCTACCCGTGCATACGATTACGTAGCCACCTGCAGGTAATATATACGAGGGCATGGGGCCGCTCTCGCCGGTGGCTTTTCCTAGTTTGTAATTTTGAAGATTGATATCGAATGTTGTGGTGTTTTTTAGTTCCAGCCATTCGTTGGTAGGCAAGCTAACCACTGGTGTAGGGTCTGCCATCAACTCATCTATTACAATATCGTATTGAAACGGTACGAAGTAACTAAATATTCTTGTGCCGCCATTTAAAATATTGGCCGATAAATCTGCCACGCCATTTACGGTGAGTGTTAGATTTGTGCGTGGCGGAATATTGGTTGCAAAAGTTAAATGTACCAAAGATGTATTGGTTGCATCTCTTACCGCACTTGTAGGAACACCCACGCCGTTGCTTACCGAATAATTTGCCGCTATTTGGCTAGTGGTTAAATCTACCGACTCATTGAAAAGCACATCTACCGCTGTGGCAGAAAGGGCTGTGGCCGATACGATGCTTGGCGGTATTACATCTGGTACAAAAGCTTGCACTTGTATATCATCGAAAAAGTGGCGTTGAAAAAAAGTTGGCGTGCTTTGTTTTACCAATATGCCAAAAAAGGCGGAGGTAGAAAAGCTATTATCGGTAACGGTGCCTTCTGTAAAATAAGAACTGCCGGTTCCTGTAAGATCACGAGAAAGCGTCCAAATATTTGCAGTGGTTCTTACCACCCTAATTTTTAAAGTATTGGTGCTGGTATTGGTGCTGCCATCTACGCCATCTATAATTTTTGTGATGGTACCCGTTGCATCTTTCTTATACAAAGCAATTTCATCGTTGGTATTGCCAATGCGTACAAAATAACCCGTGGTATTGGAGAGGGTAATGTCGCTGGCTGATGCTGTAAGAAACACATCTACATAGTTTGTGCTAGACGTATTGAAGCTGAGGTTGCAATAGAAATCCCATTGTGCTGTGGTGGCCAATGTGCTAGCAGTGCTTAGGTAATAGGTACTGTTTGCCACCAAGTTATTGCTTTGTAATTGAAAGCCAGGATTCACTATCCAATCTGCCGTACCGCCCACCCATGCAGGGTTTGTGGTAAAATTGCCATCGGTGAAGTTATCGGTAAACTGGGCTTGGGAGTTTGTAAAGCATCCTATGAGTATTGTAAAGACAAGTATAATTTTATTCATGTAGGTAAAGTTGGAGATGAAGTTAGGGAATTTTGGGAAAAGTGGATAAGGAGTATTTCATTAAAAACATATTTCCTACCAACCGCCCCACAAATCCCAATTTCTCCTTAAATTTGCTTCGCCCCCAATCTACCAAAACAACCAATAAACAATAATACATAACTGACTGTACTAATTCCAACAACTATTTAAACTATTTTACCCAAAAATAACGCCTATGAAAGCTCCAATCTACATTGGAACAAAAAAATTATTTGCCATTGCATTACTGTTCTGTTTGGCAGTAAATGAAGCTGCTGCGCAAGTAAACGACGACGATGCTACCAATGCATACAGTCTTTCCAAAAAATACAAGGATGATGATATTATGTGTACATCCTCTTACCATCTTTTTACATTTGACAAAGGTAAAAATGCCTTAGGCGATAAAGTGGTAGAAATAGTGGAGAATTCGGAGTTTGAATTTTTATCCTTAAAAAAATTCTCCTACCTCACTTATCCAGAGTTTTACAATAAATTTATTGAGATCAATAATTTTAAGAAGGCGTATAAATATGGAACAAAATATGTGACATATGAAAAAGGCGGCATTGATAGATCGGTAACCGATGATGGTATTTTCTTTGATGATAGCCGGGTGCGTTATTTTCCGGTACGCTTCAACCAGCAAGGGGCCATGGCCAGAATTACAGTGAAGAAAACTTATTTGGATGGAAAATACCTTACCAGATTGTTTTTTCATGAATCTTACCCGGTAAAAGAACAAATTTATGAGTTTAAAGTGCCCGAGTGGCTTACCGTAGATTTTACAAAACTTAATTTTAATGGGCAAAATATAGAAGTTATCGAAAAGAAAAAAGGCGGCTACACCAATTATATTTTTGTAATGAAAGATGTACCTGCATATAAGTCGGAGTACAGGCGTATAGGTAGGGCCTATACAGACCCGCATATTGTAGTGCAAATACGCTCATTTGAAAGCAAGGGTGAAACCTTAAAGGGTTTTGATAAAGTAGATGATGTGTATGCATGGAACAACAAGTTGTACCTAATGGCTGCAAATGATAAAACAAAATTGCAACCAATTGTTACAAAACTTACACAAGGCAAAGCAAATGACCAAGAGAAAATAAAAGCCATTTATTATTGGGTACAAGATAACATTAGGTACATAGCTTACGAAGATGGTTACTCTGGCTACATACCATCTACTGCACAAGATGTACTTTCTAAAAAATACGGCGATTGCAAAGGCATGGCAAACCTGCTTACAGAAATGCTAAAGCTAGCAGGGTACGACGCACACTTTACATGGATAGGTACCAAAAGTCTTCCTTATGCGCAAAGCCTTCCAGCCTTGTGTGTAAACAATCACGCTATCTGTTCACTAAATTTTGGTGGCAAAACATATTTCCTGGATGGCACCGAAAATTATGTACCCTTTGGCGAAAATGCTTTTCGCATACAAGGCAAAGAAGTAATGATAGCCAATGGCGATAAATTTGAAATAAAAAAAGTACCGGAAACGGGTGCTGCAGATAATATGATAGCCACCAAAGCCGATTTTATATTGACAGAAACAGGATTGAAAGGAAAGGCAAAAGTGACCCTCACCGGAAACCAGCGTACCGATTTTCACCAATCATACCAAACACTACCAAGCACCAGCAAAAAAGAATATTTGAATGATTACTTAGAATTTGGTAACGATAATATGGTAGCGGCCAATGTAAAAACAAGCGACCTCAATAATAGGGACCTTGTTGTAACAATTGAAGGTGATGTAGATTTGAGTAATACCGTAAACAATATCAGCGGTAGCAAATATGTAGGGGTAGATTTTTTTCCAAAATCATTGGACAGGTTTATACCCGATGAAAAAAGGGTGGAAGGCTATGATTTTGATGATGTGTTGAAATTTGATGATGAGATAACTCTTTCCGTAGCACCTGATAAAAAATTTATTGACAAGCCAGATGATTTAGAACTAAAAGCCGAAGGATACGAATTTAAAGGCACCTACACATTGGTAGGCAATAAAATGACTTTAAAAAAATCGCTTTCTATAAAAAACAACGTAATAGCAAAAAAAGAACTTCCTGCTTGGAAAAAATTTGTAGAATCTATAAAGGAGTTTAATAAATATTTTTTAAGCATTACAAACAAATAAAGTATTCAATATGAATTTCAAAATAAAAAAATCATTTTTCATTGTATCGGTAATTTGTTTTGTAGCTTTTTCTAGTAGCGCACAAACGGTTATTGATGATGATATGCTCGATAATATAGAGATCAATGCAAAACCATTGTGGAGCGAAAATATTCCAGCCTTTGCTTCCAATAACGTACCAGATAAATACAAGGATGAATCTGCCGTAGTGTTTGGCTATAAAAGAAATGTAACAATAGATAAAAGATCGAGAGCAGGCTTTTTTTCTAAAGGAGAAAGAAGTTTATTGTTTTTCGAAAATGTTCATTTTAAAGTAAAAGTAAACGATAAAAGTTCTGTTCAAACTTTTACAGAGGTATATTTTAGATACAGAGATAAGGAAGATGGCTTTAGCGCAAAGCTGATAAAGCCCGATGGGACTATAACTACCATATCGCTTGCAGATGCGGTAACGGTGGAAACAACGGCAGATATACCTGAGTTTTACAAAAGTTTTTTTGACAAAGAAAGCGGTGGACAAGGCAGGTATTTTAAAGTTGCCATTCCAGATTTAGAACCAAGCGATATTTTAGAATATGTAGCCATTACTAAAAGCAAGATGGATGTTGCCCGCTCGGGTTACATTGAATTTTCGCCGCAGTACGAAGTATGTAACAAAGCTTATCCAGTTCTTTTTAACCAGATAGGAATAGAAACCGATGAAAAATCTTTTTTTAAATCTATGGCATTAAATGGAGCGCCCGAATTTAAAAAAGAAAACACTTCGGACAATGAATTTTATCGTTATGTGTTTACAGATACAGATAGAGGAACAGAAAAAGACGTGAATTTCGTAAATACCTTTTTGACAAATCCATTAACAAAATTTCAGGTGATATATGCCAATAAAGCAAATACAAAAGGAGCATTGATTGGTGAAAAAGGAGAAATAAAAACGGGTTTTACAAAAGAAGAACTGGCAAAAAAGGCTTGGGAAGATTATGACCAAGTGGGAGATTATGCTTATAATAGCTATGGCTATACGGTACAAAATTTAGTAAATGAACTTTGGGCTGGTTTAAAAAAACTTGGTGCCAAAGATTGGACAGAAAAAGAGTACATAGAAAAAGCATATTATAGAGTGAGAAATATAAATGTGAATAGGGATTCTTACTTGGGAGATAAAATGTTTGCCTATATTTTTGGCTCTTTGTTGTTTCAGCGTGATATTAAATCTGATTTGATAATCAGTATCTCCAACACAACAGGAAAACTTAAGGATGTACTTTTTGACCAAGAAATAAGGTATGCTACAAGGGTGAATAATAAACTATATTTTAGTGCCACAGATTATTCAAACCCCGGGGAACCTGTAGAAACTTTATTGGGAAGTGAAGCTTACATAATAGCAAAGCCTGTAAAAGGCGTGCAGCAAATTACACCATTTACTTTTCCAGATGCTACTGCGCTCGATAACAATACTGATTATGTATTTACCAGCTCCCTTAATAGTGATATGAGTACCCTTACGGTTTCCCGTACTTCTACTTTTAAAGGGATAAGCAAAGCAAGAAATATAAGCGATGCTTTGAAATACACTACGTATATGTTGGATGATTATAAATATTATGGAGGAGAATCACCCACTGAAAAAATGAAAGGTAGAGAAGAGGAAGAATACTACAAATCTATAAATGCGTTAAAAGATAATTTTAAAGAATCGAAGCCAATTTTTGTAAAGAATCAATTGCAAGGTGAGTTTAGTAATATTGTAAAATTTAAAAACTTCGCCATTGTAAACGATGGGCGTTCGCTAAAAAAGCCTGAATTAATTTTTACAGAAGATTTTGAACTGAGTGGAATGGTACGCAAAGCGGGCAAAAAATATTTGGTAAATGTTATTGGGCTTGTAGGGTCACAATTGCAAATAAAAAAGGAAGAACGTGTGCGCAAGTATGATATAAATGTGGGGCATGCAAAATCTTACTTTTGGACCATTAATTTTAAAATACCCGATGGTTACACTGCAGAGGGGATAAAAGAATTGGCCACAGAAGTAACAAATGAAACCGGCACCTATGCCTCTACTGCCGAAGAAAAAAATGGCGTTATTAGCATCAGGATAAAAAAATTATACAAAAAAGCCAATGTGCCAAAAGACAAATGGCAAGATATGCTGGCGTTTATAGATGCAGCATACAACAATTCATTTAAATATATTCTACTAAAACCAAAAAATTAAAACCAATATGGTTGTTATCAAAAAAATGCTTGCCTTAATCGTAATGATGGCAAGCCTTCAAAGCTTTGCGCAATATAAGAAAGCAAGTTTTCTAGAAAAAGATGGGCGTACCTATGAACTTGGTATGGCCGGTCATTTTATGAATAAAGGACGATCTGCAACCCCAGGTGTTTATTTTAGTATTGGAAGAGAAACCAATAAAAAACTTTTCTTTTGGTACGATTTCGAATTATTAATGGCAGCGAAATTTAAAACTACAGGGATAGAAACTTATACACTAGATGTGAAATCAATAACTGGTAAAACAAAACCAGCTTTTATTTTAAGCTACAATTGGGGTTATTTTTTAACGGATAACAATTCGGAAGAAGCAAAAATTTTTCCCTTTTTGACTGCGGGTATAAATACTAAAATAGGCGGTGGGTTAACCTTAGATGCAGCTAACCAAGATGAAATTTATGATAATTTTGAAGTTGCAGAGTTTTCAGGAAGTGTAGGATTAAATTTTGGTGCAGGCTCAATATTTAATTTGTCGAATCAATTAAGTTTTAAATTGGCTGCTGGTTACAATTACCAATTACCTAGATCTATTTTTGAGTCATTTCGAGGGAAAAATATTGTGTATGCAGATTATATAAGTCATCCTTATGCTTCCCTTAGTTTGAGGTTTAAGATTAATAAGGAAGAATAATACCAACGTTATTTTAAGAATATAAAAAAGGCTGTATGAAATTGCAATTGCAACACATACAGCCTTTTTGTATTCGTTTCCTTTATGGGAAAGGATTAGAAAACTTTGCCTCCGTTAAAATGGTATTATCCGTAAGGGTATTCATAAAAGCAATTAAGTTTGCTGCATTCTGTGGATTAGCTGTGTGAGCAGGAATAGGTTGCGTACCAGTACCAGGTGCACCACTTGAAAACATACTTTGCAAATTTGTTACACTACCATTGTGAAAAAGCGCTGTATGGGTTCCAATATTCCTTAGCGACCCAGATTTAAACCTGTTTTGGTTATTTATTCCAAGATCTGCAGGATCTTGTAATCCAAATGGGGTAGCATTGGTAGCGGTACTGTTTACAAACATAGGAGCTGTATGGCAACTATTGCAAGATAAGGGAGCTCCGCCACCTGGAGGCGCTGGTGGGGCAGTGTTGAACAATACTTCTCCTTGCGCCTCGGCAGCTGTAAAACTTTCTAGCCCTTGTTTTACCCTATCGTATTTTGCTTGATAGGTAACAATGCTGCGTTCAAATTGTGCAAGCGCTTTTGCAATTCTTACAGAATCTATCGTAGTACTACCAAAAGCATTTTGAAACAATGCTGGATAATAGCTCAACGCTTTTACTTTTGTTTCCAATTCTGCCAGCGTCAATCCCATTTCTATATGGTTTTGGATAGGTTGTAAAGCTTGTTTTTCGGGGCTAATAGATCTTTCATCCCAAAACATTTTACCACTTCTGTAAAAGCGTGTATTTATAATCGTCATTGAATTCCTAGAAGTAAATCCCCCTTCAAATCCTTTGCTGAGTGCTATATTATCGTCAAATGAAAATTCTTGTTTATGACAACTACCACAACTAATTGTATTGTTTTTGCTCAATTGTTTATCGTAAAACAACACCCTGCCCAAGGTAGCACCATTGTTTGTTATAGGGTTATCTGCAGGGGTATTATCGTTTGCCAGCAAGGCTGTTTGTATATGAGCCGGGTAGCTTACAATATATGCAAATGCTGTTGCAGGTAAAGTTGGAGGAACAACTGCAACGGGTGTTACTGGATCTACAATTATTTCAGCATCTTTTTTGGAACAATATTGAAAAAATGCCACAATAAATAATGCAAATGTAATGATGCTGATTTTTTTCATTTTGTTTTAGCGTTAGGTTTTGTAATAATCTTATTTCAAGATTTGACGTATGTAATATCCAAATCCTTCGCAAATAGTTTAAAAGTTCTATAATTTTAAGAACAAAACACTTTGCGTTTTGTAGGGACTAGCAATAAGTTGAAAAGTTTAATCAGGTATATTTTTTATATAAAGTATTTGGATAACGTAAAACCAATCTAAATATTATTGCTCAATTGGCTGTTTATTATTTTCTTTGTAACATACAAATAAAACTTAAAATGGGCCATAGCAAAATGTAGATGCCATCCCTCTTATGGAGGGTACGGCCAAAATGTTAAATGGCGCAGGCTTCCGCTTAAAGGCGGTTTTACAAATTTTTAAAAAAAGGAACATATGAAAGTTGCAGTAGTGGGTGCTACAGGATTGGTAGGCACAAAAATGTTACAGGTATTGGCCGAAAGGAATTTTCCCGTTTCAGAATTGATTCCGGTAGCGTCAGAAAGATCGGTAGGAAAAGAAATAACATTTAATGGTAAACAGTATCTGATTGTGGGTATGCAGACAGCTATTGATGCAAAACCTGCATTGGCCATATTTTCGGCTGGGGGTGAAACATCGCTAGAGTGGGCGCCAAAATTTGCGGAAGCAGGAATTACAGTAGTAGACAATTCTAGCGCATGGCGTATGGATATATCGAAAAAATTGGTAGTGCCAGAAGTAAATGGAGATACACTTACAGCTGCCGACAAAATAATTGCCAACCCCAATTGCTCTACAATACAAATGGTGGTAGTTTTAAAACCACTACATGATAAATATAAAATAAAGCGAGTAGTGGTAAGCACCTATCAAAGTGTAACGGGTACGGGGGTAAAAGCCGTAGCACAATTAATGAACGAACGAAAAGGTATTGTAGGCGAAATGGCGTATAAATACCCAATAGACATGAATGCCATACCACATATAGATTCATTTATGGGAAATGGCTATACCAAAGAAGAGCTAAAGATGGTGAATGAAACCAAAAAAATAATGGGCGATGAAAATATAAAAGTAACTGCTACATGCGTGCGCATACCAACGGTAGGCGGGCACAGCGAGAGCGTGAATATTGAGTTTGAAAATGACTTTGATTTGCATGAAGTAAAAGATATGCTGAGCAAAGCACCTGGTGTTATTGTACAAAACGATGATGAAACCTTTTTGTATCCGATGCCACTAACAGCGCACGATAAAGACGATACTTTTGTAGGGCGAATTCGTAGAGATGATACCCAACCCAATACACTTAACTGTTGGATTGTGAGCGACAACTTGCGCAAAGGCGCCGCTACAAATGCGGTTCAGATAGCGGAAGAATTGGTGAGAAAAGGACTGTTATAAAATAATATTGGAGGAAATATACAAAGGCGCAAAGATTAATTTTTGCGCCTTTAGTATATAAAATAGTACTACCGATTAATCTTTTTTAATATTGATATTTTTTCCGAAGGATTCTATAACTTGATGCGTCAAACCTATGTATACATTTGAATGAACAAGAACTGATACAAGAGCTCAGGCTAGGAAACGAGTCTGCATTTCGATGGCTGGTAGAAAACTACCGCAATCGGGTATATAGTACCGTACTCAATATTTTACAAGATGAGGCAGAGGCAGAAGATGCAACACAAGAAACATTTATACAGGTATTTGAATCAATAGAAAAGTTTAAAGCAGCAGCAGCATTATCTACATGGGTATATAGGATTGCGGTAAGAAAAGCATTGGACAAAATGAGGCGAAAAAAGACAAGGCAAAAAATTCAATCATTTTTGCCATGGTGGATGCCAGAAGATAAGAAAAGCAATGAGGGAGATTTTTTACATCCTGGAATACTGGCAGAAAATAAAGAGAAGGCCGCTGTTTTGTTCAAAGCCATAAAAGCCTTACCAGAAAAACAGCAATTGGCTTTTACACTTATAAGAGTACAAGGCATACCTTATGATGAAGTAAGTGGAATTATGGAGCAGAGTGTAAAAGCAATTGAATCATTGGTAAGTAGAGCAAAAGAAAATTTACAAAAAAACTTAGCGCATTATTACAAACAATAAAACAACAACAATGAAAAAGAAATTTACCCCATTGTTAGATGAGCATCTGCTGAGCTTAGAGGGAATACAAGAAGTAGGCACAGACGATTTTTTTTATACAAGATTAAAAGCAAGAATGCTTGCAAAACAAACTGAGGGCGAAAGCAATTGGAATTTTCCTTTAAGACCTGTTTGGGTGCTGGCTAGTATGACTTTATTATTGGCTGTAAATATTTTTATCTTATCCCAACAATATACATCAAAAGAAAAACCTAGCATATCTAGCAATAGTTTGCAAAGTTTTGCCGAGTCATATGATCAAACTATTTCATCTTATTGATTTTTTAAAAATGAATACAGCAAAAAATAAATTATTAACCTGGTTGGTCGTTCTTTTATTGATAGCCAATGTTGCATCCATCGCTTTGTTTTGGATTGGCAAAAACAAACCTCCAAGGCCTGCACAAAATGGTACACCTGGTGCTTTTTTAACCAAAGAACTGCAGCTAGATTCTATGCAGCAAAAGCAGTTTGAAGTGTTAAGAAAAGAACACCATGATTCTGCGGAGAAAATTCGGACCCAGATAAAAGAAGGAAAAGAAGCATTTTTTTCTTTATTAAAGCAAGCAACAGTGGCGGATAGCACAAAAGAAAATCTTTCAAAATCGATAAGCGTACTTACAGAAAAATTAGACCTGCTTACATTTAATCATTTTCAAAAATTAAGGACAATTTGCAAACCCGAACAACAAAAAAAGTTTGATGATCTTATTTTAGAAGTTACACACATGATAAGCCAACAAAGGCCAAGAGGCCCAGCAGGAGATAGGCCGCCTCCAAGAGACCATGATGGTAAAGCACCCCCTCCACCAGAAGGACGTGAAGGTGACGGGCCACCACCTGAGGGACCACCGCCAGGATCTGACGGGCCACCGCCCGATGGGCCACCACCAGCTAGGAATTAAAATTAATAAGCATAATAAATTATTTCATTTACAAACATAAATAACCACGTATGAATTTTAAGAAATCATTATTGTCATTAGCGGCACTTGCAATATTTGTTTTTGTTTCTTGTAAAAAAACCGAAACAACTGCAACTCCTGTAACGCCTGCTACGGCAAGCATTACCGCATTATCTTGTGTTAGTGCATCTTTTTCGGCAGCAGCAACTATAAACGTAGCCTATGCAGCTACAGCCACTGTACCTTATAGTGGAGGAAATGCAGTGGCTTACACTGCGGGCACTGCCATAGCTTCTTCAGGTGTTATTGGATTAACAGCTACATTGCAAGCTGGCACGTTGGCTACCGGTACGGGCAATCTTACATATACCATATCCGGTACACCTACTACTGCAGGTACAGCTAGTTTTGCCATTGGTTTTGGTGGACAAAGCTGTAGCATTACTTTAACGGTAAATGCAGCAGGCGGTGGCCCAGTTTTACCATCTGTTTACAATAAAATATATGGAGCTACTAGCATTACTTTCGATGGTACTTTTGTAACCATTAAATGCACAGGTTTGCCAGATCATAAAAGTGCTTATTACCCAGTAGGAAACCCATTGAGAGAAGCATTTAGCGGTGTAACTTTTGGCGGCGGTAATTTTGCACAAAACCCCAATACCATTGCTGCGCAAACATATACTTTTAGAATCCCGGTGAACCCCACTGTAAATGCAGCACATCCTGCTACACCACTTGGCGCTATTGGGGTTTCTATAAACGGTATTCCTTTGTTCAATCAATATGCAGCAGGTAATAGCCCACTTACAAACGAAATAAATGGTTTTGACCAATGGTGGGGCCACCCACAAATGACAGGGGCTTATCATTACCATGTAGAGCCAAAATATTTGACTGAAGTAAAAACGTCGAAATTTGCTTTAATGGGTTTCTTGTTAGATGGTTTTCCAGTCTATGGTCCAAATGAAGAAAATAATACGGTAGCAACAGGGCTTGATGTGTATCATGGCCATACCCATACCACTGTAGATTATCCAACGGGTGCTGGTATGTATCATTACCATTTTTCCACAGCAGCTCCCTACTTAAATGGAAATGGTTTTAATGGCTTCCCTGGTACAGTAACACAATAATTTGAGAAGAATATATTTATACTTTATACAAAATATATCCCAGCGCAATTTGGGATATATTTTGTTATGCCTGTTATTTATTGCCTGCCAAAGCAAGAAAAATAATGTACCGACAGAAATAAAAATTGCAAAAACAATCCCATTCAATTTTACTGTTTCTACTGATTCCAATTTTAATTTTCATCAGGATACATTGTATTATAAAAAAAATTATTTTACCGGCTTTCAATTTTCCTTACATAAAAATGGAGATACAGCGTTGTTGAATGGTTATTTTAATGGGCTGCTAGAAGGCTTTCAAAAAAAATGGTATGATAATAAAATATTGTCCGAAGAAAGATTTTATATTAATGGAAAGAAAGAAGGCACACATAAAGGTTGGTGGCCCGATGGAAAACCCAAATTTATTTTTGATGCAAGCAACAATGAATATAATGGGCAATACAAAGAGTGGTATGCATCAGGCGTATTGGCAAAGGAATTTCACTATGTAAACGGACAAGAAGAAGGTAGCCAACGCCTGTGGTGGGACAATGGTACCGTAAGAGCCAATTATGTAATACGTAATGGAAAAAAGTATGGTTTAATAGGTTTAAAAATATGTGTAAATCCGTATGATTCGATTAATAAAAAATAGCATTGTTGTTTTATTTATACTGCTTATGGGCTGCAAAAGCAAGCAAACAGCTTTGCCATTGCCTTTTATAAACAAACCAGATTTTACGCCAGAGTGGATCAACAAATCCGATGCAGGTTATGCCAGCATTCATACAATACCCTCCTTTTCTTTTACCAACCAGAACGGAGAAACGATTACCGAAAAAACGGTGGAAGGGAAAATTTATGTAGTCGATTTTATATTTACCAGGTGTGGAAGCATTTGCCCCAAAATGACTGCCAATATGGGTTTGATACAAGATAAATTTAAAAACGACGACGACGTAATTTTACTTTCTCACTCTGTAACACCAGAAATGGATAGCGTACCCGTACTAAAAAGATATGCAGAAAGCAAGGGAGTTATTAGTGGAAAATGGCATTTGCTTACCGGTAATACAGATGCGATTTATGCTATTGCAAAAAAGCAATATTATGCGGGCGATACCATTGGCTATTATCAAACAGGCAATGAGTTCCTACACACAGAAAATTTTATTCTCCTAGATAAAAAAAGAAGAATACGAGGTGTGTACAATGGAACCCTGCCGGTAGAAATGGACAGATTGATAGAGGATATTGGCACTTTGAAATTGGAGGACTAAACTTTACGGCAAGCCAGGAGTCATATGTTTGAAAACGCAAAAAATGCACACCCATAAATAAAAACTATATGAGAGCAAATGGATTATTAGTGTTGGTGATTTTTATTTCGGTATTTTTATTTTTCTCCTGCAAAAAAAGTGGCGATACCAATGCGGAAGTAATTGTACCTCCCGTAACTACAGCTGCCTCTCCAAATATTATTTTTATTATTGCCGATGATATGGGCTGGGATGTATTTGGCAGTTATCCTGGTATTGCCGGTGCAAAAGCTACCACACCTACAATTGATTCATTGGCCCGCAGTGGTATTACCTTCACTAACTATTGGGTAAACCCGATTTGCGCACCTACAAGGGCTTCGATGCTTACAGGGAAATATGCTTTTAGAACAGGAGTGGGTGGTGTGCAAACACCTCAAACTGCTACATTGCAGAGCACAGAAACAGTTATTCAAAAATATATAAAGGATAAAACTGCCAATGGATATGCAACAGCAGTAATAGGAAAATGGCATGTAAGTTCTACTACACAATTAAGCGCACCCGAAAATTTTGGAGTAGGTTATTACACCGGAATTTTTACCGGCGCTGCGGCAGATTATAATAATTGGAGCCAAACCAGCAATGCTGTTCAACAAAATGTAACAACTTATACAACTACGCATTTCGTAAACCAAGCGATAACATGGATACCACAACAAACTAAACCATTCTTTTTGTGGCTAGCCTTTAATGCACCTCATACCCCTTTTCATAGGCCACCATTAAATTTAATTACCAACCAATCATTGGTAGACAACCAAGCTACCATTAATGCAAATCCTTTTCCATATTATCTTGCATCTATTGAAGCAATGGACAGGGAGATTGCCCGTTTGATTGCAACACTTACAACAGCGCAAAAAGAAAATACCGTTTTTGTTTTTATGGGAGACAACGGCACGCCAGCTCAAGTTGCGCAAGCCCCGTATACAACAAACGGAACGAAGAACAAACTTTTTCAGGGTGGAGTAAATACCCCATTGATCATTTGTGGTAAAAATATTACCAGAAGAAATGTGGTAGAAACGGCCATGGTACAGGCAACGGATATGTTTACCACATTTGCGGATATTGCCGGTGCCGGTAGTGCCAATTACCAAGATGGCATAAGCATTAAACCATTGTTTACCGATGGGAATGCGGCAAAAAGAACATTTGCTTATACCGAACAATTTGGGAACACATCTGCTACAGATGATGGTTATGCCATAAGAAACAGCCTTTATAAACTTATACATTTAAACAGTGGCACAGAATATTTTTATAAAATAAGTACCGATCCATTTGAGCAAACTAATTTATTGTCTGGAACATTAACAACGGAGGCGCAACAAAATCTTACACAACTTCGTGCCACAAAAACTGGCTTATAATGAAAAATGCCACGAATGAATATTTTTCATTCGTGGCGATAACTAATCTTATTGGTTAAAATAGTATTACCCTATTGTCCAAGTCTCTCTTCCTTTCAATAATTTATCTAAATCGCCCGGTCCATTTTTTGCCAAGGCTTCTTCCATTTGCATTGCCATTACATCTTCGTAGCAAGCACGCTCTGTTTCAAAGAAAACCCCAAAAGGTCTTGGTAAATGCCCTTGCAATTTAGGGTCGTCAAACATGCGAATAAGTATTTGGGCTTTGTAAAAATCTTTATCATCGTGTATCCACAAATCATCGGTACTTGCACCTTCTGCTAAGTCTACAATGATGGGTTTAAAACCATCTAGTTTTATTCCTTTGTTTTGTGTAGCACCAAAAACAAGCGGCTTACCTTGTTCTAAAAACAACACTTCATCTGCCTTGCTGCTTTTTTCTGTAAACGCTTCAAAAGCGCCATCGTTAAAAATATTACAGTTCTGGTATATTTCTAAAAAGGAAGAACCTTTGTGTGCTTGCGAGCGCAACAACATTGCTTGTAAATGTTTTGGGTCTCTATCCATCGTACGGGCTATAAAACTAGCATCGGCACCCATGGCTAGTGCCAGCGGATTAAAAGGATGGTCTATACTTCCCATCGGCGTACTCTTTGTTACCTTATGCTCTTCTGATGTAGGTGAATATTGGCCCTTAGTAAGTCCATAAATTTGGTTATTGAACAATAAAATATTTACATCAAAATTTCTGCGTAGTAAATGAATGGTATGGTTACCACCAATGCTCAACGAATCGCCGTCGCCGGTTACAATCCACACGCTAAGCTCTGGCCTAGATGCTTTGAGCCCGCTTGCTACTGCTGTTGCACGCCCATGAATACTATGCATACCATACGTATTCATGTAATAAGGAAAACGGCTGCTACAACCGATACCACTTACAATTACAATGTTCTCTTTGGGAATACCTAGTGTAGGCATTATTTTTTGCACTTGGGCAAGTATAGAGTAATCGCCGCATCCAGGGCACCAACGTACTTCTTGGTCGGTTACAAAATCTTTGGCAGTTAAGGCTGGTTTTTCGGTAATAACAGTTTCTGACATATACTAAGTTGAAATGTAAATTTAATGAAAAAAAATGTTTTCAATCAACCAATAGGCAGGAACTATTTTTTTAACTTTTTATAACATTAGATTATAAAATATAAAAGCCGCCAGATTAATCCAGCGGCCTGGTCTTGTTAGACCTACAATTTTAATTGACGGTTCCGTTAATTGACATTAACCGAAGGCGCCCATAAATTATTGTTAGACATTTATACCTCCTTTTTCTTTGGTGAATTATGCTACAATGTACGAAAAAATTGTTGACTAGATTTTACCTTAATTAGCAATTTATTATGACTATTGGTTATTGGGTGCAAAAGAATTTTATGTATGAAATACACAATTTATGATTTTTAAAGGGGTAGATTAAAATGATATTTCTGTTTTTTTCTGTGAATCTGTTGCAAAAATATTGCCACAGATTCACAGAAAAGTTGTTTTGTATATGATCTTTTAACTATTACACAAATAGATTACAGATAATATGGGTAAATTTTTAGGAGTAAATTCTTTAAATGAAGAATGAATTTTTATACAGTTTATATTTTATTTTCTACAATTTTATATTCCCTGCACCTAATAGCGGATAGCTATTCAATTTATTTTATTTATTGCTGGCAATCATCATATTTGTAATGGCAGCGTAAAGTAAAAAACTTAGAAGGAAACAAATTTTCTATTTTTTTTAAAATAAGCTTGCTTTGAAATGAGCAGAAATTACTATTTGATCTCAGTAGAAATAGGTAATAAAGTATGGTATATCAATAATTTACAAAAAAAATAATTAAAAAACCTTTTGAAAAACGACTTTGAGAACCATAAAACAAAAACATATGTAAAAATTTAATACGATTCCTTTATCTTATATTAGCATATCATTAACATTTCCTTATCTAAACCATTCACATGAAAAAAATTATCAACCTCTTTATGCTGGGTTTTATACTATTAAGTAGTATGAACTTACAAGCGCAAAAAATTTCTGGTATTGTTACCAGTGATGGAGCTGCACGGGCAAGTGTAAGTGTAACTGCCAGGCCATCTGGTAAAGGTACGGCAACCAATAGCGAGGGAAAATACAGCCTTGCTTTAGCTGCAGGATCGTATAAAATAACTTTTACTGAAACCGGTTTTATACCTGTGGTACAAACGGTAACAATTGCGGCTGGAGAAGATAAAACATTGGATGTTGTATTAACTGCTTCCAATGAAAAATTGGATGAGATTGTAATGGTAGGTACTCGTTCGTTGCCACGTTCATCTGCAAATTCGCCATTGCCAGTAGATAATTTTGATGCCAAATCTTTAAAATCAACAGGGCAATTAACGTTTGATAAAGCATTGCAATATCGTGTGCCTTCTTTTAACACAGTGCAAACTCCCGTAAATGATGCTACATCTTTATTAGACCCATATGAAATTAGAAACATGGGGCCAAGCCGTACGTTGATTTTGATTAATGGAAAGAGGAAAAATATGTCTTCGTTGGTTTACGTACAAACATCTCCAGGCCGAGGAGAAACAGGTGCCGATATATCTGCCATACCACAAGATGCTATAAAAAGAGTAGAAATTTTGAGAGATGGTGCATCTGCACAATATGGTTCTGATGCCATAGCTGGTGTAATGAACATTATTTTAAAAGATAAATACGAATATGGTTCAGCTACTATTAATGCTGGTATTACTTCTAAAGGTGATGGAGAAATGCTTGGTGTATCTGTGAATAACGGGGCAAATTTTGGAGCAAAAGGTTTCGTTAATTATACAATGAATTTTTCTCAAACGCAATTGGCTAACCGACCGGGCGTAGTAGATGCTAAGGCAGATGCTGATCCTAATCTTGGATTTGGTGTACCATTGGCAGAAGTACAATCTTTTTTATCTAAAAATCCCGATGGTGGAAATATAAATGGTTCACCAAAAACAACAGCAGCAAAGTTCTTGATAAATGCAGGAGCTCCTATTGGAGACAATGGTAGTGAGCTTTATTTTAATGCAGCATATGTTTATAAAAAAGTAAACTCTTTTGCAAATTATCGAACTCCTTATTGGAAGTCATTAGCAAGCAATCCAAGCTTGGCTTTGTTAGGGCCAGGTGTAGGTGTTACTACAGGTTATGTACCAACATTTGAAGGAGATTTGGGAGATTATAATGCAACTGCTGGTTTTAAAACAGAAAGCAATGGTTGGAAAAATGATGTGAGCATTACTTTCGGTGGCAATAAACAATTGTACTCTGTAAATAATACAGTAAACTTTGGGCTAGGATTAAATACACCTATTTCATTTAAACCAGGAGGTTTTAATTTTACTCATATTGTAGGTAATATAGATTTGTCAAAACGTGTATCTGATAAAGTAAGTGTAGGTTTTGGATCGGAGTTTAGAAATGAAACCTTTACCATTATAGGTGGTGATACAGCTTCTTATGTAAGTGGAGGAGCAAATTCTTTCCCGGGTTTTGCTTATCCTCAACCATATAGAAATAGCCGTACAAACCTTGGAGCATATGCTGATTTAGGGATAGATCTAACAGAAGATTTCTTATTGAATCTTACTGGTCGTTTTGAAAACTATTCATCGTTTGGCAATGCTTTTGTTTGGAAAGCTTCTTCAAGATATAAATTTTTGGAAAATAAAATAACTGTTCGTGGTTCAATCTCTACAGGGTTTAGAGCTCCATCTTTACATCAAGTAAATTTACAATTGGCACAAGCATCTTTTTTACCCGGCGGTGCTATACAACTTGAAGGGATTTTGAATAACGCTTCAGTTGCAGCTAAGGCACTTAATTTAGAAGCTTTGAAGGCAGAAAAATCTACCAACTTCACTTTTGGGCTTGGCGTAAATCCTTCTAAAAAATTAGGATTTACGGTTGATTTTTATAGTATAAAAGTAACAGATAGAATTATACTAAGTTCTAAAATTGGAGGAACTGCATCTGGAACTTCCCCGCTTGACATTGCACTTGCATTGGGCGGTGTAAAAAGAATTAGTTTCTTTACCAATGGAATAGATACTCGTACAAACGGAGTTGACTTTGTAGGATTTTGGAAAGGTTTGAAATTGGGTACTGGTTCTTTAAGTGTGAACCTTGCAGCTAATTTTACTTTGAAAAATGAATTGATTGGAGGACTAACAGCAGTAAAAACACCTCAGATAATTAAGAATGGCGGTTACTCTGTTTTTGATGAAACACAAGAGGCTTTGTTGTTGTCTTCTCGTCCAAAATCTAAAGTTATTTTAGGATTTGATTATAACATTGGAAAAGTACAAATAAATTTAAACAACACTTTATTTGGCAAAACTACTTTTCACCAAGATGGTATTGATAAAAATTTAAATACAGAGTTTATTCCAAAAGTAGTTACAGATTTAGGCGCTAGTTTTAGTCTTACAAAAAAACTAGCATTTCAGGTGAACATAAACAACCTTTTAAACGTAATACCAAAATGGAAATTTGTTGCTTTAAACCCAACAGGAGAGACAACATTAAAAGATGCTAATGCTGTTTGGGAACAAACAAACTTGCTAACCTTTAATGGCCGTTATTCAATGGTAACCTATGATGGTTCGCATTTTAGTCAATTGGGTACAACATTTACTACAAGCTTAACATTTAAGTTTTAATATGAACTAAAATAATTTTTTCAAAAAAGGCTGTTTTTCTTTTTAAGAGAAACAGCCTTTTTTAATGACCTTTTAATTTCACAATGGAAATAATCAACAGCAATATCACCGACATCAATACCATTTTTACATTTTACGACTATGCCATTGCTTACCAAAAAACAAAGTTTAACAAGCACTGGCAGGGTTTTGATGTAGGGTTGGTAGAAACAGAAATAAAAGAAAATAGGCAATGGAAAATAGTACTGGACAATATCGTCGTTTGTGTTTTTGCCATTAACTTTAACGATCCCATAATTTGGGGTGAAAAAGATGAACAGCCTTCTATTTATATTCACCGAATTGTAACGCACCCTGATTATAGAGGAAATAATTTTGTAAAAGAAATTGTGAATTGGGCAAAAAAATATTGTAAAGAAAATAATAGAAAATTTATTAGATTAGATACCTGGGGCGACAATGAAAAATTAATACAACATTACATAGATTGTGGATTTACTTTTTTAGGATTATCGCCAGAAATGAAATCAGACACATTGCCAAAACATTACGACTCATTGCGCCTCAGCTTATTTGAAATTGAAATTAATTAATTATGTCAAACTTATATTCAAACCTTTCTACTGTTTACGAAGCCATGTACCAAAGCTTTAATGATTATGAAGCAGAGTATATATTCTACAGCGATATTCTTTTAAAATATAATTGTAAATCGCTAGTAGAAATTGGATGTGGCAGTGGAAATTTAGCAAGCAGTTTTGTAAATGCAGGATTTGATTTTGTAGGTATGGATTTGAGTGAAGAAATGTTGACAATAGCAAAAGAAAAGAGCCCATCGGTACAGTTCATAAAAAATGATATGAGAAATTTTGATTTGCAAACCAAATTAAATGCGGCTATCATTACTGGTAGAACTATAAGCTATTTAATTACCAATAATGATGTTGTAGATTGTTTTAAATCGATTAATAAAAGTTTAACAGAGAAAGGTATAGTAAGTTTTGATTGTATAGATGCCAGCAAATTTATACCTCAAATTGAATCAAGTAAAAAAATAATACATAAAGCAAGTTATGATGGCAGGCACTATCAGCGAGATAGCTATTGGAGTATTAATTTAGCTACTGGGTTTACTTTTAATTGGGGATCTACATACTACGAAGCTGTTGCAAACGGGGCACAAACGAAATTAGGAGAAGATAACTCCACCATTAGAGCTTTTACCAAAGATGAAATGGCATTGTTTTTACAACTTACAGGATTTACTGTTAGAGAGATTATTGATAAACCTTCATATGCTTTTGATACGTTTGTTATAGTAGCTCAAAAAATTGATTAACAAAAAACTTTATAACCATGGCTATGTACGACAATGAAAATACGGTTGAAAAATCTTTTGACCTTAGTTATATTTCTGAACATTTGATACAGGCACAATGGGCAGAATTTATTGAACTAAAAAAAGTAATAACAGAAATAGCCGTAGCAAAAGATGCGCCCATTACTATCTTGGACATAGGTGTGGGCAATGCTCGTATACCTATGCACTTGTGTGGGGTAAAAGAAATATGGGATATGGTTGCATCCTACATTGGTACAGACAATGCACAAGCCTGTGTAGATATTTCTAACAAAAACATAGCAGATTATAAGATAGAAAATAAAGTGAACGCATTTTTAATAGATGCTACTGATTTAGGCAGGCTGCAAACGAAATACGATTTGGTTATTTGCACTTGGTTTACACCTGGTAATTTTTATCCAGATAATTTTTCTTTTGAAACCTACAATGGTAAGGAAAGTGCATTGGATCTTTCTAAAAACCTACAATTTGAAACCATTTTTTCTAGTGCATACAATTTATTAAACCAAGGAGGCGAATTATTATTGGGCGCATGCTATTTAGACAATGAAAGTACTAGGCTAAAGCAAGAAGAATCGTATAAAAAAATGGGGATGACGGTTATAACAGAACCACATGAATCTTTTACTGCTACAAAAGAAGGATTTTGGAGCCAGCGGTTTACAACAGAGAAACTGCACAACTATCTACATTTTGTAAACCCTCAAAATATTATCATTACGCCACTGGATACTTATAATTATGCAATACAAGTGAGAATAAAAAAATAAAGGCAATGATGCAAAGCACCAATAGTATTTTACTAATAAGGCCATCTAATTTTATTTTTAATACAGAAACTGCTGCTAACAATGCTTTTCAAAATAATATTGAAGGTGAAACCCAAATTGCTATACATGCCAAAGTGCTGCAAGAATTTAATCGGCTAGAAGAAGTATTGATTGCAAAAGGAATACAGGTTACAACCATAAACGACAGCCCAACTCCCATAAAACCCGATGCCATTTTCCCTAACAACTGGATAAGTTTTCATACAGATGGCACTGTAATCCTGTATCCTATGTTTGCAGCAAATAGAAGATTGGAGAGAAGATTGGATATTATAGAATTACTTAAGTCAACATTTACCATAACAAAGGTTATAGATCTTTCTACATTTGAAAAGCAAGGAATTTTTTTAGAAGGCACGGGCAGTATGATTTTTGATCATGAAAACAAGATTGCCTATGCTTGTTTATCGCCGAGAACGGATAAAGGGCTTTTTATGAAATGTAGTAATATGATAGGTTACAAACCCATTTATTTTACTGCATGCGATGAGCAAGGCAAAGAAATTTATCATACCAATGTGATGATGTGTGTTGCGCAAAAGTTTGCTGTAATTTGTTTAGATGCTATTTTAGATATCACAGAAAAAAAGCTCGTTAAAGATTCGTTGACAAATACGGGGCATTGCATTATTGATATAAACTTTGCACAGATGAACAGTTTTGCTGGTAATATGCTCGAACTTAAAGGTACTGGCAAACCAATCATAGCAATGTCCTTAACTGCTTGCAATAGTCTTACCAAATTACAGAAAGTTACCATAGAGGAATATGCCGAGCTTTTGCCCATTGCTATCCCTACCATAGAAACCATAGGTGGCGGTAGTGTACGATGTATGATAGCAGAAATATTTTTACCGCTACATATGGCAGATTAATTTTTCAATGCCTCCCAATACTCTGCAGCCCTTCTGGTATGCGGAATCACTATAGTGCCACCTACAATATTGGCTACTGCAAATACTTCATACAATTCTTCTGTACTTACATTTAATTCGTGTGCTTTGCCCACATGGTATTTTATGCAATCATCGCATCGCAATACCATGCTGGCTACCAAGCCTAGCAGTTCTTTTGTTTTTACATCTAGTGCGCCGGCAGCGTACGTATTGGTATCTAAATTCCAAAGTCTTTTTATAACCAAGTTTTCTTTGCTTAAAATAAGTTCGTTCATTCTCACTCTGTAATCGTTAAATTCTTTTACTAAATCTTGCATATGAATTTTTTTAAGAGGCAAAGGTACATACTAGTGCGGCTTTACCGAAAAGAAGATGTTTTTTTGCCGAGAACCTGCCTGCCGGCAAAGGCAGGGACGGAAAGACGTTTCTTATTTTTTGTAAGACGGGAAATAAATTTTTCTACGAAAAATGGGGTAGCCGCAAAGACACTAAGGCACAAAGGGAACGCTTCGCTTTTTTGCTTTGCTATAAAATATGGTAATAGGTAAAATCTTTTACTAAATCTTGTATGTGTATTTTTTATGAGGCAAAGGTACATACTAGTGTGGCTTTACCGAAAAGATCATTTTTTTGCCGGAAACCTGCCTGCCGGCAAAGGCAGGGGAGGGAAGACGTTTTTTAACTTTTTGTAGGATAATATTTTTTGTAAGGCGGGGAATAAATTTTTCTATGAAAAATGGGGTAGCCACAAAGACACGAAGGCACAAAGGGAAAGCTTTGCTTTTTTTGCTTTGCTGTAAAATGCGCTTTTTGGTAAATCTTTTACTAAATCTTGTAGAGGTATTTTTTTGCCGGGAAGAAGGGAAGGCGTTTTTTAATTTTTTGTAGATAATATTTTTTGAAAGGCGGGGAATAATTTTTCTACGAAAAATGGGGTAGCCATAAAGGCACTAAGGCACAAAGGGAAAGCTTCGCTTTTTTTGCTTTGCTGTAAAATGCGATTTTTGGTAAAATCTTTTACTAAATCTTGTGGAGGTATTTTTTTGCCGGGAAGGCGGGAAGGCGTTTTTTATCTTTTTGTAGGACAATAGTTTTTGTTAGACGGGGAATAAATTTTTCTACGAAAAAAGGGATAGCCACTAAGGCACAAAGGCGCAAAGAGAAAGCTTGCAATAAAATATGCTTGGGAAATACGAAAAGGGTTGAAGCAAATACGGAACTTTTATACATCATTTTTCTGCGAATGAATGCTGGTGTAATCTCTCTTTAGCAGTAATAATTTTTGCCGAAGGCAAAATCCCTTACCGACTTACAAGCACCGGTTGAATATACTTTGCAAAAGAAAATAAAGGTGCATACAAAAACGCCTTACCGTCTTCTCGGCAAAAACCAAAATTATGATACATACAAAAACGCCTTTCCTTCTCTCTAGCATAAAATAAAGGAATGTTTAATTTACATAAAAGATAGTGTAAGGCAGAATTGTACCAAATCACTTTTTCGTAGCAAAATCTATTACATTTGCTTTTCAAATTGTAACGATGAGAATTTTTCAAAAAATACTGCTTATCTGTTTATTTATATACCTCCCATTTGCAAGTAATGCATGGGGTGTACTTGGCCACCGCATTGTGGGGCAAATAGCAGATAGCTACCTTACTGCCAAAGCTAAAAAGGAAATACAAAAAATATTGGGTTTTGAAACAGTAGCCATGGCAAGCAATTGGCCCGACTTTATTAAAAGCGATCCCGCATACAAATACCTGGGCCCATGGCATTATGTAAACATGCAGTCTGGTTTTTCTTTTGAGCAAATGGATGCATTTTTAAAAGCAGATACGGTGGTAGATGCCTACACCAAAATTAATTTTATAACAAACGAATTAAAGAAAAATAAATTACTAAAGCTGGAAACAAAGCAATTGTATGTACGCTTGCTCATACATATAATAGGCGATATACACCAACCCTTGCACTTAGGAAGGTTAGAAGATAGAGGGGGTAACTCCATAAAAGTAAAATGGTTTAACGACGAGGTAAACCTACACCAAGTATGGGATGAGCGCTTGGTTGGTTTTCAAGAACTGAGTTATACAGAATACGCCACTGCTATAAACCATACCACACTGGCACAACGCACTAAGTGGCAAAAGCAAACGCTTACACAATGGATGTACGATACCTACCAACTTACCGAAAAAGTATATGCAGAAACCGTACCCGATAGCCGATTGGATTTTTTATACAATTTCAAATTTGTAGCACGCATGAATGACCAGTTGTTAAAGGGTGGGGTGCACTTGGCGGGGGTATTGAATGAGGTTTTTAAGTAGGAAAGCGAAACAGTATTTATTAAAGCACTAAAAACTTATAAAAATGCAAATGAATTTGTATTGTTGGCATTTTGATAGCATTTTTGCAAATATAAATTACTGTATTTGTAAATGCATTATTGTGTTTACGTGCAAAGCATCCATGCAACAGTTTTAGTAGCTATAACTAAGTGTTAGAAAGATTTTGCAGATTTTTTTTATCAATAATTAGCATCACTACACCCCCCAACCCCCACAAAAAATCCTTTAACCTACCATAATTTTATCCGGCATTTTTGTTGAAATTTTGGTTACAACAGCGGGGTATTCTTTTTTATTTTCCAGAAACTTATACAAACCGAATTACATAATAGCTCAACAATGTAGGTTGGCTGCAATTAAAATATGGCTTTGTTATGTTTCCTTTGGTAATCTGGCCCGCCGGTAGGTTGAAACGAGTTAGACTAACTATAAAATCCAGTCGGTATTGGCTATTTACTTTCATTTTTTTTCAAACTTTTAATAAAACTAGCTTCTCAATAGCGGATTTAAAAATATCAACTTTCTAAGAAAAGGGGTAAAATAGGTGTCAATAATGTCGATTTTTGACTTATATTTGTTTGATATATGTCAAAAATATGCTTAATGAATTGCCATTGTTGGTAGATGTAGAGACAAAACAAGTTTTGCGTAAGCTGGTACAAGCACATAAGGCATTGGCGGAACTTAAAGGTGTAATAAGCAGTATTCCTAATGAAAATATATTGATAGAGACGCTTATTATACGTGAAGCAAAAGAAAGTTCCGCTATTGAAAACATCATAAGCACTTTTGCAGAAGTGTATCAGGGTAATCTTTTTCGTAATCAATTTGCCAGTGCAGCATCTAAAGAAATACACCAATATGCAGAGGCGTTAAAAAAGGGATTTAAACTAGTAAAAAAAACAGGCTTACTTACAAGCAATTATATACTTGAAATACAAAAAGTAATAGAGCAAAACAATGCTGGCTACAGAAAACTGCCAGATACAAAATTGCTAAATGATAAAACAGGAGCAGTGGTATATATTCCACCACAAAATGTAACAGAGATCGAATCGTTGATGAAAAACCTAGAAATATTTATTAACGATGATGCCGTTATGGATGTAGATCCCATCATAAAAATGGCTATTATACATCACCAGTTTGAAAGTATTCATCCTTTTTATGATGGTAATGGCAGAACTGGTAGAATCATTAATATTTTATACTTAGTTCAAAAAAAATTATTAGATATCCCTGTTTTATACCTTAGTCGTTTTATTATACAAAACAAGTCAGATTATTATAGATTGTTACAAACAGTTAGAGAAAAAAATGAATGGGAAGAGTGGATATTATACATGCTTAATGGTATAATACAAACTGCCGAAGAAAGCATAGTGCTCATTAATAATATTAAAAAGCTAATGCAGCAATATAAAAAAGATTTACGCACACGTTTACCAAAATTGTATAGTCAAGATTTGTTGAATAACATTTTCAAATATCCTTATACAAAAATTGAATATTTTCAAAGAGATATTGGTATAAGCAGAAGCACGGCGATTCGCTATTTAGAAACTTTGGTAAAAGAAGGGTTTTTGTTAAAGAAAAAAGCCGGTAGGGATAACTATTATGTAAACGAATCTCTTTTCAAATTACTGAGTGGCGAATAAAGAATTGCTTTGATTATTCAATACCATTATTTATTTATCTTCCGCAACCCCCGCCAAAAAATCTTTTATCCCCGCAACAATTTTATCAGCCATTTTTTGTTGAAACGCTGGGTCTAATACCAATTCTTCTTCGGCAGGATTGCTAAGGAACAATGTTTCTACCAATGCATTTGGATATTCCGTAGGGCTATTGAGCATAAAATTGAAAGAACTGATATTGCCATATTCTTTAAGGCCGAGTTGTAGCATACGTTTATTTATATTATAACTCAAATTTCTAAAACCTATATACCTGTACAAGGAGCTGGTGCCTCCCGCACGTATGGGGTCGGCTGATGAATTGAGGTGTATGCTGATAAGCAGGTCGGGCGTATTGTCCCTGTAAATTAAAATACGTTCTTTATTGTCCACAAACTTTTCCGTGGTACGGGTCATTATTACTTTTGCAGCTTCTCTTTCTAAGCTTTGTTGCAGTTTTAACGATATGGCCAATGTCAAATCTTTTTCGGAAACCCCGGTAGGCCCACCAGCGCCTGTATTGCTACCACCATGCCCCGCATCTACAGCAATGGTTAAATTTTTTAACGCCAAACTTGCAGGCTGTTGTTTTATTTTTATGGTAAGCAGGTTGCCCTTGTAATAAATACTATGCCCCCAATGTTGTTTGTGTTTTAAAAAAATGCTGATGCGAAAAATACCATCTTGCACTTGCTCGTAGGTTACATTTTTTATTTCCTTTACACTTTGCAATTGCGTAATCCAATTGGTATTATTGGTAGCCCCAAAAATATCTACCACAATTTTTGAGGGATCTACTTCTTGAAATGATTGATAAGGTAATTTACTCGTAAGCCCCACAGTTATATAATCGAAAGCACTATCGCCAAAAACCTGCCAGCGCTCAGTGAGTGATGTACTCACAAATGTGCCTTTGGGCGCAAGTGTAACAACATCATTGGGTATATAAGCTGTTTTGTATGGAGCTAGTTGCACTTTATAATCGCCGCCTACCTTGCCAATAATTTTTAATGGTATCATACTATCTATGTATCCAATTTTTGCACCTCCCAATCTATCATCACCAATGCCATACAACAAATGTGCAAGCCTGCCTTTGGTAATACATACATCGCTACTCAATGGATTTAGTACGGCAAATGTATTTTTTGTTTCTGATGTTACTTTTTGTTCATCTTTTGTGATGGTTATTGGAATTTTTTTGGCAGCAAAACTATCTGTTGCTTTTACAATATATTCTCCTTGGTAAATGCCGGGCATTCCTTTGGTAACGCTAATGGGTAATTCATATAGCACTGTTCCATTGATGGTACTTACATTGCAGTCTGGAAAAGCTTTTACTTTAAATTGTATTTTATCGCCTGCCATTAAAACCAAATTGCCTTCCGGATAAGTTTGAATGTTCTCTATACCCAAAGCTTTTACAGGTTCTACAGTTTTGGGTGGGGTATAAGAAAAGCCCATGGTTTTGGTAGCTGTTTTACCTGCGGCATTTGTGGCGGTTATGAGATAGCTTGTATCGCCGGGTTTTAAATTTACTTCAAACGCAAAAGCACCTGTACTGTACACTCTTACTGCATTATCGCTTATTGTGAGCAAACAGGTTTTGCAAGTACTTCCTATAATGAATTGCCTGGAGCTTGTAACGGTATTAATAGGTTTAGTAAGTTCTACTAAACGAATAAATGGAACTTCCTGCGCTTGTATGTTTGTGCATGTAAAGGCAATTATGAATATGAAAATAAGTTTGTGCATGGGTAATTATTTAAAAAGGAATAAACCAAAAATAAATTTTCCTTTTCACAATTATATGTTTTTTATTTCACACAAAGAAACAGCGATAACAACGAATACAAAGTTTTATATGGGCTATGTATATTTTATAACAATATTTTTAGGGTTAACATTAAAAAGCCTCGCTACATGTGTAACGAGACTTTACTTAAAATTAAAACCCTCTATTTCCTGATAGGCTTTTTGCGCTGTAATTATTGTTTTAAAATACGCAGTACTTCTTTGTTTTCTAAACGAATAAAATAAGTACCATTCGTAAAGGAAGAAAAATTAAATGATTGACTTTGTGCAGTAATTTTTACTTGCTGCAATACTCTGCCATTTACATCAATTACAGTTGCAATAGTACCTAATAATTTTCTATCACCAATAGCTACGGTAATCAATCCCTGTGTAGGATTAGGATACACAATAGACTTTGGCACATCTTTTAAATCGTAGTTTAATCGTACGATGTTGCTGTATTTAAAACTACCGTTTACATCTATTTGTTTTACCCTATAGAAAAATACATTGCTGTTGAGCTTATCAATATTGGCATCTTTGTATGGATATACTTTTGTATTGCTGCTATTGCCTGCCGCTTTTATTGCGGCAATAGCATTAAAAATATTACCAGTAACCGAACGTTCTAAAATGAACTCCTTTGTATTTTGCTCACTGGCAGTAGCCCATTCTAGCAAATTATTTTTACCTTGGTTTGTACCTTTAAAATAAAGCCAAGTAACAGGTAAAGGGCCACCACTTACAACGGTACATTTTATTTCGCTTTGCCTTAGCGTTTCTGTATTGCCTACACTATCTGTTGCCAATACAAAGAAGCAATAGTTAGAGTCGGGCGCCAGCCTTATGGTAGTATCTGTTCTGGTAATACCCGATTTTAAAATATAGAAACTAACGCCGTTTGTAGATACATACAAAGTGTATGATTTTACACCGCAGCCGCCTACATCATCTGTACCTGTCCAACTAAGAGCAACCGGGTTTGGAGAATTTGCAGGCATTGCATTCATATGGCTTGTAGGCGCAAATGCATCTACTGTGTTGGTATGATAATTTGTAGGTATCGTATCGTTGCCATCAAATACAATTTTTGCTTCTGCATGTATGGTATCTAAGGTAATAGCTGTTTGTTTTGGTTTTATGCTAAAGTTTACAAAGCCATGCCCATAATTTGGTTTGGTACTATCTTGCAATAACAAGAAGCCTTTTGTAGGATCTGTTGGTGGCAAGAGTGTAAGTGGGTCTATGCTTTGAAACTCCCAGAAAGCTTGGTTGGTAGTAACATCCAACCCTGCAGTAATATCTACAAACAGACCCAATGAATCCCTTGCATCTAACCTTTGCGCATAGGATGGGGTATTGGGTGGTATGGAAAATGTTTGGTTATTAAAACCAAAACTGCCTAGGTTAAAAGTACCAGCCGCTTGTTTGGAATCTATCGGGTAAATTATTTTTACGTACTTAGCCGGTGCCGTAGCTGTTTTATCGTTTTCACATAAAATGGTATATGGCAATACATCATTTACACTTACCCATTTTTTTGTGGGTACACCATCTGGGCCAAGGATAGCATTGGGGTCGAGGGATTGGATTACTTCGGTGGAATCGCTTGTGTTATTGCCACCGGGGCCAGTTGGTGGTTTCCGTGTGCCGCCAGTTGGGCCGTTTTGCGGACAGTTTGTTTTTACCCATTCTTTAAAACGCTCAAGTTGCCTTTTATTCATGTCTCTATTTCTAAAAAACTCTCTCCCTATTTCTCCCGTGTTGGGATTTATTACAGGCCAAAATTGTCCAAATTCATTTTGTTCATAGTCATCTTCTTTTTTAAGCCAAATCAAATTTTTCGGGTTATTTTCAAATGCCTTATCTACTAAACGTGATTTCTTTATTCCTTCATTCATACGTTGTTTATATTTATCGTAACTTAAATTTTTAAGCCCAGTCCATGCAGCTTTTCCTGTATTCCAAGTATTAGTAAGGCCACCTGAAGTGGATTGTCTAAAGTCAGCATTTCGCAAAGCAGAGTTTGTAAAAAAATAATTTACTTCCCAACTTTTTAAACTTTCCCCCATAAAATAGAATTCGTTATTCGCCACAGTTTTGTTATAAATATCTCCATAAAATTGACTATCAGCCGTCCTACCATAACTAATCCATGAAGCTCCTGTTGACCAATTCCCTACGCTTATCATTGAGTTTAAGTAGCCACTAATACCAGTATGAGAACCTCCAAAATCCATCTCATATTTGCTAGCATTTCCAGCTGAAGTTGCATTTTGAGTTTCAAGAACTGACATTCTTCCAGAAATTAATCTTATTTTATCTTTATCATGGTTGCAAGGGTCTTCGGTTCCTTCCAACCCGAACACATCAACCCCATTTGCAGGATTATTCCCAACATACTGATACATCCCCATTCCATCTGCATACCCAATCAAATCTCTTTCGTTAAATGTACCTGTAGCTGGATTGTATTCTCTAAATAAAAATTTATTGCTGGCTGTAGCACTATCAAATACTTGACCTGTAAATCCAAAGCGATTTCCTGTTATGCTTCCTACTAAAATATTGCCCAACGAATCGTACCTGGTTTGTTTGCCATACACATCGTATTCGTAATTTTCCATTGTTCTGCCATTATTATTCGTAATGGCTTCTACACTGTTTAATTCATTTTGGTGATAATAAAAACTGTTGCCATCCTTGTCATTGGCAATTGGGGTAATAAAATTATTAAAGATTGTTTTATTTTTAATAATACCAGCAGCATCTCTTTCTTCTATTTGAGATAAGCCAGCGAAAGTATAATTTAAAATTGTTCCGTTATTGTTTTTTTGCGTTCTTCGACCAAATCCATCGTACAAATAGGTTAATACATTTGTAGGGGAAGAAGAATCTTTTTGCAACCTATTTTCTGCGTCATAAGTTTTATAAAAATTACCATCAAAAGTAAGGTTACCTCTGTTGTCGTAAGTAAAATTTATATTTTGTGAGCCATTATTGCTATTGGTAAGTTGGTTTAAGTTATTAGTACTATATGTTGTATTTGTACCATTTAAATTCGCATTGGTTCTATTGCCAAGTGCATCATAGGTGTAAGTATTTTGAATAACTGGGCTACCTGCTATTCCTCTTTTATAATTAGTAAGCCTTTGCCCATTGTCGTATACAAATTGCTCCGATTTTGCAGGTGCGTTTACCCTAGTAATTGCTGTCTTTTGCATTTCATTATCGTAGCTAATATTGGCATTTTGTATATTGTTAGTTGTAGTGTAATTAATCAATCTATTGGCATTGTCATACTGCATGGTAGTAACCACAGCATTTGCCGCTGTTTTAGAAATCAAAAGGTCTGCATTATTGTATTGATAAGAAACTACTTCTGCTCCATTTTTATTTATGCTGCTTAAGCGGTTCCGAGTGTCAAATATTTTTGTAATAACAGTACTATCAGGGTAAACGGTTGTTTGTGTTCTTCCAACAATGTTGTAAGCATAATTTACTGTTCTTCCAGCAAAAGATTCTGATACAATGCGGTTAAGTAAATCATAACTTAATGTGACAGTACCTGCATTATTAGTTGCGGTTTTTACCCTACCTATTGCATCATAAGTGTAGCTGTATATTTGCCCATCTGGCAATAGTTTAGATACAATACGGTTTAAAGTATCATACGTAAAAAAAATATTTGTAGCATCTGTCAATCTTTTGGTAGTAATATTCCCTTTGCTGTCATAGGTATATTCCAAGTATCTACTATCTGGGTACGTTGTACGTTTTATCCTATTCAAATTATCGTACGTATAATTGGTGGTATTGTTGTTTGCATCTTTAAGCGAAACAATATTTCCTTGTGCATCGTACGAAACAGTGGTGATTGAGCCGTTATTATCTGTAACTGTTTTTACCCTGTTTAAACTATCGTAAGTATAAGTTTTGGTAAAACCATTTCTGTCGGTTATTGCTGTTGCGTTGCTATTTTTATCATAGGCTAATAAAGATGAATTACCAAGGGCATCGGTAATTTTTTTTATTCTGTTTAAACTGTCGTATTCTGCCAGTATGGTAGCACCAGTTCCATTTTTAAAACTCGTTACGTTGTTATTTTTGTCGTATGCGAGTTGCGCCATTATTCCTTTGGCATCATCCACTTGTGTTATTCTATCTAAGTTATCGTAGGTATAAGAAAGCTGTTCTCCGTTGGGCAAATTTGCACTTATAATGTTTCCTTTTGCATCGTAACTCATGCTCGTTTGGTTACCAAGTGCATCTTTCATTCCTGTTAATCTATTTTTAGTATCGTATGATAAACTAGTATTAGCACCTATCGCATTGGTAATGCTTGTAACATTATCCATTGCATCGTAAGCCAAATTGGTTTTATTGTTCATAGCATCTGTATATTGCACCAGCCTGTTGCTTGCATCGTATTTTAATAAATTGTTTTCTGCGTTTTGATTTTTCACCAAAGTTGCATTGCCTTCTGCATCGTAAGTAAGTTGTATGTTATTGTTTATTGGGTCAGTAATTTTTTTCATTCTGTCCAATATATCATACTCAATGCTACCGGTATTATTGCGGGCATCTGTATAAGCTAATAAATTTCCTCTAGCATCAAATCCCAATATTGCACTAAATGCATTAGGCCCCGTAACATTTATGGGGTTGCCCAATGCATCGTAGTTGTAAGTAAAAGTATTTCCTTTAGGGTCGGTACTGCTTAGTATATCCCCATTGGCATTGTATGCAGCAGTATAAACTAAGTTGCCTGGCTCTACTATTTGTGTCAAATTTCCTTTTACATCATAAGTAATATTGGTTTTAAATCCCTTTGCATCTATGTAACTTGTTACCCTATTAAAATCGGTAGAATAGGTATAGCTCATTGTTTGATTCAATGCATCTTTCATAGAAAGCATATTGCCTCTGTTGTCATATATGTACGTAGAAATATTTCCATTTGCATCGGTTTGTTTAATTTTATTTCCTTTGCTATCGTATTCAAAAGTCATTTTGTAACCACAGCAGTTGCTTGTCATACCAGTTAGCCACGAAATGTTTTCAAATGTTTTGTATTGATATTTGGTTACTTGGTTGGCACCACTTTGCAAATAATCTGTAACGGTAGTTACTTGTAGTGTGGTATCATAGCTAAAACTTTGGCGTTTGTTACAACCCACAATTTCACGCACGGTATAATCGCCATAATAAATAATGTCTGCTGTATTGTTGTTTTTATCGCTAATGGTTTTCATTGGGCCATTCACCAAATATGTATATTTGTTGGTGCCGCCCAGCGCATCCGTTATTTGTTTTAAATTATTTATATTGTCGTATGTATAGGTGTACACACGTGTAGGTGTGGTGAGGGCGTCCATAATGGTTTGTATATTTCCTTTGCTATTATAAGCCAGCGTAATAGATTGCCCAGCAGTATTTGTAATGCTAGTAAGCAATGTATCTGTATAATTAAAATTTAAAAAATTGCCGTTGGGTTCTTCAATTCGAGTAATTTTTTTATGGATAGCATTGTCAAAAAAATATTTAATCCCGTCTTGTTCAGTAACTAAAAATTTACCCGACTGGTATTGTGTAAGCGCACTATAAATACCATTTTGTGGAATATAATTGCTGCCGCTTAGCTGGTAACTATCTTCTCTTGCATCTCCCCAAAAAATTGTTTTTCCACTGGCAGTATCATTTTTATAATAAATGTTGTACATACAGCTCCATCCATTCCCAAAACCTACATTCTGTTCAAAATTGAAACTATTGTAATAAAATGAAAGATTGATGTCAATACCTCTGCTAGGAATATATACATCATTTCTGCTAAGAAATAAATTACCCGATAAAGTATTTACCGCTGTACCAAGTGGCCCTGGTTTATTGGGGGTATTTATATTTTGTGTAAATGCTTCTTTTCCAAAAAGGAAAGCAACAAAAACAAAAACGAAATATCTTTTATGTATTGAAAACATGATTTGCTTTTTTAATTTTTTAAGCTGATTATTTCAAAATATAATTACCATATTGATGCGCTGGAAACGAAACCGATGCCTTGCTAAATAGTGTAATGGTGCCACTACCGCCTGCTCTTATAATACCTGGAGGGCCACCTGGTTCAGTCAACTCTATGTACAAACTGCTTGTTCCTGTAGCTACGCCTGCTTGCGTGGTTGCAATAGGGAAACCATCTATACAATACAATACCCTAGTTTGCGCAGGTATATCTACATTGGTTGGGTTGTTGTAATTTATTTGTATTACGAATATCCATCTGCCAAAAACTCTATCTGGCAATACCAGTTCCGAAACCAATTGTGCGTTCAATCCACTTGGCGCATTTGGTGCACATCCTGGGTCGTTTCCATTGCCTGGTATTCCGTTTATGCCGCCGCCTGTTATTAGGCCACCATTGTTTGCAGGCACAATAGAGAAGCTATTAAATAATGTTGCCGTTGTACTATCGGTTGTTTTGCGAAGCTCTACATTATAAATGCCCAATGGCCTGCCTGCCAAATTAAATGTGGCATACACCGTAGTAGAATTGGTAAAATAAATGGCTGTTGCCGGAATAGATGTAGAACCATTATACAATCTACCAGTCATGCTATTGTTAAACAAAGAACCAGCAATTTTTATAGTAACATTACCTGTATTTCCACCACTACCATTTTGTACGGTTAAAATAGCGAATGGAAGTTTTACGGCTTTTATAGTAACATTTTGTATAGGTGCCGTAGCACTTACTTTTTTAAACATAATGTAGTATGTACCAGTGCTAGCTGTGGTTATTACAATATCTTGATTGCCGTAATTTGGTTTATCGTATTTGTAATCGAAGTTTGCTGCACTTGGTATATATTCTTTGCCGATATACATCTGGTTATTGGATGTAAGCGAATCGTTGGATTTTAATGTTACCAAAATGGTAGATCCATTCAACGGGGCTGGAATAATTAATTTGTAATACCTCGATATGGTTGAAAGTGTATTGGTCGTTAAAACATTTAAAGGAAGCTCTTTCACTTTTACATAAATACTACCTATGGGCGTACCAGTATTATTGTCCTTATTGGTTTCTACAATATTGTTTAGGAAATCTGTTTTTACAAATACTTTATAATTTCCTTCGGTTACATTATTCACCAATGGCTGCGCAAATAATGTATCATTGCTAAGCGGCAACATATTGATGGTTTTGTTTTTTATGCCAATCAGTGTTGCTGTGCTATCAAATGTATTGGAACTGCTTAAATATAATCCATCTGATGATACACCTTGTGCAGAATTGCTTGAGTTGTTTCTTACTATCCATTTTAAGGAATCAATGGTATAACCTAAATTTACGGTATCTGGATGCGAAACATTTTGCACAATTAAATCGCTTGGTGCAGGAGAGAATACTGTTACATATTTGAAAGCAATATTGTTGTTTTCGTTGCTCTCTACAATATTGCCATTGTTGTCTGCATTTACCACTAATACATAATTGCCAGGTATTGTAGAGATAGGGATAGTAACGAATATAGAATCTTTATAAAACTGACCAACTTGCAGCGGGGCGGAGTTTTGTGATAGTTGTAAAAGCGTACCTCCCGGAGCAGCAGTTGTAGATAAATATATAGCAGTATACATAACGTTAGGATATGAAACACCCACCCCTTCGTTTTTAATTTTATATACTACATTGTATGTTTGCCCAACTGCCATAAAAGTTGGTGCAGCTACAATACTATCCGTAATATCTGGCAATGGCGTAGTATTTACACGTATTTTTTTAGCAGCACCACCCGCATTTCTAATGAGGTTGGAATTATTACTCAATTGCTTTTCGGCACTCAAAGAAGATGCTCTATTTGTTTTTACGTGCACATAATAATCGCCTGAAGGTATATTGGGTAAAATAAATGTTTCGGAAGATGTCATAGATTGGTTGCCGAGTAACCTTCTATCCTCAGCTTTTTGATCAACTAAAATTGCATTGTTGTTAAATACAGAATCTGGGCTAAAATAAATGCCATCGTTGTATCTACCATATCCATATCCAGTATAGTATTTAATATTTTTAGTAATCCAGCTTGTATTGTAATAGCGTGCAACTGTTGCAGTATCTTCCCCAGTTACGTTTGTTACTATTAAATCTATATAAGGGTTTATTAATTTCTTTTGTATAGATGCGGTATAGTTATTTACCATATTTACACCTTCGTACACACCCGTATCTGCATTGGTGCGTACAAAGAAATAGGCATTGGTATTGTCTATTCCGAAACAGCCATTTAATTCGTAGCTAAAATTAGGAATTATAAAATTAAATGAATCGCTGTAGCTCTGGCCTGCTGCCAATGTATTATTGTGCGTTCTTTGGACTAAATAAAAAGCAGTTGATGCATTGAAAGTTGGGGTGCAACTAACAAAAATACTGTCTATCCAATTTTTACCAACGATGCTATCTGTTCCATTATTGGTCACCGTATATTTAAGCGGAAAACTGTTTATGGTAAACACCGTATCGGTAATATTTAACGGTAATTGAACAGATGATACAATTAGGTCTTTTGCAATGGCAATGGTAACATTTGTGGCGGTTGCTGCGCTTCGGTTATTGGTTAAGTTGGTTTCTTTAAATGCACTATCATAGTTGGTATGCACATAAAAATACCTTGTACTTGTGGGCGTACCTGGCGGGAATGTATAAGTGAAATTGTGTTGTGCTGGCGAACCTATTAGTACATTTTCGGTAAATGTTTGTGTGCTTATAATTTGTGCACTACCATCAAATACTGGGGAGATGCTCACGTAAATCCTGTCTTTACGAATATGATTAAAAACATTGCCCGGGCCAGCATTACTGATTGTATAATTTATACTAAACGGTACTCCTGCATTTACATTTGCTGGAACGGTAATGGTTGGGGGCACCAAGTCTGGACGGTTTACTGTAATAATACTGCTGCGTTTGTATCTATTTATGGCAGGGTATTCGTATACAGTTTTATCAGCATTGGTCAATACATATACATAGTAATTGCCAGCAGATAATGTATCTGGTATATCAAAAGCATATGAACTCGGGTAATTTAGTGTAGGTTTAATAATATTTTGTATATTCCTATCATTGTTGCTACCTGGCAAGCAAGTACTATTGTAATCGTAACAAGGTGTCTGCCTTACTTCTGAATCATGATTGTATTTCCCCACATAAATAAGATTGGCAGAATTAATATTTCCAGAATCTTTGCTCAAGTATATTTTTTCGTTCCAATAGCTACTTCCCCAACCAAGGCTATCTGTAAAATAATAACCTGCGTTATAAATAGGTTGGCTATTAGGTGGAGCTGTATACCCTACTAAAAAGTCAGAACAATAAACGCCTTGTTTTGCATAATGCCCTTGATTTTTTTCTATATTATCAAAAATGCCTGCATTGTTTATATTCCAATTTATGCCTACAGGCTGTGTAGTACTTACGTTTGTAAAAGGCACATTTAAAGTAGTTACCTCTAACACTGGGGTAGGGGTAAGGAATACTTGTATTTGCTTACTGTTTGTATTGTTGTTATTTAGAGCGCCTTCATAAACCGTGCCTTCTGTGTTAGTAAAAACATGTATAAAGTATGCGCCATAAATAAAATTTGGAATGACCAACTGCAAGGAATTTGTATAACTACTATCAGCATTTAACTGAGCAGTACGATACAATGCATGATAACTACCCGAACAAAGATTGTAATATTTATTAGTGCCAAAATAATTTTCAGGATAAATTTGTACTGCGTTTGCTACATTAAAATTTGCCGTAGGCGAAATATAAAACTTATCATACCAACCAACATTTGGCGGCGTAACAACACCATAATTTTTTACTTTATACGCCACATTTACGGTACTACCACTAAAAGTAGATAAAGGAGCAAAAACGGTGTCTACCCTTAAATCTGGGGTAGGTGATAGCGTTACAATTATAGGTTGTGCAGCCCTTGCAGTATCATTCGTAACTGTTATTTGCCGCAAATTACTATTTGCCGGATTGTTTGTAATTACATAAACATACAATGGCTGACTATAATTTACTGGCAAAGTAAAGTTGATAGAATTGGTATAAGTTTGGTTAGAATCCAATGCGCTTACATTGGCTCTTGTGCCAATTAATAATGGACGAATTGGGAACTGCAATTGGCCCCATGCAGCTGGATTTGTTTGTGGAGTGATGATAAAATTTGGATTATTATCAAAAGATAAATATACCGCATCGCTCCAGGTTTGGTTGGTAGGTGTGCGGCCAGGGCCATTGTTTTTTACGGTCCAGCTTATGCCAATGGTTTGTCCGCTAAAGGCAGTAGCAGGTACAAGCACTTGCGTAACAGCTAAGTCTGGCAATGGTATCAATCTAAATTGTTGGATGGGGCCTGCTGTAAACAAACATGGATTTTTAGACACGATGCGCCACTTGTATGCTTTGTTATAGACAAAACTATTTTGCGGTAATGTAAAATTTACCACATTAATATTTGCTGCATAAGGCAGGGCAGGCTGGGCAACTGCACTATCCCATACATACAAATCATAATTTACAGAATACAAACCCGGCTGCCACGAAAGGGAAAGCGGCAACTGTTGGTTGATGGCATTATTAATTGGCAACATATTGGTAACAACAGTTGGTGCATTGTTAGCCGTGGTGATGGTTAGCGATAAAGTATTTGAATAAACGGCGTCGCAACTGCTGTTTGCTTTTACCGTAATGGTATGTGTGCCCTGCGTAGTCCAGTTTATAAACGCAGTATCTCTATTTGTGGTAATGGTACCGCCACTGCTCAATGTCCATATATAATTTGCCCCAGGTATTTTATCTGTTGTATAAACATAATTATTTAAACAAGGAGAAGCACTTCCGGCAATGCCTGATAGGGTTCTTACACCAATACAAAATGTTTGTTGCACTGAAGTAGCAGCACTGTAATTTGCATTACCTATTTGTACGGCTTGTACAGTTACATTTCCTGCGCCAGTCATTAATAGATTATTACCGCTAATGGTAGCATTGCCAGCAATAATATTGTATGAAACAGGTAGGCCCGAAGAAGCAGTGGCAGTTAAACTCAAAGGAGTAAGGAAATAAATTTGAGCAGATATGGAATTAAAAGAAATGGTTTGTGGCCCTTGAACAACTATAATTGTATCAAATTTTGGCGGTGCAGCGGCATAAATATTACTGCCTTGTTGGTTGGCTTTTACAATTACGGTACCTACAGAACTTACGTAAACAGAATCGCCTACAATAGTTGCATTTCCGCTAATTAACTGAAAGCTTGCAGGTAAACCAGAGCTGGCTATAGCAATTAATTTTGCTTTAGCCGTAGGCGACATTACAATATTTGGCGTATGCGTAAATGTAATTGTTTGAGCTTGGGCAGGTAAAGGAAAATAAAATGAATTAGATGCCGGGCCAGTGCCACATGGGCGCACAAAACGAACAGTATAGGTTCCACTATCTTGTGCATAATAAATAGAATCTGTAACGCCTATAATAAGCACTCCGCTTTTGTACCAATTGCACACTGCACCACTAGGCACACCAGAGGTAATTAATGTACGAGCAGCATTGGCTAATACTGGCACTTCTGTTGGTGCATTGTTATTTACAATAACTTGTTTTTGTTTAATAATAGAATTACCAAGATTGTTTGATAAATAGAGTGATAAATTATGGGTGCCGTTTGTAGTCCAGTTTACCGTAGCTATACTATCAGTAAAATTGAGTGTGCCACCACCAGATAAAGCCCAATTGTACACTACATTATCATCTACCACATTTACCGCTTTGTAGGTTTTTGTACCGAAGCATGCTGCACTATCGCCAACAATACTAAAGCTAGCAGATGGCTGGCGAGGGTTGGTGGTAAACTGGTATTTGAAAGGATTAGTTGCTTCGTAGCGCAAGTAAATTGTATCGGGTGCTGTCACAAACATTTTGATACTGTCCAAGGCAGTTTGACCCGCAGCTATACTACTATTGAGTGCAAAATATCTTTCAAATAATTGAATAAAGTTTTTATTGTACACCCTCAGGTAAATCCACTGCCCATTGCCACAACTCATATTGGTAGCCTGCATTTGCAATTTTAAACTATCGCTTGTTGCAAAAATAAATTTGTAATAATCTAAATCATCCGAAATGCCATTGGCATAATATTTTATATGCCCATTTTTTGTTTGGTTGCTTCCAACTCCTATGGCTGTAGCAAAACTATTGTTTGGTTCTATATCATTCACACTGGTATCCACCATCACATAGCTCCATTGGTATTTAAAAGAGCTTGTAGCTTCAAACCTTAAATAAAAACTGTCGGCAGCTCTGCCACAAACCAAGATGGTATCATACACCGTTTGTCCTGCAACTACATTAGTATTACCTGCAAGAAATTTATCAAAAATTTGTCCATTCCCTTGCCTACGATCGTAGCCTCGTAAATAAACCCATTGACCATTGGCACAACTCATATTGGTGGCTTGTACCATTATTTTTAGGGTGCCATCTTTTGGTAACAATGTTTTATAATAATCTAAATCATCGGCAGTGCCATTGCTAAAATATTTAATATGGCCTACTTTGGTTTGCAATTCCGCTATTGATAATGCTGTTGCAAAATCTCCATTAGGTTCTATGTCGTTTACGCTCGTATCCACTATTGCATAGCTCCATTGGTATTTGAAAGAGCTAGTTGCTTCAAAGCGTAAATAAAAACTATCAGCTGCTCTGCCACAAATAAGTATCGTATCATACACCGTTTGTCCTGCTGCTACAGCACTATTACCAGCAATATATTTTTCAAAAATTTGTCCATTCCCTTGCCTACGATCGTAGCCTCGTAAATAAACCCATTGCCCATTGCCACAACTCATATTGGTGGCTTGTACCATTATTTTTAGGGTGCCGTCTTTTGGTAACAATGTTTTGTAATAGTCTAAATCATCTGCCCCACCATTGCTAATATATTTTATATGGCCTACTTTGGTTTGCAATTCTGCTATTGGTAATGCTGTTGCAAAATCTCCATTAGGTTCTATGTCGTTTACGCTCGTATCCACCATTGCATAGCTCCATTGGTATTTGAAAGAGCTAGTTGCTTCAAAGCGTAAATAAAAACTATCAGCTGCTCTGCCACAAATTAATAGCGTATCATACACTGTTTGTCCTGCAGCAACAGCACTATTGCCAGCAATATATTTTTCAAAAATTTGTCCATTCCCTTGCCTACGATCGTAGCCTCGTAAATAAACCCATTGACCATTGGCACAACTCATATTGGTAGCTTGTACCATTATTTTTAAAGTGCCATCGTATGGTAACAATGTTTTGTAATAATCTAAATCATCTGCACCCCCATTGCTAAAATATTTTATATGCCCTGCTTTTGTTTGGTTTTCTGATATGGGTAAAGCGGTGGCAAAATCTCCATTTGGCTCTACATCATTGGTGCTGGTATCAATCATTTGGTATTTAAATTCATAGTTAAATGCACCACCACCATCCTCATAGCGTAGGTAAAAAGTATCTGCTGCTCTACCACAAAATAGTATGGTATCGTAAATAGTTTGCCCAGCAGCAACATTGCCGTTATTGCCAATGTATTTTGCGTAAAATTCTCCCGCTGCTTGCCTTCTGTCATAAAAACGAGCACTGACATATCCACCGTTACAATTTTTATTGGTTATTTGCACTATAATTTTCATGGTGCCATCTTTCGGCAATACTGTTCTATAATAATCATAATCGATACTGCCATTGCTGCGATAACCGATATGCCCTTTCTTCACATCATTTTCGTTGTAGGTAATAGCGGAGGCAAAACTGTTGTTGGGTTCAATATCGTTTTCACTGGTATCCGTCAATTGATATTTTATGGAATATACAAATTTGCCGAAGGAATGAATATTAACGTAAAAGGTATCTGATGCCAAGCCACACAGTTTTATGGTATCGTATCTTATTTGCCCGGTTTGACTAAAAAACTGGTTAAAGTAAATACTGCCGGCTGCTTGCCTTTTATCATACACCCTAAAATTTACGTAATTGCTACCGCAATTATAATTAACGGTTTTAAGGATAATATTCATCGCCCCATCTTTTGGCAATACGGTACGGTAATAATCTTGGTCATCAATAGCAGGTACTGTTATAAACCGCAACCTTCCGTTCATAGAGTCCAACTCATTAAAAGGAACTGCTGTTGCAAAGCTATTATTGGGCTCTGCATCTTCTGGCGCATTGGGTATGGGGTCTACCATTTCGTACCTAAACTGGTAATTAAATACTGCGTTTGAAATAAATTTAAAATAAAAAGTATCTGCTGGTTGCCCACAAACCAATATGGTATCGTACACCGTTGTTTGTGTGGGTATATTGCTGTTTCCAGAAACATTTCTTGTAAAAACATAATTCTGCTGCTTGTTTAAACCGGCAAGGTTGAGGTATCCTGCATTGCATTTGTTAGTGGTAGCCTGCACAAAAATTTTCATAATACCATTTTGCGGCAGCACGGTTACAAAATTATCCTCATTATCTTTTGCAATTTTGCCTGTATATCCAATGGTACTTGCCCTGGTTTGGCTTACAGCAATGGGTGTAGCTGTAGCTAAGTTGTTGTTGGGCTCAAATGCATCGTTGCTAATGGTATCTTTTATTTTGTAACTCCATTCATATTCATACGCTTCTATAGGTGCTAGAAGTCTGAAAAACATGGTATCATTTGCTAAGCCGCAAATACGAATGGTATCATAAATAACTGAATCAATAGCAGGAAGCAAGGGATAGTTTATATTGCTAAAATTGCCAAAAGGAGCTACAAAACCCCAATCAAAATGAAACCTGTTGCTTGGAGAAAAGATTTGGTTTTCTCTATTGGTAATTTTTAAATACACTTCAATATTGGCGCTTACGGGCAATACTGTTTTATAAATATCAAAATAATGATTGCCCCTATTTTTAAAACCTACATTACCCTTTTTGGTTTGCAATGGGTTTATTAAATATGCTGTAGATACATCATTGTTAAATTCATTACCCGTCATGGTACTATCCAATGCTTGCCAAGAAAAACCATACCTGATTTTATCGCCACTAAGGCGTAAGTAAAGCGTATCGCCTCTATAGCCTCTAAATTTAAAGCTATCTATTTTGGCAGTATTGCAGGTGTCCGATATGGCCCAGTTAAACAAATTATTGTATTGTAAAGTATTTCCATCTTCACTTAATACCTCTACATCAAAAAAAGTGCTAGTAGCTTCATAGCAACTACTATCATTTTTTGCCGTAACAAATAATTTGAATGCCCCATCATAAGGCATAATAATTTGATAGGTATCAAAGTCATCATATAATGGATCTCCATTGCCATCTACCCCTATAAAATGCCCTACATTGCCATATTTTATTTGCCCTTGTGCTATAGGAATTGCATTATAGGTACAGCAATTGTCTTCCGGGTCGTTGTAATTAATGCCGGGGCCGCAACTGGCTTGCACCTCGGCAATAGTATTACAACCTGCAGCATTGTTATCTATAAAAGCAGTGCCGCCATTGCTAAAGTAATTGCACAACGAACTATCACCGCACAAAGCCAATTGAAAATTGTCGTAAATTCTTACAGAGTCTTTATCGCCACTATTATTGTCAGGATTATTTTGTATAATTAAATTATTGTTTAACGCACTAAGCGTTGTTAGATTACCATTGCCTGCCAACCATAAGCCTTTGCCAATGTTTACAATATTCTGCAAGCCGTTTAAAGTGGCAATACCGTTATAAGAAATTTCTATGGTACCATCATCTACATTGGTAATGCCACTTAGGGCAGTAATATTTGTTAATGCAGGATTGCCATACATAGAAATACCGCCTCCGATGTTACCACTTAAATTTTGTAGCCCAGATAAGCTCGTTATATTTGGATTGCCACTGATATAAAAATTAGAGGAATTGGTTAAGCCCTCCAGACCAGCCAGGTTAGTAATGCCTGTGTTAAAAAACCAAAATGTGCCAATGTTGCCATTTAGTAAGTTTCCTGTAAGGCCTGCAACACTGTTTAAAAGAGGCATTCCATCAAACAAAAACCCCCAAAAGGATTTTATATTGTTTAGCCCGATACTTGTTTGCAAAGGGTTATTTGAAAATTTTAAATAGCCCTCCATTTTCTTTAAAGCATTTAAGGCACTTGCATTAATAATAGGACAATTGCTGATTGTAACGCCCCCGTTGGGAATTGTAAGTGTATCAAAATTATTTAACCCTGCTAAATTGCTCACATTGGTAGAGTCTAAATAAATTAAACCGGTTTTGTGAATATTATTGCTAAGGCCCGCAACGCTTGTAAGTGCAGGCAAGTGTGAAAAATAAATAGCACCCAATTGTGTAAGATTATTTAAACCAATACTGGTTAAAGTATTATTTCTTTCCAACAATAAAGTATCACCTATTTGAGTAAGGCTGCTCAATCCAGCAAGGCTTGTTATAGAAGTGTTTCTTATTTCTAATTTAAAAATAACTTGTGTAATACTGCTCAACCCTGCAAGGCTAGTAATGGCAGGGCTTGCACCGGCACCATTGATAATTAAATATTTTGGATTTGTACAGGTAGGGTAATTTGTACTAAAATTATTGATTTGTGCTTGAGTGGTCAATGTAATGGTATCAACAGAGCAAGTAAGAACTGCATTAGCAGTATTGTTATTGGCAACATTTGACGAAGGTTGTGCCGTGGCATTTGGTATATGCACAAATCTATGCATTTGTGCATGCAAGTTGTAACTTATCATTAAAAGAAAACAAAGCGACAGCAAGTAGTTTTTTTTCATTGCAATTAGTTTATAATTCCTGTTTTTACATCCAATCAAATTTTGCAAAATGAATGGAAGTGTCTGCTACATATATAGCAGTACTGTTTTTAAGAAGAATTGGAGTTTTGCTTGTAGTTTTATAGGGGCACTGTAAAATTCTAACTATTGCAAGGCTCTAGCAATACTCCATTTGGATAGTATTTAAAAAAACCATAATGTTTAATATTTGTACTAAATTGTATTGGCTTAATTAATAATTACTTAATGTAATACAGCTTTTACCAAATTGTATTGTTAGCAAACACTTGTTTAATAATATTTTTAATTTCTGCAAAATGAATAGGAGATATACGGTAAGATTTTTGGGTAGGATATTTATACAAGCAGTAGTAGTTTGTTGCTCCCTTAACCCCCTATTTGCTTTTTCTCAAACTCAAAGAATAGATAGTTTAAAAAAACAACTATTATTAAAAAAAACGCCTCTTCAAAAAGTAGAAACCCTTTTTGAATTATGCGATCAAAGCTACTCAATGCACGCTGATAGTTTTTTGTTTTGCATTAATGAAGCCAGAAAAACCATGAAATCTTTAAATAGTGCAAATCTTTTAGTACAGCTAAAATACTATGAGGTTCTTTATTTTACTAGGCAATCAAAGTACGATTTGGCATTTGAAATTATAGAAAGTCAATTGCCTTTAGTTAATAAAAAAAATTATTCCACGCTTCGAAATAAATTTCTTTTGGCCCGTACAAGATTACTAATAATAACCAATAAACAAAAGGAAGCTATACAAGAGTCAATTAATTTATTGCAGGAGGCAGAAAAAGAGGGAGATATAAGGATGCAAATAATCGTTCCAATACAAATAGGATGGGCTTATATGGAACTTGGGCAAAATGAGGAGGCACTTAATTGGTTTTATAAAGCAAAGGAAAAATATGAAAAGCGAGGGTCTGTAGAAAAGAGTTTTGCCGCCTGCTACTCAAACATTGCCGCAATATATTGCGACTTACATAAAATAGATTCTGCCGAATTTTATATTATAAAAGCCATTGAAGTATCGAAGAGAGAACAACACTTAGCCGCCCTAGCCAATTGCTATTATATTTATTCTGATATATATTTAGCAAAAAATAACAATGCAAAAGCAGAAAATTTATTACAACAAGGCTTACAAGTACGAAAGCTAATAGGCGATGTTTTTTATATTGTTTCAGACCTGTCTCAATTGGGTATTTTTTATGCAAACAATAAGCAAACTGAAAAGGGAATAGCAGTTGTAGAAGAAGGTATTGCATTAGCACAAAAAAATAATTTATTTGTCAAGTTACCTTTTCTTTATAACGCACTGGCACAAAATTATAAAGCAGCAAATGATTATAAAAACTATGCTATTACGCTCAATAAAGTTATTGAACTAAAAGATTCTTTATACCAAAGAAACAAAGCAGAGGCACTACAAGAAATACAAATAAAGTATGATGTTCAAAAAAAAGAAACCCTCATAGCACAACAAAAATTAGGTCTATTCCAAAGAAATCTTTTGTTGTACGGAGTGGGCGTTTTAGTTTTATTACTTTCAATATTTTTTGCTTACCAATTTAAAAAATATAAGCAAAATCAAAAAATAATTGCAGAGCAAAAAAAGATACAAAGTGATTTGGCTGTAAAAGAAGCCGAAGAAAAAGAACGCAAACGTATAGCTGCAGAATTACATGATAACTTAGGCGTACAAGCCAACGCAATCTTGCACAATAGTTCATTGCTAAACAAAACAACAGAAAACAATAAAACAGTAATAGCAGATTTGCAAGAAACTGCCAAAGAAATGTTACTAAATTTAAGAGAAACGTTGTGGGCAATGAAAACGACCGATGTACCAGCAAAAGATTTATGGCTTCGTATTATTAATTTTATGAAGCAAATGGGTAGGCATTATAGTAGCATACATTTTACAATAGAAGGCGATGCGCCAAATGATTTTATAATAGTATCTAGCCAAGCTTTGCATATTATTTTGGTTTTGCAAGAATCAGTAAATAACTCGGTGAAGCATGCAAATGCAAATACAATAACCTTAAAAAGTATTATAGAAGATAAAGGTTGGAAAATAATATTAGCCGATGATGGGAAGGGTTTTGAAATAGATGTTGCAAAAAATAAACTAGATAGTTATGGGCTAGCTAATATGCAACAAAGAGCAAAGGAAGGAGGATTTGTATATGACCTACAATCAAGCATTGGCAAAGGAACTTCTACTACTATTAGTATAAATAATTAGACATTTTTATTTTAATGAAATTTATAATTACCATATTACTTATTACTTTTTGCTTACATACCAATGCGTATGATCAATATATTATTTCTACACAAGCTGCGTTAAAAAATTCAAAAACGCACGAGCAAAAATTAGCCGCTTATGAAAAATGGTTGCCCCTAGCCATACTTATACACCACCCAAACACCAAAGCAGATTTGGATAGTTTTAAAACCTTTATTAAAAACGACAACTCGGCATTGGGCAAGGGAATTTATGATTTAAACATGGCGTATTATCTTATAGAAAACTATGGCGATTATAAAAAAGGATTGGAATTGTGCCTAAGTGCCAAAGACATTTTTGAAAAATTACAAGCCAAGGCAGAAATGGTAATGGTTTACAACAGGCTTACATTGGTATTATTATGGAACCAGATTGGGAAAAAAGAAATACTCAATAAAGAAAATCTCTACGATAAATATTTATCAAAAGCACTCCAGCTTTCAGAAGAATTAAAAGATAAAAACCTGCAGATTTATACGCTCAATGTTATAGCAAGCTACTATATTGTTACAGAAAAAAATTACAGTAAATCTCTTGAATATTTTCACAAGTGTGAACAACTAATAACAAATGACATTACGCCTTATAACAAACTGGGGATTTATGGTGGGTTAGCCATTGTTTACGCAGAAATAAAAGATGAGCAGGCAATGCTTTTCTATGTAAACAAACTGGAGGCAGATCCATACTTTGAAGGTTATGGTTATGGCAGAAGCAATGTTTACAGGTCAGTTGCAAAATATTTCCTTTCTAATACAAGTGATAAGAACCATGAGAAAGCGTTGTTCTATGCTGAAAAATCATACGCTATATCTGAACAGATGAATGCACCCGAATATATTTCTCAGGGCTCACAGCTTTTGTACGAAATATACAAAGCCAAAGGCAATGATAAAATGGCTTTAGCATTTCATGAAAAATATAAACAGCATGAGGATAGTCTCGGTAGAGAAAGGTTTCAGCGTACCTATGCCGAATATGATTTGGTGAAAAAAGAAGCTACTATTAAAACGTTGGAAAACGATAAGTTAAAAGAAAAAGGAAGAAGGAATAACTTAATAAGCAAAGGCTTGGTATTTTCTTTATTGGCCTTTGCTATTTTCTTGCTATATGTTTTTAGGAGCAATAAGCAACTAAAATTAAAAAATGAAGAACTAAAAAGTAAAAATGAAGAAATAGAAAAAGCGCTGATAAAAGGGCAAAGTATAGAACGTAAAAGAGTAGCAGCAGATTTACACGATAGCTTAGGTGTGCAAGCAAATAGTATTTTATATAATGCCGGATTGCTAAAAACAGAATCGGAGGGGAAAGAAAATAGAATTGATTTTTTGCACGAAACGGCAAAAGAAATGATGCTCAACTTGCGAGAAACATTGTGGGCAATGAAATCGGATGATATAATGGCAATGGATGTGTGGCTGCGGGTTATTAGTTTTTGCCAACAAATGGGCAGGCACTATAAATTTATCTCAATTGTTACAGAAGGTGAGCCGCCTGCAGATAAAATGCTTACCTCCCCCAATGCCTTAAACGTAGTAATGATAATACAAGAAGGGATAAACAATGCAATAAAATATGCCGGAACATCCCAAATAGTGGTTAAAACCGTTGTAGAAAATGCTTTGTGGCATATAGATATACACGACAATGGTAAAGGATTTGATTTGGAGAAAGCTACTGCAAAACAAGATAGCTATGGATTACATAACATGAAAGAAAGAGCAAGCAATAGTAATTTTAGGTATAATATTTTTACAGCATTGGGTAAAGGCACTACTATAAAAATTGGTATTCCTATCTAAAAACTATCCAAATGGACTATTGATTTAATTTTATCTATAAAATAAATTTGTAAAAACAAAGCCATGATAAGAGTAGCCATTGTAGACGATAAGATAAATAATAGAAGAATTATAACAGATAAATTATCTAGAAATAATTTTTTTAGTATTAGTTTTCAAGCAGTAGATGGAGAAGACTTTTTGAATCAATTAAAAGTATTGCCAGAAGACGATTTGCCCCATATTGTATTGATGGATTTAGAAATGCCTAATATTGATGGCGTTTCTGCTATAGGCACTGCTTCATCATTATTTCCAGATATTAAATTTGTAGTACTCACTATTTTTGATGACGACGATAAAATTTTTAGGGCCATAAAAGCCGGTGCATGTGGGTATATCTTAAAAGAAGAAAGTGGAGAAGTTATTATAGAAATGCTAATGAATTTGTGGGAAAGTGGAGCGGGCCCTATCTCTCCAAGTATTGCGTATAAGATTTTACAGATGGTACAACATCCAACAAAACCTTTGGAAAAGCAACATGACAACGAAAACTTTTTTCAACTGAGCGAAAGAGAAAAAGAAATTTTACAATTATTAAGCCAAGGTTTAGAGTATAAAGAAATAGGACTTAAAATAAGTATAAGTCCCAATACAGTTAAAAAGCACTGCATTAGTATTTATCAAAAATTACATGTAAACAGCAAAGCGCAAGCATTGCGCATTGCGTACACAAGAGGTATGATAGATAATTAATTTCTTTCGCTCAGTTCCAGCCACTTCATTTCCTTGTCGTCCAAGGCTGCAATAATTTCATTTACCCGCACGCCAATTTTCTGTATTTCTTCGTAAGCAATATTTTCACTCATTTTCAACTCCAGTGTTTCCTTTTCTTTTTGCAAAGCAGGTATTTCTTTATCTAAATTTTCTAATTCAGTTTTTTCTTTAAAAGATAATTTTTTTAGCGTTGTTGCAGAGGCATTATCTACGGGTTGCTTAGCAATCTGCTTTTCTTCAATACTCACCATATTCATTTTGCCATCATCTTTTCTGGTGCCAGCTTCTATTTCTTTTAAATAACTTCTGTACTGTGAATAGTTACCTGGGTAATCTTTTATTACGCCATCGCCTTCAAATGCAAAAAGATGCTCCACCATCCTGTCCATAAAATAACGATCATGACTTACAATTAATATACAGCCAGGGAAGTCCATTAAAAACTCTTCCAGCGTACGCAAGGTTTGCAAATCCAAATCGTTGGTAGGCTCATCCAGAATTAAAAAGTTCGGATTCACAAAAAGTACACTCATCAAATGCAAGCGCCTTTTTTCGCCCCCGCTCAATTTGCTCAGCGGTGTAAATTGTTGTTGTGCATTAAAACCAAATTTTTCCATAAACATGCTCGCACTAAGTTTTGTGCCATCTGCCAATGGAAAATATTCTGCCATGTCTTTTACATATTCTATGGCACGTTTGTCTTCTTTGTAGGCCAATCCTTCTTGGTTAAAATTGCCAAACACCACCGTATCGCCATGGTTTATTTTACCGCTATCGGGTAGTTCTTGTTGTAAGGCAATTTTAAGAAATGTAGATTTGCCTACACCATTTTTTCCAACAATACCTACTCGTTCCCCTCTTTTAAAAGTATAATCAAACCCTTTCATAATAAGTTTATCGCCGTACGACTTACTCACTTTTTTCATTTCCAAAATCTTGCCACCAAGCCTGGTCATTTTTACTTGTAAACTCACTTCAGCATCTTCTTTTTTCACCGATACACGCTCTTCTACATCTTTAAAAGCATCTTGCCGGCTCTTACTTTTTGTGGTTCTGGCTTTTGGTTGCTTGCGCATCCATTCCAATTCCTTTCTAAAAATATTTTTATCTTTTTGAAATTCGCTTGCCTCTATTTCCTGCCTCAAACTTTTTTGCTCTAAAAAATAATCGTAATCGCCTTTGTACACAAAAAGTTTTTCCTCATCCATTTCTATTATTTCATTGCACACGGTATCCAAAAAATAACGATCATGCGTTACCAATAATATGGTCATTTTGTGGGTAGAAAGAAAATCTTCCAACCATTCGATCATACTTACATCTAAATGGTTGGTAGGCTCATCCAATATCAACAAACACCTTCCTTCGTGTAATTGGGCTTCTATTAGGGATTGTGCCAATGCTACCCGTTTGCGTTGCCCACCACTAAGGGTATTCATTACTGCCTCTATATCGTGCAAATTCAATTTACCCAAAATTTGTTTTAGTTCGCTCTCGAAACTCCAAGCATTCAGTTCTTCCATTTTGCCCATTATCTCGGTAAGCAGATCCATATCTTCTGAGCCCTCGTCTAAATATTTTTCATAAGCACTTACCGTTTTTATGGTTGGGTTATCGAGCCGCAGCACATTTTCCCGAATGCTTTTGTCCTCCATAAACGGCGTATCCTGCTGTAACATAATCACTTTTACATCTTTATGTACCCAAAGTGTGCCTTCATCTGGGCTATCCAAACCTGCAAATATTTTGAGCAATGTCGATTTTCCTGTACCATTTCTAGCTACAAAGGCAATTTTATCCCCCTCTTCTACATAAAAAGAGATGTTTTTAAACAAAGTTCTTATACCAAAACTTTTACTAATATTTTCTACAGAAGCGTAATGCATAGCGGCAAAGATAGGTTAGGCATTTTAGTTTATTATTATTGTATTTATTTAACCTAATAAAATTATAACTAAAGGATATTTGAATATTTTCAAGCAATAAATTATATCTTCGCCGCTAAAACATTACAGCAATGCACCGTATTTTAATAACTGGAGGCGCAGGGTTTATTGGCTCTCATTTAACTAGGTTATTTGTTACAAAATATCCTGATTATGCAATCGTAAATCTTGATGCACTCACATACGCAGGCAACCTAGAAAACCTAACAGATATAGAAAAATATCCTAATTATACTTTTGTAAAAGGCGATATTACGGATATTAATCTATTGAAAAAATTATTTGAGGAGCACCAATTTACTGCAGTACTGCATTGTGCTGCCGAAAGTCATGTAGATCGTTCCATTACCGACCCCCTTGCATTTGTAACCACCAATGTTATGGGTACAGCATCACTTTTGCAAACCGCTAAAGAAAGTTGGAAAGGAAATATGGATGGGAAAATTTTCTATCATATTTCTACAGATGAAGTGTATGGTTCTTTGGGCGAAACAGGTTTTTTTACCGAAGAAACGGCTTACGACCCTCGTAGCCCTTACTCAGCATCCAAAGCCAGCAGCGATCACATGGTTCGTGCATTTTACCATACATACAAATTGCCTGTAAAAATCAGTAACTGTAGCAATAATTATGGTCCATATCATTTCCCAGAAAAATTGATACCGCTTTGTATAAACAATATCATCAACAATACGCCATTGCCTATTTATGGCAAAGGCGAAAATGTAAGGGATTGGCTTTTTGTAGAAGACCATGCAAGAGCGATTGATGTTATTTTTCATACAGGTAAAGTGGGCGAAACATACAATATAGGTGGGCACAATGAATGGACCAATATAGCACTCGTAAAAGAATTGTGCAAGCAAATGGATGAAAAGCTTGGCAGAGAAAAAGGTGAGTCTGAAAAATTGATAACTTACGTAACAGACAGGGCTGGCCACGATTTGCGCTATGCCATAGATGCTACAAAACTAAAAGAGGAATTGGGTTGGTTGCCATCATTACAATTTGAAGAAGGCATTAGTAAAACAATCGATTGGTATTTGGAAAATGTGAATTGGTTGCAAAATGTTACAAGTGGGGGCTATGAAAAATATTATCAAAACCAATATCAGAAATAAAAATTGTTAAAAATAAAAATTGCTTATGTCATTTATCAAAGAATTAATCAAAAAGAAAATTTACAAAAAATATTTAAGTAGATACGATTATGGAATAGAGGCCATGGAAGCCATGCAATTGGTTAAAGGTTATACCATGTCTACGCCAATAGATATAGCAACACTTTATGAACTTGTTATACATTTGGATAAATACAACATAGAGGGCGACTTTGTAGAATGTGGTGTTTGGAAAGGTGGCTCTGCAGGAATTATGGCTAAAGCGCATCTAAAGACAAATGGCAATAGTAGGAGTATTCATTTGTTTGACTCCTTTGATGATATTATTGCCCCTAACCCTGAGGTGGATGGAAAACAAGCCATGAAAGAAATAAATGACCATATAAAAAAAACCGGCAAAAATTTATCAGATTATGTTAATACTTTAAAGCCAGTTAAAGGATTTTATGATGGACATGGTGGTGCAGGAAGTGTAGAAATAGTTCATGAGCTATTGGTCGATAAAATTAAATTTCCAGAGAATAAAGTACAAGTTTATAAAGGATTATTTCAAGACACTGTACCCTTTGCTACTGGTATTAATAAAATTGCCCTCTTGAGACTTGATGGAGATTGGTACGATTCCATAAAAATTTGCCTTGAACATTTTTATGATAGGGTAGTAATTGGAGGGGTTATTATAATTGATGACTACTCCTCATATGATGGATGCAAAAAAGCTTTAGATGAATTTATGGAAAGCAAAAATTTAACATTTTTTAAATGCTATTCACGCCCACAAACTAGATTTTTCTTTAAATATTAATTTTTCAGCCAATGATAATACTCTAACAATATATAGTAAATAAGAAAATGAAAGGAATAATACTAGCAGGCGGATCAGGCACAAGGCTTTACCCAATCACTATGGCTATTAGTAAGCAACTAATGCCTATTTATGATAAGCCAATGATTTATTATCCATTAAGCACATTAATGCTTGCGGGTATAAAAGAAATATTAATTATAACAACACCCGAAGACCAAAGCCAATTTATAAGATTATTGGGTGATGGTAAGCAATGGGGTTGCGATATACAATATGCAGTACAAAAAGTGCCTAATGGCCTTGCACAAGCATTCGTAATAGGGGAACAATTTATTGGTGCAGATAGTGTAGCACTTGTATTGGGTGATAATATTTTTTATGGTAGTGGCTTTAGTAAGTTATTACAACAGTCTGTAAAAAATGAAGGGGCAACGATTTTTGCATACCCTGTAAGCGATCCTGAAAGATATGGTGTGGTAGAATTTGATGACAATTTTAATGCACTCAGCATTGAAGAAAAACCAGATAAGCCAAAGAGCAATTATGCAGTACCGGGTTTATACTTTTATGATAATGATGTGGTGCATATTGCAAAAACCATAGCGCCGAGCAAACGAGGAGAGTATGAAATAACTACAGTAAACGATGTGTATCTTCAAAATAAAAAATTGAAGGTGGCTGTTTTAGATAGAGGTTTTGCATGGTTGGATACAGGCACATTTGATAGCTTAAGCGATGCTACCGAATATGTGAGGGTAATAGAAAAAAGGCAAGGGTTAAAAATTGGATGCCCCGAAGAAGTGGCGTATAGGATGGGATTTATTGATAAAGTACAATTAGAATTATTGGGAAGTAGATTAAAGAAAAGTGGATATGGAGAGTATTTAAAGAAATTAGTAAAAAATTAGGAATAACATTTGCTTTCATTTTTGAACAAGTTATTATACAGTTAATAGAGATTATCTTTGTAAAAAAAATTAAAAAATGTATGATAATCCGCACAATCCATTAGCATGGATAAGAGGTATTGAGAAAGGGAATGTAAAAATTGGAATAAACGTTTGGATAGGTCCCTTTTGCGTAATTGATGGAGAATATGATAAGATAGAACTTGGGGACAATGTAAATGTTTCTTCAGGTGCACAAATAGTGACCCACGACACAGTAAAAAGATGCTTAACAGGGGGTGCCTTTAAGGCTGTTGAACATGCTCCAACAACAATTGGCAATAATGTTTACATTGGCACAAATGCCGTAATTCTTAAAGGTTGCATAGTTGGAGATAATTGCGTTATTGCAGCCGGGGCTATTTTGAAAGAAAACTCAGTGATACCTCCGTTTAGTTTGGTTGCAGGTATACCAGCAACAATTAAAAAAAATATTGAAAATGAATTTAAAACTTGGATAATTGATGATACCATTTAACAAGCCATTTATCATTGGCAAAGAGATAGAATATATACAAGAAGCTGTAAAAAGTGGTAAAATATCTGGTGACGGAATCTTTACAAAAAAATGCCACGATTTCTTCGAAAAAAAATATGGATTTAAGAAGGTGTTACTTACAACAAGTTGTACAGATGCTTTAGAAATGGCAGCTATTTTATGCAATATAGAGCCTGGGGATGAAGTTATTGCTCCGTCATATACATTTGTAAGCACGGTAAATGCATTTGTGTTAAGAGGAGCAAAAATTGTATTTGCAGATAGTCAAGATAATAATCCAAACATAGATCTTTCTAAAGTAGAGGCGCTAATAACCGATAAAACCAAGGCGTTAATTGTTGTACACTACGCTGGAGTGGCCTGCGATATGGATAAGGCTGCAGAAATTTCAGCCAAAAATAATTTATTCTTAATTGAGGATGCAGCTCAAGCAATTGATAGTTATTATAAAGGTAAACCCTTGGGTTCATTTGGTCATTTTGCTACATTTAGTTTTCACGAAACAAAAAATATTATAAGTGGAGAGGGTGGTATGTTGGTAATAAATGACGAAAAATATATTGAAAGAGCAGAAATAATAAGAGAGAAGGGGACAAATAGAAGTAAATTTTTTAGGGGGGAAGTAGATAAATATGGTTGGGTAGATATTGGATCTTCTTTTTTGCCCTCTGAAATAATTGCAGCATTTTTATTTGCACAACTAGAACATTTAGATGAAATACAAAACCGGCGAAAAGAGGTTTGGAATAATTATCATTTGTCCTTTAAAAAATTAGAAGTCGACAAGAAGGTTTCTTTACCTTACATACCTGCATATGCTACAAATAATGCACACATGTTTTATTTAATTTGTAAAACCTATGCAGAAAGAACAGCACTTATAAGTTATTTAAAAGAAAGGGAAATACTTCCTACGTTTCATTATTTATCACTTCATAAAAGTACTTATTTTAATGACGACATAAATGAACTCCCTCATTCCGACAAGTTTACAGAATGTCTGATAAGATTACCTTTCTTTTTTCAATTAACAATAGAAGAGCAAAAAAGAGTTTCGGATGCTGTATTAAATTTCTACAACAGTTAATTACAATTAATGAAAGTACATGTTTATGGAAATACTTTAAATAGTGCCTATCATCTAACAAAGATTCTTAGAGATAAAGGAATTGATGCTGAAATGTTTTTAGATAATAGTTCTTCATCACAACAAGATTTTCCATGGTGGGATGAACCTTCATTAAATAAAGATAATCTCCCTTTTTGGATTCATTATTATAAAACTTTTCCTTTTTATTTACTTCCCAATAGAGAAACACGAAAGATGATAAGTGATTTCTCTAAATGTGATATTGCATTGGTTTCATGCTTTGGACCTATTCTGGCTATGAAAGCAAAAGTGCCTTTTGTATTTTACAGCCTCGGGTCAGACCTTAATTCTATAAGCCTAAAAAAAGATTTTTTAATTTCCCTAAATAACTCTTCATCGTTAAAAGATAAACTAAGAAAGATTGTCAAAATTATCACATTTTCGCCATTACAATTGTTAGCAATAAAAAAATATTCATGTGCGATAATCATTTACATGGGATATCAATTTAACCCCTTCATTAAGAAATTTAACCTACAAGGGAAAACACACAAATTATGTTATCCGAAAGATGTAATTAATTATAGAACAGACACTGACCGTGCTTTAAGTGAAAAATACAGTAAATATAAAATAGTGTTTTTTATGCTATCCCGTCATTCATGGGCATCAGCGTGGAACGAGTATAAGGGGAATGATAAGTTTTTGAAATCTTTTGCTAAGTTTATTTATGATCGTAATCCTAATGTTTTGATTATATCAGCAAATAAGGGTACAGATGTAGCCAGAAGTAAAAAAATAATTGAGGATGAGAAAATTAGCAATTACGTGGAATGGGTGGACGATATGCCAAAATTTATTCTAAAAAAATACCAATCTCTATCTAATGTGGTGATGGTAGACAATTTTTGGCATGATAGGTGGTTCATTCAGTTTCCCGAAGATAAAGAAACCCCAAAAGTTGGATTTGGTTTCGGAAGCATAGAATCATTGGCAGCAAAAAGACCTTTGATAACAGCCTTTAAAGACCAAGATTTTTATAACAACGAGCAGCCTCCTATTTTAGATGCGTTTACCGAAGATGAGATTTATAATCGTATAAACCAAGTGTACGATATGGCGTTGGAAGAGCTAGAGGAAATAGGAAAAAAGGGGTATGAATTTGCCTTAAAATGGCATGAACAAACAAATGTGATTCAAACACATATAGATATTTTAACCAAAGCATATTTAGATAATAATAAGAAAAAATACAACGCTGCGTAATTTTATAAATATAATCAAAGAAAGCTTTATTGTTTTTATTGTAGAATACCTAATGCTTAGTGCACAGGTTTTTGCAACTTTTGCTTTAAAATCCAAATATGGTTTAGATACAGTGGGCGAATATGTGATGGTATTAACGATTTCGCAAATAACTATAGTTGGTATAAGTCAACCATTTTCTTCACTCATTAGAAGGGATTTGTCGCTTAAAAATCAACATGATTCCAATAATTATATAAGCAATGTAAATTACCTTAGAGTTGTAAATATGTTAGTTGTAATTGTATTGGCAATCTTAATAATTCCATTTTTTTCCAACAACATTTCTAAATTAGCTCCTTTTCTTATTTTAATGCTACTTGCAAAAGGTTTTGAGATGCTAAATGATACTTACTTTGTAACTTACCAGGCCTTATCCAAATTCAAACTTTATGCAATTTTAAAAATTGGCTTTGCAATTTTAAGCATAGGCAATGTTGCGGCAATGTATCTTTCAACCTATGAATTGGAAACTTTTTATATCATACAAGTTGTTTGCGCATTAGTATTTTTGGTCATTAATAAAGTAATTAGTAGGGCAAAAGGAATATCAAAGAATATTGTTAATGTATTAAATTTAAAATTTAGCAGCGAACTTAAATATCTCTTGAAATCTTCATGGCCGTTGATATTAAGTGGATCGGTATTTCAAGCAAGTTCTAAGATAAATATTTTCGTAATATATTCGATAATTGGAGCAAAAGACCTGGGTATCTTTTCAATATTACTTTTGATAAGCAATATATTTTCTGGAGCTAGCAGTTCTATTGGGGTAGTTGTTATCGGGAAATTTACAATTTTAATTAATCGCTCTTTTAAAGAGTTTAAAAGAATTTTTTCAAAATCGTTGTTTCTTTTTTTTGCTGCAGGATTTCTGTTGGCGTTGCTTTATATTTTAGCATATCCAATAATCCAAAACTTTTATAAGCTAGAGACATCAAAAATCTTTTACGTTAATGTTACTATTACTTTAACTATTCCAATTTTATTTTTAACAGGCTGCATCGGTAATATTTTTCTAATCTTAAAAAAACAAATCCTTACACTCTATGTTACCCTCACTGTATTGTTGGTAAATATACCAATATATATAATTCTTGTTAAAGTATATGGTTTAAATGGGGCTGGATATGCTTATTTTATTACTGCACTGTTTCAACTATGCTTAATGCTTTATTTGACTTATATGGTGCTCAATAAAAATGAGAAATTTCAATAGTGAAAATACTATAGTACCGTTGGTGAAAGCCTACTATTTTATTCGAGCAATGTCTTATGACTTTCGCTTTTGGTAGAAATTTATTGAGTGCATTTAAAAATATCGCAGCTTGCAAATAGGGTTGTCAACCTTTACGCAGTACATTTATTTTGAAATTACCAATTAAGGTTATCAACCCTTGCGACATTTTTAAATTGCCCAATTTATTCCTTAGTATCCGTGCGTAATTTTGTATGTTTATATAACAAATCATAACCTAATTCATTAGCAAAGCTATGAAGCTTAAATTTTTCCTTATCATTTTCCTTGAAATTACTTTATTTGTAAACCTTTGTGCGCAAACTAACCAAGGTTCAATTAATGTATACATTTCTCAAAAAAATTACGATTCTGTAAAAGCAGAATTGGATTTGTTCATTGGTGAAATTAATAAAGTTAAAAGTTTATACTTTAATATAAAAAACATAGAACAATATAAAAATGATGGCATTTTATTGGAGAACATTGGCAATACTCAAAATAAGTCTTTAAAGAAATTTGACTTTAGCAATCAGGAATCTTTTCACTTAAAATTTACTGAAAATAATGTAAAAATCACCGCTTCATTTGCATTAGGGTTTAAAAGAGCATTAATTTATTATTTAGATAAAATGGGGTTTTACTATTACGCTCCTATGCCAGAGTGGAACATTAGGCCAAAAATGGTTACTTTTTTTGGTTATGAAGATGAATTTGTATCCCCAAGTTTTTATGCAAGAGATTTTTTTATAGGGTATGGAGTGGGCCCGAATAGTAAGGCAACGGAAGCCTTTAGTAATTGGAAATTGATGAATAATTTCGGGGGCTCCATTATTACAGAAACCATGCATATTTACAATGAGATTATTTATAGGAATAATAATGAATTTTTAAAAAATGATGATTTTATCAATGGAAATCCTAATGAAAATAAAAATTTTGTAAGCGCTACTTTTAATTTATTAAATAAGGAGGTAATAGCACTTGTTTTGAAAGATTCGAGGGAAAGAATAAAAGAAAAGATAGCAAAATATGGCAAATGCGACATGATTTCCATGGAGCCAAGTGATGGTAACGGTTTTGACAAAGCAAGTGAAAAAACCAAAGCGAAAATTGGAAATGCCTCTAACCAGGCATTTTGGCTTGCAAATAAAGTTGCGGCTTTCAACCAAGCAGAATACCCAAATGTGCTGTATGGAATGTCGGCATACAATAACCATGTCCTACCTCCCTCATTTCCGTTAAATAAAAATTTGTATGTAGAAGTTGCAAATGGCTTTAATTTTACAGGATACCGCACTGCTGAGATATTACAGATGTATAAACCTAAAGTGAATCATTTGGGTTTATACGAATATTTGGATGTGTATGATTGGTCGCACGATTTGCCAGGGCTTTCGGTATCAGCTTCCAGTTTTAAAATAGAAAAAAATTTAAAAATGGCTTATGCCAATGGGGCAAGGTATTTTAACGGAGAATCTTCCTCAGGTTGGATTAATAGGCTAATAGGCCATTATGTATTGGGTAAAAAGTTGTGGAATATAAATGCAAATATTGAAGATATTAAAGAAAAATTATTTACAAACTGCTTTGGAAATGTGAAAAGCCTAGTAGCGCCCATATTTGAAACCTGGGAAAAAAACAATGCCAATGTATTAAACGAACTGGAGTTGTTAAATTGGTATGGTACTTTAAAAAAAGCGCAACTTTTGGCAGATAATGTGGCAATTAAAAATAGGATTGAAGATGTAATCAACTATGTGAATTATTTACTTCTTTATACTGAGTTTAGGAAAAGCAAATCCTTACAAGGCATGAAGAATATTATAGCTTATGCTCGAAACAACAATGATAGGCCTGTGTTTGCTAGCTTTCAATGTTTAGTGCAATTGCCTTCTCTATTAGGCTATCCCAATCTAGGTTTCTGGCAAACTCCAGGCAATAAAGATTCAGTTGAGAAAGCATCTTTTGAACCACCAATCTTTAAAGAAAAATCTGCGCCAATTATAAACAACCAGAATTTTGAAATGGTGCTGGATAGCAATAAGGATTATTGTTTCGATAATGACATTTCGTTTACCCTATTAAAGGAAGGCAAGGGTAAATCATATTTTTATATTGAACCTTATAAGTTTGGTGATGGTGCTATCATCACTAAAATGCCAACGGTTGTTACTATATTTGAAAACAACGTTAAGGTGCTTTCAAAAAAAATCCCTTTTTCTAACCGAGGATTAATCGATTCATTCGAAATAAAGCCGGTTGGTAAAAAACTGACTATTGTCATTAATGATTTGGGCAGACCCTATTCGATAAGAGGGGGCCAAAATGTAATAGTATCAATAAGCCTAAATAGTACCAATTATATCAGATCGAATTCTACAAAAGGGCTTTGTACGTTTTATGTGGATATACCAAAAAGTGTAGCTAGCTTTTATGTTGTAAAAGATACTGAATTGAGAATGCTTTCTTCGGACAATGACAGCTTAGATTTGACAAAAAATAACCATGAAACAATAATTATCTCCAATAAAATAAAAAAGAGATGGAGGATTTACAATCAAAATGGTTTTTTAAAGATATACTAAACCCATAAATCACTACAATTGAAAGAGTATCTTTTCAATAACATAGATTTAATAATTGCGCCAATTATTTTGGTGATAATTTCTTTTGTCTTAATTCGAGTAAAAAGAAAGCAACCATTATTAATTCAGAAATATTTTTTCCCAGCCTTTTACCTACGTATAATAGGTACGATGTTAATATCGGCTATAACAGAGTATTATTACACCTATGGAGATACGTATCATTTTTATTACAATGCTCAAGCTCTAAGGGGTTTATTTGTAAAAGAGCCGCTTACGTGGCTTAAAGTGGTTTTTAGCGACCCGCTTGGCGGAAATGAAAGTGTTACCAAATATTTGGATATAATAGGCAATTATAGTACTTATTCAGCAGCCGTTTTCCGAACAGCCGAAAATGCAAGTCTAAGTAAAATCGCATCCATATTCAATATAATCTGCTTTGATTCATACATCGGATTGGCCCTTTTTTTTGGGTTACTTTCATTTTTAGGTTGCTGGTATATCTTTAAAACCTTTGTGCATATTTATCCAGGGTATGAAAAACAATTTGCATGGTTATGCTTATACTTGCCTTCATTGTGGTTTTGGGGCAGTGGTGTTCTCAAAGATCCCATGTGTTTGTTTGCTCTAGGCATTTTATTTCATAGTTTTTTTGTAAAGTACGATAGTAATCTCAAGCGAATGATATTATTGTGTTTAGGCGCTTTTTTACTGATTAGTATAAAGTCGTATATATTTTATGCATTTGCCTTGGCCGTTGTAATGGGGGGGGGGCTATCTGCATTTAGGCGGTTACGCATCTTAGGCAAATCAATTACAATTATCATAGCAGCGGTCATTATAGTTGCTTCTTACTCACTCATTAACAATGCATTAACTGACATACTGAATGACATAATAGAAGACTCGCAAAAATTTATTGAGCTTTATGCTCAAAACACGGAATCTGGCGACGCAACTATTGTTCCTACTTTAGACCCCACCCCGATAGGGTTTTTGAAATTCAGTACAGAAGGTTTGATTACAGTGTTTTTGAAACCATTTCCCTGGGAGCTTAGAAAACCACTATATTTATTTGTAGCGCTCGAAAATCTGTTAATCTATTACATCATTTTTAAGAAAGTAAAAACCAGCAAATACGAATTTAAAAAGAACCATCTGTTTCTCTCAAATTTTTGCATAGCTTTTTTTATAGTATTAGGAATAATTATTGGCACAAATGCATTTAATCTTGGTACAATCTCTCGCTATAGGGTTCCCGCATTGCCATTTCTGTTTGCTGGAGTGTTTTCACTTAAATTGGCAAACTCCAAGAGGAAAGCAGGAAAAATGACAAAGCCCCAAACTTATACGTAATAAAAAAATTTAATAAGTATAAAATCCTCATAAAACTTAATCTTAATGGCATTGATTATTTTTTTATGACTAGGCCCGATTGCAGCTAAATAAATATTGAGCCATTAGAAAACTTTTGAATCTTTTTCATTGATTTTTCAATCTTTTCCAAAGATATCAATCCACTATGCAGCTTTTCTTCAATAAAGTCTTTTTCATTATTTAAAAATCTTTTCATGTTCAATTACATTTGGGAGTATAATTAATAATATACCGCCATCAATAATGCTAATATAAATTATTTTCATATCTTAGTGTTCAAATATTAAGATATGCGTTCCTTAAAAGTTGTAACCCATCTTGCCTCAGCTGAAGTAAAATCAATGCTAGCATTAAGTAGAGGTACTCCAAGCCATAATCGTTGGCAAATAATTTACTTGATCCAAATAGGTAATATTCATTCTGCAGACTTATTAGCGCCTCTTGTAAATTTAAGTGTACATAGCATTTATAAGATAGTGGAGAGATATAATCTTGAAGGATTAAATGCTTTGATTTACAAACCTAAAGGAGGAAGAAAAAGAGCCTTGTTAAGTCTTGATGAAGAATCGTCCTTATTTATATCATTAGAAGCACTTGCTTCAAAAGGGCTTATTAAAACGGCAAATGATATCAGGGCAGTTGTTGAGAAAAAAGTCGGTAAGCAAGTATCGGATGATTATTTATGGGATTTGTTGCATAGGAACGGTTGGAAAAAGAAGATGCCCAGGCCTCACCATCCTAAACGGAGTTTAGAGCAACAAGCTGAGTATAAAAAAAACTCCCCGAAAAATTGGATGCCACAGCAATAACATTTGCAGAAGACCAACAAGAAAAACCTGTTGTGGTTTTTTTTGAAGATGAGGCTAGATTTGGAAGAATAAGTCGTGAAATGGCTTGCTGGGTAAATAAGAATACCATCCCCTCTGTTGCCAAGCAAATGATTCGTGAATATATCTATGCATATTCGGCACTATCACCACAAACAGGCGATTGCTACTCCATGATAAGCCCATATTGTAATAAAGACGCTATGAATGAATTTTTGAAACAACTTTCAGTTCAATATAGCAATTACAGAATCATTCTAATTCTTGACAAGGCAGGATGGCATATTAGCCAAGGATTAAAAATTATTGAAAATATAAGGCTGCTACACCTCAACCCATACTCTCCTGAACAAAATCCAGTAGAATTATTATGGAGAGAAATCCGAAGGAAATATTTTCACAATAAAATATTCATAAGCCTTGACGAAGTTGAACAAACTTTAACAGAGGCCTTAGCTAATTACCATATTAGAAAAGAGGATGTCCAGAAGTTATCAAAAGGATTTTTATCATATTAATAAAATAGATAGCGGTTTATTATAATATCTCCAAACCTTTAGAAATATTGTACTAAAAAACTATTGCATGGCTAAATAATACTTGATTTTATAAAGTCAGAAGCCATGGCAAAGCATTTGTTTGTTATCTTTGTATGTATAAATAGAAAACTTTAGCACAGGTTACCAAAATAAAAGTATCAAATGAGCAGCATCGTTTTATTAGACACAAAACAGCAAATAGCAGATAAAATAAAAGAATTAAAGGCTGTATCCGGCACGCATTCTCCAAGTATAGAAACTGTTTTAAAACAGCTACCTCAAGTAAAAATCGAGGTAGATGCATGTTTTCTGTCTAATCCATATGCAACAGATTTGTTTTTAGAGCATCTCAATAAAGATTTGATAGAAACCAAACTGCTGCGCCGCACGTTGGAATTTTATCCACCACAAAATCATGATGTGGCAGATTCTATATCAACAGTTACCGGCATTCCTGCCAAAAATATTTTTGCTGGTAATGGCGCAATCGAAGCTATACAAGCGGTTTTACATAATTTTCTTGCTAAAAAAATAGTGGTAATAATCCCTACTTTTTCTTCTTATTACGAATTTGTAAACGAAAATGTAGAAGTAGTTTTCTATGACCTTAAAAAAAGCGAAGACTATAAACTTAATGTAGAAGATTATATTCAATTTGTAAAGAAAGAAAAGCCCGATACTATTGTTCTCATAAACCCTAACAATCCAAATGGTGGTTACATCTTACAAAGTGATGTGAATAGAATTATAACAGAATTAAATTTTGTAAGCAACCTTATAATTGATGAAAGTTTCATACATTTTGCTCACGAGAGCGAGGCAATGGAAGAAGTAAGTTGTGGTAGTTTGATAACAGCAAATTCCAATCTTATTATTGTAAAAAGCATGTCTAAAGATTTTGGTATAGCCGGGCTGCGTGCAGGTTATGCAATAATGAATGAAGAACGTGTAGCTAAATTATTAAAGAACGGTTATCTATGGAATGTGTCTGGCCTTGCAGACTATTTTTTTAAATTATATGCCAACGATTATTTTAGGAATGAATACGATGTTGTTCGTAAAAAATATATTGTAGAAACGGCAACATTTTTAAATGATCTCCAATCTATCGAAGGAATAAAAACATATCCATCAAAAGCAAATTTTGCTTTGGTAGAATTTTTAAATGAAACTACTTCATTCGATTTTACTATATCGCTGTTGGCAGATAATGGTATCTATGTAAGAGATTGTTCAGATAAAATTGGTTTAGAGGGTCAATTTGTAAGAGTAGCATCCCGTACATTGGAAGAGAATAAATTAATTACTGCTGCATTTAGGGGGAAATTTCAGTAACAATGAAAAGAATACTTAAACTCATTTTTGCCGGAATGATAGATAAAAAATTTGCTGCTTTTGCAAATAAAAATATGAATCTGTTGCCTAAAGGAAGTTCTGTATATATTTTCGATATAGATAATACTATTGCAAATACCTGTGGGCAAAAGCACCTTACAGCTGTAAACGATTTTCCTGAAATGATAAAACTGGTAAAGGAAAAACGAAAAGAGGGAATGGTTTATTTTCTTTCTGCAAGAAATATTATTACCTATTCATCGACGCAACAATGGCTGCAAAAAAGAGGTTTTAATAAACCTGATTATGAACTTATTTTTGTAACAGAGCCATCTAAAAAAATTAAAATTTTAGCTGATGCAATAAATAAGGGTTTGCAGGTTGAATATTATGATGATTTGTGTTACAACCATGAGAATGGTACAATAAAAAAATACGACGCAGTAATAAAAATAGTAACCCAATTAAAATTAACTTATAAAGGTATAGATGACTTTGGGCATCTACAACAATAGAGTATGTATAAATATTTGAATCAATTTTTTGGACTAGTGTATCTTTTTTTTGTAAAATTAAACTGGAGAAAAGCTATAAAACTGCATAATAAAAAAGCAGATTTAGTAGTATGGATGTGGCCTAATTATCCGCACCAGCCATTTGAATATTTTGGGCGCTCCATTATTGTAGCAGAATTAACTCATTTAATAGCTGTTGTAAATGCAGGCTTGCCTTATCGTTTAATTATTGGTAGAAAAATTGGTAAAATAAAAGATTCTAAAATTATTTATCAGGTATCGCACGAGTTTTTAAATATTTTTAAATTTATACATTATCCTCCTTTTTTGTTAGGCGTAGCAAAAGCGCTGGAGTCTCAAAACAATACTATTTTTTTAAGTTCAAACGAAGTTACTTTTTGGGAAAACAAAGATTACATGCAGGAAATGTTTTTAAAACTTGATATATCTCATCCAAAAACTTTTGTGTTGGATACTGTTAAAGATTTAAAATCTTTTGCTTCATTATCTTATCCATATATTATTAAAGAAGTAAATTCACAAGGTAGCAAAGGCCTGCATAAAATTGTTGATCAAAATAGTTTAATGGAAGTATCTGACGATTTAATACAAAGAGGAGAAGTAACGGTAATAGCCCAGCAGATAGTAAATATGACGAAAGATATAAGGGTAACAATTGTGGGGGATGAAGTTGTACTTTATTATTGGCGCATAAACCCTGAAAAGGAATGGAGACCAACATCTACAAGCAGAGGTAGCAGTGTGGATTTTGGTAATTTTCCTGAAAAATGGAGAAGCTATTTTATTGATATTACAAGACGCATGGAACTTTCATCTGCGGCTTATGATGTATGTTGGGAAAATGATGATGTAGAAACTCAACCATTGATTTTGGAAGTAAGTCCATCATTTCAGCCAAACCCTACCCTGCCATCACATCTTTCTACTATACCATATAGAGATTATAAAACTATTTATTTTACTAAAAATCCGTATTATAAAGAAAGAATAAATGTAATGGTAATGGTAGCAGAAAAAAAACTTGCTTATTATATTTCATCAGGTAAAATAAATAACAATTCAAAAATAAAGTAGAAATAAAAATAGACTCTCAGATTTTTTTAGATCAGTTAAAAAAAATGAATTTTAATCAACTCAAGAAAAATTTAAAAAAGGATTTTACAGGTTTAAAGCAAGCAAAAGTCGCACTACTAGGAGATACTGCCACCCAGCTGCTTGCCATGGCAATACGTGGCCAAGGGTTTGTTGCAGGGCTTGATGTTCAAATATATGAAACAGATTATGACCTGATATATGAAACAGTCATAAACAGCAATGATAAACTATATACAGAACAATATGACTATATAATAATTTTTCAAAGCACGCAAAAACTACAAAGCGCTTTTTACAAATTACCGTTAGATCAAAGAAAGGCATTTGCCACTGATCAAAAAGAGTATCTGGAAAACCTTGTGAATATCATTAGTAAAAATAGTAGCGCAAAAATAATCAGTTTTAATTTCCCTGAAATAAATGATGCTGTGTTTGGAAATTTTTCGTCCAAAACGGAAAGCTCATTTTTATTTCAACTTAGAGAATTAAATATAGCATTACAACATATTGCGCAATCAAATAAAAACATCTTTATAGCAGATGTGCTTTCGGCGGTAAACAGCATTGGGCAAAATGAAGCAATGTCTGTAAAGTGGTATATCACATCGCAAAATGTATTTCAATTAGAGTTTTTGCCAATAATTGCAAAAATTTGTACCGATATCTTATTGGCATTTACAGGGAAGTTTAAAAAATGTCTGATAATGGATCTCGACAATACGATGTGGGGCGGCATTATTGGCGATGATGGATTGGAAAATATTGAGATAGGCGATCTTGGAATAGGCAAGGCATTTACCCAGTTGCAATATTGGGCAAAAGAACTAAGGAATAGAGGAATTCTAATCGCCATATGTAGTAAGAATGATGAACATATTGCTAAAGAAGTTTTCGAAAAGCATCCTGATATGGTTTTAAGGTTGGAAGACATTTCTATTTTTGTGGCCAACTGGAGCAATAAGGGCGACAACATAAAATATATACAAGAAGTATTAAATATTGGAATGGATTCGTTGGTATTTATAGATGACAATCCATTTGAAAGAAATTTGGTAAAGACAATGTTGCCAGAAGTGACAGTGCCCGAATTGCCAGAAGACCCTGCAGATTATTTGCCCTTCTTACAATCATTAAACTTATTCGAAACAATTTCATTCACTGAAGAAGATACAGTTCGTACAAAACAATATCAAGAAGAGAGCAAGCGTGTAATAATGCAGCAATCTTTCGAATCGTTAGATGAGTACCTAGCTAGCTTAGAAATGGAGGCAAAAGTTGAAACGGTAAATACTTTTAACATTGCAAGGTGTGCGCAACTTACGCAACGCAGCAACCAGTTTAATCTTACAACCATTAGATATACCGAGGACGAATTACAAGACTTTTTAAAAAGTGAAGGACAGGCAATATGTATTTCCTTGAAAGATAAATTTGGTGATTATGGGTTAATAAGTTTAATATTATTGCAAAAAAAGGCTAACATTGCGGTCGTTGATACCTGGATTATGAGTTGCCGTGTATTAAAGCGTGGTGTAGAAGAATTAGCGGTAAATGAAATAGTGGCAGCGGCGAATGAAATGGATTGCGATAGCATAACAGGAAAATATTTGCCTACACCCAAAAACGGGATGGTGAAAGAACTATATAAAAATATGGGATTTGCCATTGTTGATGAAAATGAAAGTACATTGAATTGTGCCAATTTCAGCCATTTTAAAACACATATAAAAACTATAAAATGACATACGAAAATATCATAAATGATGTACAGGATATATTTGTTGAAATAACAGACAATCCGTCCATTGTTTTAAAGGCAGAGACAACCAGCGATGATATTGAAGAGTGGGACAGCCTCACCCATATTCAATTAGTGGTAGCTATAGAAAATCATTTCAGCATAAATTTCACAGCTGAAGAAATTGGTGGGTATAATAATGTAGGCGAAATGTGCTCAGGCATAGGAGAAAAATTGGGGAATTAATATGAAGATTGGAGATAGTTTTATTAAAGATTATACCGTTACTCAAAAAGTGTACGAAGGCTTTATTCATACTTTTGAAGATAATTATCCTTTTCATACCAATGTGGAATTTGCAAAAGAACAGGGTATATCATAGGTAGTAATGCACGGTAATATTCTTAATCTATTTCTATCGCATTTTATAGGCGTGGCATTGCCTCAAAAAATGTAGTTAATCATACCCAAAGTATTAATTTTTATTTACCGGTTTTTTTAAATGATACAGTTACTTTGCAGGTAGATATTGCCGAACATCATGAAGCAATAAAAGCATTTGTATTTAAATCTATTTTTAGAAACCAACATGTTAGAAGAGGGGCAAAAGAAACTATTCAAATTGGGTTAATTTAATTTTTAATAAATGAATCTTTTAACAACAGGCGGCTCATCAGGCTTAGGTAAAAGCATTACTACAAGTTTGGCTATTGAATATTTAGCAAACAAGAATTATTTACTTACAATAGCCAAAAACTGGACTGTAGAAAATGTGAAATTTAATATTCAAATCAATTGTGTATCTCCAGAATATATAGAAACTACTTTAAACGCAACTATTGATAAAAGAATAAAGGAGGCAATGCTAAAAAGCCACCTATTGAATAAATTATTGACAACAGAGGATGTTGCATCAGTAGTAAAATTTCTGATAACCGCACCCGCTCATGTAAACGGACAGAATATTTTTCTAAATACCGATAAAAATTAAATATGAGTCCAGTAGAATTTAATATTTATACAACTAAACAATTAGGAGACAAACTTAATCTTCTTGCAAAGAGTTTTAATGAGGTTTTTGAGAAACATACTACTGCAGAATATTTTCAAACATATTTCACTTCTAATCCGCTTGGTGAATCCTATCACAGTTTAATGGAGCACGAAGGTGAAGTTGTAGGTGCTATTGCCGCATTGCCGTATGAATATTTTTACCACGGCGAAAAGAAAATATTTACCTACTTGGGAGGATTGTTTATTAAAGAGGCGTATAGAAAGGATCCGCTAGCAATGTTTAAAATGTATAGAAATCTAAAATCATTTCTTGCAGAAAAAAATGTTTCAGTGATGATGGCGGTGCCTAATGATAAAGCTTATCCCTATTTTAAACACGCTTTAAAATGGAAGGAAGTCGCAAACCTGTCTTATTATGCTTTGCCGGTAAAAGTAGGAAATGTGCTTAAAAAAAGTAGGGTGTTAAATTTGTTTTCTGCTCTGTTTTCTTATTTAACTACAAGTGTTCATAGAGTTGGTGCAAATGTAAAAAATAAGACAGCAAAAGAGTTTCCAATTCATATTTTACCTAACGAACCTTTAATGGAAGTGCATAGATATTCCGAAGCACATCAAAAAATAAAAACAAAGCGGCATTCCTTTTTCTACAGAATAGAAAATGAAGATGGTGTAAACACAGCCTACATTATTGATTTTTATAATGCCCAAAAGAGAAAGGATTTTAAAAGTTTAACCGCTGCAATAAACTTTATATTAAAAAGGGAAAAACCTGATCTCATTTTATTTATCGGGACTTTAGGTTTTTCACAAACGTTGCTTATTAAAATACCAAAATCAAAAGAGCCACGCATATTACATTTTTGTGCAGAAATTATAGATAAGGAAAAAATGAAAGAGGATGTGTATGAATATAAAAATTGGGATTTTGGACTGTATAATTTTGATGTAAGATAGCATATGAAAAAAATAGTGGTATTAGAAAATAATTTTACTGCAAGCGTAACTATTCGCAGCGCATTAATGTATGCCTTGGCCAAAAATGGTTTTGATGTATATATTTTATCTTACGGTAAAATGGAGTTTGCCGAGCAGTTGGAAAATATAAATGCAAAATGTATAGACATTGGCACAAGTAATACAAACCCTTTTGAAGTAATTAAATACCTCAGAAGGTTATATAAGGAAATAAGGAATATCAAGCCCGATGTTTGCTTAACGTTTACGCCAAGGCAAAATATCTACGGTAATATTGTTTGTAAAATGTTGGGCATTCCAACATTATCAAACATTACCGGCACGGGAGTTCCGTTTCATATAAAAGGGCTTGTTTACATGCTGGGTCGTATCTTGTATAAGTGGGTGTTAAAAGTACCTACAACAGTTTTTTTTCAGAATAGCGATGATTTTGAACATTTAATTTCAAAAGGTTATGTAAAAAAAAGGCAGGCTGTTTTAATACCAGGCAGCGGTATAGAAACAGAAAAATTTTCACCAGTTGAAAAAATAGCAACCGATAAATTTGTATTTCTATTTATAGGTAGGTTGGTAAAGATAAAAGGTGTTGAAGAAATGGTGATAGCTGCACGTAATATTTTAAAGGATAGAAACGATGTGGAGTTTTGGATTGTTGGCCCATTGTGGACTCAAAATACAAGTGCTCTTACAATAACACAAAATGATTTAAATAATTGGGAGCATGAAGGAATAATTTACAAAGGTGAAACAAAAGACGTAAGACCATTTATAGTACAATGTGATTGTTTTGTATTGGCATCTTACAGAGAAGGATTATCAAATTCCTTGTTGGAAGCTGCAAGCATGGAGAAGCCTATTGTTACCACAAATGTTACCGGCTGTAAAGATGTAGTTGTTGATGGATTAAATGGAATATTATGCGAACCTCAAAGTGCAATATCTTTGGAAAATGGGTTGCGCAAAATGCTTTTACTTACCAACGAACAAAGAAACGAAATGGGTAAACAGGGAAGAAAAAAAGTGAAAAAAGAGTATGAAAAATCTATTGTTGTAGAAAAATATATTGATAGTATAAATAAATTATTTTAATATGGCTACATCTACAATGTCAATAGATTGGGAGGATTTTGGACAATTGTTTGGAAAATATCATTACGGTAATATTACCGAACCTGTAAATGGCGCCATCGAAAGGCAAACTAAAATAATACTTGATTTGCTGGATGAAACAGAAAATAAAGCTACATTTTTTATATTAGGGATGCTTGCTAGTTACAGAAAAGAATTGGTTAAAGAAATTGCCTTTCGTGGGCATGAAATTGCATTGCACGGCCAAAATCATGAAGCAATGTTTACTCTTTCTCCTAGAAAAGCAAGAGAAGATATTTTAACATCTCAGAAAATTGTAACTGATATTACAGGAGCACCATTGTACGGTTATAGAGCTCCTTTTTTTTCAATAAAAAGGGAAAATTTATACTTATTAGAAACCCTTTCTGAACTTGAATTTACCTACGACAGCAGTATTTTCCCAATGGCTCTGCCTCGCTATGGTATTAATAACTTTTCTACAAAAGATATTTTATATAAATTGCCTAATGGTTCTCAAATCGTAGAATTACCAATGACTATAGCTAATTATTTAAATAGACAAATACCTGTGAGTGGAGGAGGGTATATTAGGCTGTTGCCATCTTTTTTAATTCAAAAAATATTTAAAGATATTGAAGCAGCTGATAAAGACAGTATGCTCTATATGCATCCTTACGAATTTGACACAGAATTTATAGATGTCTCTACTAATTATCCACAAAACGCCATTTTTTCTAAATATAAAGTAGCGTATCTAAATTTTAAGTGGAATTTATTTAGGCCAAGTATTACTAGTAAATTAAAATCATTATTGACTCAATATAAGTTTGATACCTGTTTACAAAAAGCAAATATCCTAAAATTAAAAAACCAAGCAGTAAATCTACCTTGCAATCAAGGTAATTAAATAGTCAAATCCTTTGAACTAATAACAATTAAAAAAATGAAAAAAAATCAATTAAAAATACTTTTTATTGGTAAAAAGAACGATCATTTTTCCACAATAGCATCAGAATATATTAAAATCCATATCCCTAATACAGAAATTGTTTTTAGCTTAAGAAATGAGCCAATTCCAGATGTTGTCCTTCAATGGAAAGGAGATTACATAATTTCTTACTTATCACAATGGATTATACCTGAAGCAATATTAGCAAACGCAAAACATGGTGGGATTAACTTACATCCTGGTAGCCCTGAATACCCAGGAATTGGATGTACAAATTTTGCCATTTATAATGATGAAGATAATTTTGGAATCACATGTCATTACATGTTGCCAAAAGTAGATACTGGCGGAATAATAAAAGTAAAACGTTTTCCTATTCATCAAAATGATACAGTATTTAGTATAACACAGCGTTGTTATGCAAACATAATCAATATGTTTTTTGAATTGGTAGATGATTTTGTATCCGGTGTAAAGCCCACTTTATCGGGAGAAACTTGGCAGCGCAATGCATATACAAGAAAGGAACTAAATGCGTTATGTCAATTGGAATTAAATATGGGTGAGGAAGAAATTAATAGAAGAATTAAAGCAACAACATTTGGACAGCAAAATTGGGCGTATTTTATAATTCATGATAGAAATTATCTTCTACAAAATAGTCAATAGCCGGTTATGAATAATGTAGCATTACAAGAAAAACTCCAAAAATTAAAAATGTTGTTTGATTTGTCAGACAAGGCGTTTAAAAACTATCTTGATGACAAATTTTATCTTCATGCATTATGCATCAATAAGGCTAACAAGTTAATTTATGCCCACATAGTAGAAAATGCCGCTTTTTGGCCAACAAATCTACAACTACATCTCATAGTTTTACTTAATCATTTTGATATCTGGTTTGTCCAATTTGCTGATTTTGAAAGACAAAAAGATTTTAAGTTAAACGAAGCTTTTGTTTTTTATCACTTAGATAATAAAAGCGCCTATCCTAAAGATGCAGTTGAGTACATCAAATCTTACAATGAGTAAGCTTATGAGAAATCTCATTTTTTTTTGTTTTAGACCTATCTGAAAAGGTATTTTCCGTCGTAATGAATAGCAAAGGTTATAATCAACGCCATTTTTCATAGTTTTACGTGGCGTTTTTAAAAGTACATCCTATAGCCCAAACCCTTATCTTTGCCCCCTTAAAATAACATTCAATGAAAGTATTAGTAACAGGCGGCGCCGGCTATATTGGCTCAGTATTGGTTCGTCAATTATTAGCAAAAGGATATGATGTACGTGCATTAGACAATTTGAATTTTGGCGGTGATGCATTAATAGATGTAATGCTTAACCCACAATTTGAATTTATGAAGGGGGATGTACGCAATAAGGAAGATGTACAAAAGGCATTGGTAGGTATAGATGCAGTTGCTCATCTAGCAGCTATAGTTGGAGATCCCGCATGCAAAAAATACAGCGACGATGCTAATAGTACTAATTGGGATGGTAGCGTAGCATTGTTTGATGCAGCAGAAGCAGCTGGCGTAAAACGTTTTGTTTTTGCAAGCACTTGTAGCAATTATGGTAAAATGGCAGACCCAGACTCTTTTGTTACGGAAACATCTGAACTTAATCCCGTTTCTTTATATGCTGAGTTAAAAGTAAAATTTGAAAAATACTTATTAGAAGATAAAAAAGATTCTCCGATGTGCAGCACAGCATTGCGTTTTAGCACTGTATATGGCTTTAGCCCTCGTATTCGTTTCGATTTAACCGTAAACGAATTTACACGCAATGCTGCTGTAAATGGTGAACAGCCTATATGGGGAGCACAATTTTGGAGGCCATATTGCCATGTAGATGATTTGGCACGTGCAGTTATACTTGTAATAGAAAGCGATGAAGCTAAAGTAAAAGCCAATGTATTTAACGTGGGTAGCACTGAGGAAAACTACAATAAAGGAATGATTATTGAAGAAGTGTGCAAAGTGGTACCTAACGTAAAAGTAGATTATGTAGAAATGAACGAAGACCCGAGAGATTATAGGGTGAATTTTGATAAAATAAAAAATGAATTAGGATTTACCATTACTAAAACGGTACCTGATGGAGTAAAAGAAATTTACAAATTATTGAGTACGGGTATAGTTACAGATTCGTTTGGGCAAAAGTTTAGAAATATCTAATACCTTATTAAATTAATTTAAAAAACCTCGTTCCAGAAAGAACGAGGTTTTTTAATACCTTTGCAAACTAAAAAACAATTATAAATGCTTTTACTAAGTGGTCCAAACATGGGTGGCAATGAATTAAAATATGTCACGGAGTGTATAACAACAGGATGGGTAAGCAGCGTAGGCGCTTATGTAGATCAATTTGAAAAAATGACCGCTCAATATGCTGGTACTAAGTATGCTGTAGCCACAAGTAGTGGTACAACAGCATTGCATATTTGCTTAATACTGGCAGATGTGGGGCAAAATGATATGGTAATAGCACCAAATATTACTTTTATTGCAACATTAAATTCTATAAAATACACTGGCGCTACACCAATTTTAATAGATACCGATGCTGCTAATTGGCAAATGGATCTAAATATTCTTGAAACATTTTTGCAAAATGAAACAGAACAAAAGGATGGCGTTTGTTATCATAAAGCTACAGGAAAACGTATCCCAATCATTATGCCCGTCCATGTATTGGGTAATATTTGCGATATGGATAGATTGCTTTCTATGGCAAAACGACATAATTTGGTTGTAATTGAAGATAGTACTGAAGCTTTGGGCAGTTATTACAAAGGCAAGCATGCTGGTAGTTTTGGCTTGATGGGTACATTTAGTTATAACGGAAATAAAATTATTACAACAGGCGGAGGTGGCATGATTGTAACAGATGATGAAGCACTTGCAAAAAAAGCAAAGCATCTTACTACGCAAGCCAAAAGTGATCCTTTTGAATATATGCATGATGCAATTGGCTACAACTACCGATTGGTAAATGTAGCTGCGGCAATGGGCGTAGCACAAATGGAGCAGTTGCCAAGTTTTATAGAGCGCAAAAAAGAAATTATTGCTTTTTATAAAAATGGATTAGCGGGTGTTGGCGATATCAAATTTCAAGACGTGAGTGAAGATGTAATGCCTAATTGGTGGATGCCTACCATTTTTACGGCCAAACAAAAAGAGCTCTTAAAAGTGTTAAATGATAATAAAATGCAAAGTCGCCCGTTTTGGGTACCTATGAACCAATTGCCCATGTTTAAAAATGATATTTACGTAAACAGTAATGACCAATCTGATTTTGTTTATAAACATTGTTTGAGCATTCCATGCAGTACCAATATTACAGATGCAGAAATGCAAGGAGTGATAGATAAAATAAAATCGGTATTCATGTAAGTATACATTTAAATTTTTAATAGAATGCCGATGCGCTAAGTAAATAGCCCAAAATTATATTTGCAGTTATTAATGAAAATAAAAAAGTGAAGTAGCATTACGGTAGCGTAATGAAAAACGATTGATATATACAATTAAAATAAAACAGATATTGTATTTACTTTCCATTTTGGGACTGTAAAACCCTATGGTTGTATAAATTTTAGTCATACTTATAAAGAAATATTTAAATATTATTCAAGATATTACAAGAATTATTTTTCAACACAAACGTTTAGTTTTATTCCCAATACTTTTATGTATCTTTTTTTAAAACGCATTATCGACATACTCATTGCAGGCATTGCACTTATATTGCTTTCGCCCATACTCCTGCCTATAATGATAATTCTAAAACTCACTGGTGAGCATGACATTTTTTATTTTCAAAAAAGAATTGGATATAAAAATAAGGAGTTTAATATTTGGAAATTTGCAACCATGCTAAAGAATAGTCCAAATATAGGAACAGGGGAAATTACATTACGTAACGATCCTCGTGTTTTACCGATGGGAGGTTTTTTGCGGAAAACAAAAATCAATGAGCTGCCACAAATATTTAATGTGCTTAAAGGCGATATGAGTATAGTGGGTCCAAGGCCTTTGATGGAAGTAAGTTTTAAGCTATATGATGAAGTAATCCAAAAAAATATTTATAATGCAAAACCCGGTATTACAGGTATAGGTTCGGTTATTTTTAGAGATGAAGAAAAACTAGTATCAGATGCTATAGATGCTAAGGATATGTACAATAAGATTTTTCCTTTTAAAGGAGCTTTAGAAATGTGGTACCAACAAAATGCATCCATATTTACCGATTTTAAAATAATTTTTCTAACAGCGTGGTCTATTGTTTTTTCTAAAAACACATTGGCAAATACATTTTTTAAAAATTTGCCTAAACGTAGTTTTTAAATTTTATTTCATAGAATATAGTGGGCCATCAGGATGCAATGGATTGTACATTAATTTATTTTGGGTAGGAACAATTACTAAATCCATTAACTCCATTGGCACTGCTCCAATCAATGGCTCTTCATTATCTGGCAATACAAATGCATCGGTAATACAATCTCTATCTTGAAATTTAAGTCTGATAGGCCCTGCAACATCTAATGTTCTCCTTGTGCCATCTGCAAGCGAAATATTTAGTTGCTGCCGTACCCTTAATCCCAATTCGTTTTTTATTTTTTCATTTATAGCTAATCGAATCGCTCCAGAATCTGCCAGTGCAGTAATATAAACTTTTCTTATTTTATCGGTAGTAATGTACCCATCTTCACATAAAGTCTCATCAGCGTAATTAAACAATTCAATAGCTGCATAGGTTAAGTCCATAAGTAATGATTTATCATTTAAATTTACTATTTATCATTCAAATTGTAATTACTTAATTTTACATCTCAGCATCAACTTCATACGTATTTACATTCAATGAAAAAAGCAATTATTATTGGATCCGGTTTTGCAGGCTTATCCGCCGCCAGTTTTATGGCCAAGGCGGGTTGGGATGTAACTTTACTCGAAAAACACTTACAACCAGGCGGGCGTGCACAAAAATTCGAAGCCGAAGGATTTACTTTTGACATGGGGCCAAGCTGGTATTGGATGCCCGATGTGTTTGAAAGGTATTTTAATTGTTTTGGAAAAAAGGTACCCGATTATTACTCCCTCAAAAGACTAGATCCATCTTATACTGTTTACTATCCCGAAAATAAAATAGACATACCGGCAGATTACGATGCATTGAAAGCACTTTTTGAATCAATAGAGTTAGGAGCTGCAGCACAATTAGATAAATTTATAACTGAAGCAGCTTACAAATATGAAGTGGGGGTAAAAAAATTAGTGTTTAAACCCAGCCTTTCTGTGTTGGAATTTGTCGATATTGAACTGGCAAAAGGTATTTTGAAATTGGATGTTTTTACCAGTATGAAAAAACATGTTGGCAAATATTTTAAACACCCACACCTCGTAGAGCTGATGGAGTTTCCTGTACTTTTTTTGGGAGCACTCGCACAAAATATTCCAGCATTGTATAGTTTAATGAATTATGCAGATATAAAATTGGGCACATGGTACCCCGAAGGTGGCTTAAACACCGTAGCTGCTTCTATGTACAAATTGGCAGTAGAGCTTGGTGTAAAATGTCTGTTTGGGCAAAATGCCACAAGTATTAATATTGAAAATGGGATAGCAACATCTGTAACAACTGTTTCGACAAAAGGAGAAGAACTGTTTTTTGCAGATGCCATCATCTCTGCAGCAGATTATCATTTTACAGAAACCAAGCTATTACCAGAAAAAAGCCGAACTTACACAAAATCATATTGGGATAAAAGAGTAATGGCACCGTCTTCCCTTTTGTATTATGTAGGGCTAAATAAGAAATTGAAAAATATAAGTCACCATTCGTTGTTTTTTGATGTAGATTTTAATAAGCACGGCAAAGAAATTTATGATACACCCATGTGGCCCACAGAGCCTTTGTTTTATTTGTGTGCTTCATCGGTAACAGATACATCAGTGGCACCAGAAGGCGGTGAAAACCTTTTCTTCTTAATACCCGTGGCTGCTGGCCTTACCGGGGATGATGAAACCCTGAGAGACGATTATTTTTATAAAATTGTAAAAAGATTTGAAGCAAAAACCGGTGAAAAAATTGTAGATTCCATAATCTATAAGCGATCTTATTCCGTAACTGACTTCATAAATGACCACAACGCATTTAAAGGGAATGCTTATGGGCTAGCCAATACGCTAATGCAAACTGCTATTTTAAAGCCTTCTATGAAAAGTAAGAAAGTAAGTAATTTGTTTTATGCTGGGCAATTAACCATACCAGGGCCAGGGGTTCCGCCGTCGTTAATAAGTGGCGAAGTGGTTGCAAACCAAGTAGTAAAACAATTTAAAACTGCTAAATAAAGCATGATAGAATTATTTCATAATACGAGCCATCAATGTAGTAAGCTCACCACGGAGTTATACAGCACTTCTTTTAGCAGTGCTATTCGTATGCTGCATACAGACCTCCGAGGCCCTATTTATGACATTTATGGGTTTGTGCGCTTTGCCGATGAAATTGTAGATACCTTTCATGGGTTTGACAAAGAAAAATTATTAGCAGAATTTAAAAAGGAAACATACCAATCAATAGAAAGGGGTATCAGTTTAAATCCAATTTTGCACAGTTTTCAGCTTACTGTAAATAAATATAATATAGATAAAGCGCTAATAGAAGCCTTTTTTAATAGCATGGAAATGGATTTGAGTGAGCGAAAATATGATGAAGCAGATTACTCCAATTATATTTATGGCAGTGCAGAGGTAGTAGGCTTAATGTGTTTGTACATTTTTTGCGAAGGAAATGTATTGGAATGCGAAAAATTGAGGCCTTCAGCACAATCTTTGGGAGCTGCATTTCAAAAAATAAATTTTTTGAGAGATTTAAAAGCAGATAATGAGCAGTTGAATAGAACCTATTTCCCCGGTGTGAATTTTAAAAATTTTACAGAAGAAGATAAACGTATAATTGAGGCTGACATTTCAGATGATTTAAAAAAAGCCTATGAAGGCATTATAATGCTTCCTCAAAAAGCAAGGTTTGGCGTATATGTAGCCTATAAATATTATCTTACGCTTTTCAAAAAGATAAAAAGTGCAGAACCTGCATTATTATTGCAAAGCAGGGTACGCATCAGCAATACCTTTAAAGCAGTAATTTTGCTTAAAGCAGGTTTGCGTAGTTCCTTCAATTCTTTATAATTTTTATGGAGCATAAAAAAGCAGTTATCATTGGTAGCGGCGTGGCAGGTTTGGCTACCGCCATTAGGCTTGCAGTACAAGGGTATGCTGTATCTGTTTACGAAAAAAACGGTTACCCAGGCGGCAAGCTATCCGCATTTACAAAAGAGGGGTATCATTTTGATGCAGGGCCATCGCTATTTACACAGCCACAAAATATAGAAGAACTTTTTGAACTAGCCGGTGAGCCCATTGAAAATCATTTTGCCTACAGCAAATTAGCTATTGCCTGTAAATATTTTTATGAAAATGGCAAAATTGTAAACGCTTATACAAACGAAGACAATTTTGCAAAAGAGCTGGAAGAGAAATTACAAGAGCCACAAGAGAATATAAAAAGTTATTTAACTAGGTCAGAAAAATTATACGATAGCTTAGCACATATTTTCTTAAATTATTCTATACATAAACGAAGTACTTGGTTTCATCCAAGAATTATCAAGTCATTGAGTGCAATAAAATTCTCTTATTTATTTCAATCATTGAGTAATTATAATAAACGTTTTGCTGCAAAAGAAACGCAACAAATGTTTAATAGGTTTGCAACTTATAATGGCAGCAACCCATACAAAGCACCCGCCATGCTAAGTTTGATACCACACTTGGAGCAAACAGAAGGGGCATTTTACCCCCAAGGCGGCATGATAAATATTACCAACAGTTTGTACAATCTTGCCCAGCTAAAAGGTGTACAATTTTATTTTAATCAAGCAGTAGAAAAAATTATTTGTCCAGATAATATTGCTAAGGGAGTAGTTGTAAATGGAGAAAATATTAAAGCAGATGTGGTAATAAGTAACAGTGATGTATATTTTACCTATAAGCATTTATTGAGCAACGAAAGCAAAGCTAAAAAAGTGCTAAAGCAAGAACGTAGTAGCAGTGCGTTGGTATTTTACTGGGGTATCAATAAAACTTTTCCACAACTAGAACTACACAATATACTGTTCTCAAATGATTATGCTTTGGAGTTTACAAATATTTTTAAGTATAAAAAATTATATGAAGACCCTACGATTTATATAAACATTACTAGTAAGCAAGAAGCTACATTGGCGCCTGCCAATTGCGAAAATTGGTTTGTAATGATAAATGTACCTGCCAATACAAGTTATGAATTGGCAGAATTAAAAGAAGCTGCAAAAAAACGTATTGTTGCAAAACTAAATCGGTTACTCGGTACGGATATTGAAAAACATATTGTAACAGAAGAAGTATTGCACCCACAAAGTATAGAAACCAATACAGGCTCATACCTTGGTTCCTTGTATGGTACCAGCAGTAACAGCAAGCGGGCAGCATTTTTGCGTCATCCAAATTTTACCAGCCATATAAAAAACTTGTATTGTTGTGGAGGCAGTGTTCATCCTGGAGGTGGCATACCCCTTTGCTTAAAGAGTGCCAAAATTGTAAGCGATTTGATACAGCATGATTTTAAAAACAAGAGACAAGTACATGCTTAAAACCAGAACGCAAATAGCCACAGCCCTTGCTATATTTTTTCATACCATTGGTTTTGTAGGTATGTTTTTTAATAAAGATTTTTTTGTGGCTGCTACACCCATAAACTTGTTGCTCATGTTTGGGTTATTGTTGTACACCCAACAAAAAATAAATTTCCATTTTATACTTTTTGCTATCGTATGTTTTGTAGTGGGAATTTGGGTAGAAATAATAGGGACATCTACTGGTATTCTTTTTGGTAAATACGCTTACGGAAAAACATTGGGTCTTTCATTTAAGGATGTACCATTGGTTATTGGTATAAATTGGTTTATTATTATGTATTGCTGTGGCGTTACTGTTCATAAAGTATTGGAGCGGCTTTCCGCCAAGTTAGAAACGATGACGGGAGCACCATCCCCGGCTGTACAGTTTTTTTCTGTAGTAACCGATGGGGCTATGCTAGCCGTTTTTTTCGATTGGATAATGGAGCCTGCAGCTATAAAACTCGGTTATTGGCAGTGGATGGGTGATGAAGGTATACCTATGTACAATTATATTTGCTGGTTTGTAATAAGCATGGCATTGATTGCTGTTTTTAGTTTATTAAAGTTTAGCAAACAAAATAATTTCGCTGTAAATTTGTTGATGATAATGACAATGTTTTTTATGCTAATAAGAACTTTTTTATGAACTGGATCATTTCTATACCAATAGCTTTGGTGACCTTTTTTTTAATGGAAGGTATTACATGGGCTACACATAAATATGTGATGCATGGATTTTTATGGTATTTACACGAAGACCATCACCAGCCAAATAGATCTTTTTTCGAGAAAAACGATGCATTCTTTTTAATATTTGCCATACCAAGTTGGCTTTGCATTATGCTGGGCATGCAAAACGGAAATTATATTTCTACAGGCATTGGATTTGGGATTGCTATGTATGGATTCGCTTATTTTTTAGTACACGATGTTATCATTCACCAACGTTTTAAGTGGTTTACCCGCAGCAACAATGTATATGTGCGCACTATACGGTGGGCACATAAAATGCATCACAAGCATATGGATAAATACGAAGGCGAAAGTTTTGGTATGCTCTATGTTGCTAAAAAATATTGGGAAAAAGTAAAGGCAGATAAAGCAAGAAACGTATTTTAATTGAATACACACTATACATATTTCCTAATCTTAGCATGCTCTTTTGCTGGCCCACTAGCACTTAGTTTCGATAAAAAAGTAGCTTTCAATAAAAAATGGAAGCCAGCCTTTATTGCCATGTTATTACCGGCACTTTTTTATTGTGTTTGGGATGGTATTTTTACCAACATGGGTATTTGGTTCTTCAACGAAAAATATATAACGGGCATTTTTATTTTCAATTTACCCATAGAAGAGGTATTGTTCTTTTTTGTAGTGCCCTATTGCTGCATTTTTGTGTATGAATGTGTACGAACTTATTTTCCTGTGTTGAAAACTACAAAATTGTCTATAACAATATTATGGAGTATAGGTTTTGTATTATTTATGAGCGCACTTATTTTTAGCAAAAAATACTACACATCTTATACGAGTTATTTCTCCTGTATTTTTTTCTTTTTTGTTCTAGCGTTTAGAAAATATTTTTCATCATTTAATATTGCTGCTTTTTTAGTAGCCTATGCCATTATTCTAATCCCCTTTTTGGTTGTAAATGGTTTTTTAACAGCAATACCAGTAATAACTTACAACGATAATGAAAACCTTGCTACCCGAATTTATACCATACCTGTAGAAGATATTTTTTATGGAATGTTGTTGGTAATGATGAATATAGTTGGGTATGAAAAGTTGTTGAAAAGAGAGGAGCTTGTTGCCAGAAAGCATTGATTAAAATAAGTTTTTTAAAAGGCTTTCCTTTTCCATTAATTTCTGTAATAATATAATTTGATTTTGTGCCCTTATATAATTTTGTGTTGGATATGCAGCACCATAATACACATCATCGTTTATATAATCTGTTAAAAAACGAATGGCCTGCATGTATATCATAAAACAACCGGCAAAGAAAAAATTGTTTTTTTCTACATCGGTAAGCTCCTCTTTCATTTCGGAGTAGTACCCTTTTACAATGGCTTCATAAAAGCTTTTTCTTATTTGTATCTTGGAAAAATCAGCTTCTTCTTCATTTACAGGCGAAAGGTACGTACGCATCATATCGCCTACATCGCTTATAAAATGTCCGGGCATTACTGTATCAAGATCTATTACACAGATACCTTTATCATTTTTATCAAATAGTACATTGCTTATTTTTGTGTCGTGGTGGGTCACCCTACATTTAAAAGTAGGATGTAGCATCAGCTGCTCATATTGTTTTACTATAGAGGAAAAGCTTTTTAGCAATTCGATAGATGCGGCAGCTTCTTTAATTCGTAGCTGGTTTCCATTTTCTAAAGCCGCAAGAAATTGTGTAAACCGTAAAGAAAGATTGTGAAAATTTGGTAATGCGACCTGTAATTTATTAATATCAAAACCACCAAGCAATTTTGTAAACATCCCAAATTGTTTTGCTGCTTCGTATGCCTGGCCGGGTGTTTCCAATACATTTTTTGTAATGGAATTTTTTACAAATGGAAACATCCTATAATAACCATCATTTTCTACCGGTAGTAATGTTTTTCCTTCTTTAGAAATGACAGGAGCAACAAATAAATAGTTTGGAAAATGGTTTTTTAAATAAGAACCAATATTGCTAATGTTGGAATCAATGGCATCAGGGGTTTTAAAAATAGCCGTGTTTATTTTTTGTAAAATAAACTCATTGGATGCAGTAGTTATTTTCCAGGTATTATTTATCAATCCATTGCCAAAGGTTTCTATGGTTACATCATCAAATCCAAATTTTCTTAATACTGCTTCCAACATATTTGCTGCCTGTTTTAAAAATCATCGTTTAAAGAAAAAATGGGTTTACGATACATCCATTGCCCACCAGTAAAATCTGGAAACTCCACTGTTTCATTTCCGAGCTCTATCGAATTTTCGCTTAAGGGACTGATGGCACTCCAAGTGGCCGCATCGTATACATCCAATGCTGTAGCAATTTTTCTTTTGGCCGATTCTACAAACGAATTAACAACAAAAAAATCCATGCCGCCATGCCCAGCGCCTTCCGCATCTTTGCTATATTTTATCCATAGCGGATGATCATATTTGTCCAACCATTCTTTTGCAGCATCCCATCTATGTGGTTTGGCAGATTTCCCTTCTATATAAATGCCATTGTTTACATCCATCCACAAGCCTTCAGTGCCTTGCACCCTAAAGCCCAATGAGTATGGCCTTGGCAAACTGGTGTCATGCTCCAATAAAATCGTTTCTCCATTGGCACATTTTATATGCGTAGTTACCACATCGCCTAGCTTAAAATTAATTTTTGCATTCGGGTGGTTTTCGCCACCGCCTTTTACAATATGATTGTGTAAGCCCCTGCTTTTAGATGAAAATGAGTTTAAACTTATAAAACGGTTGCCCCTGTTTATGTTTATATAATTTGCAATAGGGCCTATGCCGTGTGTAGGATACAAATCTCCATTGCGATGTATGGAATGTTCTGTTCTCCATTTTGCTTCCGAAAAACCTTTTTCGCCAAACTCCACACCATGCCCATAAGGCTCTATGCCATTGTTAAATTTCACTTCTCGTAAATCGTGCTGGTAGCCGCCTTGCAAGTGTACCAGCTCACCAAACAAACCTTGACGTACCATATTTAATACCGCCATTACATCTCTGCGATAGCAAACATTTTCTAGCATCATTACATGTGCATTGTATTTTTCGGCAGCCTTTACCACATCCCAATGATCTTGTAAGCTAATACCTAAAATTACTTCGGTGCCTACATATTTTATACCCGCTTCTATTGCCCCCACAATCATCGGCTTATGCCATTCCCATGGAGTAGCAATAATTACCGCATCTATTTTTTCTTTTTCGAGTAATTTCTTCCAAGTAAAATTATCGCCGGTATATACTTGGGGCATTTTCTTTCCCATTTTTGTAATAGTGGCGGTAGCATCTTTCAGCATGCGTGCATCTACATCACAAATAGCCACTACTTCTACATCATCTCTTCTTAGTAGCAGTTCCAAATGGTCTTGCCCACGTAGCCCCACACCTATAATGGCCATGCGAAGTTTTGGATCTAAGGAAGAGGCAAATAAACTGCCAGTAGGTAATATGGCAAAAGATGCGGCAGCCATTCCGGTGTTTTTAATAAAATCTTTTCTGTTCATAAGAATCTTTTTGAGTAAAAGGAATTATTTGAAGAAAGGTATAAAATTTTTTAGGTTTATTGGAATTTGCAGTTGATTAAATTCAATGCTGTTTTTTTTGAGGTTCGCATATTGCACTAAATAGTTGCCCGTGTTTCTTGCTGTTCATGTGGTAAATTATTTTTATTGGGCCTTAAAATCAGCCTGCCTTAAAATCCAACTTGCATTCATCCAATGCAGCATGCAATTTTCCGGTTGTAAGCTTATTTGTAAGCCTCATCAGCCTCAGTTTGTAAAGTGCATAATCCTTTCCATAAGCTGTTTGTAAATTTTCTGATTCTGCATTGGATAATCTTCCATCAAAAGCTGCAGATACGGTAAACAGGTCCAACAAGAAATTTCTTTCCTGCTCCGACACACTGTTTAATGTTTCTATAAACATATTCCAGTCATCGTATTTATCTGGTTCACTAATTTTTAATATTTGTTGAAAACGAATCAACAAAATAATCATGTTTGGATGATAGTTTTGTGCCATTACTACCGCATTGCCTATTGCACGCAAACAACCGCTGCGACCCATAGGGGATAAATGTTCCAATCTTTTTTCATCAATTACATTTTTGCCAATTTCGTTTGCAAGCGCAAAACCAAATAGGCGTAACCTAGCTTCTAACACCACTTTTCTAATAACCACACTGTTCCAAAAACACTCTACAATGATAGCAGCATATAAAATAGAAATACCAAAAATGGCTTTGCCTACCAAAAATAACAATCCATATTTTACAACAAAATTGGTTACAAATATTTTTGCTTTGTACAACAAACCAAGTATTAATAAATTCTTTTTAGAAATACGTTTAAAAGGGTCTATACCCATAATTTCCAATTCCGGATCGGGCAGTTCGAGCGCAGTGCGTGCAAGAATATTTTTTACGCTAAACAACCCATCTTGCATCAATTCTTTTTCGCTGGCGTGTAGGTTCACCAATTCGCTTACTTCATATACAGCCCTTAGCGCTATCAAAAAAAGTATGTACAATTCTATAGCTATACTTAAAGCAGTTACACCCGCTACCCAACCGTAATGCACGAGCGCACTGCGTTCTGCAAAATGTACATCTACCCACACCGTAGGAAAAACACATACAATGCCAATGAGCGATGAAAGAATGATGCCCTTTAAAGAAATGCTTTGCACACGCTTGGTAATTTCATTGTCAGACAAGTTAAAAACGCTGTTGTCGCTGTCTATTCTTTTAAAAAAGCTAAGGTAGTATAAACCAAAGCGCTCTAGCAGGCTTGGCTTGGTTTCTTTTAGCTGGTAAAAATTGTCTGATGGCAAAGCAAATGTTTCTGCAATATTAAGGAGAAATTAGTTTTGGAGCATATAGAGCAAGGATAGCGAAACATTTTTCTTTTATAAAAGTTTGAAGCCTTCTTTTACGGAATGTTGGTTCTATTTCTACAAAAACGCAGGGCTTCATACTGAGCTAGAAGATTAAAGTGTATATTCAACACTTAAAATGCTTTATGGGATTAGATTCAGTAGAACTAATAGTAATAATAGAGAAAAAATTTGGTATTATAATTGGAGATAATGAAGCAGAAAAATTAACTACGGTTCTTAATTTGTATGATATTGTAAAAATGAAAACAATTGATTACACCCCATATAAAATAAAGGCAATCATTAATCAAATATTAGTAGACTTGGTTGGAGTAAAATTGAAAGATATAAGCCCTGATAAAACCTTGACGAGTGATTTGGGGATTGATTAAATATTTTCTTTTGATTTGCTTTCTTTGAAGTACAGTAGCAATAATATGACGCCAGCCACTAACATTAAAATGTTTTCATAAATAACAATAAGCCCTATACCAAAAATAAAGAAAGTAGTACCAAAAAATAAATACCAGCTTCGCATATCAGCTTTATGGATCTCAAAACATTTTGCAATTTCTTCTTTTGTATAACCCGCTGCTAATAATTCATTTTTTAGTTCACCAATAGGATAGCCATTTTTCACTTTGCGTTTTACTTCGTTCATCTTTTCTGGAGTAATCAATATTTGTATTTTTTTATTTGAGTAGGAAGATAATAAAATTACAAACATATCTTTCATAAATTACAGTGTCAAATCTTGCAGCATGCCCTTCATTCACTCATTTTCCATAAACACCGAAAAGCAAAACCCTTTTCCTTTTAATATTCCTGCTGTACAATTTGCAAAGAATATTGCACTCAATAATAAAGTAACCATTTTTGTAGGCGATAATGGTAGTGGCAAATCTACCCTGCTCGAAAGCATTGCATACAAACTTAATTTTCCATTAATTGGCGGCGGCATAAAATTTCATAGTCGGGAAGGTTTTGATGCGGCAGAAAGCATAGAACCTTTTTTGGAAATAGATTGGAAAAGAGAAACACACAAAGGGTTCTTTTTTAGGGCAGAGGATTTTAGCGATTTTGTAAACTCAGTAGAGAATGAAAATAAAAGACTAGCAGGTCAATTCAGCGAACTAAAAGGAGTAGTTGATGATGGCATTATAGATAGGATGAAGCAAAGCGCCAATTTTAGTTTGCACAACATGCGTAAAAATTATGGCGAAAACATGCAAGCTTTTTCGCATGGCGAAGCATTTTTAAAAATACTGCAAACCCGCATAGGCGATAAAGGTATTTTTTTATTAGATGAGCCCGAGGCGGCACTATCGCCGCTAAAACAATTGTCGCTTATATCTTTAATATTAGAAATTGTAAAAGGGAAAAATGCCCAGTTTATCATAGCCACCCACTCGCCCATACTCATGGGCATACCTGATGCAAGCATATACGAAATACAAGAAGACTCGATGAAAGCTGTGGAATATACAGAAACAGATCATTATCGAATTACCAAAACATTTTTGGATAATCCTGAGTATTATTTGAGGCATTTGTAAATCTTACTGCTATTCAACCAAATGGGGGTACCAACTTTTTAAAGATTGGCATCCCTTGTGGTTACTTTGCATGCTCCGCTTCTATAAAAGTTGAAAAATGATGTGACGATTAAGTGAGTGGTCCCTAAGCAAGCATAGGGGTAAGCTGCAGCAATGTTGCCCATTGCTATGGCCCTAGGTGGGTACATAAAAAAAGCATGGCTTTTTTTATGTACCCAAAATCTATCTTTATATTTGCAGCTATGGCAAATGAAGCAAACAATTTCGCAGAGATAATTTCTCATTGTAAAGAGTACGGTTATATTTTTCAAAGCAGTGAGCTATATGATGGGCTTGCGGCTGTGTACGATTATGGGCAGATGGGTGCGCAACTCAAAAAAAACTTACGAGATGCTTGGTGGAAAAGCATGACACAACTGAACGACAACAATATTGTGGGTATTGATGCGGCTATTTTCATGCACCCTACTGTATGGAAGGCAAGCGGGCACGTGGATAGTTTTAGCGACCCGATGATAGACAACAAGGACAGCAACAAAAGATACAGGGTAGATCATTTGATAGAAGGACATGCAGAACAGTTGGCAGTTAGCAATGAGCAGTTGGCAAAGGAGCTTTTGGAGAAAATGGATGCCTTGATTGCAACAAGTGATTATGCTGGGCTGAAAAATTTGATTATAGATAATAATATAAAATGTGCCATTAGCAAAACCTGCAACTGGACAGATATCAGGGAATTTAACCTGATGTTTAATACAAAAATTGGTGCATTGGCAGATGAGGCCGATACCATTTACCTACGCCCCGAAACGGCACAAGGTATTTTTGTAAACTTTTTGAATGTGCAAAAAAGTGGTCGTATGAAAATTCCATTTGGTATTGCACAAACGGGTAAGGCATTTAGAAATGAAATTGTAGCTCGCCAGTTTATATTTAGGATGCGAGAATTTGAACAAATGGAAATGCAATTCTTTATTCGCCCCGGCTCACAAATGGAGTGGTACAATTATTGGAAAGACGAGCGCAAAAAATGGCACGAAAGCATTGGTATCCCTGCAGAAAAATTGCGTTTTCACGACCACGTAAAGTTGGCTCATTATGCAGATGCTGCGCTGGATATAGAATTTGAATTCCCGTTTGGTTGGAAAGAACTAGAAGGCATACACAGCCGTACAGATTTTGATCTTACCCAACATGCAACTTTTAGTAAAAAGAAAATTCAATATTTTGACAATGATTTAAACGAAGAAGGTAAAGCTTATGGCAACTACACACCTTATGTGGTAGAAACTTCTGTAGGGCTCGATCGTTTGTTTTTAACAGTGCTTAGCCTTGCATACCAAGACGAGAAATGGACAAAAGAAGATGGAACGGAAGATGGACGAGTGGTTTTAAAAATACCTGCAAAACTGGCGCCTACTAAGTTGGCTATTTTGCCCTTGCTTAAAAAAGATGGTCTGCCCGAAATTGCAAGAGATCTGATGAACGAGTGCAGACAAAGTTTTCATTGTTTTTATGAGGAGAAAGATGCAATTGGGAAACGCTACCGACGAATGGATGCTATTGGTACGCCTTTTTGTGTAACCATCGATCATCAAACCAAAGAAGACAATACGGTAACGATACGATACAGAGATGATATGCGGCAAGAAAGAATAGCATTGAGTGAAGTGAAGGGTTTGGTGGAAAAGTTGATTGGGTAAATGGCTGTAATAATTATTTCAAATTAATATTGTGAAAAGCAATGCTGACATAGTTGAATTATTGGATAAATTCAATTCGTTGAATTTACGGGATGTGTTGGATTTTGAAAAATTCAATCAGTACGCTATTACACATCACTCTACAACCATTGAAGGAAGCACGCTAACCGAAGTAGAAACAAGGCTTTTACTTGATGAAGGCATAACGCCCGCTGGAAAACCGCTCCTGCACAGCCTTATGGTGCAAGATCATTTTAAAGCATTGCAATTTATTATTAGTGCTGCAAAAAGTAAATCAATATTTTCACCTCAATTTATTTGTGAAGTAAATGCCAGCATTTTAAAAAATACAGGCAATGTTTACCAAACCATTTTTGGTGAAATTGATGCCAGTAAGGGTATGTATAGAAAGGGTAATGTAAGTGCTGGTAACAGTTATTTTGTAAATTATGATAAAGTAGAAAGACTGGTAAAGGAGCTTTGCGAAAAAGTAAATGAAAAGCTTAAAGACGCTCAATCTATTGAAGCCAAATTAAATTTATCTTTTGATGTTCATTTTGAATTGGTAACCATACATCCTTTTTATGATGGCAATGGCAGAACGAGTAGATTATTGATGAATTATATACAACTCATTTTTAGTTTGCCAATGGCTATTGTTTTTAAAGAAGATAAAGCTTTATATTTTGAAGCCTTGCAAGAAACAAGGCAAAAAGAGGATATTACTTTTTTTAGAAAATTTATGTATGTACAATATGAAAAATATTTGCAAATAGAAATAGATAAATTTGAAAATGGATTAGGTTCTGGTAAAGCCAGAGCGTATGGTTTTTTGATGTAGCCAATATTTGATAAGATGTTAAGCTGATTGATTAAATAGCAACAAAAATTACATTTCTTTTACTTCTGATAAAGCATTGCCTTCGTTAAAAAACGATGCATATCACTCATCGATTTTATATCTTCTACTACTAAAATACCGTTTTTGCCTACTTGTTTTAGTTTGGCTTTGTTGGTACCGTTTTGTAAAAACAACAATACCTTATTAAATGTCTCGCTTTGGAAGTATGGAGATTCAGGATTGGAAACAAAGAAACATTTTAGCGCATCATTTTTTAGGAACATACGCTCAAAGCCAAGTTCCACTGCCAGTTTGCGACAACGCACTGTTGTAAATAAATCTTCTACGGGTGCAGGTATGGGCCCAAAACGATCTTGCATTTCTGCATGAAAAGCTACTAGGTCTTCTTCGGTATCACAATTGTCCAGTCGGCTATAAAGCGATAATCTTTCTGTAATACTTTCTACATAACTATCGGGTATCAGTATTTCCAAATCGGTATCTATAGAACAATCTTTTACAAAATCATCTTGTTGTTGTATCTCTTCTTTAAACAAATCCCTAAATTCATTTCGCTTAAGTTCTTTTACCGCTTCGTCCAATATTTTTTGATACATTTCAAAACCAATTTCTGCAATAAAACCACTTTGCTCGCCACCAAGCATATTGCCTGCGCCACGTATGTCAAGGTCACGCATGGCTATCTGGAAACCGCTGCCTAGGTCACTGTATTGTTCGAGTGTGCTCAATCTTTTTCTGCTATCTGTGGGTAGGGTGCTCATGGGTGGAGCAAGTAAATAGCAGAATGCTTTTTTATTGCTACGACCCACACGCCCACGCAACTGGTGCAAATCGCTCAAGCCAAATTGGTGTGCATTGTTTACGATAATCGTATTTACGTTTGGAATATCTACACCACTTTCTACAATATTTGTACAAACCAATACATCGTATTTCTTGTCCATGAAATCTAAAATGGTATCTTCCAATTTATCACCTTCCATTTGTCCATGTGCAAATGCAATGCTAATATCGGGGCACAAACCTTGTATCAAACTTTTCATTTGTGCCAAATCTTTTACTCGATTGTGTATGAAAAAAACTTGCCCGCCTCTTTCTACTTCATAATAAATAATATCCCTAATATTGTCTTCATTAAAAACGGCCACTTCTGTTTGTATGGGTTGCCTATTGGGTGGCGGCGTATTGATAATGCTTAAATCCCTAGCGCCCATTAAACTAAACTGAAGTGTTCTCGGAATAGGTGTTGCTGTCAATGTCAGTGAGTCCACCGTAGTTCTTAATGTCTTTAATTTTTCTTTTGCTGCTACGCCAAATTTTTGCTCTTCATCAATGATCATGATGCCGAGGTTTTTAAAACTTACATCTTTACCCAACAAACCATGCGTACCAATAATGATATCTATTTTTCCTTCCTTTAATTTTGCAAATGTTTCCTTTTTTTGTTTGGCAGTTTTAAAACGATTGATAAAATCTACTGTTACTGGAAAATCTTTTAATCGCTCACTAATCGTTTTATAATGCTGATAAGCCAATATGGTCGTAGGCACTAGTATGGCAGCTTGCTTACTATCACATACTGTTTTAAAAGCAGCACGTATGGCAATTTCTGTCTTACCAAAACCCACATCGCCACACACCAATCTGTCCATGGGTTGTGGTTTTTCCATATCTCGTTTTACATCTTCACTTGCCTTGGCTTGGTCAGGCGTATCTTCATAAATAAAACTGGCTTCCAATTCTGTTTGCAGATAATTATCGGGGCTATGTGCAAACCCTTCTAAACTTTTTCGCTGTGCATATAATTTTATAAGGTCGGTAGCAATATCTTTTACCTGTTTTTTTGTTTTGTCTTTTAGCTTTGCCCATACATCGCTGCCCAGTTTATTCATTTTGGGTATGCTGCCTTCTTTACCGCTGTACTTGCTAATTTTGTGCAGCGACGAAATATTTACATACAACAAATCGCCGTCTTTGTATTGTATACGCACGGCTTCTTGCATTTTGCCATTGGCATCTATCTTTTGTAATCCACTGTACACGCCTACTCCATGGTCTATATGGCTCACATAATCGCCGGGTTGTAGCTCCCGCAAGGTTTTTAATGTAAGCGCTTTGTTTTTACTAAAAGCTTGTTTTACTTTATACTTATGGTAGCGTTGAAAAATCTGATGGTCGGTATAACAAACAATTTTTAAATCATTGTCTATAAAACCCTCGTGTATAGAAAAAGGAATGGGCGTTACTTGTATCTCAGCCTTTAAGTCGGTAAAAATGCTGTGCAGCCTTTCTAATTGTTTGGCATTATCGGCAAAAATGAAAATATTATAATCCTGTTTTTCGTAAGCCTGTAAGTCTTTAATTAATAAATCAAATTGACGATTGAAGGAGGGTTGGGGTTTCGTTTCAAATTTGAGAGATGTCAGGCTGAGCTTGTCGAAGCCGGGTTTATTAATATCGTTTTCCGTTATTCGTTTCTCGTTATTCGTTTCTCGTTTCTCGTTTCTCGTTTGGGGTGCTGTGTTGTCTGTCGTCTGTTGTCTGTCGTCCTTTTTACCATTTCCAAAATAACTGTACTTTCCTATTTCGATAATATGCTGTTGCTTTATTTCTTGCTCCAATGTTTCGATGCTAACAAAATCATCGGCATTTTTTTCTTTTATGTACAGCGTATCTGTATTAGTTTCTTCTATTTCTTTAAAAGTAAAAATAGCAACGCCCTCTGCTTCATCTTCTATTTTTTCTTTAATGAATTCCCAATCTTCCATCCACACAACCGTATTCTCCGGCAGAAACTCCAGCAACGAAACTTTTTCACCTGTTTCAAATTGGGTTTCTACGTTTGGAATAATATTTACGGACAATAATTTCCGTTCGCTTAGCTGTGTTTCAGGATCAAATATTCGAATACTGTCCACTTCATTTCCAAACAACTCTATTCGGTATGGTTTTTCATTACCAAAAGAATAAATATCCAAGATACCACCACGGATGGCAAATTGCCCAGGTTCATATACAAAATCTGTTTTAGTAAAACCATGCTCAATAAATCGTTGTAGCATCGAGTTTACATCCAATACCTCGGCTTGTTTTATGCTAATGATATTTTCCGATAGTGTTTTGGATAGAACCACTTTTTCAAACAGCGCTTCGGGATAGGTTACAATTATTTTTTTACTTTGGTTTAATGACTTTGCCTGAGTGAGCTTAGTTAAAGCCTCGGTACGAAGCATTACATGGCTGCTATTCAGTAATTGGTAGTTTTTTTTATTTTTAAAAGAAGACGGAAAATAAAATATATCCAATGCATTGGTAATATTTTCTAATGTATTGTGAAAATAAGCGGCTTCTTCGGCATCTCTTAAAATAACGAGATGATTGATTTCCGAGGTGGCTGGGTGCGTAAGTACAGACGCTACAACAAATTGTGATATACTACCATTTAGGCCGGTTAAGTGAAATTGTTGCGGTTTGGACAATGAGATTCCATCCGCAATTTTAAAAATGCGGGGGTCATTTTTGTACATACTCATCAACACATCGGCGTTCATTCTAGTGCAAAGGTAGTGTTCAGTTACCTATTTTGTTGTAAATTTGAATTTATAAATGTTAGCGTATGGATCCACAAGTAATAAAAGACAATAATGGTAACAATACAGGAGTCTTTATAACAATGGAAGACTGGAATTTAATTGAAAGTACCTATCCAGATATTAATAGTTTAAGTAAAGAATTACCTGAATGGCAAAAAGAAATGCTAGATGTGAGATTAGATGCCATTGAAAAAGATCCCAATAGATTGAAACCAATTGAATCTCTTTTTGAAATATTGGATAAAGAGATTTAAATGATGTACAAACTTTATTATTTTGATGAAGTTGAGCTGGATATTAAAGAAGCAAGGGCATGGTATCGAGCTACAAATGAAAAATTGGAAAGCCGTTTTGTGCAAGCAGTACAAGATACTATAATAAAATTACAAACTTGGCCAAAAGCTTATAGTATTCGCTATAAAAATATTCGGATTGCACATACTCCTATATTTCCATTTGGAATACACTTTTATGTTGATGAATTGAAGCGTGTGATTGTAATTGTTGCCATAATCCATGGGAGAAGAGACCCAGATTTAGTAAAAAAAAGAATTTAATGCTTCTAAGCTTTGTATAATTTTCACCATTTTACTTTTAAAGCTTTACATTTTTAATTCAAACATATCAATATACCAGCTTTTATATTTCAAGCAAAAACAATAATTAAATATTAGTTGAAGAACGTAAATTCAAACAGAATTAAAATAAGATGGCGCTGTTTATTTACTAATTTAGCCAAATATATTTTTTAATTAGATAAATAGATTTTATGGCTTTAGAACCCTGGCGCATTGGAAAGGTTATAAGAATTGAAGACCAAACGATCAATACAAAGCGTTTTTTTATACAGATACCCGAATTGGAAAAATTTGATTTTAAGCCAGGGCAATTCGTTACGCTCGACCTCCCGATACACGAAAAGCCAAATAAGCGTTGGCGTAGTTATTCCATAGCAAGCATGCCAGATGGTACAAATGTATTTGAACTTTGTATTGTGTTATTGGATGAAGGCGCTGGTACCAATTATTTGTTTAATGAAGTAAAAGTAGGTACAGAAATTACTTTCCGTGGTGCTGTGGGGGTTTTTACATTGCCAGAAAAAATGGAGAATGATCTTTTTTTAATTTGTACAGGAACAGGTATTGCACCATTTAGAAGCATGGTAAATCATATTATTCATAACAATATTCCCCATCATAAAATTCATTTAATCTTTGGCTGCCGCAAATTTGGCGATGCATTGTATGCAAATGAAATGAAGGACTTGATGCGAAAAGATGCTGACTTTCATTTTTATACAGCCTACTCAAGGGAGGAGCCAGGAAATTATGATCACTTGGTAAGAATAGGGTATGTACACCAAGTATATGAAAATATATGTAGAGATAATATGATGGTAGATGAAAATAACTCCGAACATAAAATAGTGAAGCCAGCTAATTTCTATTTGTGTGGTTGGCGGGGCATGGTAGATGAAGCCAAAAAGAGAATCATGGATTTAGGGTATGATAAAAAAGCTGTTCATATAGAAATATATGGGTAGTTTTTAATTTTGCTTCTTCAAGTAAAATATGATTAATCTCATTTTTATGAATGATATATAGTTTTTACATTTAGCTTTCGTTGTAAACATTTATTTATTATCTTGTAGCTTTAATATTACAGTTATTCATAAATAGATTTTCTATGGGCGCATCTTCCATGATTGTTTTGATAATTGCAGCATTGTCCTTTTCTACTATAGCAATCCTAATTTCTAAGCTGGTAACAAAATCTACCAAAAACCCACAAAAGGGGGAACCTTATGAATGCGGCATACCTACCACCGGTAAAACGTGGATTCAATTAAATGTAGGCTACTATTTATTTGCCTTGATATTTTTAATTTTTGATGTGGAATTAATTTTCCTTTTTCCATGGGCCGTTGTAGCCAAGAGCGCTGGTTGGATGGCGCTGGTAGAAATTGTAATTTTCTTTTTTATTTTATTTGTAGGATTTTTATATGCACACAAAAAAGGTGCGTTGAAATGGATGTAAGGCCTCCTTTATCTCCCACAGCAAGGGAGGAAATGTGAAAAAGATAAAAGCGAAGAATAAAAATATATTATATGAGCGACGCTATAAACGATAAACATACTTCTACCACTACTCCCATTACGATTAGTTTAGAGAGCTCTTTTCCTGGTGAGGTTCACCCGACTGCAGGAGGCGGTATTATGCTAAGCAAATTGGATGATGTAATAAACTGGGCAAGGTCTAATTCTTTGTGGCCGCTCACTTTTGCTACAAGCTGTTGTGGGATAGAATATATGTCGGTAGCAGGTGCAAAATATGATTTTTCCAGATTTGGATTTGAAGTAGCCCGTGCCTCACCTAGGCAAGCAGATGTGATTATTATTGCTGGAACTATTGTAAATAAAATGGCGCCAGTTTTAAAAAGATTATACGACCAAATGGCTGACCCTAAATATGTAATTGCCATGGGAGCTTGTGCCATTAGCGGAGGTCCATTTTTTTACAACACTTATTCTGTAGTAAAAGGAGCAGATCATGTAATACCAGTAGATGTATATGTAGCAGGCTGCCCACCAAGGCCAGAGGCATTGATACATGCATTGCTAAGCTTACAACAAAAAATAAAAGCCGGACTTACAAGGGAACAAATAAAGGAAGGATAATTTTTGTATTTTATTAGAATTATGGAAACAGAAGAGTTGAAAACCAAGATAACTGCGTTGTTGCCTGCCGCCACTTTTGAAGAAGGAGGGGAGTGGCTCAATATTGTTATTGATCCCAATGACTGGCTTTCTTTTGCTACACAACTTCGGCAGGAGGAATCGTTGTTTTTCGATTATCTTTTTTGTCTTACTTGCATTGATTTCAAAAGCCATCTTACCATGGTTTACCATCTTAGTTCTACAAAGTATCGTCACAATATTGTAGTAAAATCAAATTTGGATATTCAAGTTCCTGTAATAGAAACAGTAAGTCATATCTGGCAAACGGCTAATTTTCATGAAAGAGAAGTATATGAAATGTTTGGTGTAAATTTTTTGAATCACCCAGATCTTCGTTTGTTGATTTTACCCGATGGTTGGGAAGGTAAAAATCCTTTGAGGAAAGATTTTGAAGACCCGATAAATATGATAAAACTATAAAGCCCCACCTATCCTCCCCGAAGGGGAGGGAAAAGGAGAAGATCAGTAGGAAGATTGAAAGAACTAAGTAAAAAATTGAATAAGTAAAAAAGTTAATGATAAGAGAAGATGAAATATTAAATGAAAGTTCGCAAATCCCCCCTGTGGGGGGTGGGGGGGCTGGTGATTTAATAATCAATGTAGGACCACAACATCCTGCAACGCATGGCGTGTTGCATTTGGTCATTACCTTAAATGGCGAAACAATTAAAAAAGTGGAACCACACCTCGGGTATATTCATAGATCTATCGAAAAAATGTGTGAGAGTTTAACTTACAGGCAATTTAGTTATGTAACCAGTAGGATGGATTATCTTTCTTCGCACATCAACAACCATGCTTGTGCACTGGTAGTAGAAAAAGGATTGCAAGTAGAAGTGCCTCCTAGAGCAGAATATGTGAGGGTTCTACTAGATGAGCTTACAAGAATTGCTTCACACGAATTGTGGTGGGGCGCTATGGCAATGGATTTGGGTGCATTCACACCATTCTTTCATGCTTTTAGAGAAAGAGAATCTATAAATGATATCATGGAAGAAACTTGCGGTGCAAGACTTACCATGAATTACATTGTACCAGGTGGCTTGATGCAAGATATACATCCCAATTTTCAAAAAAGAGTAAGGGACTTTATAAGTTTATACAAATCTAAAATAGATGAATATGACCAAATGGTTACCGGAAATATTATTTTTCAAAATAGAATGAAAGGGGTAGGCTACATTTCTGCAGAAGATGCTATTTCTTATGGCATGAGTGGCCCAGCTGCAAGAGGAAGCGGCGTAAATTGTGATATTAGAAAATTGTATCCTTATGGTATTTATGACCAAGTACAATTTGAACAAGTATTGGAAACAGCGGGTGATTCATTTGCAAGATATATGGTTCGCATAAGGGAGATGAAGCAATCTGTAAGCATCATCGAACAATTAATAGATAATATTCCCGAGGGAGATTTTTTGGCAAAAACAAAAGTTGTTTTAAAATTGCCGAAGGGAGAATTTTATACAAGGGTAGAAACAGCTCGGGGCGAATTGGGTGTGTATATTGTGAGCGAAGGTGGAACTACACCCTATAGAATAAAGTTTCGCTCGCCGGGATTTTCCAATCTTTCGGCATTGGATAAAATGGCAAGGGGAAGCAAGCTGGGCGACTTGGTGGCGATGATGGGAACACTCGATTTGGTTATACCGGATATTGATAGGTAGAATGAGGAATGATGAATGAAGAATGATGAATGAAGAATGATGAATGAGGAATGATGAATGAAGGATGATGAATGAGGAATGAAGAATGAGGAATGAGGAATGATGAATCAAGGATGATGAATTTGTAATGAGGAATGTAGAATTTGTAATGACGATTGTGGAATGCAGTTCGCTAACAATTCCTAACTCCTAACTCCTAATTCCTAACTCCTAATTCTCACCTACGAATAATAAAAAAACGATTAATAATAAATGTGGAGTTTATCAAACATATCAACTGCAATTCATCAATGGTTGACTGAATCATTTAGTCCAGCCTGGGTAATGATTATAGAAATGGTAATTGCAGGGGTATGTGTAATCGGCTTGTTTGCAGCACTTGGTTTGGTGCTTGTACTCATGGAAAGAAGAGTAGCGGCATGGATGCAAATTAGACTTGGCCCCAATCGGGTGGGTCCAAAAGGATTGCTTCAATCAATGGCCGACACCTTAAAATTATTGGTAAAAGAAGGACTAACACCAAATGGTGCGGATAAATTTTTATTCAATTTTGCTCCTTTTATTGCCATGATGGTAGCCATGTTGCTGATGGCGCCGATTGCTTTTGCAAAGGACTTTCAATTGTGGGATTTAAACATAGGTGTATTATATATTTCTGCTGTGTCTTCTATTATGGTCATTAGTATTTTAATGGCAGGATGGGCTAGCAACAATAAATATTCCTTAATGGGGGCCATGCGAAGCGGTGCACAAATTGTGAGCTATGAATTGTCTGCAGGGTTTTCTATTCTTACAATAGTAGTTTTTACCGGCAGCTTAAACCTTACTGATATTATTCATTCGCAAGCAAATGGCTGGTGGATTTTTAAAGGACATATTCCAGCAATTATTTCATTTGTAATTTTTATTATAGCAGTAACAGCAGAAACAAACAGGGCTCCTTTTGATTTGGCAGAAGCAGAATCTGAATTAACAGCAGGCTTTCATACAGAATATTCGGGGATGAAATTTGCATTGTTCTTTTTGGCAGAATATATAAATGTATTTATTGTATGTGCCATTGGTGCTACCTTGTTTTTAGGAGGATGGATGCCTTTTCACATTGGCAACTGGCAATCGTTTAATCATGTAATGGATTATATACCTTCCAGTATATGGTTTTTTGGAAAAACATTTTTTCTTATATTTTTAATCATGTGGTTTAGGTGGACTTTCCCAAGATTGAGAATAGACCAATTGTTAAATTTAGAATGGAAATATTTATTGCCCATTAGCATGTTTAATTTATTATTGGCAACAGCAATGGCTATTTTGGGTTGGCATTTTTAGGATGGGGTAAAAAGTGGAACACGGATTACACTGATCAAACAGATGAAAACAGATAAGAAAAAGCTGGTAGCAAAAAAAGTGGAACAAATACGGATTACACGGATCAAACAGATGAAAACAGATAAGAAAAAAGCTGGTAGATTGAGAATAGATGAATCATTATACGGATTGAAAAGATAAACACAGGTAAATAAATATGTTTATAGTAAAATACATAAAAGAAGTCTATAGTGGTATCAAATCTTTGTTGGTAGGTATGAGGCGTACCGGCTATTATTTTACGCACCACAAAGAAATCATTACACAAGAGTATCCGGACAATAGACATACGATGGTTTTACCAGATCGTTTTAAAGGAGAAGTGGTAATGCCGCATGATGAGAAAAATGAACATCGATGTACAGGTTGTACCGCTTGCGAACTTGCTTGCCCAAATGGCACCATAAAAGTGGTTACAAAATTTGATATTACACCAGAAGGTAAAAAGAAAAAAGCGATTGATAAATTGGTGTATCATTTAGAATTGTGCACCATGTGTAATTTATGTATCATTGCTTGCCCTTCGGATGCAATTGTAATGGCACAAACATTTGAACACAGTGTTTTTGATAGGAGTAAATTGACAAAAGTTTTAAATAACCCAGATTCTAAAATTATGGAGGGTATTGAGTAAAAGTCCCTTTACGTATTCGAAAAGGGATTAGCCCATCATTCTTTCAAAAGTGTAACGGGAAGCTGATTATTTATAAAAAAAATAAAAAATTAAAATTGATAAAAAGAATTAACAATATTAAGAAACTAAAAATCCCCCCTGTGGGGGGTGGGGGGGCTTTATGAACGGATCTACCATCATATTTTATTTGCTTGCTGCATTTACTTTACTAAGTGCAGTGCTTGCCGTATCTACCCGTCAAATATTTCGTGCAGCTATATTTTTACTATTTACTTTAATGGGAGTAGCAGGATTGTATTTTTGGATGCAATATGATTTTATTGCAGCAGTGCAAATTGTGGTGTATGTTGGGGGCATAACGGTACTAATCATATTCTCCATTTTTCTTACCCAGCAGGCAGGAGATTTATTGCCCAAGCAAAAAATGGGTAGACAATTATTTGCCGCATTGGCAGCCTTTTGTGGCTTTGCATTGGTAATGCTGCAAGTGTACCAACATTCATTTATTGGTAATACAACCCAGGCTTTGCAACCAACGGTTGCTAATATTGGAAATAAAATGCTAGGAGTAGATGATGATGGTTATGCATTGCCTTTTGAAGTAGTGAGTATATTATTATTAGCAGCATTGGTAGGCTGTATTGTAATAGCCTTGCGTAGCAAACCAGAAGAGAATATTATTAAACAATAAAAATGAACCACAAAGGCACAAAGAAGGCACAAGGAGCACAAAGTAATATTTATGCTTTGCGTCGTTGCAATCTTTGTACCGCTGTGTGAAAAAAAAATATGTAATGAACCACAAATGCACAAAGAAGACACAAGGAGCACAAATTAAAATTATGCTTTGCGTCGTTGCAATCTTTGTATCGCTGTGTGAAAAAAAACATTGCAATCATTGCGTCGTTGCGTGAAACAAAAATTATGCTAGAACCAGGATTATATCATTTGTTATTTATCAGTGCGGCTTTATTCTTCATTGGTATGTTTGGTTTCTTCACCAGACGAAATTTGGTTACCATGCTCATGAGCATAGAGCTTATTTTAAACAGTGTAAATATCAATTTTATTGCTTTCAATAAATATCTATGGCCAAATAAAATGGATGGTTTATTTTTTGTAATTTTTGTAATAGCCATTGCAGCTGCAGAGGCTGCAGTAGCCATCGCCATTATTATTAATTTATATCGTAGCCATGGGTCAATAGATGTAGAGAAAGCAGAGGAATTAAAATATTAAGCTCCCTCTATCTCTCCGCATTAGGTGGAAGAAAATGGAGAAGATTGGCTTGAAGAAAATAGTGTATAAATGAAAAATTTAGATTTAAAGTAATATGCCAAATGTAATTTCTATAGCACTTATTCCATTGCTACCACTGGTAGGGTTCATTCTATTGGGATTGTTTGGTAGAAAGTATTTTAAATATTCTGCTGGTATTATTGGTACCCTTTTATTATTGGTTTCTACAGCGCTTGCTTTTTATACTGCCTATGAATATTTTTTCGATTTTGGAAAAGTGAACGGCATTTACCAAAAACTTGTTCCTTTTAAATTTACTTGGCTCGAATTTTCAAAAGGCGTTTCAATAGATATGGGAATTATGCTCGATCCTATAGCTGTGATGATGCTGGTGGTTGTTACATTAATTTCTTTAATGGTTCACATATACAGCCTCGCATACATGAAGGGTGAAGAAAGATTTCCTACTTACTATGCATTCCTAGGTTTATTTACTTTTTCAATGTTGGGTTTGGTTATCTCTTCCAATATTTTTCAGATGTATATTTTTTGGGAATTGGTGGGCGTTTCTTCTTTCTTATTAATTGGTTATTATTACGACAAACCAAGCGCCGTTGCTGCCTGTAAAAAAGCTTTTATTGTAACCCGTTTTGCTGACCTTGGGTTTTTAATAGGCATTTTGATATTATCATTCTATGGGCATACACTCGATTTTAATACATTAATAGAAAGGCTTACTTCACCAGAATCTGCTGAATTTAAAACAGCTGTTGGCGCATCTTTTATAGGTATAACCGCTTTAACTTGGGGCTTGGTATTAATATTTATTGGTGGTGCAGGCAAGAGTGCTATGTTGCCTTTGCATATTTGGTTGCCCGATGCTATGGAAGGTCCTACTCCTGTATCTGCGTTGATACATGCTGCAACCATGGTAGTAGCAGGAGTATTTTTAGTAGCAAGATTATTTCCCGTATTTAGCATGAGTGCACCTGCATTGTATGTAGTAACTATTGTTGGTGTTAGTTCTGCCTTGTTTGCAGCCATCATCGCTTGCACACAAACAGATATTAAAAGAGTATTGGCATATTCCACTATGTCGCAAATCGGTTTTATGATGTTTGCCTTGGGTATTTCTGGTTTGGGTGGCGAGAATGGCTTAGGATACACGGCTTCTATGTTTCACTTGTTTACGCACGCTATGTTCAAAGCATTGTTGTTCCTTGGAGCAGGTGCCGTTATACATTATATCCATAGCAACGAAATGAAAGATATGGGTGGTTTGCGAAAATATTTACCCATTACGCATATTAGTTTTTTAATTGCTTGCTTGGCTATCTCGGGTGTTCCACCATTCGCAGGTTTCTTTAGTAAAGAAGAAATTTTGTTGGCAGCTTATAATCACAATCGGACAGTTTATTGGATGGCATTGTTCACGTCGGGTCTTACCGCTTTTTACATGTTTCGTCTATATTTTAGCATTTTTTGGGGCAAAGAGCAATCGCTTCATGGTGAGGCCCACCATGGCGAAGGTGGATTTGCCATGATGTTTCCATTGGTACTTTTAGCAGGAGGTGCTTTGCTTGCAGGCTTTATTCCTTTTGGTCATTTTGTAAGTTCCGACGGAGCTGTATTGGATAGCCATTTTCATTGGCAGTTTTCTATAGCACCTGTGCTAATCGGATTGATTGGTATTTTTGTAGCTATGTGGTTGTACAAAAAAGAAAATGATAAGCCGGCTAAAATGGCTGCTTCCTTAAACGGTGTTTACAAAGCTATTTACCATAAATTTTATTTTGATGAATTGTACATTTTCATCACCAAAAAAATCCTGTTCAATTTAATTGGAAAACCTGCAGCTTGGTTCGATAAAAATGTAGTAGATGGAATGATGAACCTTACAGGCAATACAACACAATTGATTTCGGAAAAAATAAAAGGGTACCAGTCTGGTAAAGTACAATATTATGCGCTTTACTTTTTAATAGGAATAATTGGCCTAGCTGCTTTATTTATTTATGTGTGGAAATAATTTTTTGAATTAACTATAATATGAATCTAACATTATTGCTCATATTGCCATTACTTACTGCTGTAGCCATTTTACTCGTACGAAATGCAGCGCAAGTAAAATGGGTTGCTTTGGCGGGAGCTACAGTACAGTTGGTATTGTCACTTGTTTTATTATTCGCATTTAACAAAGAAAGAGCAGGCGGTAATATTTCCCAAATGTTATTTGAGTTGCAGTATCAATGGTTTCCTTCTTGGAATATCAGTTTTCATATTGGCATAGATGGTATATCTGTAGCCATGATTTTACTCACTGCTTTTGTGGTGGTAGCCGGCGTGTTGGTTTCTTGGAATATTACCAATAAAACCAAAGAGTACTATTTTTTACTAATTCTATTAAGCCTAGGTGCTTATGGTTTTTTTATTTCCTTGGATTTATTTATACTTTTCTTCTTTTTAGAAATTGCCGTAATACCAAAATATTTATTGATAGGTATTTGGGGAAGCGGCAAAAAAGAATACGCTGCCAATAAACTTGCATTGATGCTTATGGGTGGCTCTGCATTGGTATTGGTTGGTATGTTGGGCGTTTATTTTTCTAGTCCCGAAAAAAGTTTTGATTTAATGGTTTTATCAAAATTGCACATACCAACAGAAGTGCAAAAAATTTGTTTTCCATTATTGTTTGTAGGCTTTGGTGTATTTGGTGCTTTGTTTCCATTTCATACTTGGGTGCCCGATGGGCATTCATCTGCACCCACAGCGGGGTCTATGTTTCTGGCGGGTATTTCTATGAAACTAGGTTCTTATGGTTGCCTTCGTGTAGCCACAAGTCTTTTACCCGAGGGTGCTATCGAATATGCGAATATCATTATCATACTTTCTTCCATTGCCATTTTGTATGGGGCTTTTGCCACTATGATGCAGAAGGATTTAAAATATATAAACGCCTATTCTTCGGTGAGTCATTGTGGTTTAATTTTTTTGGGTATTGGTATGCTTACCAAAACAGCCATAACGGGCGCAGTAATGCAAATGGTATCGCATGGCTTAATGACGGCCCTTTTCTTTGCGGTAATAGGAATGATTTATGAACGAACGCATACAAAGCAAGTGAACGAAATGGGCGGCTTGCTTAAAGTGATGCCGTTTATTACTACGGTTTTGTTTATTGCGGGATTCTGTTCTTTGGGTTTACCAGGTCTTAGTGGTTTTGTTTCTGAAATGACCATTTTTGTAGGCTCTTGGGAACATACAGATAGCTTCCATCGTATAGCTACTATTGCAGCCTGTATGTCTATTGTAGTAACAGCGGTTTATATTTTACGTGCTATTGGAAAGACAGCCATGGGACCATTAAAAGCTGGATACGAGAACCTGCAAGATGCCACTTGGAACGAAAAGTTAGCAGCAATCATTTTGTTATTTGGAATAATTGCCATTGGCTTTGCACCATTTTGGTTAACGAATCTGATAAACCCTGCAGCAGAATTGATCATGCAAAAAATATCAATCATAAAATAAATAATTTTGAATGAATGATTTTTTTACTTTAATGAAATCGGAAATGTTGGTTACTGCCATCATTTTTATATTGTTGTTTATTAAAATAGGCAAAGGGATGATTAATGAAAAGTTGCTAACCATCATCCAGGTTTTATTATTAACTAATTTGGTTATCGGATTTTTCTTTAATGCAGAGGGAAGTATGTTTGGGGGTATGTTTTACAGCAATCCACTAATTGTATTTCAAAAAAATATGCTGAGTCTAGGTGTTTTTCTTATATCCTTATTGTTTGCAGACTGGTTTAAAAAGAGCGAACACATGCCCGAGTTCTTTATGCTGATGTTGTCTGCATTGCTTGGCATGTTTTTGATGATATCTAGCGGAAACTTTCTATTGTTTTATCTTTCGTTGGAATTGGCAACCATTCCTGTTGCCGCCATGGTAAATTTCGATTTAGAAAAAAGAGCATCATCCGAAGCTGCCATGAAAATGATTTTATCATCGGCTTTTTCATCGGGTATTTTATTGTTTGGTATTTCTTTAATTTATGGGGTAACCGGCACCATCAGTTTTACAGAAATGCCTGCATTGCTTCAGCAAAGCCCACTAATGATTGTTGTATTTGTATTTTTATTTGCAGCTTTTGCTTTTAAATTATCTATCGTTCCATTTCATTTATGGACGGCGGATGTATATGAAGGTGCGCCATTTGCAGCTACCTCTTTTTTATCGGTTATATCCAAAGGCTCGGTAGCATTTATTTTTATGGCAACGTTGTATAAGGTTTTTCAACCGATGGAAGGGTTGTGGTACAACATGATCGTGCTATTATCCATTGCTACCATGATAATTGGAAATCTTTTTGCATTGCGCCAGCAAAACATAAAAAGATTCCTTGCTTTTTCTTCTATAGCACAAGTAGGTTTTATTATGGTAGGTATGAGTAGCAATGGGGCAGCAGGAACTACATCTGTTGTATATTTTATTTTAATTTACACTTTCTCCAATCTAGCTGCTTTTGGTGTAGCAGCAGCAATAGCTTCTCAAACTGGTAAAGAAAAAATTGATGATTACAAAGGACTCTATCAAACCAATCCATTGTTGAGTTGGGTAATGGCCTTGTCTTTATTTTCGCTTGCTGGTATACCGCCAACGGCTGGTTTCTTTGGTAAATTGTTTTTGATAACTACTGGTGCTTCCAATGCAAGTTATATGTTCATTACCATTGCAGCACTAAACATGATTGTTTCCTTGTACTATTATCTAAAAGTAGTAAGGGCTATTTTTATGGATAAAAATGAACAACCTATTGAAAAAATAAATGTACAACCTGCAACCAGATTTGCATTATTGATATGTGCAGCGGGCATAATATTTGTAGGTTTGTTTAGCTGGATATACGATTACATTCAATCCCTTGCATAGTCAACTTACAACCTAATACTTATAACTTACAACCTACAACCCAATGGCCATAAATAAAAATCACGAATTTGAAGAACTAGATGGAGTGAAGTGCGGCATAGTAGAAAAAAATGTTTCGGCCAATAGGGTTGCTTTCTTAAAAAAATTATTAGAGCACAATAAATTTACGGTGGTAGTTGTTGCTTCTCCTCCACCCAAGGGAGCGCCAGTGGCAGCTGTAACTTCAGAAGATGGAGTAACCAATGAACCAATTCCGGCAATACCCCAAGCTCCTGAAACATTTACGGTAGGTGTTACAGATTATACATTTAACAGTATCAATGCAATTTTTGGTAGATTGTTGCGCACAACAGATGGGCATATTGTTACACTCGCATACTGGCAGCAGAAAGAAAATAGTGCTCATGATGAGATTCCTTATTATGAAAATAGGAATAGGTAGATACCAACTTTAATAATGTTATTGTTCATTTTTTATTGTTGCTCAGATGAAAATCCTATCATTAGTTCATACAAATACTATTATTAAAATTGAAAGACTATCCGTTATTGGGTGCAAAAGAATTTTATGTATGAAATACATAATTTATGATTTTTAAAGGAGTAGATTAAAATGATATTTCTGTTTTTTTCTGTGAATCTGTGGCAAAAATATTGCCACAGATTCACAGAAAAGCTGTTTTGTATATGATCTTTTAACTATTACACAACTAGATTACAGATAATATGGGTAAATTTATAGAGGTAAATTCTTTAAATGAAGAATGAATTTTTATACAGTTTATATTTAATTTTCTACAATTTTATATTCCTTGCACCTAATAGCGGATAGCTATTTAAAATTGCATATAACTGCCTGGCTACTTTTGAAAAAATTCAACTATCCCAACTTGATTTTCCGGAAAATTAGATACTACGACAAATACTCCCAATAGTTCTCTTTGTGTATTACAGAAAAATCATGGTTAGGATAATTGCCACTAAAGGTTTTACTTAACCTTGCCTTAGCCTTTGGGTTCCATTTTATTTCGTAGGTATGTAGTGTTCCATTTTTATCAATAATCAAATCAACTTCTTGCTGGTCTGCCGTACGCCAAAAGTAAAATGTACCATAGGCATTGTCGTAACTATTTTTTTTCCAAAGTTCGCTAATGATATAGTTTTCCCAAAGTGCACCCACATCTTGCCTAAGGGCTACAGGTCTATAATCGCCTATGAGTGCATTGCGTATACCATTATCAAAAAAGTATATTTTTTTTCCTTTTGTTAATTCTTTTTTTAAGTTTGTACTGTAGCTTGGTAATCTAAAAATTACAAAAGTTAGTTCCAAAATAGCGATGTATTTTTCAATAGTGTCATTGCTTAGTTGTAATTGCTTACCTAGTTCATTATAATTTACTTCACTGCCGATTTGCAATGCTAAAACTTTTAATAATTGAATTATTTTTTCAGGCTTTTTTAAGCCCTGCCACATCAATACATCTTTGTATAAATAACTATCGGTTAAGGTTTTTAATCTTTCTTTTTCGTCACTAATATTTACAACAACTTCTGGATAATTTCCAAATAATAGTCTTGTTTCTAGTTGTTGTATGGCTTGTGGTGTGTTGGTATTTTTGGCAAGTTCAGCAAAGCTAAATGGATATAAATGGTATTCCCATTTTCTGCCAGTAAGAGGTTCGTTGGTTTTGTTTCTTAGCTCAAATGCAGATGATCCAGTTACAATAATTTGAAAGGGTAAATTAGCGTCATACAACTGTTTTAGCTTTATTCCAATTTCTAGTAACTGTTGCGCTTCATCTATTACTACCAATTTTGTATTACCTACAAAAGCAGTAAATCCTGCTACCGAAAAATTTTCAAATAATGTTTTTACTATTGCCTCATCGGCATTTAGCCATACGGTGTTTTCCTTTTGTGCTACCATATTTTTGAGCAAACTTGTTTTACCCACTTGCCTTGCACCAAGCAAAATAATTATTTTTTTATCGCCTAGCCTTTGTTCTATTGCATTGCTAATAATTCTAAAAAACATATGATTCTTGATTGTAATAGCAAATTTACCGATAATATTTCTATTTTATTGGAATATTACCCTTTTTTTAGACATTTACTTTCTAAATTACTTTTTTAATTGCTTGAATGTTTTTGTAGGTTACGCAATTCTTTTGGGGTAGAATTTTTTATTGAATTGAATCTTCGGGCGTATTTTAGAATAAATAACATAAGGGGGAAATAATATCTATAAAGAGTGAAATTTTTGTTACTAGCCATTTATGTTTTTTGGGAAATTGACAGAGTTGTGGGTTTGAAATGTATAAAAGGGTAATACTTTTTTCTAACCTACATGGCTTAATTTAGAGAATCAAACCAATAAAAAAATGATTTCTATTGCTGCCCGCTTAATATCTTAATATAATTTGCCCGCTCATATGAAGTAGGATCAGAAATATTTTGTTGGCTCATCACGCCTTTAAAAGATTGTATACTTTCAAAACCTTGCGAATGCATCCAAGCTTCTAGTTCTTTGTTCATGGTTTTTAAATAGCCAATGCCATTTTTATAAAGTGCCGATGCGGTCATAGCCACATCTGCCCCAGCCAAAATATATTTTATTACTTCTATTGAACTTTGTACACCTGTAGTGGCAGCAAGAGATACGGGCACTTGTCCGTACAATAGTGCAATCCAAAGTAAAGGAAGCCTTATCTCATTTGATTCGCTGTATTGCAAATTGTGTAAAAGCGAAAGTTTATTGATATCAAAATCGGGTTGATAAAATCGGTTGAATAATACCAATGCATCTGCTCCATATTTTTGTAAACGTTTTGCCATATTGCCCATGGCGCTAAAATAGGGGTTTAGTTTTACGGCTATTGGAATTTTTATGGTGTTTTTTATTTCGTCTACAATATTCAAATACCGATGTTCTACTGCCGAACTAGAAAGTTCTATATCTCCAGGAATAAAAAAAATGTTTATCTCCAATGCATCTGCACCTGCCTCTTCCATTTGCCGTGCATTATCTATCCATCCTTCTTTTGTAATACCATTCAAACTTGCAATGATGGGGATATCTACTTGTTCTTTTGCTTTGCGAATAATATCTAAATATTGATCAGAGCCTCTATGGTATTCATCTAAATTTGGGAAAAAATCACTGGCTTCCGCAAAAAGATTACTCGTACTGCTTACAATAGATTCATATTGCGCTGCTTCTTTTTTTAGCTGCTCTTCAAACAAAGAAAATAATACTACAGCACCTGCACCGGCTTCTTCCATTTGTATGATGTTACTTATTTCTTCAGATAAGGTACATGCCGAAACCACAATGGGTGATTTTAGTTGTAGCCCCATGTAATTTGTACTGATGTTCATAAAAAATAATTTAAATTCTTAAATAGATTGCTGTTCTAATTACTTTTCTGTTTGCTATTATTGCCACAAATGCACAAGTTTTTATTTTATTAGTTGTAAAAAATATTTTTATACAGCAAATAATAATATTCCAATACCAAAGCAAATATTAAAATGGTCATTAAAACCGTTGTGTTCTTTTTTATCGTTGTCACGCCGTGTGAAATATTAATTCACTTAGTATATTTCGAATAATGACCTTTTTGTTTTTAAAATACCCTATAGTTTTTATTTGTGTATTCGTGGCAAAATTTCCGTCAAAGAAATAAAAATCAAGCAACAGGCACAAAGTCGCTCGCCTTTTTTATTGCCTGCTCTTCATAATTTTTCCAACGCTGGTTTACCATTTGCTGTGCTAATACCATTAATTCTTCTGCTTCTGCTGGGTTAGTTTGTGTAAGTACTTTATACCGCAACTCTTTGTAAGCAAATTCTTTTAAAGGTATAGTTGGTCTGGTGGAGTCCAAAATAAATGGGTTTTGTTTTTTCATTCTTAAAATAGGATTATACCGCATCAATGGCCAATAGCCGCTGGCTACCGCATTGTTTTGTTGTGTAAGTCCATCTTTTAAATCGTAGCCATGAGCAATACAATGGCTATATGCCAATATTAATGACGGCCCATCATAGGCTTCGGCTTCTCGCATGGCAAGCATTGTTTGTTGCGGATTGGCGCCAAATGCAATTCTGGCTACATACACATTACCATAAGATACTGCTTGCATAGCAAGGTCTTTTTTGCCACCACGTTTTCCTGCCGATGCAAATTTTGCAGAAGCTCCGGTAGGTGTTGATTTAGAGCTTTGCCCTCCAGTATTGCTATATACTTCGGTATCTAATACAAGCACATTTATATTTTTTCCGCTGGCCAATGCGTGGTCTAATCCACCATAGCCAATATCATATGCCCATCCGTCGCCCCCTACTAGCCACACACATCGGTGTACCAGCTGTTCGCAAACAGATAATAAATGTTTGGCATTAGCATCTGGAATCTGCTCTAATTTTTCTTTTAATATGTCAATTCTTTTTCTTTGTGAAGCAATTTCAGATTCTTGTAATTGTGGCGCACTCAATATTTCGCTTACAAATTCACTACCAAGTTGAGGAGCAAGTTCTTTAAGCAATCTGTCAGCCATGGCTAGCTGGTGATCTGCCGTCATACGCATACCCAAACCAAATTCTGCATTGTCTTCAAACAATGAATTGGACCAGGCTGGCCCCTGCCCAAGTTTATTGGTTGTCCAAGGAGTAGTTGGTAGGTTTCCTCCATAAATAGATGAACAACCTGTAGCATTTGCAATCAATAACCGATCACCAAATAATTGTGATAGTAATTTTAAATAAGGGGTTTCACCACAACCAGCGCAAGCACCAGAAAATTCAAACAGTGGCTCCATAAACTGTGCGCCGTGTACAGTAGAAAAATTAATCTCCGAACGATTGTTCCATGGAAGGTCTTCAAAGAAACGAATATGTTCTTTTGCTTTTTGTAGCACTGGTTCTTTCTCTGCCATGTTGATGGCTTTTAAATTCCTGTTAAGTGGGTCAGTAGCTGGACAAACTTCTACACATAAGTTACAACCTGTGCAATCTTCTGCATATACTTGTAAGGTATATTTCGTTTCTGGAAAACCCCTTGAATTTATAGGGGCAGACTGAAAACCATCAGGCGCTTTTTTCAGATAATCTTCATGATAAAATTTAGCCCTTATCACACTATGCGGACATACATACGCACAATTACCACATTGTATACAGGTATCAGGTTCCCATATGGGTACCAGATCTGAAATATTTCGTTTCTCCCATTTGGTTGTTCCGCTCGGATAAGTACCATCTACCGACATTTTGCTTACAGGAATTTTATCACCTTGGCCGGCCATCATCATAGCCGTAACATCTTTCACGAAACCAGGCGCATCGCTGGCAACTACAGATAGCATTTCTGATGTTGATGTAGCCAATGAGGGAACCGTTACTTCAAATAAATTGGCAAGCGTAGCATCTACCGCTTCAAAATTTTGTGCTACAATTGCTTTGCCTTTTTTTGAATATGTTTTTTCGATGGCGTGTTTTATTTGTTGAATAGCTTCCTCTTTTGGTAATACGCCACTTAACGCAAAGAAACATGTTTGCATAATGGTATTTATCCTTCCATTCATACCAGTGTCTTTTGCAACTGTGCTTGCATCAATGATATAAAACAAGAGTTTTTTGTCAATTATTTCTTGCTGTACATTGCCTGGCAATTGGTTCCAAACATGCTCTTTTGAGTAAGGACTGTTTAATAAAAAAGTTCCACCCGGTTTAATAAACTGAAGCATCTCCACTTTTTCGGTAAAATTAAATTGGTGGCATGCAATAAAATCCGCTCTTGTAATGAGGTAAGGCGCTCTTATTGGATGAGGCCCGAAACGCAAATGTGATACCGTCCTTGCGCCAGATTTTTTTGAGTCGTACACAAAATATCCTTGGGCAAAAAGGTCTGTGTTTTCACCAATTATTTTTATGCTATTTTTATTTGCACCTACCGTGCCATCTGCACCTAATCCGAAAAACAATGCTTGCCTCCATTCAGACTCGTCCAATGAATAAGATTCGTCGTAATCTAAACTAGTATGTGTTACATCATCGTTTATACCAATGGTAAAATGATTTTTTGCCTTGCTTCCTTTTGACAATTCATCGTAAATACCTTTTACCATTGCTGGTGTAAACTCTTTGGATGAAAGCCCATAACGACCGCCAATTATAACGGGCAACTTGGATAATTTACCTTGTTGTAAACCTTCTACTAAAGCAGATAGCACATCCTGATAAAGTGGCTCTCCCGTAGCACCAGCTTCTTTTGTGCGATCTAGTACTGCAATGGTTTCTACTGATTTTGGTAAGGCATTTAGAAAATGTATTACAGAAAATGGGCGATATAATTTTACTGCCACAACGCCCGTTTTTTCTCCATTTTTATTTAATGCTGCTACAGTTTCGGCAACTGTTTCTGCACCAGAACCCATAATAATAGTTACCTGTTTTGCATCTGTTGCTCCGTTGTATTCAAAGAGTTCATATTTTCTACCAGTCATTTGTTCAAATGTTTTCATGGTATCTTCTACAATGCCTGGTGTTTTATCATAAAAAATATTTACCGTCTCTCTACCCTGAAAATAGACATCTGGGTTTTGTGCTGTCCCTCTAATAAATGGATGATCTGGATTTAATGCTCTTTTTCTATGTGCAAAAACATCCGCATCTGGTATCATTTTTTTTATCTGAACATCGGTGAGCAATTGCAATTTGTTTACTTCATGTGAGGTGCGAAAGCCATCAAAAAAATGCATAAAGGGAATCCTGGATTTAAGGGTTGCCGCTTGTGCAATTAATGCAAAGTCGTGTGCTTCTTGCACACTTGCCGAGCCTAGAATGGCAAAGCCAGTTGTTCTGGCTGCCATTACATCCTGGTGATCGCCAAAGATTGATAATCCTTGTGCTGCTAAAGAACGAGCGGCAATATGAAAAACGGTAGCAGTGAGTTCGCCGGCAATTTTATACATATTTGGCAGCATGAGCATCAGGCCTTGCGATGCGGTAAAAGTAGTGGTCATAGCACCTGTTTGTAAAGCGCCATGCACTGTACCAGCAGCGCCACCTTCGCTTTGCATTTCTATTACATCTGGTACGCTTCCCCAAATATTTTTAATTCCTTTGGCACTCCATTCATCTGCCAGCTCTGCCATGGTGGACGATGGCGTAATAGGATAGATAGCGCATACTTCATTTACACGATACGCTACATAAGCAGCTGCTTCGTTTCCATCTATTGTTGCTATTAATTTATTTTTAGCTGGCATTGTTCATTTCATTTACTGGTTCTTTAATCATGTCTATCGCATGGCAGGGGCATTGCTCGTAACACACGCCACATCCGGTGCATGCATCATACTCAAAATGGTAACGGTTTCCTGGCCCAAGTTTTATAATAGCATCTTCGGGACAAGCAGCAAAACAGCCATCACATTCAAAACAATTTCCACAGCTGAGGCATCGTTGTGCTTCGTAGCGCACTTCTTTTTCTGCTAAGCCTCCAATCACCTCATCAAAACTTTTTATAGCGATATGTGGTACAAGTTTTTCTTGTTCTTTTTGTGGGGCATCTGTTTTATACCACATGTGTAATTTTCTATATCCTGCTGTTGGATGTTTTTCTGGTCTTTCAAATAGTTGTTTGCGCAAATAAGCATCCATATATTTTGCAGCTTTTTTCCCATGACCTATTGCAATGGTGGCACTTCTTTCTCCAAAAATAATATCACCGCCTCCAAAAATCCCGTCATAACCCGTCATACGCTCAGCATTTAAAATCAACGTGCCATCTTCTTTCAAGCCAATATCAGAAACACTTCTTAGAAAAGCGGTATCTCCTTCTTGTCCTAGTGCTAGTAATAAAAAATCTGTTTCTATTGTTTCATACACACCTGTACCAATGAGTGTTTTGTTTTTTTCTACCAGCATTATTTCGGTTGTGCAAATATTATTTTCAATGCTTTTTATGCTTTTCAAAAAATGAATATCTACACCCTCAGCAATGGCATCATCGGCTTCAAAATCGTATGCGGGCATTAATTTTCTGTCGCCGTTATATAGTATGGTAGGCTCTGCGCCCAATCTTTTTACAACCCTTGCTAGGTACATGGCTAGTTTTCCACCGCCATAAATAATTACTTTTTTGCCAAGTGCTGGAGCGGTATTGTTGTTTACCTCTCTCAAAAAACTAAATGCGTCTAGTACAGGAAAAGTTTTATCAATTGCAATGGGCGCATTTTTTCCAATTTGCGCACCTATACCTAGGAATACTGCATCAAAATTTCCCGCTTCTTTTTCTGCCAATACATCTTCTACCTTGTGGTTAAGTTTAATGGTAACACCGAGTGCTTCTATTCTTTTTATTTCGGCATCTAAAATATTGCGTGGAAGCCGATAAGAAGGAATTCCAAAATCCAATAAACCTCCAGCAGTTTTTCCCGCATCAAAAATTTCTACCGTGTGTCCCATTTTAGCTAAATGCCATGCGGCAGATAAGCCCGCAGGGCCAGCCCCAATGACCATTGCACGTTTACCCGTGGGAGTAATGTTAAATGATGGTTGCCAATTTTCTTCAATAGCCCTATCACCAATATACCGTTCTACTGCATGAATGTTTATGGTTGTATCAATGTGATTTCTGTTACAACCAGTTTCACAGGGGCTCACACAAATTCTGCCCATGATGGCAGGGAAAGGGTTGTCTTGTATTATTTGCTGAAATGCCTCGTAATACTTTCCTGCCTGTGCATACGATAGCCATGCTTGAATATTTTCGCCTGCTGGGCAAGCACTATTGCAAGGAGGCATAAAATCAATATAAACGGGACGGCGATTTCTTATCGGACCGGTACCTTCTGCATGGCTACTTAGGTCCGCTGGCTTTGTAATGTCACTCATTATTATAAATTAGTGTATAATAAATCAAACAACTAAAGTATAATAATATCTAGTTTGAGGAGTTGATGGATTTCAGTAAAAAAACTGACCTTTATCATGGTTAATTTGAGAGAAACTATGCTCCCCGCTTCGGACCAACAAAATAAATTTGTGGTATTTGATTTTTCGATAGAAGTAATAGGCAGCTATATTCTGTTTAGCATACCGAGAGAAATAAGGAAGGAAAACGAAAACAAAGCAATTATTATTTAATGTTTTTTAAACAACTTGTAATTATTACTCTTCCTGCCTTCCAATCATTTTTCCGCTATTGTTCCATTTATTATTAAGTTCTTCAAATTCTTTTGCATCTGCTTCCGAAAATTTTTGTTTTGATAAGCTTTTCAAATCTGGCTGCCCGGCATTTACCCAAGCCGTATACCAAAACGATGCAATACTTTGTATAGAAAGTCTCATTCGTCTTTCTATCATACCATCCAATTTTTTATTGAATGCAATGGTAAAAGCCGAAGAGTATTGTCTTATAGTTTTGCCACTTCTTTCTTCAAAAGAATATTTTTGATCTTCAGAAAATTGTTTGGTAAGATCTTTTTCTATAGATAAAACACTGTCACTGGCTAAGGCACTTTCTAACACACGATCCCAAATATATTTATTAGGGTCTTTAATGTAAAATGCCTTGCCTATCATAAAATCCCATTGTTTCTCTGCCAACAATTCTGGCGCCCTGCTTTCCCAAAACCCATGAATGCCTTTTTGATTGGTAAACTGCCCATTGTGGTTGCTATTGGCATGCAGCGGTACATGAGAATCTGCAATGTAATGCCCAATTTCTGTGCTGTTTTTCATGATTTTGCTAAAATTCTTTTCTTTAAAAGCAGCAGTAAGTCTTTTTAGCATAACCTCTATATGCCAGGGTACAATGCCTTGCGATTGCAATGTATCTTCCGAAAATTTTGCAACGGCATCGCTCCATTTATGTGGTAAAGCTTCAAAAGGATACTTGCCATAATAATCAATATCTATATAATGTCGAGGGCCTTCGTCTTTTACTGCATAGCGCCGTTTATCGGGATCTACCGCATGTTCTGTAATAAAATTAATATTGGGCTTGTATAATACCATCATTTCTGGCGGCAGTAAAAAACAGGCGTAATAGTTTATTTTTTGATGCGCATAAAATCCCCAGCAAAACGATGGCAAATACATCATCATTAAAATGAACAAGATCAAAGATGTCTTCAATATTTTTTTCATAAAATTATTTATGTATTACTGCTGTATTAAAAACGCCAAGTTATAAAAAATTAGCACGTCAGCACATTATCACATTATCACATTATTACATTAGCTAATTAGCTAATTATTCTTCCGTAATGTCTGTAACCCCTCCACTTACGGCAAATTTCATTGTTTGGGCGCTGGTAATATTTGTAATTGGTTTTACCCTGCTTCTTGGTATAATATAAACATTGCCTGCTACAGAATAGGCCATGGGAATATAAACAGCCACAAATTCTTCCAAACCAAAATCACTCATATCATCTTTTGTAACAAAACCCATACGCCACACATCATTGTCATCTACATTGGCCAATACATTTTGGGTAAATTTTTTCTTATCACCTGTAAAAGCTTCAAAAAAATCTTTGGTTGTACCATATATATGTTTTAAACCGGGCGTTTTTTCTAAAACCCTATCTAAAAAGCTAACAATTTTACCCGTTATGAAAAAGGAGCTCACATAACCTATGGTAACTACCGCTACAATAATAATTACAAAACCAAGCCCATAGTTTTGTACACGAGTAACGCCCAACTCATCTTTATAGCGAAAAATAGGTAACCATGCATCAATCGTAGATACAATAAAAAACAACGAATAAATCGTTATTGCTACGGGTGCTAGTATTAAAAGCCCTTGAAAAAAGTATTGTAACAGTTTACGGTATTGAAATCCACGTTCCATTTTAGTTATATTTTGTCGAAGATAATTTATTATTTACACAGCCAAGCTTATCACATGGGGAAAAAATGTGATGAGTGGTAACAAAAAAGTTTATGGAAACTTTGGTTACATTAAAAGTTTCCATAGTTTTGCAAACCAATTATGATTGAAGTAAACGATACCGGAGAAAGAATAAAGCAAAAGGCGCACAATCTTTTTATGCAATTTGGCCTACGCAGTGTAAGTATGGATGATATAGCCAACGCACTTGGTATATCCAAAAAAACCATCTATCAGTTTTATAATGATAAAGATGCGTTGGTAGACGATGTAATGACATCTGTTTTTGAGAATGATGAAGTATGTTGCGAAAGGGACAGAAAATCATCTGAAAATGCCATTCACGAAATATTTTTGGCAGTAGATTTTATGGTAGAAATGTTTAAGACCATGAACACTTCCGTGTTATTTGACTTGCAGAAATATTATCCTACATCTTATATGCGCTTCCTAAAACACAAAGACAATTATTTGCATGGCATTATTGTAAGTAATTTGATTAGAGGCATTAAAGAGGAATTGTATAGAGAAGATTTAAAAGTAGATCTATTGGCACGGTTTAGAGTAGAAAGCATGATGCTGCCATTTAATCCTGAATTTCAGCATAAAATAAAAGAAAGCCTTTCAGCCATTGAAGAAGAAATAACCATTCATTTCCTGTTTGGTTTGGTTTCACCTAAAGGATATAAAATGGCTTTGAAATATCAACAAAACAGACAAAAAAAGTAGTATGGATAAGAAAAAAATAACGATAAACGCTGGCATATTCTTATGTATGGTGTTTGGTTTATCGATAAATGGTTTTGCACAACAAAAAAATGAATTTACTGTAAAGCAAGCAGTAGATTATGGTATCAAAAATTCAGTAGCTGTAAAAAATGCATTGATAGATATTCAGATTCAAAAACAAACAAACAGAGAGATCACTGCAGCAGCTTTACCACAAGTGAATGGTAGTGGCACTTTTAATGACTTTATTAAAATACCCGTAAGCATTATACCTGGAGAGTTTTTTGGCCAACCTGGCGAAAAAATTCCTGTACAGTTTGGAACCAAATACAACGCAACCGGAAGTATAGATGCTTCTCAACTATTATTTGATGGACAAGTTTTTATTGGCTTGCAGGCTCGCAGTGCAGCTATACAACTGGCTACTAAAACATCGGAAGTAACGGCCGAGCAAATAAAGGCAAATATTTATAAAATTTACTATCAACTGGTTGTTGGTAAAAAACAGGCAGAAAGCATAGATGCCAATATTGAAAGGTTTGAAAAATTGTTTAAGGATACCAAAGAAATATACAAGCAAGGTTTTGCAGAAAAACTGGATGTAGATAAAGTAGAAGTGCAATTGAATAACCTAAAAACAGAGAAATTTAAAATAGACAATCAATTGGAATCTGGTATTGCTGGCCTAAAGTTTCTAATGAATATGCCACAAAAAGAAACATTGGTATTAACGGATACGGTGAGTGAAGAATCTTTAAAGGACAATGTTTTAGACGAAAGCTACGATTATAAAAACAGGAAAGAAATTCAATTGTTGACCATCGCAAATGAATTGAACGGATACAATGTGCGTAGATACAAATTGAGCAAATTGCCTACTGTTGCTGCGTATGCTTCATATCAAAAAAATGCACAACGTACTTCTTTCGATTTTTTTGGCAATGGTGATTGGTTTACCACTTCGTTGGTTGGGGTAAAAGTCTCTATTCCTATTTTTGATGGTAATGCTCGTAATGCCAAAATTCAAAAAGCAAAATACGAAGTACAAAAAACGAAAAATACCATTGAGCAAACCAAAGAATCTATTGACTATGATGTAAGTGCTTCAAGAATAAAAATGAAAACCGCTTTGCTTACCATAGATAACCAAAAGCGAAATTTAATGCTTGCTGAAAAAGTATACAACACTACCAAGAAAAAATACGAAGCCGGCTTGGGAAGCAACCAAGAAATATACAATGCACAAACAGAATTGAAAGTGGCACAAACCAATTACTATAGCGCATTGTACGATGCTGTAATAGCAAAAATAGATTACCTAAAAGCTGTAGGAAGATTGTAAAATTATATAAAAATGTTACAACAGATTTTACAGAATTATCTCTAAAACAAAAAACATAAGCATAAACATATACCAATGAAAAGAATAACAACCTTCCTTTTTTGCGCTGCATTCGTTCTTGTACTGGCATCTTGTAGTTCAAAAAAAGATGCAACGGCGAACTTGAATGATAAAAAAGCTGCTATAGAAAAACTAAAAGCAGAAAATGCTAAAAAAGCAGAAGAAATAAAAAAGTTGCAAGAAGAAGTAAATGCAAGTGGTGGTGGCGAAGCTGCTAAAATAAAACTGGTAGCTACTATACCAGTTACCATTCAAAATTTTACGCATTATATTGACCTGCAAGGCAAAGTAGATGCAGATAATATTTCTTACATATCGCCACGTGGTATGGGAGGGCAAGTAAAAGCAATTTATATAAAACAAGGGCAGTTTGTAAAAAAAGGACAATTGGTTTTAAAACTAGATGATGCTATTGTAAGACAGCAAGTACAAGGTGTAAACCAACAAGCAGTAGCTTCAAAACAACAATTAGAGGGGATAAAAACGCAATTAAATTTTGCTAAAAATATATACCAACGCCAAAAGAATTTGTGGGAGCAAGGGATAGGTACAGAAGTACAATTGATTACTGCAAAAACAAATGTTACTGGTTTAGAAAATCAATTGACCGCCGTAGAAGAGCAAGTAAAAGCTGTTTATGAGCAAGTAAAACTTGCGAAAGAACAAATGAATACTTCCAATGTGTATAGTGACGTTTCTGGCGTTGCAGACCAAGTTAATGTTAGAATTGGGGAAACATTTTCAGGAGTTACGCAGGGGCCGAATGGGTTGGTTTATCAAATAAAAATTGTAAATACCTCCTCCTTAAAAGTGGTAACAAGTATTCCAGAAAATTATTTGTCAAGGGTGCGCACTGGTTCGCCTGCAGAAGTATCTGTCACAGATGTAAACAAAACGTTTAATGCTACGGTATCACTTATTGGACAATCAGTAGATGCCAATCGTGGTTTTACTGCCGATATAAAAATACCGTACGATGCAAGTTTAAAACCCAACCAATCTGCAAAAGTGCGCATATTGGATTATAGCTCAACAAACGTTGTAGTAATACCAGTAAATATTGTGCAAACAGACGAAGCGGGTAAATATGTTTATGTGCTAGAAAAATTGAGTAATGGCAAAGCTATTGCCAGAAAAAAAAGCATACAAGTAGGCGAATTTTATGGTAACAATATAGAAGTAAAAACAGGTTTAGCCGCAGGAGAGCAATTGATAACGGAGGGATACCAAAATTTGTATGAGAACCAATCTATTGCTACATCGTTATAATTATTTAAGAAAATAAAAACTATTTATGCATCATTTCATTGAAGGCATTTCAAAAAAATTTAAGCAGTTTAAACCCACTTCTTGGGCGGTAGATAATAAAACGGTCATTTATATCACTGCGGCCATTATTACTTTTATAGGAATGTATCAATTTAATACATTGCCCAAAGAGCAGTTTCCAGATATTGTAATGCCTACGGTAAGTGTTACTACTATTTATGTAGGAAATTCTCCAAAAGATATAGAAAACCTGGTAACAAGACCAATAGAAAAACAACTAAAAGGCATTAGTGGCGCTAAGGTGAAAAAAATTACCAGCACATCTCAAACAGATTATAGCCTTATTATCGTAGAGTTTGATAGCGATGTAAAAACAGATATAGCCAAACTTAAAGTAAAAGATGCTATTGATAAAGCAAAAACAGATTTGCCCAACGACCTCACCTCGCAACCGAATGCACAAGAGTTTGCATTTAGCGAAATGCCCATCATGTTTGTAAACGTAAGTGGCGATTATGATGGCGTAAAATTAAAAGAGTATGCAAAAAAACTCCAAGATAGATTTGAGCAATTAACAGAACTTACAAGAGCAGAGATTGTGGGTGCACCAGAAAGGGAGATACAAATAAATGCTGATCCTTATAAAATGCAAGCGGCCAGTATTTCTTTTACAGATATAGAAAATGCCGTAAAAAGAGAAAACAATGATATAACAGGCGGCCTTATAGAAGTAGGCGACATGAAACGTACGCTTAAAATAAAAGGGCAATTCACAACGGCATTGGCCTTGCAAAATATTATTGTACGCAGCAGTTCGAGAGGAGCTTCGGTTTACTTAAGGGATATTGCAGAGCTAAAAGATACCATCAAACAAAAAGAAAGCTATGCACGCTTGGATGGGAAAAATGTAGTTACGCTAAATATTGTAAAACGCTCTGGCGAAAACCTCATAAGCGCTGCAGGCAAAGTAAAAGACATTGTAGCAAAAATGAAGGAAGATGAAGAGCTTCCCAAAAATTTGAATGTTGTAATTACAGGCGATCAAAGTAAAACCACCGCTACCTCCTTTAATGATTTGGTAAACACCATCATCATTGGTTTTGTATTGGTATTAATGGTACTAATGTTTTTTATGGGAGTAACCAATGCCTTCTTTGTAGCATTGAGTGTGCCATTAAGTATTTTTGTAGCCTTCATGTTTTTGCCATTGGGCAATTTTATCATTGGTACGCCCATCACGCTTAATTTCATCGTATTATTTGCACTGCTCTTTGGGCTAGGTATTATTGTGGACGACGCTATTGTGGTAATAGAAAACACACATAGGATTTATAATAACGGAAAGGTAAATATTGTACGAAGTGCCAAAGAAGCAGCGGGAGAAATTTTTATTCCTGTACTAGCTGGTACCGCCACTACGCTTGCTCCATTCTTCCCTTTACTTTTTTGGAAAGGTATTATTGGTAAGTTTATGATTTATCTACCAACAATGCTGATACTCACTTTGGCAGCTTCGCTTATTGTAGCATTTATTTTCAACCCTGTTTTTGCTGTTTCTTTTATGAAACCAGAAGGCAAAGAATTTGAAGAAAAAAAATCAGGCATATTTAAAAAGTGGTGGTTTTGGGCTGCTATCATTATGGGGGTGATTTTTAATTTAGTAGCTTTCATTGTTGGTGGTAGCAATGCTTATATGGAGGGAACCAGATTATTCAACGAAATAGTAGCCAGAAAAAATTCATTGCATGGGTACGGAAACTTTTTGTTGTTCATGGCAATATTGGCTGTATTGAATAGGTATATTTTCAGGAGAATAATACATGCATTTCAGGACAGGATTTTACCATCTTTGATGGGTAAGTATGAAAAATTATTGAGGTGGGTTTTGCAAGGTTGGAGACCTGCATGGCTTTTGGTGAGTTTGTTTTTATTGTTTCCGCTCTCTGTTTTTTTATTGATAGCTAGAGGAAATAAAAGCACTTTCTTTCCGAGTGGTGATCCCAACTTTATTTATGTGTATCTAAAACTACCAGTGGGCACTTCCATAAAAAAAACAGACAGTATTTTACAGATTTTAGAAACCAGGGTGCAAAAAGTGTTGGTGAATGAACTGCCAGGCAAGCCAGGCGCTATTGTAGAAAGTGTAATTGCAAACGTAGCCAACAGTGCCAATAATCCTAGAGACAACAACAGGAGTGTGCAGCCAAATCTTGGGCGTATACAAGTATCATTTGTGGAGTACGAAAAGCGGGATGGTAAAAAAACAAAACCGTACTTAGATGATATACGATTGGCCGTAAAAGGTATACCAGGTGCAAGTATAGAAGTAGGACAAGAAGATGGAGGCCCACCAACCGACCCACCAGTAAACATAGAGATTGTAGGAGATGAGTATGATCAAATAGCAAAAGTAGCAACCAGTCTAATCAATTATTTGGATACGAATCAAATAAAAGGCATAGAAAATTTGCATACCGATGTAGACTTGAATAGCCCAGAAATAACAGTGAATATTGATAGGGAGAAAGCCATGGCACAAGGACTGAGTACAGGTCAGATAGGCATGGAATTGCGTACGGCCGTATTTGGTAAAGAAGTAACCAAGTTAAAAGAGGGTGAAGATGAATATAAAATTCAATTAAGAACTGCTGACTTGCTTCGCAATAATATTACTGATTTGATGAATCTTCGTATTACGTTCATGGATATGAATACGATGGGAATAAAATCGATACCTATTGGGGCAATTGCCACTGTTGACAATACAAATACTTCTGGAGCAATAGCACGTAAAAATGTAAAACGTACCATACAATTACAATCCAATGTGCTTGACCAATCGATGGTAAAAGGAGTGAATGATGAGCTTGCCTCTAAAATCGAAAATTTTAAAGCTATTTCTAAAATTCCTCCATCAATAAGTATTAGGCAATCTGGCCAAAGCGAGCAAGAGGCTGAAACATCTAAGTTTTTAGGAATGGCATTGCTGGGAGCGTTGGCTTTGATTTTCTTGATATTGGTTTTACAATTTAATGCACTTAGTAAACCCTTTATTGTATTAACAGAAATTTTCTTTTCTATAATAGGGGTATTGCTAGGCTATGCATTTACCGGAATGACCATTGCAACCATTATGCTTGGAGTGGGTATTATTGGCCTTGCGGGAATTGTAATAAAAAATGGAATCTTATTAATAGAATTTACAGATGAGCTTCGTGGGCGTGGTATGCGCATGCGGGAGGCGGCTATCCAAGGGGGTAAGATTCGTATCATTCCCGTTATGCTTACTGCATTGGCAACTATGTTGGGTTTATTGCCCTTGGCTGTAGGTTTTAATATAAATTTTGTTACGCTATTCCAAAACCTTAATCCGCATATTTTCTTTGGAGGCGATAGTGTGGTTTTTTGGGGACCACTAAGTTGGACAATTATTTTTGGATTAATATTTGCATTTTTCCTTACCCTAATAATGGTACCAAGTATGTACATTATTGCAGAAAGATTGAAAAGGCCCATGGAGCAATTTTATGGCGGCAGATGGATTGGTATTCTTGGCTTTGCGGGTCCACTCTTTTTCATTTTTGTAGGACTCATGTATTTGGTAAGAAAATTACAAGGAAAAAAGGTATGGAATGGTTTGCTAAAAGAAAATGGAAAAACCAGCATATAAAAAATTAAAGCAGTTATTTTTTGAAGCCATCTGATAAAGGATGGCTTTTTTTTTATACCTTAGATTTGCTAAACGAAACTAGATATTACATTAAATTAAAGCAATATTTAATTAGGTACTATCTAAACCCAACGATTAAATTAAACCCATGAACGAACAGACCAGAGTATTCGATTTTTTATATTACCAGCTTGCACAGTTTCCTAAAACTGATATGTTTGCTGCCAAAATTGATGATAAATGGAATCCTCTTAGCACCCAAGAAGTTGTAGGCCTAGTGAATAAACTAAGCGCAGGCTTATTAAAAATGGGAATCAGTGGCAATGATATGACAGTGGAAAAGCAAGACAAAGTAGCACTTATATCTAGAAATAGACCTGAGTGGCTCATATTAGATCTGGCTTGCCAACAAATAGGTGCCATATTGTGCCCCATTTATCCAACAACCAACGTAAACGAACTGGAATATATTTTTAATGATGCAGAGATAAAACTTGCTTTTGCAGGAGGAGAAGAAATCCTTCAAAAAGTAATAGATATTACAAGCAAAGTGCCAACATTAAAAGGGCTTATTAATTTTGATGAAAAGGAAGGGACTACATTTTGGAAAACCATTTTGGAGGGTGTAACAGATGAAGATTTGAAAAATTTGGAATTAGTAAAAACCAATATCGATACCAACCATTGTGCAACCATAATTTACACATCTGGTACAACAGGTTTCCCCAAAGGAGTAATGTTGAGTCATAAAAATTTAGTAAGTAATGTAATAAATGGTAAGAACAGTTTTCCTTTTACAGTAGATGTAAATGGAAGGTCGTTGAGTTTTTTACCGCTCAATCATATTTACGAGCGCATTGCATCTTACATTTTTATGAGCAGTGGATTTTCTATTTATTTTGCAGAAAGTATGGAATTGATTGGCGAAAACTTAAAAGAGGTAAAACCAACCATCTTTTGTACAGTGCCTAGGTTGTTGGAAAAAGTATATGAAAAAATAATGGCCAAAGGTGCCGAACTCACTGGCGTAAAGAAGACATTATTTTACTGGGCAGTTGATCTTGCCAATAAATATGACAATTTAAAAAGTGGTGGTATAAGCTATAACATACAGTTGGCATTGGCAAACAAACTCATTTTTTCTAAATGGAGAGAGGCGCTGGGTGGTAATATTGATTGTATAATAACGGGCGGGGCAGCCTGCCAGGTAAGGTTAATTAGAATTTTTAATGCTGCAAATATTCCAATTTATGAAGGATATGGACCCACAGAGAATAGCCCAATAATAAGTATTAATTGTAGGAAAAAAGGAGGAACAAAGTTTGGAACCGTAGGAGTTGTATTAGATGGGCAAGAGGTAAAATTGCTGGAGGATGGTGAAATTTGTGTGAAGGGGCCTAGTGTTATGCAAGGGTATTATAAGCAGCCAGGGCTCACTGCCGAAACAGTAGTAGATGGTTGGTTGCATACAGGAGATATAGGCGTATTTGAAGATGGTAAGTATTTAAAAATTACTGACCGTAAAAAAGAACTCTTTAAAACAAGTGGCGGAAAATATGTGGCACCACAGCCAATAGAAAATAAAATGAAGGAATCTCCTTTTGTGGAACAGATAATGATCATTGGCGCAGAAGAAAAATTTGTTGGTGCATTGATTGTTCCGTCTTTACCAAATTTAAAAGAGTGGATGCGCTCACAAGACATACCTTTTACAACCAATGAAGATGCTGTGCATAACCCAAAAGTAAGGGGGTTATACAAAGAGCTAATTGAATCTTTCAATAAATTCTTTAACCATGTAGAGCAAATAAAGAAATTTGAATTATTGCCAGACGAATGGACTATAGAAAGTGGAGAGCTTACGCCTACACTTAAACTAAAAAGAAAAGTAATAATGGAAAAATTTAGACCTGCAATAGATCGAATATATCTATAATATTAACAGTAAGATTTTATAATAGCAGGAATTGTCTCAAATTCTTTAGACTTATCTATAAAATGATGGCAACCAATTTGTAAACATAGGTCTCTGTAATATTGAGATGCCTTGTTTGTTACCATCAATACTTTAATATGCTCAAATTCTTTTCTAACCAATTCTAGCAATTCTAATCCACTTTTGTCTGGTAAATGTATATCTAACAGAATCATATCAGGGTTTTTACTCTCTATATATTGTAATGCGCTACCGTAATCATGCGCTACAAAAATATCAGACACTTCCTCAATTTCACCTATTGTCTCTGTTAAACGCTTGGTTATTAATACAGCATCATCAACTAAAAGTACTTTTATTTTGTTGGCTTGGTTCAGAAAATAATTTTTTTGGCAAACTTAAAGATATAAAACCTATGCCAATGTAGTAAAAATATCAAAGTTAATTAGTAAAATTACGATTGATTTTTACTATATGAGTTTATGCTCTATCGCATACAAGGTAATTTCCGCATTGTTTTTAAGGTTCATTTTAGAAATAATACGTGCCCTATATGTACTTACTGTAGTTACGCTTAAAAATAGTAAATCTGCAATTTCTGAAACAGATTTGCCTTTTGCAAGCATTTTTAGTACATCAAATTCCCTGTCAGATAAGTTTTCGTGCAACAGTTTATTTTGGTCTTCATCGAATGTTGCTGTAAGTTTTTCGGCAACGGCAGCAGAAATATATTTTTTGCCAAGCATCACTTTTTGCACCGCATTTACCAATTCGTCGGGTGCCATGTCTTTACTTAAATAACCAGAAGCACCCGCTTTGAGTACCCTTATAGCATATTGATCTTCTGGATGAATGCTTAAAATAAGAACCGGTAGGGTAGGTTTTATTTGTTTTATTTGTACCAATGCATCCAAACCGCTTCTGCCTGGCATGTTTAAATCACTAATGACTACGTCCCAATCGGATTTAATTACTTGTTTTACTAAATCTTCTGCATCGCCTACATCTTCAATAGCGGCGCCTGGGAAACCTTCTAATAAAATCATCTTTAGCCCTCTCCTCACTACAACATGATCATCTGCAACTAGTATTCTTATCATATATGCTTTTGTTAAATGATAGATGTATTAGATAAAGGTACAGAAATAATAACGGAAGTTCCTTCGTCTATATTATTATAAATGTCATACTTCCCTTTTATTAATAAAGCCCTTTCTTTCATCCCAAGAATTCCAAGTGTTTTTTTGTTTATGATGTCATTTTCATTTATGCCTATTCCATTATCTTTTATAGTCAAGGTCAATGTATCATTTTCTACATTCAAAGTTGTAACAACTTCTGTTGCTTTAGCGTGCCTGGATATATTGGTAAGGCTTTCTTGAAATATTCTAAAAACATTTGTAGATATATCTGAAGTAAGTATTACATGACTTACATTAGATGTGAAGGTAGATTTTATTTCATGCCTTTTTTGAAAATCTTCACTTTGCCAATCCATAGCAGAAATAAGGCCCAAATCGTCCAATATATCTGGTCTTAGCTGGGTTGCGATGCGCCTCACCGTTATAACAGTATTGTCTATTAACTGAATAATATCCTTCATTTTATTTTGCACGGCCTCATCCTCCGATTTCACTTTTTTATTTATCCATGAAATATCCATTTTCAAACCAGTGAGCTGTTGTCCAAGTTCATCATGTATCTCTCTTGCAATACGGGTTCTTTCACTCTCCCTTATGGTTTCTAAATGTGATGCGAGCTCTCTAAATGCGCTGTTAGATTTTTGAAGGCTCTCTTCTGCTTCTAACCTTGCAGTAATGTCATTTGCCATTGTTAAAACAGCCGTTTTACCTTCATAAGTTATATCGCTTGATAATATATTTACTTTAATGATAGTGCCGTCTTTTTTCTTATGTTCCCAATTCATTTCGCTGTGTAGCTTTTCTTCAGGTAATTTCGAATTCCAATCTATATAACCTGTGTTATTTTCTGGATGTAATGCATTAATGGGCATTGCTAAAAATTCCGATTTGCTATATCCATAGATATTAATTGCCGCATTATTCGTCTGTAGAAACCTATTTTCAACTGTGTCTAATATCCACATTGGCAACGGGTTTTCATTAAATAGCAACCTATACTTTTCTTCCGATATTTTTAGGGCTTCTTCTACAGCTTTCTTTTGGGAAACATCTATTCCAACTCCCAAAACGCAAGTTTGATTCTCGTAATGAATTCGCATGCCTGTAAAATAAAAAGGGATTTTTTGTTTGGCTTTTGTAAGAAAAAAAGCGTCAACAAAATCTACCCCCTCTTTAAAAACGTTATAGATTTTTTGAGCCATCATTTCTTTTTCTTCTTCTATAAAGAAATCCGAAGGTTGCATTTTTAATATTTCTGCAGCAGCATATCCTGTTACCGTTTCTAAATTCTTATTCCAACTTATAAATTTCCCTTCTTTATTGAATAAATAGAAAATGCCTGGTAAGCTATTGATTACAGAATCTGATAATTCTTTTTCTAAGATAAGTTTTTGTTCTGTTTCTTTTATTTGAGTTACGTCACGCATGGCTCCCAGCATCCGATAAGCTTGCTTGTCGCCGTTATAAAGGATATAAGCCCTGTCATTTACTACTCTAAATTTCCCGCTTTTTTGTTTAAACCTAAACTCTTCTGTAAGCAAAATTTGCCCCTCTTTAATCGCTTTATCAAAATTCTCTCTCAATCTTAACTTATCATCCTCGTGAATTTTTTCAATAAAGGAATTGTAATTAAAAATACTATTTGGGGGCGCATCAAAAAGAGAACAAAATATTTCGTTGCCTTTTAAAATATCATTTTTAATATCCCAATCCCAAATGGCATCGTTGGTGGCTTTGGCAACCAGCCGATATAGTTCTGTAGATAATCTTAATGCCTCTTCAGAAACTTTTAGTTGTTCTAAAGTGTTTTTCCTTTCAGTAATGTCATGATAATAAACAGAAATACCCTCTAAATCGGGATAAATCAAATCATCGTACCATTTTTTATTTACGGCATCATAGAATTCATTTCGCTGCAATTGCTGTGTTTCCTTTGCTTCATGAAGCGCTTTGTAAAAATCTCCATTTACTAACTCTGGATGTATTTCCCAAATATTTTTTCCCAACAATGAATCTGCTTCTAATTTATGAAGTGCCAATGCTGCTTTATTTAAGTAAGTATAATTCCAGTCATTATCCAATGCAAAAAATGCATCTGATATCCTTTCGAAGAAATGTGCCAGGTCTCTGTTATTGGCTGGTATCATATTTTTTAATGGCAAACTTAAAGTATTTGTATATCAATGAAGGTACAGACTATTTGGCTTTTTTAGAAATGCAAATTATAATATCGCTATTTTAAAGTCAAATGAAATAATATTCGTTTAAAAATAGTTATGCGCATCATCCCTAATTTATAAATTCAATATTTTACGTTTATTGAACTTACAGTAACTTTTTTTGTTAAATTTGAATTCTAAATAGATTTATTGCATTCGATAAATTTATAATAATTAGCTAAACATGCAAAAATTTCTACTAATAGACGACCATGTGGTTGTACGCTCTGGTATTAAACTTTTGATTGCAAATATATACGCTGAATCAGAAATTCATGAGGCTAAGGATGGCGAAACGGCTCTTGAGTTAGTGAAAAATAATCAATATGATTTTGTAATGCTAGATGTGCAAATGCCTAATACGGATTCTTTTGCCCTTATGGAATCTTTTAAAGCAAATTATCCTGCACTTAAGGTATTGGTATTTTCAATGAACTCCGAAAACATTTATGCGCTTCGTTATATTAAAGCTGGAGCAAAAGGGTTTATTAGTAAGGAAGCTCCTATGGACGAAGTAAGGAAAGCGATAGATCTGGTGCTAAATGGTAAAAAATATATAAGTGAAGAAATGTTGTTCGTTTTAGCTGAGGGCAACAGTAACTCGGCAGAAAGCAACCCATTCAATTCGCTTTCTGCACGTGAGTTTGAAATTGTATCTATGTTGCTCAATGGTAAAACGATAAGCGTTATTGCAGCAGATCTCAAGCTGGGCATTTCTACTGTAGGAACGCATAAGGGTAGGATATTTACAAAACTTAAAGTCAACAATTTATTGGAACTTCAAGACCTTGCAAATTCTTATAATTTGAAATAAGCATCTTGGCATAAATCAAATACTTATTTCTTTTTGTGGCCTCGCCAAGAATCGAACTTGGATCTAGAGCTTCGGAAACTCGAATACTATCCATTGTACTACGAGGCCATATAACTTATAACTTACTACCGACAAATGACAACCGACTATCAACAACTCACAACTCATCACTC
>JANPCB010000153.1:0-32637 GCA_031430735.1 Ferruginibacter sp. | reverse complement strand
CAAAAGAATTTTATGTATGAAATACACAATTTATGATTTTTAAAGGGGTAGATTAAAATGATATTTCTGTTTTTTTCTGTGAATCTGTGGCAAAAATATTGCCACAGATTCACAGAAAAACTGTTTTGTATATGATCTTTTAACTATTACACGAATAGATGCCAGATAATATGGGTAAATTTGTAGAGGTAAATTCTTTAAATGAAGAATGAATTTTTATACAGTTTATATTTAATTTTCTACAATTTTATATTCCTTGCACCTAATGGCGGATAGCTATTAATGGTTTATAAAGTATCCGTTCCATTATTTAGAATCCAATGCACCAAAAACCAAATGCTCAAGATATGCTTCTATATCTTTTGGATTTTTCTTTTTACTGAAATCACATAGCCTTGGTAAGTGTTGCATAAAGTAATATTGCAAGTGGGAAGTTTCTACAACTGTACTAGCAAGAGAGGCAGGGTACTTATACTTTGGATTATACTCTTTGAAAATCAAAGCAATTCTTGCGCATAAATCTTTAAATGGTTTGTAGAGCAGTTCTTTATTGTTGTCATCCACATCTTTACTCAAATAGGTTTTGCTACCTTCTGCTATAGCAATATAATACAAAGCTTGTTGGTCGGGTTCTGTAAAAACAATAGCGGCGTTATCTTCCCACACCAAAATATCTATTACTTTTTTTATTTTTTCTGCAGGGTCTGTAATATTATTCAATTGGAATATTACTTGAAATTCGATATACGACCAATACCAATCTAATAAATATATTAACAGCTTGTGTTTATTTTCAAAATAGCGATAAATAGTCGCTTCTGTACTATTTATTTCAATGGCCAGTTTTTTAAAAGTAAATTGCTCATAACCAATGTTAGATATCATTGTAACAGAATATTTTACAATCATTTTGCCTATATCTGTTCCTTCGGGGTCTCTTACATAAAGCTTATCGCTCATTTTAATTTTAAAATCTATTTGCATGATAAAGTATTTGAACAAAGGTATAAAATGTAATAGTTAAACAAACAAATTATTTAAAAATAAATTATTAACAATAGTAATACTATTGTAATTGATAATTATTTATATTTGCACTTTATTTTTAAGCAAAGTAATATTATGGCAAATGTTTCCTCTTTATCCAATGCATTATTGAAATTGCATCGGCTTATTATGGCAGATAGAAAAGATGTAGGTTCTGTATACTTTTTTGCTATTGTGGGAGGGCTCATTTCTCTTTCTTTACCGCTTGGTATACAAACGATCATAAGTTTTGTAATGGCTGCTACGCTCTCTACTTCTATTGTTATTCTTATTATAATCGTTATTGGAGGCGTATTTTTAAATGGGTTTGTTCAAATAAGGCAATTGCAGGTTATTGAACGAATAAGGCAGAAAATATTTACTAGATATTCTCTGGAGTTTGGGCATAAAATTCCTGATATGAATTTGGAGGAGATGGATAATTATTATTTGCCTGAAGTAGTAAATAGGTTTTTTGATGTGGTGGCACTGGCTAAGAGTATCGAAAAGGTGTTGATAGACATACCTACCTCAGTTATTCAAATACTACTTGGTTTGATATTACTTTCATTTTACCATCCAATATTTATAGCATTTGGAGCTTTTGTTCTTATTGTATTAATCATCATTTTGCGGATCACATCCAATAGAGGGTTTCAAACTAGCATGCTGGCCAGCGATTATAAATACAAAACGGCAGGCTGGTTGCAAGAAGTTGCAAGAAGTGCAAAAACATTTAAATATAGCAAGGGTACAGACTTACACATGCGTAATACAGACGAACAAATTACGGGTTACCTACTAAGTAGAACTGCACATTTTAAGATATTGAGTACGCAATATTGGAGCTTGATTGGGTTTAAAATATTAATTGTATCTACCATGCTTATTGCGGGTACTTGGCTATTGCTTAATCAAGAAATAAATGTTGGTCAATTTATTGCTGCAGACATTGTAATAATTCTTATCATCAATTCTGTAGAAAAGCTAATAGGCACTATGGATAATGTATTTGAAAGCTTAACATCTATAGAAAAATTGAGTAAAATTGTAGATAGTCGTTCAGAGGAAAGTGGAAACATGGATTTTATTTCCATAAATGGGTGTACCATAAAACTTCAAGATGTTAGTTTTGTGTACCCAGATGGTAGTGTGGGTATTAAAAATGTCAGCGTTGAAATTGAAAATAAACAAATTGCTTGCATAAGTGGAGATTCTGGAACGGGAAGAACAACCATTCTTCGTTTGCTTACTGGTTCCTACGTTGGTTTTTCAGGAAGTGTACTCATCAACCAGATACCTATTGGTAATTATAAATTACAAAGCCTGCGAACACAAACTGGCATTATGCTCACAGGTCAAGATATCTTTAAAGGAACCATTTTGGAAAATCTTACCATGGGCAATACCAATATTTCTATTAGTGAAATTACTTACTTAGCAGATAAGCTTGGGCTCACAGAATTTATATTAAGTCATAAAAATGGGTACGATACAGCGCTAGATCCCACAGGTAAACGACTAAGCAACGCAGTGATACAAAATATAAAATTAATGAGGGCTTTATTAGGCAAACCGAATTTGTTATTATTAGACGAACCATTGTTGCATCTTTCAAAGGAAAGAGAAGATGATATGATGAGATATTTAAAAACGGAAGCAAACGCAACAGTTATCATGATTACAAACGATAAAAACGTACAACAACAATCAGATAAATTGATAATTTTAAAAAAGAATAAATAAAAAATTAATTTTATTAACATAAAAAATGGCAACGAATTACAAATACCTTAATCAAGCTTTAGAAACCATACCAGTTAGTAATGTTGGCTCCTTTGGTAATATTTACAGAATTGGACGTAGCAGAAGTGGAAAGCTATGGGGTATGGGCATTTTTATTTTAATTTTTGTATTGCTCTTTTTGCCATGGACACAAAATATACGTGCAAAGGGTAGTATGACTACTGTGCGACAAGACCAACGCCCACAAGAAATAAATAGTGTAATACCGGGTAAAATTGTGAAGTGGTATGTACAAGAAGGTGACTATGTAAAAGCCGGGGATACCATTTTGCAATTAGGAGAAATAAAGGTAGATTATTTTGATCCTCAACTGCTAGATCGTACCAAGCAACAAATAAGTGCAAAGCAAAGCAGCGCTTCTGGTTATGAAAGCAAAGCAGCTACTGCTCAAGTACAAACCAATGTTCTTACTCAGGGTAGGGCATTAAAACAAGCTTCTATAGAAAATAAAATTGCCCAGCAACAACTAAAAGTACAGAATGATGAATTAGAAGTAGTAGCAGTAACCAATGAACTGGCTGTATACAAACGGCAATTAGATGCGGGTAAAGTAATGCTAGATAGCGGAGCCATATCGCTGGTAGATTTTGAAAAAAGGAAAGTAAATTATCAAAACGGATATGCAAAAAAAATAAGTTCCGATAATAAATTGGCGCAAAGCAAACAAGAGTTGATTAATCTTAGAATAGAACAAAATATTTCTATGATGGATTACAACGATAAAATATCTAAAGCAGAAGGAGACAGGTTCGGTTCTTTGTCAAATGCTGCATCTACTGAGGCAGATATTAGTAAGTTGCAAAATACCTATAGCAGTTATGATATACGAAACAAACTATATTATGTAATTGCACCGCAAAGCGGGCAAATAACAAAAGCAAAAAAAGCAGGTTTGGGAGAGTTGCTCAAAGAAGGAGAAATGATAGCAGAAATTGTACCCGACCATATTGATTATGCAATAGAAATGTATGTGGAGCCAATGGATTTACCCCTCATAAGCAAAGGGCAAAAAGTGCGATTTATTTTTGATGGGATACCTGCCATCGTTTTTAGTGGATGGCCAAACACGAGCTACGGCACTTTTGGTGGCAAGGTAAACACCATAGAAACCAATGTAAGCGCTAATGGAAAATTTAGGGTGCTTGTAATAGAAGATACTACAGAAAAAAAATGGCCACAAAATCTAAGAATGGGTAATGGTGCACAGGGCATAGCTTTGCTAAAAGATGTACCCATTTATTATGAGTTATGGCGACACATCAATGGCTTTCCACCAGAATATTATAAATTTCCAGAAAACGTAGAAAAGAAAAATAATGAATAAAATTTATAGTACTGTACTATTATTTTTACTGTGTATTTTTAAATGCGAGGCACAAAATGATTCTATCCGTATCTTAACAATAGACGATTTTATAGAAAAAATTAAGTTGCATCATCCGCTTGCAAAAGTAGCTCGCATACAAGAAGAAAAAGCTAGTGCCAATTTACTTTCTGCTAAAGGTGGTTTTGATCCTGTGTTTGAATACGAAACCAGGCAAAAAACCTTTGATAGTAAAAATTATTATTTTTATAACAATGCCGATTTAAAAGTACCACTTCCTATCGGAGATATAAAAACGGGTATAGAAAGAAATGGAGGACAGTTTTTAGAAAGTGAAATATCGGCCGGAAGGAGTAGTTATTTAGGCGTAGAAGTTCCACTAGCAAAAGGCTTAATGATAGATAAACGCAGGGCATTTTTGCTACAAGCAAAAATTGCCATACAACAAACTGCTGCACAAAGAAAAGCATTGATAAACGATTTGTTATTGGACGCTTATAGTAGCTATTACCAATGGACGGGAAGTTATAAACTCTACAATATTTTTTCTTCTTATGTAAAAATTAGCAGGGATAGGTTAAAGCTCGTTGTTACTTCCAATATAAATGGAGATAGGGCTGCAATGGACACTACAGAAGCATTTACACAACTTCAAAATTTTTTATTGATGCAAGCTGATGCAGAAATAAAAATGATGAGTGCAAAATTTAACCTCAATAATTTTATTTGGGGTGCAGATGGAGGAGCACAAAATATTGCTGATGGTATATTGCCAGATACAAGTTTGATAGGAAGTTATATTACAACAAAAGCCCTCAATGATTTATTGCAAATAAGCAATGCTCAAAATCCGATTTTGCAACAATCAAGGTTTAAGATTGATGGATTACAAGTTGATAAAAAATTAAAATTTCAAAACTTATTGCCCACAGTAAACTTAAAAGCAAATTTATTAAACAAGGATTATTTTGTAGTAAAAAACTTTAGTAGCACGTTGTTGGACAATAATAACCGATGGGGATTAGATATTAAAATCCCATTGCGCTTTAGAGAAGGAAGAGGCGAGTACCGGTTGGCAAAATTGAAAATACAAGAGTCTACGCTAGAACTAAATCAAAAAATGCAAGAAACCGATAATAAGATAAAAGATTATTATAATCAATTTATTTTATTGCAGTCACAATTAAATGTTGCAAGCAGTGCCCTTAAAAATTACAACTCACTTTTGAGAAACGAACTACTTCGTTTTACCAATGGAGAAAGCAGCCTTTTTCTGGTAAATACTCGTGAAAATAAATTGTTGGAAATACAACAAAAAATAATAGAGCTGCAAGTAAAATTATTAAAAGCAAAATATGGCTTGGATTGGGCTGCAGGTTTATTGCAATAAACTTTACCATTTTATTTGAACCACAAAGGCAGAATGAACCAAAGTAGCATAAAGGCTTTCAGTTTCAATTCTTCTTTGTGAATCTTTTTTTATTCAGTGTCTTCGTGGTTCAAATAACAAAATTTCGCTTGGTAATATTTCAGAAGGGTTTTAATATCTTTGCGTTATGCTAAAAATAAGTAACCGTGGCACAGAAATGCCTGCATCTCCTATACGCAAACTTGTACCTTTTGCAGAAGCTGCAAAAAAAAGAGGTACCAAGGTTTATCATCTAAATATTGGCCAGCCAGATATTGTAACCCCACAAACTTGTATAGATGCTGTAAAAAATTGTGACGTGCACGTGCTTGCATATAGCCATAGTGCCGGCAATGAAAGCTATCGTAAAAAGTTGGTTCAGTATTATGCTAAAAATAATATTGATGTAACTGCAGAAGAAATTATTGTAACCACTGGGGGAAGTGAAGCCATTTCATTTGGTTTTATGGCATGTCTAGATGCGGGAGATGAAGTAATAATTCCAGAACCTTTTTATGCAAACTACAATGGTTTTGCGGTACAAGCCGATGTAAAAGTAGTTCCTATAAAAAGTTCTATACAAACAGGTTTTGCGCTGCCGCCCATAGAAGATTTTGAGAAAGCAATAACTTCAAAAACAAAAGCAATAGTTGTTTGTAATCCCAATAACCCAACTGGATATTTATACAGCGCTGCCGAAATGGAAACGCTTAAAGAAATTGTAATAAAGCATAATCTGTTTTTATTTGCTGATGAGGCTTACAGAGAGTTTTGTTACGAAGGTACCCATACAAGTGCCATGCATCTTAAAGGAGCAGAGCAACATGTAGTGTTGATGGATACCATTAGCAAACGATACAGTGCATGTGGTGGACGAATAGGGGCATTTGTAACAAAAAATAAGGAAGTGCTTAATACTGCGATGAAATTTGCTCAATGTAGATTGAGTCCACCATACTATGCCCAAGTACTTGGAGAAGCAGCGGTAGACTTGCCAGATAATTATTTTGATACTACCAAGGCAGAATACAAATTGCGTAGAGATACGTTGGTAAAGGCACTAAATGAAATTGATGGGGTATTTTGCCCTAACCCTGGGGGTGCATTTTATGCCATGGCACAATTACCGATAGATGACAGCGATAAATTTTGCCAATGGTTGTTAGAAGAATTTTCTTATAATGGCAGTACCGTTATGATGGCACCAGCTACTGGTTTTTATGCTACGCCGGGGCTGGGGAAAGATGAAGTACGCATGGCTTATGTACTGAATGTAGAATCTATTATAGCCGCTACTGAATGCTTGAAGGAGGCATTAAAAATATATCCGGGTAGAAAATGAAATTGATTATTCTTATAAACAAAAAATGCACTTTTTTCAAGTGCATTTTTTGTTCCAATCCTAGTTTATCATATGGAAAATATCTTTCGATTCTTTTCTTACTTTTTTATAATGTTGTGTAGCATCTTCATCTGAGCGAAAACCCAATGGCATTAATACCACTGCTTTCAAACCTTTTTCTTTCAATCCAAGAATTTCACCAAATTCGCTTGCATTAAAACCTTCCATAGGGCAAGCATCTACTTTTTGCTCTGCAGCAGTAGTAAGGGCTGTTCCCAGTGCTATGTAAGCTTGCTTTGCACTCCATATTTGCTGTTGCTCTGCTGTAAGTTTGCCAATGGTGCCTTCTATCATTTGTTGGTAACCACTTAAGGCTTCAATAGGCATGCTTCTTGTAGCAGCAATATTCTCCATAAAAACTTGAATATCTGCCGTTGTAATTTGCTCTGGTACACAAAAAACCAACACATGAGAGCTTTCGCCTAACTGATGCTGGCCATAAGCAGCTGCTTGTAATTTTTCTTTTATAGCTTGATTTGTAACAACCAATACTGTGTAAGGTTGGAAACCATAAGAGCTGGCAGCAAGATTGGTAGCAGCTAAAATGGTATCTAATTTCTCTTGTGGAACAATATTGCCATTCATTCTCTTGGTAGCATATCTCCAATTAAGACTTTCTATAATATTCATATTCTAATTTTTTTGTAAAAATACATTAATAATTTATATTAATGTTTAAACATTAATTATTTTGTAAAAACTTGTACACAACTCATTATTGAATGAACGTTTATCTTTACGGCAAAAAAATATTTATATGCAGATAACCATTCGTAAAGCCATTCAAGAAGATTGTCCACAAATAATGAAACTCGTACATGAGCTGGCTGTGTATGAAAAAGCCCCCGATGAAGTAACAGTAACCATGAAGCACTTCGTAGAAAGTGGTTTTGGACCAAAGCCCGTTTGGGAAGCTTATATAGCAGAAGTAGAGGGAGCTGTAGTTGGTTTTGCACTTTATTATATACGCTATAGTACTTGGAAAGGCCAAAGAATGTATTTAGAAGATTTAATTGTAACTGATAGCATGCGTGGGGCTGGTATAGGTAAAATGCTGTTTGATAAGCTAATAGAAGAATGTAATGTAAAAAACTATAGTGGATTGGTTTGGCAAGTTTTGGATTGGAACGAGCCAGCAATAAATTTTTACAAGAAATATGATGCAGTGAAGTTTGATAGTGAATGGATAAATTGCAGGATAGATTTTTAGTGCAGGCAACATTGTTAATAGTTAATGGGTCATAGTAAATAACACCGAAAAATTATTTTATGAATACATTTATATCTAGGTTTAAGGGTATTTTTTTTATGACAGTATTAAGTTTTATTTTCTTGTTTTCAGGATGCCAAAAAAGATTCCCGGATCAAAATGAGGTAGTTATAATAACCAATGTTGAATCATTTGAAAAGATTGTAACTTCTGTATCTGGCTTTGTTACAGATGAAAATAACTTGCCTGTGCAAGGAGCCACCGTAAATGCAGGTGTAAAAACAACCACTACCGATGCATATGGATATTTTGAAATAAAATCTGTAGAATTAAGAAAGAGCGCTGCTTTTATTACTGTTAACAAAGTTGCTTATTTTAAAGGAATCAAAACATGGATAGCAGCAGAAGGTAAAGCCGGTTTTTTTAGAATTAAATTATTGCCAAAAAGCAATGCTGGTTCTATAAGTGGTACAACAGGTGGGGATGTAATATTGAGTGGAGGAATGAAAATATCTTTTCCCACCAATGCAATCGTAAATGCTACTACTGGCATAGCGTATACAGGCGTTGTAAGTGTAAAAGCACAATGGATAAACCCAACAGCTCCAGATTTAAACAATATTATGCCAGGCGATCTTAGAGGTAAAGATGCTACAGGAGCTATGAAATTATTAACCACTTATGGCATGGCAGCTGTAGAATTAACCAGTACAACGGGTGATTTATTGCAAATAGCAACTGGTAAAAAAGCTACCCTTACGATGCCTATTCCTTCTGTAATTATTGCAAATGCTCCTACAACTATTCCTTTGTGGTATTTTGACGAAACCAATGGATTGTGGAAAGAAGAAGGTAGTGCTACAAAAGTGGGAAACAATTACGTAGGAGAAGTAAGCCATTTCTCTTTTTGGAATTATGATGTGCCAGCAAATTATGTGCTTTTCAACTGTACATTAAAAAATGCCAGTGGACAACCAATTCAAAATGCACAGGTAAGAATATCAGTAGTAAGTAACCCATTAAATGCAGCTAATGGTTATACAGATTCTAGTGGATATGTAGGAGGTGCTGTACCTAATAATGCACAACTTTCATTGAGTGTATACCCTAATTATAATTGTGCAACACCCATTTATACACAAACATTTACCACTACCAATGTTAATATTTCTTTGGGAGTAATTACTATACCAACTTCTACAACGCTTGCTAGTTTTACAGGAACAGTAACCAATTGTGCTACCACAGCAGTTACAAACGGTTATATTATTGTAAAAGAAGGATATGTTTTTACCAGATATCCGTTAAGTAATTTGGGGACGTATAGCTTTAGTAAAATATTATGCTCTTTGCCACAAACAATTGTTTTAATAGGAGAAGATGTATCAAATGCGCAACAAAGTGGCAGTATAACTTATACCGTTTCAAATGCTGGAGCAAATACGATTCCTAATATACAAGCATGTGGTGTAACCACACAGCAGTTTATAAACTATACAATAAATGGGGCAGCTTATAATTTAACGGCACCATCAGATACCTTTTTTTATAATAACAATCTGCAATCCTTTATATCAATAGAAGCTAATAACAATTTAAATTCTCCTCCTTCAACTTCTAGGGTTAGTTTTAGATTTGCTAATCAATCTATTGCAAGTGGTAGTGCACAGAATTTACAAACATTTAGGGCTTTACAAATACTTGATTCAACCACAACAATACCTACACCAATATCAGTAAGTATTACGGAATATGGAGCTGTAGGGCAATTTGTATCAGGTACATTTTCGGGTTTATTAATAGGATCTGGCGCCGGTAACCCGCCATACAATATTACCTGTAATTTTAGGATAAGAAGAACCAATTAACCTTTTTTTGAATATTTAGTAAGCTTTCTGTTGTTTGACAGAAAGCTTTTTTATGCCTATTTCTTTAATTGGATTGCTTTACTTTTGCAGCACAAAATTAGACTTGAGATTATAGATATAAGACACAAGACTAAAAAGCAAAAAATATTAACTTTAAAGTATCACAAACCAATCTCAATACTCAATACTGAATACTACAATCTATGAACAAAATAACCATGCAAAACGGTAAACTTACCGTACCAAACAATCCCACGATACCATTTATTGAAGGAGATGGCATTGGCCCAGATATTTGGAAAGCGAGTGTGCGTGTATTTGATGCAGCCATTGCAAAAGCTTATGCTGGCGAAAAGAAAATAGAATGGCTAAAAGTATTGGCTGGTGAAGAAGCATTTAATGCTACTGGAAGTTGGATGCCCGAAGAAACGATGAATGCTTTTAAAGAATATTTACTTTCTATAAAAGGGCCGCTTACTACACCTGTGGGTGGGGGTATTCGTAGCCTCAACGTTGCGCTAAGGCAGGAGTTAGATTTGTATGTGTGTTTACGTCCCGTGAAATATTTTGAAGGAACACCAAGCCCCATGTGGCAGCCAGAGAAAGTGAGTATGACAATTTTTAGAGAAAACACAGAAGATATTTATGCGGGTATAGAGTTTATGACTGGTACGCCTGAGGCTACAAAATTGTTGAATTTTTTGGTAGATGAGCTAGGGGTAAAGGCATTCCGTTTTCCTGAAACTACTTCACTTGGTGTAAAGCCAGTAAGTAAGGATGGTAGTGAAAGATTGATACGCTCCGCCATTGAATTTGCCATAACACACAAATTACCTAGTGTAACCATTGTTCACAAAGGCAACATTATGAAATATACAGAAGGCGCTTTTAAACAATGGGGGTATGATTTAGCAGAGAGGGAATTTAGTGGAAATGTGTACACTTGGCAGCAATGGGAAAAAACAAAAAAAGAAAGTGGAGAAGCGGTTGCAAACGAAGAAATGAAAATAAGCGCTGTAGGTGGTAAAGTAATTATTAAAGATGCCATAGCCGATAATTTTTTGCAACAAGCATTACTAGCTCCGCAAGATTATTCTGTAATAGCCACCCTAAATTTAAATGGAGATTATATTTCGGATGCATTGGCCGCACAGGTTGGTGGTATCGGTATTGCACCTGGTGCAAATATTAATTACCTTACTGGACATGCAGTATTTGAAGCTACGCATGGTACGGCTCCTCGTTTTGCAAATACCAATACAATGAATCCTTCATCTGTAATATTAAGTGGTGTTATGATGCTCGAATACATGGGCTGGAGAGATGCGGCAGATTTAATTACCAATGCGGTAGGCAAAACCATTCGCAATAAAACGGTAACCATCGATTTTTATAATTTGATGAAAGAAGCAACTTTGTTGAAGACTAGCGAGTTTGCTGATGAGATAATTAGGAATTTGTAAATAAGCGTTACCTTTATTTAAAATATAATTATGTCAATTATAAGATTACCATTAAGATTTGAGGGCTCTAAAGGAGAAAAAGTGTTGTATGCATTATTTGATAGTGGTGCAAACTTATCTTGCATCAATGAAGAATTTGCAGAAGAAATTACAGAACTAATTCCTTTCTTACATCCAAGAAGATTAGCTACTGCATCAGAGCATCATTTTATAGAGATAACAGATGCAATACGAGCAGATTTTTATTTTGAAGACATACAATTATCCGATGAGTTTTTGGTGGTGCCGCAATTATCAGAAGAAGTAATTATTGGTGCTGCTACTATGCAAAAATGGAGAATAAAATTAGATTTTGAAACAGACTCTGTGATCGTTGATCCAAAAGTTGCCAAGCTTCAGTTAATTAAAATTTCAATAAAATAATATATGAGCAAAATTCAAGTAGCAAATCCCGTAGTGGAATTAGATGGCGATGAAATGACAAGAATCATTTGGAAATTCATTAAAGACAAATTGATACTTCCTTATTTAGAAGTGCCTATCCAATATTTCGATTTGGGTATGGAATACAGAGATGAAACAAACGACCAAGTGACCATAGACGCAGCCAATGCTATAAAGGCTTGTGGCGTGGGTATTAAATGCGCAACCATTACACCAGATGAGCAACGTGTAGAAGAATTTAAGCTAAAACAAATGTGGAAATCGCCCAACGGAACGATACGCAACATTTTGGATGGCACGGTATTTCGTGAGCCTATTGTGATGCAAAATGTACCTCGCTTGGTTACCAATTGGACAGCGCCCATCATTGTGGGCCGCCATGCATTTGGTGATCAATACCGTGCAACTGATACAGTAATAAAAGGCAAAGGAAAATTAACCATGACTTTTACGCCAGAGGGTGGAGGAGAAGCCCAAGTTTTTGAAGTGTACAATTACAAAGGTGATGGCGTTGCAATGGCAATGTACAATACCGATGAAAGTATTTATGGCTTTGCTCGCAGTTGTTTCAATATGGCTTTGAGTAAAAAATGGCCATTGTATCTTTCTACAAAAAATACCATCCTAAAAAAATATGATGGTCGTTTCAAAGATATTTTTGAAGAAGTATTTCAAAATGAATTTAAAGAAAGCTATGCAGCAGCAGGTATTACTTACGAGCATAGATTAATAGACGATATGGTTGCAAGCGCATTGAAGTGGAATGGTAATTTTGTATGGGCTTGTAAAAATTATGACGGAGATGTGCAAAGCGATACTGTGGCGCAAGGCTTTGGTAGCCTTGGTTTAATGACATCTGTATTGATAACACCCGATGGAAAAACAATGGAAGCGGAAGCTGCTCATGGCACTGTAACCCGTCATTACAGAGATCACCAAAAAGGCAAACCAACATCTACCAATCCAATAGCATCTATTTTTGCATGGACTCGTGGACTTGCTTTCCGTGGTAAATTAGACAACAACCAACCGTTGATAGATTTTTGCAATGCGCTTGAAGCAGTTTGTATAGAAACAGTGGAAAGTGGCAAAATGACAAAAGACTTGGCCGTTTGTATTCATGGCAATAAAGTAGAACACGGTGCGCATTATTTGTATACCGAAGAGTTCTTAGATGCTATTGATGAAAATTTGAAGAAGAAGATGGGATAGGGTAATGGATAATTTGATAATGAAAAATGCATAATTAAAACGCTACTCAATTTGGGAAGCGTTTTTATTTTAGAAGAATGCGTGTATTTATTATTTCAAAAAGTTTATTAATAAAAGAAATATAAATATAAAAACGTAGGAAAAGTAGATTGAAGATTTGGCTTCAAATGTAGAAAAGTATAAAATTATAGTATTACTGAATGATAAACTGTTTTTACATCTATCTCCATTTCAATACTTGGAATAATAAAAATATCATTTTCTTTTTTGTATTCATGCAAAGTCCAAGAACCATCAATTTGCTTGTCATATTTTTCAACAAGCATTTCTGTGCTAGAAATTAATATGTATTCTTTTAAACTAGGAATATCTCTATACAGTTTAAATTTGCCGCCCCTGTCATAATCTTGTGTAGAAGGAGAGAGAACTTCCACAATTACCGACGGGTTTGTAACAATATCTTTGTGGTTTTCCAAGGTTTCTATTTTACTACAAATGATAGATAGATCCGGGTAAGTGAAAAGCGAGTTTGCTTCAATATGTATTTTTAAATCGCTTGGGTAAATTTTACATTTTCCAGTTTTGGATAAAAAACTCCCTATAGCAATATGGGTATTGCTAACAATTTCATTGTGTTCTATAGAAGCACCAGCCATAGCAAAAATTTCTCCTTGGTAATATTCATGCTTTTCCAAAGATTTTTCTTCTGAAGCCAAGTATTCTGCGATACTATATTTTAAAATGGGCGCAGCACTCATACAAATCATTTTAGTAAATGTACAAAAAAAATCGAATTGACCAATTTGAGTACAATTCTCCAATTTTTATAATAAAACCGAAAAAAGAGCTATTAAGGATGGTTTAATTTTTTTTCGCTTCTCTACTGCCCGCATACAACTCATATTCCAATAACCTACAATCAATCTTACTCGTAAAAAATTCAATTCGGCGTTTTGGTTTTAGTCCAATCTTTTTGGCCAATTCCAAGTTGCCGGTAAAAATATAACCCGTGTAACCTTTGCATTTTTTCTTCATGTAATCGCCCATGAGCGCATAGGTCTCTTCCAGTTCAATTTCTTCGCCCAGCCGATCGCCATATTCAGGGTTAAAAATAATTACCGAGCCTGCTACTTCTGGCAATGTTGTTTGTTGAAAATCGCACACTTCATACGTAAGCATATCTTCTACGCCAGCCATACCTGCATTTACTTTAGAAATATTGATGGCATCTTCACTAATATCCGAAACGATGATTTGTAAAGAAGGATTTTCTACTACTTGTGCTTCTATTGCATCAAATTCCTTTTCATACATTGCTTTGTCATAGCCTTGCAAATGCATAAATGAATAATTGCTTCTGTATAAGCCTGGCACCCTGTGTGTGGCTATGAGTGCTGCTTCTATGGCAATGGTGCCAGAGCCACACATTGGGTTGATAAACGGCGTTTCTTTATTCCAATTGGTTGCATAAATAACGCCTGCTGCAAGCGACTCTAACATGGGCGCTTTTCCAGGAATTTTTCTATAACCATGTTTCGACAATGTTTCGCCAGAAGTATCAATAAATAATTCTGCTGCTTCTTCTTTCCAATATAAATGTATTACTACACCATTTAAAGTAGAGCCAGAATCGGGTCTGCTACCTGTTTTATTTCTAAACCTATCTGCTATGGCATCTTTTACTTTTACATTGGCAAACAGATTGTTTGTTATGGTTTCATTGCTCACATTGCTGCTGATGGAAAAATAGCCTTCTGCGGGAATGATATTTTCCCACTCTACATCCATTGATACATTATACACATCATCTGCATTTACCGCCCTAAATTCTTTTATGGAAAATAATACTTGGCTGGCGCAACGTAAATTTAAATTTAGCTTTATACAGTCTTGCATATTGCCAGAAATTTCTACACCGGTTTTAAAAATACGAACGGGTGTATAGCCCAAGGCTACTATCTCTTTTTCTAAGTAAATGGATAAACGATTACTGCATGTTACAATAATACGGCTATTTGTTTTGAATATTTGCACCTTGCAAAAGTACCAAACTTAAAGGGAGAATGAAGTTTTGTTTTTTAGAATTTTATCCTAACTTCTTGATAATAACATACGAGATTATAATTAACAATAAAATCGTAACAATAGTAATATAAATGGATGACGGGTCTTTAAAAATACCCCTGCGTTTTTTCTTTTTCTTGAGCTGCCGATGCAAATCTGCATTTAATTTATCTACAATATATGGAATGTTGGTCTGGTCAATTTGTTGAAGTCCTTGTGATGCTTCTTGTTCAAATATATCTTCCTCTTCCAATGGTTCATCATTAGTCAAGCTAAGCTCATCACTCAAACTTTGCAATAGGTTTTTCCTATCTGCATCATCTTGTTGGCCTTCGTGCAATATGTTTGTCAAATCATTGTTCATGCGATTGCATTCTTTGCATTAATATTTTTAAATTTCTTTTGCCATTTTGTATGTTGCTTTTTACTTGTAGCATATTAAAATTAGTTACTTCTACTATCTCTTGGTAAGTTTTCTTATGAAGGTAGAATAAAGTTACACATTCGCATTGTTCTTTGTTCAATTGATGTAAAGCAATTTCAAGATGGGTAAGAGCGCTTTCTTTGTTGTTCGCTTTTTCTTTTACTTCATTGTCATTTTCTGTCACCAAAATATTGTCATTTAATTCAACCGGTATTTTTCCTTTATCCCGCAGCTTCATCAAACAATGATTCTTAGCAATCATGTAAATCCAACTTTTAAAATATTCAACTTTATATTTTTGAAGCTCATTTATTACTTTCAAAAAGATTTGTTGCACGGCATCTTTGGCATCATCTTCATTCTTTAGATATTTCATACTTACACCTAGCAATAGCCCCGTATAGCGTTGAAGTAGGACACCAAGCCATTCGTTGTTACCATCTCTGTAAAATAGCTGTAGTAATTCTTTGTCGTCTTTATCGTTGAATTTTGATGGCATAGAGACCCTGTAAGTCTAGTAGTTTTATTTTAGATGATTAAAAAGTAAAAATCCATAGTTTATGGCTAATTATGTAGTACTTTTTTCTGTGTTGTTTATATTTTCATTAGAAGGTTTTGATTTGTCGAAAAACAACATTTTTATTCCTACAATAAATAGTAATATAGCAAAACATTTTTTCAATACATCTTGAGAAACAGTGAGCGCAATCTTGCTACCAAAATAACTTCCTATAAAGAAAGCAAAAGCAATGATGGCACTTACTTTTATATCTACATAACCAGCTTTGTAAAATTGAATTACAGCCAACAAGCCAATGGGCAATAGCATAATAGCCAGCGAAGTGCCTTGAGCCATGCGTTGTGAAAACCCAATAAAAAATACCAGTGCAGGTACAATAATAATACCACCACCAATTCCCACTACGCCACTAAGCATGCCTGCTATCAATCCTATAACAAGAAGGATTACGATGGTTTGAATATCCATAGAATTTTGTTTTGTGTTAACCATTTTTTGGAAAATGCTCTTTGTACATTTTTATTGAATCTTCTATTACCTTGTAAGCTGTTTCTTTATTTTGAAAGTCATCTATTTCTACAATTTTATTTTCTAATACTTTATAGTTTTCAAAATAATTTTTTAACACATTTATAAAATGTTCGGGCAATTCATTGATGTCTTTTAAATGATTAACCGAAGGGTCATTGGTAGCTACAGCTATTATCTTATCGTCTTTTTCGCCGTTATCTATCATTTGCATGTTGCCTATCACCGTGGCTTTTACCAGGCACAATGGTGCAATACTTTGGCTACATAAAACCAGGATATCCAATGGGTCTCCATCGTCGCCCAAGGTTTGTGGTATAAAACCATAATTGATGGGATAGTGAAAGGATGAATAGATTACCCTATCCAATTTTAATAATCCGGTGGGCTTGTCTATTTCATATTTGCAACTACTGCCTTTTGATATTTCTATTAGTGCATTTACTTGAGCTGGTGCATCAAAGCCATAATCTGCGCCATGCCATGGATGAAGTACATACATACAATTATAATTTATTAGTTTATGATTTTATAACCCATAAAAACGGCAATAATACAAATAGCCACACTAGCAAAAATATATAAACTTGCCATTAAATAATTTCCTGATTTGAGCATGAGCATATTCTCTAAACTAAATGCAGAAAAAGTAGTAAATCCTCCACAAATACCTGTTGCAATAAACAATTTCATTTGTTCAGACAAGTGCTCAGTCTTAATACCTAAACCGAAAATGATACCAATTACCAGACTGCCAACAATGTTTATAAATAGCGTATTAAAAGGAAAATTTCCTGCTTTCCAAATGCCTGCAACAAAGAAACGGAGCATTGCTCCAATACCACCACCAAGCCCAACCAATAAAAAGTTTTTTAGCGTCATCATTTTGTAACAGTTGTGTCGCCAGAGGTATATTTAAAATCTACAGTCCACAATTTATCCTTCTTTATTATTTTTATTTTCATTGGTTGGTTCATATAGTTATTGCTGTAGTCAATAATACTAGTAGAATCATTCACATCTGTAACCGTATTGATATTATAGGAAGCTTTTTTATAAGCAGCCTTTTTTTCCTCGGGTAATCTATCGTAATATGCTTTGTAAGAATCAAAAGTTTGAATGTTTTGAGAGTCCTTTAATAGTAAGGCTTCTGCTGCTTTAAAATCACCATCAAGGGTTGCCCTTATAAAATCTCTACCTGTATCCATAGAAGTGGTTGGTCGTTTTTCTTCTTTTTCTGTACAAGAAAAGAGTACAAGCATAGACAGGACTAATAATTTCCTTTTTTTCATGTGTAAATTTTATGATTCAAATTTAAAGCTATTATTTTTGATACAAGTATAAAAAAAGGGAGCCTCAAATTGAAGCTCCCTTCCTAAATATGAATTCTTTCTTATTTTGTTTTCATTTTTTCCATCGCCTTATTCATTTCCTCTTTCATTTCTGGAGTCATGTTTACATCTTTTAACCCTTTATCAATTTCTTTTCCTAAAGAATCCATGTTTAAATCCTTCATTTTGTCTTTAATCATATCTAAGCTGTCGCTAAGGTTTATTCCTTTTTCGCTCATTTTATCTGTCGCCATGCCCATAATACTGGTTTTATCGAAAGCCACTTTCCAAGAGCCATTTACTTTTTTCATTGGGAAATTAACTGTTTCACCGCCTTTTTTTTCTTTAACGGGTACTTTAGCATTGTCGCCATCAATGATTGCTGGCAAAAATTCTACTTCGTTTTTATCAAATTTTCCCATATCTTTTTTGGCATCTTTTCCGCCCATTTCCATTAAACTAAACATTGCTTGACTTTCGGGTGTTGCCAGTTCTTTGGCTTTTACCATATCATTTTTAGCCATTGCATCAAAAAAGGCCGATAATACTTCTGTAGGATTACCGCCACTATTGGATTTACAGCTTATTAAAAATGTTGTAGCAATAAGAGTGGATGCTAATAATAATTTTTTCATGTTTGTGTTTTTAGATTAGGTGTAAAAATATTAATATAATTTGTAATGGTAAACTACTATTTTATTCGATAAGCTATCCATCGTAATGTCATCTACCCCAATAAACTCAAAATCTTTGATAAAACTATGGCGAAACTTAACAATACCATCAGATCCTTTTAAGAAACATTTGTAAACAAACTCCGAACAATACATTTTATCATCTGTTGTTAGGTCAAAAGCCAAATCGAATATTAGTTTATTGCTAAAATGTGTTTTGGCTAAATGTATAATATTTTTACAAATACTTGGCTTTACATCTATCCTATAAATGCCCAATGCATTGTTTTCATATGGGGTAGAAAAGTATTCAAATAGATCCCTTTTTATTGTTTGATTTGGGTTGTACTCGCCACCAATTGCGTGGTACACAAAAAGGGTGTCATTTTCTATACTTGCAATACCGGCATGCGAAAAAGTATTATCCCTGTTATTAAGTTTTCGTAAACTTTGGCTTGTAAAATCATTCCCAGTTCTTGTAATTACATCACCCGTTTTTATCAATCGTTTTAATGCATTCAATTCTATTATTGTTTTTTTTGCATTGGCTTCAAATGTAAGCGAATCGGCAACAATGTTTCTTGTGTTAATCTGGTTGTTTTTCTGTTTGCATGCTATTGCAAATAAAATAAGGCAGCCACAAAGCCACCTTATTGTTAATCTTGCTGTATACATTTTCTTTAAAGGTTTTTACCTTCTGTTTTTCTCTTTTTCTCTTCTTTCTCTTTATCCTCCATGGTACTTAAATCATCTTTGTTGTAAGCTTTTATGATTGCTTTCACAAGCTTATGCCTTACCACATCTTCTTCATCCAATTCTATATGCGATATGCCATCAATGTTTTTCAATAACCTTGTTGCACGCCACAAGCCACTTCTCATATTTTTTGGAAGATCTACCTGCGTAGGGTCACCCGTAATAATGGCTTTTGCATTGGGCCCTATTCTTGTAAGAAACATTTTTATTTGAAGATCATTGGTATTTTGCGCTTCATCCAAAATAATAAAGGCATTGTCCAAAGTACGGCCACGCATATACGCAAGTGGGGCAATCTCTATGGTGCGGGTAGTCATATAATAGGCAAGTTTATCTGCGGGTATCATATCATCTAGTGCGTCATACAATGGCCTTAAGTAAGGATCTATCTTTTCTTTTAAATCGCCCGGTAGAAAGCCTAAACTTTCGCCAGCCTCTACTGCGGGGCGTGTAAGAATTATTTTCTTTACTGTCTTGTTTTTTAGCGCCCTTACTGCTAATGCAACTGCAGTGTATGTTTTACCTGTTCCTGCTGGGCCTATGGCAAAAACGATATCATTTTTGTCGCAGGCCTGCACCATCAACTTTTGATTGGCAGTTCTTGCCCTAATGGTTTTTCCATTTGGCCCAAATACCAATACATCATTGGGATTTCGGTCAATGAAATTGTCGATGGTTTTCTCATCGTCGCCACCTAATATTTGGGTAAAATAATTTTCGCTCATATGACCACTTCGTTCTAAATATTTGAGAAGTAAATCTATTTTTTCTTTAGCGTCTTCAATTTGTTCCTCGGCACCACTTAATTTTATTTGTGTGCCTCGGCTTAGTATTTTTAAGAGTGGGAATTTTTTTTTCAGAATGTCGAGCTTGCCGTTGTTAACTCCGAAAAATTCAATTGGGTTTACGTTTTCTAAATTGATAATTGCTTCAGTCAATTTTGTATGTGCGTGGTTTAATTAAAAATATAATACTAATTCAAATTTAATTATAAGATTAGGTGGCTACCTAAAATAAATATACACATTAGCATAGAAAAATGTTAAAAACTAAAATTTCCCTACAATTTTTAAATTTATGAGCCTTGGTGTAAGCCTATTTGGTAAAGCATATACAGTATTTGAAAAATCTTTTATTAATTGGAACGAAATAGTATTTTCTCTGTTTATCAAATTGAAAACTTCTAAACTTGCCCAAATGTTTTCAAATTTCCTAAAAATGTTATGGCTTCGTCTCAAAGATTTCTCACTTAATAATAATGCGCTAAAACCCATATCAACTCTTATATAGGGTGCAATTATTAGTCCATTTCTATACTTGGTAGAATTGGGTATATTGTAACTCATGTTGGCTCCATATATAGCATTGAGGTGTATTTTAAAGTTTTTGTTGGTAGGCAAATAGTCTTCTAGGTAAAGCCCCACCGTTATTAACCTATCGGTAGGGCGGCGCACATAACCTACTTCATTTTTAACACTATCTACCACTACTTGGTCAATAGAACTTGCATTTATTATTTGGCCTGATGCGTTTTTATAGTCGAAATAAAAATCATTGTTTAGGTTTTCTCTTGTACGCATAAAACCTACACTAATCCAACTTTCGGCATCTTTAACCAGCTCCCCAAATAATCGAAACTCTATTCCTGCTGCGTAAGCTTTGGCATTGTTGCTACCGAGGTATCTAATTTTTACATTGTCTATATCATAAGGCACTACATCGGTCATGGATTTATAATAGGCTTCGGATGTCAATCGCATGGGCCTATTGCCAGGCCCTTTAAAATTATAATCTAAACCCGCAACTATCTGTGCACTTTTTTGAGCCTTTATGTTTGTATTTAAGCTTCCGTCGTATCGTCTAAGTTCTCTATAAAAAGGAGGTTGGTTGTAAATGCCGGCAGCTACTTTATATACCATGTCTTTTTTGCCAAATGGCTTATAGCTTAATTGTGCTCTTGGGCTTACTAGAAATTCTTTGTTTAAACTATTGTAATTGTATCTTACGCCAGCTTGCAGTGTTATATCAGCATTCTTTTTTAGCAATCTTATATTATCCTGCACATATCCGCTGTATTTTTGAATAGCTAAATCTGATGTGCTGTTTTGAACATTGTAAATAGTTAATGAACTAGGGCTGTAAGGCAACGAATAACCAGCAGAATCCCTGTATTCGAATTGTGCCAATTTATCTTTTATTTTTGTTTGCTCTGCAGACAATCCCCACTGTATAAAATGATTGTTTACTTCATGGCTGCCCTTGTGACTTGCATTGTAGACTTCTATATTCAATAAATTTCGAGCATAATTTTGATAGGAGCCTGCACCTAGTGGGTTTGTTATTTGCCCAAACGTGGGGCTTGCGTTATCAAAATCCCTGTCTCCAAAAAGATAAGATCCAGCAATATCAAAATTTTCTTTTTCCGAATTTTTAAAGCGACTAAGCATCCACTTTAATTTTGTTTTTTTGTGTATTGATTGTAACACAGATAATCCAATGAGGCTGGTTGTATAACTGTCTTTTTCTTGCCCTTCAAAGTACACATCTAATCCAAGATTGGCTGTAAAAAAGGGTGAAAAAACAGAAGAGGTTTTCTTTACAGATTCGGGAAAATAGGTAAAACGGGAGGTAGAAAGGATACCCAATAATTCCACTTGAAGTGTGGAGGAAAGTTTATAAGTAAAAAATCCTTGCGCATCAGATGCAGATGGAATGTATGCGCCCATGGTAGGTTGGCTGCTCAACAAATTCCTGTTGCTTTTATTCCGAACACCTGTTAGATAAGAAAGCTTTCCATTTTTAGATGCACCTTCTAATTGAAGCCCTTGCTCTAGCAAACTTACATAAGCACTACCGCCAAAGCTGGTTGGTTTTTTGTATTGAATATCCAATACACTACTCATCTTATCTCCATACTTACTTTGAAAGCCCCCCGTATAAAAATTGATGTTCCTTGTCATTTCTGGATTTATAAGGCTAAGACCTTCTTGTTGCCCACTGCTTACTAGATAGGGCCTATAAATTTCGAAATCGTTTATGTAAATTAAATTTTCGTCGTAGTTGCCACCCCGCACATTGTATTGCGAAGTAAGCTCGTTGTTGCTTCCTACAAGTGTTTTTATCAAACCTTCTATACCACCAACCGTGCTGGGTATGATAACGGCTGTTTTAGGATTTATTTTTATTAGTCCTGTTTCTTTTCTTTCTTTCTCAGTAGCTACTGTTACCACATCCAGTGTTTTGCCATTTTTCTTCAGTTGAATTAAAATCGTTTCCGTTTCATCATTGCTCAAGAAAAAATTCTTTTGTTGATCTGTGTAACCGGCGTAAGAAAAAATAATGGCAAGCGATTTTTGCGCAGGTACTTTTAAAGAAAAAATACCACTGTCTCCCGATAAAATGCCGGAGTTTTTTCCAAGGATTACAATAGAAACATTTTTTAAGGGATCATCATTTTCATCAACCACTCTTCCAGAAATGGTTGCATATTTTGTTTGTGCTATGCTAGAAATGGTAAAAAGGCACAATAGTAAGGAAGTAAAAAGTCTCATAGGTTGAAGATAGAAAAATAATAGAAATTAATATAGATTTATTCGTATTTAATAAAAAGTTGAATACTTCTTTTTTGATTCTCCTCATTATTGCCACTTAAATGCGGTATTTCATAGCTTGCCAATAATTGGTTTCCTAAAGAAAATGTAACAATAAATCTTTCTTTGGGGTAAGTTGCAACAAAAAACCAAACCACTTTTTATACCAAATTTATAATGACTATCCGTTATTGGGTGCAAAAGAATTTTATGTATGCAATACACAATTTATGATTTTTAAAGGGGTAGATTAAAATGATATTTCTGTTTTTTTCTGTGAATCTGTGCAATATTTTTGCTACAGATTCACAGAAAAGCTGTTTTGTATATGATCTTTTAATTATTACACAAATAGATTACAGCTAATATGGGTAAATTTGTAGAGGTAAATTCTTTAAATGAAGAATGAATTTTTATACAGTTCATATTTAATTTTCTACAATTTTATATTCCTTGCACCTAATAGCGAATAGCTATTAAGTTTATCTATTTAGTCTAACTATTTTCACGCAAGGCTCGCAAAGGCACAAAGAATGACCTTGGACTATTTTGCAAGTACAAAAGGTATTATAAAAATACAAATGGAGCGAGCAATGCTACAGCTAGCTCTGCAACTAATTGTACTTACTAAACAAGTAAAATTAATTGGATTATAGGATTCACGATCTCAATTCCAAGAAGAAAAATTAGTTTTCCTTGGTTTTTTTAGAAGCGTATGAGCCTTGTTATAATATTAAAGCCCATTTTTAAAAAAGTTAATCTATATTTTTTTTAAATCTGCTATCATCTGTATTGGATTGTTGGCTTTAAAAACGGTATTGCCTGCAACCAGCACATGTGCGCCGGCATCTATAATACTTTTTGCGTTTTCTAAAGTAACGCCTCCATCTATTTCTATTTTTACGGCAAGGTTTTGCTCGTCTATCATCCTACGGAGTTGTATTATTTTATGGAGTGTGTGTGGTATGAAAGATTGCCCACCAAAGCCAGGGTTTACGCTCATCAAACAAACTACATCTATATCAGCTAAAATATCTTTAAGTAAATCTACGGGAGTATGCGGATTGATGGCAACGCCTGCGTGCATACCAAGGCTTTTAATTTGCTGTATGTTTCTATGTAAATGAGGGCATGCTTCTAAATGAACTGTGAGGTTATTTGCTCCAGCATCTCTAAATGCTTCTGCATATAGTGAAGGGTTTTCTATCATTAAATGTACATCGTTGTATTTTTTAGAAGTACTGGTAATAAATTTTGTCACCATGGCGCCAAAGCTCACATTGGGTACAAACACGCCATCCATAACATCTATATGATACCAATCTGCATTGCTGTTATTTAGCATGTCACATTCACTTTGTAATTGAAGAAAATTGGCAGCTAGTAGAGAAGGGGCTATGATGGGCATGTTTAAAGGTTTAAAAGGTTTAAAAGGTTGAAGAGGTTTAAAGGGTTTAAAAGGTTTAGATGTTTTGGGGTTTAGGGGTTATTTTACACCAAGTTTTCCCAAGGCATCTTTGGCTTCTATAAAATTTTCATCATAATTTAAAGCCATTTGATAGGCCTCTATAGCATCTTGGGGTCTGTTTAGTTTTTCGTAGCATTTGCCCAAATAAAAATATCCATCGGCAAAGCTATTTTGTAATGTTACTGCTTTTTCTAAAACATCAGCCGCTTCTCTGTATTTTTTTAAATCATATAAGGCAATTGCTTTCTCCAAATAGGCATCCATAAAAGTATAATTAATGGCAATACATTTGTCAAAAAACGGGATGGCTTTTTCTTTTTCATTTGACAAACTATAGTAGAGTCCTTTAATAAAATAGGCTTCTTTTTCTGCCTTTGCTTTGTTACCTATGAGCAGCGCATCTGCAAGTTCCAAAGCCATTGGGTTTTTTGTTTCGGCATATAAGGCACCCAAAGAAATAATATAGGCAGGTAAAGGGTAAATAGCGATGGCTCTTTGTAGGGAGTAGATGGCGCCTATGGTATCGGTTTTCTCATTTAAAATAGCAGAACGGATATCCCAAAATGCAGGATTGCTGCTGTCTTTTTGTATGGCATTGTTTACCGTAGCCAATGCCGCATCATAGTTTTGAACATTTCCATAATAACCTACAAGATTTTGTAATAATATAATTGAATCTGGGTATAGTTCAACTGCTTTTTTTAAAGCGGCTTCCGCTGATGAAGTGTTAACTGGGGCTTTTTCTATTTGCTTTTTAGTTTCATTACACGCAAACACACTCGTACAGCAAATAATAAAAATAATGTATTTCATTTAGGTTGTTTGGTCGCAAAAGTATTAAATATGGATGGTTAGTTTACAATTTTTTGACAATCAATTTTAGAACTAAGGTTAACTTTGCAAAAATTTTAAAAAATGAAGTATTTTCTTGCAGCTTTTTCGGTATTTATTGTTGTTGCTTCCATGTCTCTTAGTAGCTATGGTAAAGGGGCTGGTTTTCAGCCCTACAATGATACAATTCACTTTCCTGGAGAAACACATTTTGCCAATGTGCGCCAGCTAACTTTTGGTGGAGACAATGCAGAAGCCTATTTAAGCAAAGACGGTAAGTATTTGATATTTCAAAAAACAGATACAAAAAACGGCATTATGTGCGACCAAATTTGGATGGGCAAAATACCAACACGTGCAGATGAAAAATTTGAACCCAAACTAATAAGTACGGGCACTGGTAAAACAACTTGCGCATACTTTTTTCCAGATGGGAAAAGTGTTTTATATGGCTCTACCCACTTGGATGGCAAGGATTGTCCGCCAAAACCAGATAGAACCAAATATGGCAATAAATATATTTGGCCCATTGATATAACGATGGATATTTTTCAAGCCGATTTGAATGGTAAAATTATTAAGCAGCTCACCAATACCAAAGGCTACGATGCAGAAGCCACCATTTCGCCCAAGGGAGATAGAATGGTCTTTACATCTACTAGAGATGGAGATTTGGATTTATATACCATGGATTTGAAAGGAAAAAAGGTAAAACGTATTACAAATATGTTGGGCTATGATGGTGGTGCATGGTTTAGTCCAGATGGTAAAAAAATAATTTGGAGAGCCAGCCGACCAAAAACAGAAGCCGAAATAAAAGAATACAAAGAGCTGTATGCAGAAAACCTTGTAGCACCTACACATATGGAAGTGTGGATAGCAAATGCAGATGGCAGCGATGCACATCAAGTTACATTTTTAGAGCAAGCCAACTGGGCGCCCAATTTCACTCCAGATGGTAAGCATTTTATTTTTTGCAGCAATCACGAATACAAGCGTGGCTTTCCATTTAATATGTATATGGCAGATATTGATGGAAAAAATATTCAAAAAATAAGCAGGGATAAGGGCTTTGATGCTTTCCCAATGTTTAGTAAAGATGGGAAAAAAGTGGTTTTCAGTAGCAACAGGAACAACAAAGGCTCTAGAGATACCAATGTGTTTATTGCAGATTGGGTAAATTGATATTGACATTGATTTTTATTTTTAAAACCTGTTATTGTACAAAATATAATAACGGGTTTTTTTATGCTTTTTTTCGAAAACTTTTCCTTCTAGTAGATTGGTAATATAAAAATAAGTGAGTAGCTATCCGCTATTTGGTGTAAGGATTATAAAATTGTAGAAAATTAAATATAAACTGTATAAAATTCATTCTTCATTTAATGAATTTACCTCTATGAATTTACCCATATTATCTGTAATCTATTTGTGTAACAGTTTAAAGATAATATACAAAACAGCTTTTCTGTGAATCTGTGGCAATATTTTAGCCACAGATTCACAGAAAAAAACAGAAATATCACTTTAATTTACCCTTTTAAAAATCATAAATTGTGTATTCCGTACATAAAATTCTTTTACACCCAATAACGGATAGTCATAAATAAGTGCACATATTCAAACAACAAAGCTTTACTCTTCCTAAATTTAAATTGGTTTCTACTTCATCTCCTGCTCCCAAAAATTCATCTCCTGCTCCATTAAATAATTTTGTAAATGTTGATACTGTACCTTAAATGAAACAACGCTTGGTAATTTTTGTAGTGATGACTAAATGGGCAACAAGTAAAATAGTTGTAAACCTTTTTTTGCAATGGCATACTGACTTTTCATAAAAGGTTATTCTTTGATGTAGCGCTTAACTTATTAATCATTTATTTTATATAATTTTTATTTCTATTTCACTAATTTTTCTTTAATTGTTTAGCATTTTTTTAAGTAAAACATGCAAGTTATCCCCATAAATTTTTATAAAATATGTAAACGGGGTAGCCATTTTTTGAACTTGTATTTTTTTGATTTCTTTGTAGCCATTCTTCTACAACCCGTATTATTATTGGTTTTTTGCTGTAATCTTACTATAAAAATCGTACAAATACCTACAAAAAAAAAGAATAATAAAAAATATTGTTAAATCATCACAATATTTAAAAATAAATGGCGTTCGCAATAATAGATAGATGACATGAGCCCTAATCTTATACATCATATCTGTAAAAAAACAATATTATAAAAACCAAACTTACAGTTATGCACATCAAAAGCCCGATCGAGCTTTTAGCATCTCGCACTTCATCTACTTACTGTAGTTCTCAGCCTTTTTTTCAAAAATCTAAAATGAACTTTATGAAAAAACGTTTACTTCAAGTATGTATTTTAAGTTTTCTTACACTGCTGTTTAGTATTTTCTCTCTTATTCTAAATGCACAAGTAACAGTTGTGACATTCCCTACTGCAGGCCCAACTAGTTGGGTTTGCCCTGCAGGCGTTACTTCGGTGCAGGTAGAGTGTTGGGGCGGGGGTGGTGCTGGAGGAGGAGCAGCAGTATCTGGCCTCCGTGGCGGTGGCGGTGGCGGTGGTGCTTATACCATGCTTACTATACCAGTTACAGCAGGTACATCTTATCCTATTGTGGTAGGTGCTGGTGGAGCTGGTGCTTCAGGATCCGGACCTAATGGTGTGGCATCAACATTTAATGGAGCAGCAGTTGTAGCCAACCCTGGCGGCGGCGGCGGTACTGGAACTCTCATTACTGGCGGTGCAGGCGGTGCAGGTGGTTTAGGAGGTAATTTTAACGGAGGAAATGGGGCCGCAGGTGTAATTGCCGGTAATTCTGGTGGAGGAGGGGGTGGAGCTGGATCTGGTGGAAATGGCGGACCTGCTTCTGGTATTACAGCAGGCGCAGCTGGCACACCCAATGGAGGCATCGGAGGTGCAGGACGTAACGGCAGAAACCCTGGTCTTCCAGGCGCTACCTATGGTGCTGGCGGCGGCGGTGCATTTTCAAACAATGGTACAATTCAAATCGGCGGTAATGGTGCGCAAGGTTTTGTTAGGTTAACTTTTACCATATTCTGTATTAGCCCTACTGCACAACCTACCGGCTTAATATTAACTCCTTCTTCAAATGATTTAGCTGGCTCATTTACAGCTTCGGCTAGTGCAACTGGGTATCTTGTTATACGAACAGCAACAGCTGCGGCTCCTACAAATCCAGTAAACGGAACTACTTATACCGCTGGAACAGCTGCTTTGGGTGGCTTTATTGAAAGTGCAAGTGCTGCAATAACATTTAATTCAATTAGTCTAACCCCAGCTACACAATATTGGTATTGGGTATTTGCTTACAATTCGGGTACTTGTTCTGGTGGGCCAGTTTATAGAACAACTTCTCCGCTTACTGGAACGGCAACCACACTTGCTTGTGGTGTGCCAATAAATTCAGTTACCCTTACAAATTCTGCTTCAATTACTTTAAACTGGAGCGCACTACCGTGGTCGCTTGGGCATTTGCCTACAGCTTGCGAAAGTGCTTTGATTACTTTAAATAGGTCAACAGGTACTTCAATAGTAACAATAATAATTGCTTTAGATGTAAATATTTCTGTTTTCAACTTCACTATGATAAATGCTTCTTCAACCATTGGTGGTACCATTTTGAATACCAATGGTACTAGTGTGGTAAATGTTGCTGGTAATATGAGGATGGAAGCGCCAGGAGGAAATAGATTTCACAGATGCGTTTACGGCAACATGGGCTCTACAACCATACAAGGTAATGTAATATTGGGTAGGATACCATCAGGACCTACAGATGGTCATTCGGGTATAGGCTCTACCGGATCTACCCCAGGACAACAATACACGCTTTATGGAGACATGATTTTTAACCATCGAGGTTATACAACCGATGAGTGGGCAGTGTTTAATTTTAATAAAGCAGGCACCCAATATATTACAAATAATACGCTTAATACAGATACCACTCAGCCTGTATTGTTTGAAACATTAAATATAGGAACAACCAATGCAACCACCGTAATAATGAATGGTACTTCATTAGATGCCTATATAGAAAACGTAAGGGCTGCAGGAGTTACCATTGGTGTAAATTCTACACTAGACTTGCCTGCAAATTACTCTTTAAATAAATTAGTAGGCGGTTTTCCAGAGCCATTTAATATGCTTGCTGGTTCTAGATTGAGAATTGGAGGAGATAGAACAATTGAAAGATTTGGTTTGATAACGGGTGTTCCGGGAAGTAATTTCCCCGCATCTTTTAGCAGTTATAACTTCAATGCCACAAGTACGGTAGAGTACTATGGTGCAGACAATATAACACAAACAGTATATAATGTTCCCAATTACCAAAATCTGATATTAACGAATGGTTCTGGTATCAATAGGGCTCAAAAAATAACTACTGCGCCTATAAATGTATTTACTACTTTTAATATTTTAGGAAGAACAGATCTTACTTTAGGAATACTAGGAAGTTCAAATTGTGCTGTAAACACTGCTGGGCCATTGGATGTAGTTGGGGGTGTAAGCTCGGATGCGGCGGGAGGTTTGTATTGCAATGCAAATGTATTATCAGGAACAGGATCTTTTTCAATGGGTAATTTTAGTACCCTTGGTTCTGGTCACGCTCAAGGTATAGCTACTAGCGGCGCTACGGGTAATTTACAAATGGCGGGTACTCGTACTTTAAACAGTGCAGGTAATTATGTTTATAATGGTATTGTAAATCAAATTGTAGGTGCAGGAATACCAGGTGCAACCAACGATTTTGTAATTGATAATCCTGGAACCGTTACTACATCTGCCAGCAGACTTGTAAGAGGTGTAACATTTTTAAAACAAGGTACTTTTGATATTGGTACCACCATACATTCATGCGAAACTACTGGTACCATGACCAGCACTACAGGTAAAATGAAAGCCGATCTAGGCACAGTGCAAATGAGAGGAAATACGGGGGCTGCACAAAATCTATCTGGCAATTGGTTTGTCAACAAAACGATTTCTACTTTAGTAAATGCCAATACAATAGGTATTACAGTAGCCGCTACACCAGCCGATACGGTGCTAATATCAACATTGCTAAACTATGGTTCTGTAAACAATTCAGAAATTATTACAAACGGTAACCTAACCTTACTCTCTAGGGTTACGGGTACGGCCAATTTTGGCGATATTACCAATAATGGAACAAACACTGGAAACAGAATTACTGGTACCGTAAATATAGAGCGTTTTTTACCAGCAAGATCTGCTTGGCGCTTTTTGGCTACACCGGTAGTAATAGGTGGATCACAAACCATTGCACAAGCTTGGAGAGAAAACAATGCTCCCCTTACTTCTAATGGATATGGCACAAGAATTACTGGCCCTACTGGTCCTTTTGGAGCAGCATCTATTTTGGACGAGTATACTCAAAGAGGTTCATTAAAATCTTTTAATTCTGCTACAAACGCATGGGTAGAAGTAACCAATGCAAATTCAACTACACTTGCCAATACAAAAGGTATATTGGTATTTGTGAGAGGCGATAGAAGCAAAACAGTAGGGGCTGTAGCAGGCACTACAAACCTTCGTATGAAAGGGGATGTGCGGACAGGTGATCAGGTATTTGCAGTACCTGCTAATAAGTTTGAATCTTTTGGTAACCCTTATCCTGCTAGAATAGATTTTAGAACAGTAACCAAAACCTTAATGGCTGATGCCTATACTGTTTGGAATCCAAATATTCCAGGTTTGTACAATGTAGGAGGATACCAAACGTACTCAATAAATGCGGGCAATTATAGGCTAAATGGGTCAGGAGCAATACGTAATTTTATAGAAAGCGGTGAAGCAGTATTTGTACAATCCAATACGGCAACACCCGGTTCAATAACGGTAAGAGAATCGGATAAAGCATCTGGTAGTGCTTTGGTAAGTCGCCCAGGCGTAACCATACCTACACTTGAAGTAAACATGTATTCCAAAGATGCTACTGGTGCAGATTACCTAGCAGACGGCGTAATGTTAAACTTTAATAACGCCTTTAGCCCAAATGTAGACAATATGGATGTAAGAAAAATATTGAATACCTACGATAACGTAGCAATAAGAAATGGTGCACATAGTTTGGTAGTAGAGCGCCGCCCAAATATTGTAGTAACAGATACAATAAAACTGAGTACAACGGGCTTGCGTATAGCAGCTTATCGTTTTGAGATAGATCCATCGGTATTAAGCTACCCGGGTATGGAAGCATTTATAAATGATAAATTCTTACAAATAGAAACACCCGTAAGCTTTACAAGTGTAACAACCGTAGCATTTGAAGCAACGGCAGATGCAGCCAGCAGAGCAGCAGATAGGTTTATGATTGTATTTAAACAAATGCCTACTACCAACTTTACTACCATATCGGCAAGTAGAAATGCAGATAAAACAATAACGGTAGAGTGGGGTACCCAAAATGAAAGTAATGTAAACAATTACATAGTAGAGCAAAGCAATGACGGAACTAACTTTACCGCCATAGCTACAAAAGCACCCTTGGCAAACAATGGTACAAACCCCAATTATAGTCAAGTAGATGCTGCTGCCAGCAAAGCAAGAAACTGGTACAGAGTAAAAGCAAACAATACTTTTGGTGCAGCTAGGTACAGCAATATTGTAATGGTAAACGAAGTGCCAGCAGATGTAGCTGGTGCAGCTAACATGTCAATTTATCCAAACCCTGTAACTGGCGGATTGGTAAATGTACGCTTGGAAAACCAACCAGCAGGAAAGTACAACATTCAAATAAGCAATAAAGCTGGGCAAGTATTACAATCAGAAACTGTACAAGTAGAAGGCAACAATATACTACGCACTATAAACATAGCTTCTGCAATAACGGGCACTTACCAGGTAATAATTACCAACGAAGCAGGTAACAAAACCACCCTGCCAATCATGGTAAAATAATAAAAGCAATTAATGTAAAATGAGCCACTTCTTGTAAAAAGGGTGGCTTTTTTTATGGCAAGAGAGTCAAGCCTCTGTGGCAAAGGAAGTCAAGCCTCTGTGGCAAAGGAAGTCAAGCCTCTGGGCAAAGGAAGTCAAGCCTTCAAGGCTTGACTTCCTTGTGTGTGAGCCTACTAGGCTTGACTTCCTTGTGTGTGAGCCTGCAAGCATAGACTTCCATGTGCGTTCAGCCTCCTAGGCAAAGGAAGTTAAGCCTTCAAGCATAGACTTCCATGTGCGTTCAGCCTCCTAGGCAAAGGAAGTCAAGCCTGCAAGCATAGAC
>JANPCB010000152.1:0-3343 GCA_031430735.1 Ferruginibacter sp. | reverse complement strand
ATTTGCACAGTTTACAGAAGATGGTGTAGAATATTCTACCTGATCCACCCCAATATAATCAGAGTTAGCTCCACCACCACCATTTGGTACAAAATACCTAAAGGCTATTCTACCTGGTAATGTTCCGGTAACACCTGATATGGTAGCAGTAAACCTAGTCCATGTTAATGGATAACCAGAACCTGTTGCCAAAGTTGGATTTACAGTAAGTAGCAAGTTTGTGAAATCACCTATACTTGTTGTAGTTGTACCTACGTTTACACTGGTACCCAATGTACTAAATCTTAATTCCAATCTGTCTGGGAATGTACCATCGGTTGTACGAGTATAGAAAGAAATAACATCACCATTCTTAATATTTACAACTGGTGTAAATAACCAAGTACTAATATCTCCAGGTCCACTGGTAATAGTGTTTTGGTAATTTGCTGCAGCATAAGAATTAGTTGCACCGTTAAATGCAGGGAATGTTGCAGGTACTCCTTGGAACCAATTGGTTGTTCCACCGGGTGCACTGTTATTCCTAAATGACCAACCTGCAGGTAACACTGTTGTAAATCCTTCATTTATTTGGAAGGTTGCACCCGCTACTGCCGACAATACCGCAGTTACTGGTGATGAATTTACTGTACTTGATACTGGTACTGATGCACAACCAGCTGCCGATAGACCTGTAGCAGAATATGTTGTTGTAGCTGTAGGGCTTGCTATTACTGTAGCTCCAGAACCAGAACTTAAACCAGTAGTTGGAGTCCAGTTATAAGCAACCGCACCAGAAGCTGTGATAGTTAATGGACTACAGCCAGAAGTTGCGCTCAAGGTAATAACTGGTCTTGGTAATACAGTAACAATTACATTGTTTGCACCTGCACAAGGGCCAGCAGCTATAGTAGCTGTGTAAGTAGCTGTAGCAGCAGGGGTAACCCAAACTGCATTTGCTTCTGTACCTGCTACATAAGCTGTAGTAGCAGCAGCATTGCTGAAAATGGTGCCAGCTGCACCGCCTGACCATATGGCTGTAGGTAAAACTACATAACCAATATTTAAATTCCAATTTCTCAAAATACCAATATCTCCTCCTGCAACATCTCTCATTGCCAAGCGCCAGTTACCAGTAACGGCTCCTGCATTGGCTGCTGCCATAAATAATGCAAAGTTATTTACACCTGGCGTTTGTTGCAAGCCTGTAGGACCTACATTAGGCAAACCTTGAGGAGAATAAGTGCCTCCAAATGGTGCAGCACCTGTTGCTATAGAAGGTGGTGTACCAACTGAAGTAAGCGTTGTATTTGTAAAGTTATCTCCACTACCACCTACTCCACTCAATAAATTTAATGTTGTACCATTTGGTGCTATAAGATTTATTGACATATCTGAATCCCATGTGTGAGTCATCGTAAAATTAACAGCTACTGATGTAAGCGCTGCACCTGCTGGTAAAGTTACAGGCAATGTGCTTGTAATACCTGCAGCATTTGCATCGGGTACGGTAACTGCGATAACACCTGTTGTTGCTGTTGTTGTTCCTGGGGTACCAGTACCTGCAACAGTTAATTTTTGTGCCGTGCCTTCACAGATAGTAGCTGCACCTGGAGTAATACATGTACATGGAACTACTGTTATTGTGTTTTGACCACATTGTCCGTTAACTGTAGTACCACAACCACCTTCACCTCTTACAAAGTAAGTAGTAGTAACGGTAGGACTCACGGTAATGCTATTACCAGTTCCTGCAGCTGTGCCGCCACATGAACCAGTGTACCATCTCCAAGAAGCGCTGCTATTAAGGCTACCACTTGCTGTTAATGTAACGGGTGATCCACTACAAGTACTAAGTGCAGAAGCTACTATAACTGGTGTAGATGCAGGTGTATTGGTACAAACACCATTAATAAAAGTAACTGTTCCTATAAACAAACGTGGAGTATTAGCGGGAGTGCCTGGAACACCTCCTCCAGCATAACCAATATTATCACCTGTAATAATATCGCAACCACCTGCAGAAGTAGTGAGCGTTCCTACACTAGCAGTACCCAAACCTGAGTAGGCTAATGCTCCTGTGGTACCACCCGCTCCAAATGAATTTACACAAATACCAAAAGTGGCACCTGCTGGTACTGATAAAGTACCATTTGTAAAGAATGGTTGTACTGTGCCCAATCCATTGGTAGCTACAGTAGCACTACCAAAAGGCAACCAACCATTGGCTGCAGAAATAGCACCTGGGGCACCCGCAATAGCGCTTGGTTTGTAATAGGCAGATACATCTGCGTTACCACTAGCTAAATTCACAATACTTCCAACACCCGTAATAATTACGGTAAATCCATTGTTATTTCTGAAATTAAATGTAACAAAACCATTACCATTATTTGATGGGTATGTAGTGGTAATAGTAGTTTGAGCACTCGTAGTGCTCAAGAAAAAAGAAAAAAAGAAAATAAAGGCGACGCTTAATTTTAAAGCGGCTCTCCAACTTTTTAGTGTAATTTTTGATTGCATAAGTGCATGTTTTTTGTTTAAAAAATGATAACCCGAAACAAACAAGAAGATAAATTAAAAATTTATTTGGTTGTTTTTACTGTCGCTTTTTTTGCTTTTTCAGCAGATTCCTGTTGATCTGTTGCATTGATTAAATGAACAACTTTTGCTTCTGCAGCTTTTTTGCTTTCAGATGTAGTACCCTTCTTTTTAGATTGAGATCTGCTTACACCTTGTTGTGCAAAAGCAAAACCAGCAGATCCTAATAAAATTGTAGAGAATAGTAGTAATTTTTTCATTTCATTTTGTTTTAAAATATTGAAATAATGTAAATGACAAAGTTATTATAAAATAATGTTAAATCTAAATCAAATTTATTGGTTTTTTCTGAAAAATGATTTTTTAAAATAAAAGAAAGCTTATTTCTAAAATAGTACACTTTAATTTAAGCAATTATTCTTTAATTAATATAAGATACTTGAATTGTCAACAAGAATATATCATTTCATTGCCATATAGAAGAATCAGTTATAAATATCATATTAAAAGAATTAAATTGTTCAATTTTATTAGCTAATTGACATTGAGCTCCTTTGATTATACATTCTCAAATTATTGTTTATCATCTTTATAAAAATTAATTTAAATTATACATATAATGCAAGCAAAAGGGCCATCTTTTCAGACAGCCCTTTTAGCATTTTATTAGATAAGTGTGTTTATTAGAATACCATTACACTTCCTGTTTTCAAACGATTTCCTTTCGTATCTACTACATCTACACGATATACGCCTCTTGCGTGTATGCCTAGGTCAACCCTCATTGGCTGATAACCTGCTCCTACGCTGTAAGTTCTTGTAA
>JANPCB010000151.1:0-38978 GCA_031430735.1 Ferruginibacter sp. | reverse complement strand
ATTTGCACAGTTTACAGAAGATGGTGTAGAATATTCTACCTGATCCACCCCAATATAATCAGAGTTAGCTCCACCACCACCATTTGGTACAAAATACCTAAAGGCTATTCTACCTGGTAATGTTCCGGTAACACCTGATATTGTTCCAGTGATTCTTGTCCAAACCGTAGGGTAAGGAGATGTTCCTGTACCTGTACCTGAACCTGGTAGTAAATTTGGATTTACTGTAAGTACCAAGTTGGTGAAATCACCTACACTTGTTGTAGTTGTACCTACGTTTACACTGGTACCCAATGTACTAAACCTTACTTCCAATCTGTCTGGGAATGTACCGGTGGTTGTACGTGTATAGAAAGAAATAACATCGCCATTTTTAATATTTACTACTGGCGTAAATAACCAAGTACTAATATCAGCTGCCGCAGTTGGATTGGTATTTTGGAAATTTGCTGCAGCATAAGAATTGGTAGGTCCATTAAATGCAGGGAATGTTGCAGGTGTTCCTTGGAACCAGTTGGTTGTTCCACCCGGTGCACTGTTGTTTCTAAACGACCAACCTGTAGGTAATACAGTAGTGAAACCTTCATTTATTTGGAATGTTGCTCCAGCTACTGCCGACAATACCGCAGTTACTGGTGATGAATTTACCGTACTTGATACTGGTACTGATGCACAACCATTTGCTCCTGTACCTATTACAGAATAGATAGTAGTAGCTGCAGGGCTAGCCAATACAGTAGCACCTGTTGTAGCGCTTAAACCACCAGCAGGTGACCATGTATAACCAACTGCACCAGAAGCTGTAATGCTTAATGGGCTACAGCCCGATGCTGGACTAACTGTAATAACTGGTCTTGGTAATACTGTAACAATCACATTATTTGCACCTGCACAAGGACCAGCAGCTATAGTAGCTGTGTAAGTAGCTGTAGCAGCAGGGGTAACCCAAACTGCATTGGTTTGTGTACCTGCTACATAAGCTGTAGTAGCAGCAGCGTTGCTGAATATTGTGCCAGCTGCACCGCCTGACCATATTGCTGTTGGCAATATTAAATAACCAAAATTTAAATTCCAATTGGTTAAATTACCAATATCTCCTCCAGCTCCATCTCTCATAGCCAAACGCCAGTTACCAGTTACGGCTCCTGCATTGGCTGCTGCTATAAATGTTGCAAAATTATTTACACCTGGCGTTTGTTGCAAGCCCGTAGGGCCCACATTTGCTAGGCCTTGTGGCGCAAACGTACCATTAAATGGTGCGGCACCTGTTGCAATTGAAGGAAAGCCTCCAGCCGAGGTAAGCGTTGTATTTGTAAAGTTATCTCCACTACCACCTACTCCACTCAATAAATTTAATGTTGTACCATTTGGTGCTATAAGATTTATTGACATATCTGAATCCCAAGTATGTGTCATGGTGAAATTAACAGCTATTGATGTAATAGATGCGCCTGCTGGTAAAGTAACAGGCAATGTGCTTGTAATACCTGCAGCATTTGCATCGGGTACAATAACTGAAATTACTCCACTATTTGCAAGACCAGTACCTGGGGTACCGGTACCTGATACAGATAATCTTTGTGTTACACCTTCGCAAATAGTTGCTACATCTGGTGTTAAACAAGTACAAGGTGTAACGGTAATTGTTATTTGACCGCAAAGACCATTTGGAGCACAACCACCTTCGCCACGAGCAAAATAAGTAGTGGTTACAGTAGGGTTTACTGTTATAGTATTGGTACCAGCTATTGGGGTACCACCGCAAGATGTAGTATAAAACTTCCAACCTGCATTGTTATTAATTGTACCGCTGGCTGTTAAAGTAACAGGGGCGCCAGAACATGAGTTAAGTGCAGTTGTACTAATAGTAGGAGCTGCTGCTGCTATACAAAGTGTAGAATAATTAATAGAGAAAGGCAAATCTACAGCAACATCAGGAGAACTTGCTGGGTTACCCCCGTCAACAAGAGCTGCCCAAGTAGCACCCAATCTTTGACGTCCATTATAACCAGGCATCGTTCTTACTCCTACTGTTTGGCTAGTTGGGCCAAAACAATTTACTGGAGTAACCAATTGCCACTCTACCCAATAGGTACCAGCAGACAAAGCCGTACCAATTGTTGCATCAATAGAAAAGATAGGCAAATTAGGATTTGGAGTACCTGGTGTAGGAACTTGAGAGTTGAAAATACCTTTTCTACCAGTAAAAGCGGTAGAAAGGAATCTATTTGTAGTCATATCGCCATAAACGATCGTACCACCTGCTCCTGGTACGCCACTCCAAATTCTTACTCTAATATTTGTGTAAGGAGAGGTTGTGCCAGTAGCTGGAACAGTTTGATCCAATGAATATACCCTAAGCGTGGAAATTGTCCATGTTTCTCCTGCAGGAACAGTAAAGTCATCAGCAGTAGCGTTGTCTGCTGTAGCTGTAAACTGATGTCCAACGCCCAATAATGAATTAGATTGGGTGGTATTTCCAGTAATATTTTGTAATTCATGCCAAGTTGTACCTACTGGTGCCGCAGTACCATTAAGACTTGTAGCTCCTGTACCAAGGTTACCATTCACATAGGTTTGTGAAAATACACTTGAAACAATACACAAAGCAAACACCAATACAGAAAGGAGTTTTTTACTAAACCTCCCTGTTGAAAAGTAATTTTGATTCATAAAAGAATTGTTTTGATTGAAAAAAAGAGATGTTATTGTATTAGTTGTAGAGATTAATTATTTCTTTCATCTACCAATGAAGCTGCTGCTTTATTAGCCTTCATTTTATCATTGTTGTACTCAGCTTCAGTTTGTTGCTTTTTCTTAACAACTGTAGCTTTAGGCTCAACTGTTCTTTTTTTAGCTGAAGGAGTTAGTTCGGTAGAAGTTGTTGTTGTTGCTGTTGTTTTTGAAAGAGATTTAGTTTGTGCACTTGCAGAAACGATGAAAGAAAACATAATAAAAGAGATAAGTAATCCTTTTTTCATAATTAATAATTTAAAATTAACAATAGATTGAACAAATATAACTAGAAATAACATTACGCTGATAAAAAAATACTGATATGGCTAAATTGTTATAAAATAATGATGGGAGGGTTAGCTTTTCAATAAAAAAACCTACTTTTAACGATAACATTGAGCTGAAACTTGACGGTTTATGAAATTGACTGAAAGATTAAAAGAACTAAAGTTTATAAAAGGATTTGTCTATTTTATAGTCGGAATATTAACCTATCCAGGACTCAATATAATAAACAAATTGAAGATTACTGGCATGGAGAACTTAAAGGGGTTGCCAAAGAAAAATGTGCTGTTTGTAAGCAATCACCAAACTTATTTTGCAGATGTTATAGCTTTTATTCATATTTTTTGTGCTCACTCTTGGCGAAAGAAAAATAAACTTGGCATTCCATTTTATTTGTTATGGCCTTTTACAAAGATAAAGTATGTAGCTGCTGAAGAAACCATGAAAAGCAGTTTACTTACCCGTTTTTTTACTTTAGCTGGTGCGCTTACTGTAAAAAGAACATGGAGTGAAGGTGGAAAAGAGGTACGCAGGGGCTTAGACCCCTCGGATACCAGGAAAATTTTTGATGCCTTAAGAGACAATTGGGTAATAACTTTCCCTCAAGGCACTACAAAAGCGTATGCTCCAGGCAGAAAAGGCACCGCTCATATTATTAAGCAAACAAATCCTATAGTTATTCCAGTTGTTATAAATGGCTTCTCAAGGGCATTTAATAAAAAGGGACTTGTACTTAAAAGAAAAGGCACCCCACTGAGTGTAAGATTTAAAGCTCCTTTACTAATAGATATTACAAAAACCAATGAAGAAATAATGGAACAAATTATGGATGCTATTGAGCAAAGCAAGCCATTTATGCCAGGGTATAAATTGGTTTAGGTTATTTAAAGAGATTACTATTTTATTTGTATGTTGTATAAATTATGAAAGAAGTGATTGAATGAATAAACAAAAGCTAATATAAAAGTTGAAAAATAATATGATGATAAAATGTACGACCTGCCTTTGTCGTTAGGCAGGCGCCAATGAAGTTAAAATAGCCTCTAGTTTTTGCTTGGCTATTAGAGTAATTGCTTTACAGTTTACTAGCCATTTTTTTTGCTTATTTTACAAAAAGTGCTTTTAACTCTTCTGCATCTTCTGCCTTCATCTTTCCACCAAGTACCAATCGAATTTGCCTTCTTCGTAGTGCTCCTTCATATAATTTTATTTCTTCCTCTGTTTCTGGCAGCAATGCATTTATAGCCCTAGGTTTGTTATTGGGATCTAACGCTACAAATGTATAATACGCCTGATTGCTTTTATATCTGTATTGCTGTATAGCATCTTCGCCCCAAACATTTAAATGTACTTCCATACTACTATTGAAGGCACGGGTTACTTTAGCTTCAATGTGTACAACGTTGCCAATTTTTATAGGCGTTTCAAAAGAAATATTATCTACAGATGCCGTAACAACTGGAGCTGCACAATGTTTCATGGCTGCGAGCGCTGCTGCAATATCCATCCAATACATCAATCGGCCTCCCATTAAATTTCCAAAATTATTCGTATCGTTGGGTAATACCAATTCTGTCATCACCACCAAAGATTCTGCCGCTTTTTTTTCCATACCTTAATTTTTGGCAAAAGTACGGAGAATGTAAGTAGATATGAATTAAGAAACATGCATTAACAGAAACTTAAAAAACATTAAATTGCAGTTCAATTTTTATTATGACTTCATTCGATAATACAGAATACGCTTTTGCATATAAATCCAATAAAGAATTAAAAAAAGCAAACTTTTTATTTTCTACTATGGGCAAGCCTTGGTTGGTAAGCTTAGGGCTTAAACTTATGCCGATTGCCATAAAAATGCACATCCCTTTTACGAAAACCATTATTCGAAATACCATTTTTAGCCAGTTTGTAGGGGGAGAAACATTGGAAGAAACGGCTACCGTTGCAAAAAAACTAGGTGAATACAATGTAGAGGTTATTTTAGACTATGGTGTAGAGGGGGGCGAAGAGGCTGAGGAAGGTTTTGATCATGCTACGGATGAATTTATAAAAGTGATAAACTATGCTGCTACGCAAAAGAATATCCCATTTATGAGTATAAAAGTTACCGGACTTGTACGTTTTGGATTATTAGAAAAAATAGATGCAGCTATGCATGAGCTACCAGGCACTTTGATGAAAAGATATGTGGCTGCTTTAAACAAACTAGGCGAAAATGAAAAAAAAGAATGGCAATTGGTTGTTTCTAGGATAACAAAAATATGTGAGGTAGGAAATAAAAAAAATGTGGGTGTATTGGTAGATGCAGAAGAAACATGGATACAAGACCCCGTAGATGCCCTCACCATTTTGATGATGGACACATTTAATAAAAACAAAGCCGTTGTTTATAATACCCTTCAATTATACAGGCACGATAGACTGGCCTTTTTAAAAGATAGCTATACAGCTGCAATAGAGAGAAATTTTATTCTTGGAGCAAAATTAGTACGAGGTGCCTATATGGAAAAAGAAAGAAACCGTGCTATTGAAAAAAATTATCCTTCCCCCATTCAACCAGACAAAGAAAGTAGCGATAAAGATTATAACGCAGCTGTAGAATTTTGTATTGCACATTTAGAAAACATAGCTGTAATAGTGGCTTCGCACAATGAGTATAGCAATTTGTATGCAACGCAGTTATTAGATAAAATAGGATTGCCTCATAACCACCATCATATTCATTTTTCGCAGCTATATGGCATGAGCGATAACATAACCTTTAACCTAGCAAAAAATGGATGTAGTGTAAGCAAGTATTTACCTTTTGGCCCAATAGATGATGTAATTCCTTATTTAATGAGAAGGGCACAAGAAAACAGCTCTGTATCTGGCCAAATGGGCAGGGAGCTTGGATTGATAAAGAAAGAAATAAAAAGAAGAAAATTAGCAACCGACTAAGTTTTTAGGATATTATTTTTATGCAAGTTCTATTACTTCGCATTGTTTTATATCTGCAGCATCAATAGTAAAACGAATAAGGGTTCTTACTTTTTGCCAACCTTGTTTACCTGCGGCCCCAGGGTTCATGTGCAGGCAATTTAATTTATCGTCGTAGATTATTTTTAAAATATGAGAGTGTCCGCTAATAAAAAGTTTACTGTTGCTTTTTAAAATATCCTCCTTAACTCCTTTTGAGTACCTTCCAGGATAACCCCCGATATGTTGCATAAAAACTGGTACAGCTTCGCAAGTAAAAAATAATTTTTCTGGGTAAATATTTCGTACATCTGGGGTATCAATATTGCCATAAACGGCTCTAAATACAAGGGGCTTTTTTAATATCTCGTGAAAATATTTTTTAATTTTTTCATCTATATTATTTAAACCAAAATCGCCTACATGCCATATCTCGTCGCAGTTTTTAAAATGCTCCAATATTGCTTCGTCTAAATAGCCATGCGTGTCCGATAATAATCCAATGCTTGTCAAAACTTTTTATTTATCTACAAAGATGGGGATCTAACGTAAGCAATGTTATCATTTTTATCGCTTTTTTTATTTTTCTTTTTTTTCTTATTTGGTTCGTAAATTTCAACAGCTTTTTCCACCAGTTTCAAAAACTCATTTTGAGCAAGAATGTTTTTATCTACTGCCGCATCTACAATTAATCTTACATCGGTCCAAGAAATTTTATTTATGTAAGGAGATTCCTTCAATTTAAGCCCAAACAAAGCCACCGAAGCTGCAAATTTTGTGCTGTTTTCATTTACATCAATAAGCTTATTGCTCATTGTATAATCTACGATTACTTGAGAGCGAGTTGTATCAAAAATGTCTCTATACTTAAGTTGTAGGCTACCCAATTCATCTGATGCAAGACCATTTGTTTTAGCTGGCTCAACTTCAATTATAGCTATCGTACAACTTCCACTGCCTATTTCTCCCCCATCTATACCACTGGTTGGATCTTGAACAGCATCTCTTTTATTATCAAAACCAATAAGCCTATACTTGCTCACTAATGCTGGATTAAATTGGATATTAATAAAGGCATCATCTGCAACGGCATACATCGTTTCTGTAAGCTCGTGTACCAATACTTTTTCAGCCTCATGTAAATTATCTAAATAGGCATAATTACCGTTTCCACGCTTTGAAAGTGTTTGTAATTTAGAGTCTTTAAAATTACCCATACCCACACCAAGGCAGGTGAGAAAAATACCAGATTCTCTTTGTTTGCTTATTAATTCATCCAACGCTTTTTCTGATGTTTGTCCTACATTAAAGTCACCGTCTGTAGCTAAAATCACCCTATTGTTGCCTCCATTAATAAAAGTAGCCCTTGCCATTTTATATGCCGATTCAATTGCATAACCTCCGGGAGTGTCTCCCTCGGCATTGAGTAATTCTATCGCATTGTTTATTTTGGATTTCTCATCGCCATTTGTAGGTGCAAGCCATGTTCTTACCATACCGCCGTAAGTGATGATTGAAATTTTATCGATTGGTCGTAAGTTTTTAACAAAGAGCTGGAAAGCTTCTTTTATAAGTGGCAATCTATTGGGCATATCCATGCTACCAGAAATATCTATTAAGAAAACAAAATTACTTGGGGGCAATTTATTTAGATCTAGCTTTTTGGCAGCAATCTTTAAAAACAACAATTTATTTTTAGCATTCCATGGGCATAATGTAAGAGAAGTATTGATATTGAATACATCATCGTTAATTGGATTTTCGTAACAAAGATTAAAATAATTCACGAGTTCTTCCACTCTTACTGCATCTGGTGGCACCGTGCTTTCCATGTTTAAGAATCTGCGAATATTGCTGTAAGATGCTTTGTTTACATTCAGAGAAAATCCAGTATTGGGAAAAGTATAGGCGTTTACAAATTCATTTTCTACTAATTTAAAGTATGTTTCATCGCTAATAAAAGGGTCTAATCTTTTCTTACAGTTTATGTCTTTAATAAACGAAATTAATTTTGGCTTATTTTTTACTAAAGTAGCGGTAGCTATTTTTAATACGATGGTTTGCCAAACATCTGATTTTACTGGGATTGTTTTATTTTCAAAACCATCTAGCGCAACAGTTACAGAATCATTTAAAATTACAGTGGTAACACCAAAACTACCATCGTTTCCAGAAACAATTCTTTTTTTGGAAGAGTGAAGTAAGATTGTAGCGTTTTGTAATGCAGCATTTTTTTCATCACGTATGCTACCACGTAAAAAATATTGCGCATTGGCGGAAAGGGCAGTACAAAAAAACAAGCAATATGTAACTAGCTTTTTCAAGGTTATTAATGGAATAATCTATCGAAATATAAAATCAAAAGATAATATTACATTTTAACGAACAAATCATCAAAGTATTGTAAGCTACTCCTCAATAAGAATATAAATTTCCTTTAGATTCCTCGCATAACCATCATAATCTAAACCATAGCCAAGCAAAAACTTATCTGGTACATTAAACCCAAGGTAATCAATTTTTATGGGAAAAGCCAAAGAATCTGGCTTGTGCAACAAAGCAGCTATTTTCAACGACGCTGGTTGCTGATCCCATAACTGCGGTAAAAACTCATTTAAGGTCTTACCTGTATCTACAATATCTTCAATAATAATAACATGTCTTTCTTTAAGTGTAGCATCTAGACCTATAGAAGTAATGACCTGCCCCGTACTTTTTGTTCCTTTATACGAAGCTAATTTTATAAAACAAATTTCACATTCTATAGATAGCTCCTTAAAAAGATCGGAGGCAAACATAAATGACCCATTGAGAATTGCTATAAAAAGAGGTCGTTTTCCTTCGTAATCTCTATTTATTTCTTCTGCAAGCCTATTTACTTGCTCCTTTATTTGTTGAACGGTAAGATAAGGTGTAAATTTTTTATCTTTTACTTGAATGATTGACATAATGAATTATTGAAAAACAAAAATAATTTTAACGAAGTGCTATGGAAACACCAGCTTTTAAAATTTCATTTGCCTTAAGATTATTTAAACTCATGAGTGTTTTAAGTTGTACCCCATTATTTTGAGATACATCGTACAAATTTTCTTTTCGTAAAGTTGTGTAAGAATCTCTGTTGCCTTGTTTATTCTTCTTTTCTAAATAAATAATTTGGTCTTCCTTTAAAAGTCCATCATTTGCAAGGTCATTTATATCCAATAATTTTGAAAGATCAATACTAGCCGCAGTTGCAATAGCAAGCAATGAAGTGCCTTTGCTTGCAAATATTGCTTTTAATCCATTAAACTTTGTTTTATTATTAATGGCTTTTACCAACGCATTGTCCTCAAAAGAAGTTAAAGGCATTGCTACTTGTATAACAGGCGTTGCAATAACTTTTGCTGTTGTGCTGGCAAGCGATTCAATACCTGGCATTCCATTATCGTATTGCTGTAAATTATATTTTTCAATATTAGAGATAACGATTTGCGGGTACCTCGGATTGGTAGCATACCCTGCTCTTTTTAAACCATAAGCCCAGCCTTTATAGTCTGATGGATCTAGTTGAAAAAGTGAAGCATATCTGGGAGATGTTTTTAAATAATCGCTGTGGTCTTTGTAACTATCCTCTGGCTTAGCATACTTTCTAAAGCACTCATTGGGGGCATCATCGGTGTGTTTTACACTTTCTCCTGTCCAGGTACTTTTGCATTTAATACCAAAGTGATTATTCGATCTTTTTACTAAATCGCTGTTACCATTTTCGGTTTCTAAAATCCCTTGTGCAAGCGTTACGGATGCAGGAATACCAGATCGCTTCATTTCTTCTATGGCAATATTTTTATAGGCAGTTATATATTCTTCCACCGATATTCTTTGTGCAAAAATAACATTAGATAAAAAAATTATAATTGCTGTAATGGTCAGTTTCCTCATCATTATATTTTTCTTATTAAAGATAATCCGTCTCTTACGGAAAGTATTACTTGTTCGGTTCTTGGGTCGTTTGCAACATGCTCATTAAATGCATGAATGGCAATTGCACTTTTACCGCTAATAGTATCTTCCAACACTTGCCCATGAAAAAGCACATTGTCTGCCAAAATAAAGCCCCCCTTTTTTAATGCTGGCAAAGTTAATTCGTAATATTCAAAATAACTAGTTTTGTCTGCATCAATAAAAATGAAATCCCACGCTTCATGTAGCGAAGGAATAATTTCTTTGGCATTTCCTATGTGTAATTTTATTTGGTGCGCATACTCACTTTTATCAAAATTTCTTTGAGAAACAGCGGCATCTTCTTCCCTCAATTCTATTGTATGAAGTATGCCTCCGTTTTGCAAACCTACAGCCAAACACAAAGCACTGAAGCCAGTGAATGTCCCTATTTCCAATACTTTGAGCGGATTAAGCATATGGCTTATCATTTGCAAAAACTTTCCTTGTACCGAGCCGCTTAGCATATGTGCATGAGGGTGTGTAGCATAGGTTTCCGCTAATATTTGTTGTAACAATACTTCGTGGGGCGATGAAAACCGCTCTATATATTTTTCTGCAATTGGATGTACAATGTCCATTTTTATGCTACCAGATTATTTGATTTTTTTGAAATAATTAACAAGCCCATAAAGGTAAATATGCCATTTATTAAAATCAATTCGTTGCCAATTTTATAACCACCAAAAATATTCTCCGAAATAGTTTTCAACCCTAAGCTAACATGCAATTTCTTCTCGTACCAATCTGGACTGCTAAGCACATCTAAACCCAGCGCCATTAAAGGAGCAATGATACATACTGTCCAAATCAATTTATCATTTAAAGTGCGTTTCGTTAAGATACCAAATGAAAACAAGCCAAGCAATGGACCGTAGGTTATGCCAGCAAATTTTAAAATAAAATCTATGATTAATTTATCGTTTATGGCTTTAAAAATTAGCACCATGAGGAAGAAAACAATGGCAAAAGTAAAATGGACTTTTAGCCTGGTTCTTTTCTTTTCTTTTTCTGTGCCTTCCGTCTTTTGTATTCCTAAAATATCTATACAAAAACAAGAGGTGAGCGAAGTAATAGCGCCATCTACGCTAGGAAATAATGCAGAAATTAATGCAATAATAAAAATAATGCCAATCGTTCCACTAAAGGCATCACTTAGTGCTATCGTAGGAAATAAATCATCGGGAGCCGTTGTAATATTATTGGCACTTGCATATATATAAAGAATGCCCCCTAAAAATAAAAACAATAAATTAACCACCATTAATACGGCAGAAAATGTCATTATATTTTTTTGAGAATCTTTTATATTTTTTACGCTAATATTTTTTTGCATCATTTCTTGATCCAGCCCAGTCATAGCTATGGCAATGAACATTCCGCCAATAATTTGTTTTAGAAAAAACGAACCTGCTTTTAAATCTGTATTAAAAATTTTAGTGTAGCCCTTGTCTGTCATTTGAGAAAGTATTCCACTAAAATCGGTACCCATTGCCTTTGTAATTACAATAATACAAACAACTAAGCCTAAGAGCATACCCGTGGTTTGCAATGTATCTGTATAAATAATCGTTTTTACTCCTCCTTCAAAAGTGTACAGCAAAATCAGTGCTAAAATAACAATAGCTGTAACTGCAAAAGGAATATGCAACTTTTCGAAAATAAACGATTGAAGAATACTTATAACTAAATACAATCTAGCAGTAGCGCCTACTGTACGAGACAATATAAAAAAGAATGCCCCCGCTTTGTGTGCATTTATACCAAACCGTTTTTCTAAATAAGTATAAATAGAAGTTAAATTCATTTTATAATACAACGGTATGAGCACAAACGCAATAACGAAATAGCCTAAGAAATAACCCAACACAATTTGAAAATAATAAAAATTACCTGTAGCCACGCCTCCTGGTACACTTACAAACGTAACACCACTAAGGCTTGTACCAATCATACCAAAAGCCACTAGCATCCAATTGCTATTGCGATTGCCTATAAAAAACGATTCATTGTCACTTCCCCTGCTTGTGAAATATGCAACAGCAAGTAGTAATACGAAATACCCAATTACAAAAGAAAATAAGATTAATGGAGACATTTTGGAAATTTAATAATATAATATATGAGATATAAAATTGTTTGGTGCTGTGTACATAAGTTCATTGTTCATCATTTGTTACCAGTTTACCCCGCAGAATTGCGGGGCTATTCGTTGTAAGCCTGCTGGCAAAGGCTGGCCCTCCTTCGTCGCTTACTCACTCCGGGCTTTCCACTTCTATCGGGCAGTTCGTCAGCAAAGAATTTCTATTTAGCCAATATACTCGATGCATCATAATACAAATTAATTTTATCACCCTATTGATAGCAACCAAGATTAAAGCAGGTAAGATAAGATAAAAATGATAAAATAAAAACACAACACACAATAAAATGCTGCTACCAGAAAAAAATAAAACGTTGCAATTGGGGAAAATAAAAGAAAACCTAATACTGGCAGTGGTAAACATCGATTAGATTTTACAAACCAATTACTAAAAACGCAATGTAAAAATATTAGTAAATCAATCTTAGCATTTTTTATATTTGTAAATGCAAATAAAATCAATAGCCGTTTTTTGCGGTAGTAAATCTGGCAATAATCCAATATTTGAAACACATACTAGAGAATTAGGAGAAATACTTGCTAATAAAAATATCGACATTATTTATGGCGCCGGCAATAGAGGATTAATGGGTGCAGTAGCAAATGCCAGTTTGAAAAATGGGGGAAATGTGTTGGGGGTAATTCCTACACTTTTGAGAGACCAAGAACATATGCATATAGAATTAACAGAAACACACGTTGTAGCGGATATGCATACCCGAAAAAAAATGATTTTCGAAAAAAGTGATGCGGCCATCATACTTCCAGGAGGATATGGAACTTTGGATGAACTTTTTGAAATGCTTACATGGAACCAATTAAAAATACACAACAAAAAAATATTTTTTCTAAATTCAGATGGATTTTATGATCACCTTATAGCACATATTTCTAAAATGCATGAAGAAGATTTTTTGTACACACATCCCCTAGAGCAAATCAATGTGTTGAAAGAGCCATCCGATATTAGACCCTATCTTTAATAATCGCTGCTTCTTCTATTGCCTCTACTTCTTCTACCATCTCTATTCCTTCCATTACCACCGCCTTGTTTCCCTTGAAATAATGGTATGTTTATACTTGTACGAAAAATAGCATCTGGCCTATTAAGTGCATCTGTATAAGGAGAGTTGATATTTTTTGCTACATCAAATAAAACTGAGATAGAAAAAAACACATCCCCTACACCCTCTCTACCGTTGGCAATACCACCGCCTACTAAAAAACTTTGTACCGAATATTTTGTAATTACATCTGGAAATCCACTACCATAAATTTCCTTAAACTTTACAAAATTGTATTCGTATTGTGCTTGAGCAAATAAAAATTTAACAGGATATAGCCTTACAAAAGCGCCTGGCCCAATGATAGATTGGCGTACTTTAAAAGTAGAAAACTGATCTCTTTGAGAAATGTAATTATAATTAAGCGAAGCAGCTACATCTACATACCTATTGATGCTGTATCCAAAAAATGGCCCAAGCCCCAATGAGAATGTGCCTTGCCCAAAAAAAGTATTTATACTACCTCCAGTAAATAAATTTTCTTTCTTGAACAAAGATTTGTTTTCTGTTTCATCTTCTTCATTTTGTGCATAAGAGCTATAAACGAACAAACCGGTACAAAGCACCAGCATCCATATTTTCTTCATCATCAAAATTTTTATTTAATATCAAATATTTTTCCTGTGTTCAATATATTATTGGGGTCAAAAACTTTTTTAATACCCCGCATAATGTTTAAAGTTATTTCATCGAACATAATAGGAATATATTCTTTTTGTATCAAACCTATACCATGCTCTCCACTAATGGTGCCGCCCAAAGATTTTATTAAAATAAACAACGCTTTTAGCGCCGGTATTATTTTTTCATTATTTAGACTATACACACAGCCCTCTTTTTTTATACGCACATGCAAATTACCATCCCCTGCATGCCCATACGACACTACTTCAAAATCATACTCAATGCTTAATGCTTTTATTCCTTTTATCAAAGCGGGCAATGTGGCTCTTGGTACCACCGTATCTTCTTCTACCGTATAGCCATCTATCTTTACCGCTTCGGCTACTCTGCGCCTAAGCTTCCATAATTCGGCTTTTTGTTGTGCATCATCTGCAAAATAAATTTCACCACAATCATATTCGGCCAACACTTCTGCTATGGCTTCTATTTCTTTCATCAATACCTCTGTATCATTTCCATCTACTTCTATAATGATATGTGCTGCTACATCATCCCCTATGGCTATGGAACTACTATCTACAAACTTACTTACTATTTTTAATGCATTGGCTTCCATCAATTCCAATGCACTGGGTGTAAACCCTGCTCTAAATATGGCACTTACTGCTGCACCTGCTTTTTCCAAGTCATTGAAAGGTACAAGCATCAATAAATCGTGCTTGGGGTGTGGAATTAATTTTAAAACAATTTTTGTAACCAATCCCAATGTTCCTTCGCTACCTACCATAAGTTGCGTAAGATTATAACCAGTGGAGTTTTTTAAAACATTTGCCCCCGTCCAAATAATTTCTCCTGTGGGCAACACTACTTGCAAATTGAGTACATAATCTTTTACAACACCATATTTTACCGCTTTGGGTCCACCACTGTTTTCGGCAACATTGCCACCAATAAAACAACTACCATAGCTGCTTGGATCAGGTGGGTAAAACAATCCTTTTTCTTTTACAGCGTTTTGGAGCACTTGTGTTATTACGCCTGGCTCTGTAGTTACCTGCAAATTGGCTTCATCTATTTCCAATATACTGTTCATTCTTTGAAAAGAAATAACTACACCTCCTACATGCGGGAGCGCACCACCGCTAAGGCCTGTACCTGCACCACGAGGCGTAACTGGAATTTTATGCTCATTGCATATTCTCATTATGGCACTTATCTCCTCTGCAGTACGTGGTTTTATAACTATATCTGGCAAAAAGTACAGGTTCTCTGTTTCGTCTTTTGCGCATATGTCCAGCGTTTCTTCATCGGTGAAAATATATTTTTCGCCCACAATATTTTTAAAGGCTTCAAAATGTTCGAGGAATATTGATTTACTTTCTACAACAGTACTCATTAAATTATTTTTCTGTAAAGTTCGGGAAAATGGAGGATTTTTTTAAGATGGATTTTTCTACTTTCAAATTATACTTATTTTATTGGATTTTTTATGCCCTTATAGCAGCATTATCTTCTAGATAATAAATATTTTAAAAAAGATAGAATGTTTGGCGGCTCCGACAAAAATGTACTTTACACCCTCAGTGATCCGGAACAGTCTCGCCATATAGCCTATCGTGTGGACACATCTTTTATGTAAAAAAAGAACACTTTGACACGGACCTGCCTGCCGGTAGGCAAGTTTAATGGGTTTTTATGTATAAGGAGATATAGATTTGAATTTTTGCCTCGCAAAAACTCCTTTTAAATCCATCCAACCAGCAAACCGGCAGGCAGGTCCGTGTCATCCGTGTTCAAATTGTATTTGTGTCCACACGACAGGCCATATAGCGGGAATACCGACCTTATGTTGGGAATTGAAATTTAGCTGAAAGCCCCAAATTATCAAATCCTAAAGTACAGTTATAACAATTTTCCGCTACTTTTGCAGCCAATTAAACATTACAACGATGGCAACTACAGCAGATATACGCTCAGGTCTTATTATTAAAGTAGATGGTAGTTTATATACCGTTATAGAATTTGGACAAAATAAAACAGCACGTGCGGCTGCAAAAGTTTGGGCAAAATTGAAAGGGGTAGATAATAACCGCACGATTGAACAAACTTGGAACTCGGGCGAAACCATTACGCCAGTAAGAGTAGAAAAAAGACCATTTACGTATTTATATAAAGACGATACGGGTTATAGCTTTATGGATGTAGAAACTTTTGAGCAAATAACTGTTGCAGAAACAATGATTGACGCTCCTAAGTTTTTAAAAGATGGGCAAGAAGTATCTGTATCCATCAATGGAGAAACGGATGTGCCAATGTCTGTAGAGTTGCCTGACAAAATTGTATTGATGGTTACCTACAGCGAACCAGGCATGAGGGGTGATACCGCTACAAAAACGTTGAAACCTTGTACAGTAGAAACAGGAGCAACTGTAAACGTTCCGTTATTTGTTAATGAAGGAGAATTGATTAGAATTTTAGCCAAAACAGGCGAGTACGTAGAAAGAGTGAAAGGATAATTATTAAAAAATATGACTGAAATGGATAATTACAAGTGTAGTTATCCATTTTTATTTTGGATAAAAAAAGCCGTTTTTTCTCATAATTCGGCTGTTTTTGATCGATTTTAATCGAAAAATGACCTTTTTTGCAATTTATGTAAAAATAATAGTTGCGCAAATGAGTAATCATTTCCTACCTTAGCGTTCCCTAAAAATTTTAAATCATCATTTAAAAAATTACTATGGATATAAAGCAAATACAAGAGCTAGTAAAACTTATCAACAAAACTTCTATTGGAGAAATTACCATTGAAGAAGATGGTACAAAAATTACCATCAAACAAAAGAAAGACCCCTCACAAAAGATATATACCCAAGGAGCCCCGGCAGCATATACTGCCCCTGCGCCGAGCCCTGTAGCTGCTCCAATAGCTATAGCAGCTGCGCCAGCAGTAGAAGTAGCTATACCAAAAGCAGATAATTTTATAACGATAAAAAGCCCAATGATTGGTACTTTTTATCGCCAAGCTGGCCCTGGCAAACCAGTACTTGCAAATATTGGAGATGAAGTAACACCTGGCAAAGTGGTATGTATTATTGAGGCTATGAAACTTTTCAATGAAATAGAAAGTGAAATAAAAGGTAAGATTGTGAAGGTATTAGTAGAAGATGCTAGCCCGGTAGAGTACGACCAGCCGTTATTTTTGGTGGATCCAGCATAATTTGTAAATGTGCAAATGTGCAAATGTGCAAATGTGCAAATATGCAAATGAGCAAATATGCAAAATGTGCAAATTGGTAAGTCCATAAATATTTAAATAAACAATAGACCTAAATTAAAAAAAAATTTTATGAGGGCTGAACTAATAGAAAATAATCCGTTATTAAAACTATCTACAGCTTTTTCATTAGAAATTATTAGTTATTGTGAAATATTAAATGAACAAAAAAAATACATATTAGCAAAACAACTTTTACGATCTGCAACTTCAATAGGTGCAAATGCTATGGAAGCACAAAATCCAGAAAGCAAAGCAGACTTTATTCATAAAATGAAGATTTCTGCTAAGGAAGCTGGCGAAACACAATATTGGTTAATCCTTTGTGAAAAAGCAGAGAACTATCCAACACCATTTGGCTTGTTAGATAAACTTGAAGAACTAAATAGGATTTTAGGGAGTATAATTTCTACTGCTAAGCGAAAAACACCGTTTAGTTATCTAATTAGTTTTTTTATCTTTTAAAAATTAAAACAGTGGCTTATCTGCAATTTACTTGTGTCTCTATTTGCACATTTTCAAATTTGCATATTTGCCCATTTTTTACTGATGTTTAAAAAAATATTGATTGCAAACCGGGGAGAAATTGCACTCCGCATTATACGTACCTGTAGGGAAATGGGTATTAAAACAGTAGCTGTTTATTCTACAGCAGATAAAGATAGCCTACACGTAAAATTTGCAGACGAAGCGGTTTGTATAGGAAAACCTGCTAGTACAGATAGCTATTTGAATATGGCACATATTATGGCAGCTGCCGAAATAACCAATGCAGATGCCATACATCCTGGCTATGGTTTTTTGGCAGAAAATAGCAAGTTTGCAAAAATTTGTGGAGATCATGGCATAAAATTTATTGGGCCAACACCCGATATGATAAATGCCATGGGCGATAAGGTTACCGCCAAAGAAACCATGATAAAAGCTGGAGTACCTGTTGTGCCTGGCGTGGATGGATTATTGAGGGATGCAGAACATGCAAGACAAGCTGCAAGAGAAATAGGCTACCCCATAATAATGAAAGCAACTGCAGGTGGTGGTGGTAAAGGTATGCGCTTGGTATGGGAAGAAAGCGAGATAGAAAAGAACTTTGACAATGCGAAAACAGAGGCTGCCGCATCTTTTAAAAACGATGGCTTGTATATGGAAAAATACATAGAGGAGCCACGTCATATAGAAATACAAGTAGCGGGTGACCAGTATGGCAATGTATCTCATTTGAGCGAAAGAGATTGCTCTATTCAACGCCGCCACCAAAAACTGGTAGAAGAATCTCCTTCTCCTTTTATGACAGATGAATTGCGTGAGCGGATGGGCAATGCAGCCATAAAAGCTGCTAAGGCCATTAATTATGAAAGTGTAGGCACCATAGAGTTTTTGGTAGATAAGCACCGCAATTTCTTCTTTATGGAAATGAATACCAGAATACAGGTGGAGCATTGTGTAACAGAAGAAGTAATAAATTACGATCTTATAAAAGAACAAATAAAAATTGCCGCAGGCGAAAAAGTAAGTGGTATCAACCATTATCCTCAAATGCATGCGATAGAATGTAGGATAAATGCAGAAGACCCATACAATGATTTTAGACCATCGCCAGGAAAAATAACGGTGCTGCACCAACCTGGTGGGCATGGTGTGCGGGTAGATAGCCATGTATATGCAGGCTATGTAATACCCCCATACTACGACAGCATGATTGCAAAACTTATAACAGTAGCACAAACAAGAGAAGAAGCCATCAATACAATGTACAGGGCGCTTAGTGAATATGTGATAGAAGGTGTAAAAACCACCATCCCTTTTCACTTACAGCTTATGCAAAATGAAGATTTTAAAAGTGGAAATTTTACAACAAAGTTTTTGGAAAGTTTTACGATGAAATAATAAAGTGCCCCGCCGAAGATGCGGGGCATTTTATTATTAAAGGTTTGGGTGTTGGTAAATGTTTTCAGTAGTGGAGTTATATGGATAATATTTGTTTTTCCAAATTGCAATACTTATACAAATTCAACTTAAATAAATTTTATGCAAACAATACTAGGCGCAAATGGCATAATTGCAACTGAACTTGCAAAAGAATTACACAAATCATTTACTACACAAATAAGATTGGTAAGTAGAACCCCAAAAAAAGTAAATGAAACAGATGAACTTGTAGTGGCAGATTTATTAAATGCTGCTCAAACAGAAGATGCAGTAAAAGGAAGTGAAATCGTCTATCTTACTGCAGGCTTACCTTATAATTCGAAAATATGGCAAGAGCAATGGCCAATTGTAATGCGCAATGTAATAGATGCATGTAAAAAGCACCATACTAAATTGGTATTTTTTGATAACCTGTATATGTATGGACAAGTACATGGCATAATGACTGAATCTACACCGTTTAATACAATAAGTAAGAAAGGGTTGGCAAGGGCAAAAATAGCCAACATGCTATTAGAGGAAATAAAAAATAAAACACTTACTGCAATGATTTGTAGAGCCCCCGAGTTTTACGGGCCAAGAAACACCTTAAGTGGTACAAACGCTACTATTTTTGATAACATAAAAAAGCATAAAAAATTACAAGTATTAATAAGTGAAAATACATTGCGAACCTTAATATATACACCGGATGCTGGCCGTGCAACTGCTCTCTTAGGAAATACGAATGATGCTTATAACCAAACATGGCATTTACCATGTGATACCAATCGATTGACTACAAAACAATTTATTGAGCTATGTTCATCAATAAATGGAACGCAAGATAAATACAGTGTATTAAAAAAAGGTATGATAAGTATACTTGCCTTGTTTATTCCTATGCTCAAAGAATTAAAAGAATTGTTATACCAGTGGGAACAAGATTATATTTTCGATTGTACAAAATTCAACAATCGATTTCCAGATTTTAAGACCACCCCACTTGCAGACGGTATCGCTGAAATTTTAGATGAATTAAAACAATCTTAAAACCAACCAATAAGTATAAAACGTACAAATAGATATTTGCTCTAATCATTTTTTGTAACTTAAATTTGCAAATCAAAATTGTTTTTTACTATTGGATAATACTATTTTACTCTACGCTTATACCCATATTTGCCAAGCAAAAGCTATGGCAGCTATTTACGAAGCCAATCGCAGCATTTGCAAATATGTACATAGTACGAGCAGAGGGCATGAAGCCATACAATTGGCCACAGCTTATCATTTGCTCCCCTGCGATTATGTGAGTCCCTATTACAGAGATGAAAGCATGATGCTTGGCATGGGATTTACTCCCTTTACCATGATGCTACAATTACTAGCAAAGGGTGAAGATATTTTTACTGGAGGGCGATCCTACTATAACCACCCAAACTATAGAGGAGCTGATAAACCAACCATCATACACCAAAGCAGTGCTACGGGTATGCAAGCAATACCTACAACAGGTGTAGCGCAAGGTCTAAAATATTTACAAAGTATACAATCACCCTTATACAAAATTGGTAGCAATGGAGAAAAACCTATTGTTATATGCTCACTTGGCGATGCCTCTGTAACAGAAGGCGAGGTAAGTGAGGCTTTTCAGTTTGCAGCATTGCAACAATTACCCATCATTTTTTTGGTACAAGACAATGAGTGGGGCATTAGTGTAACCGCAGCAGAAGCTCGAACTTGTAATGCATTCGAATTTATTGAAGGCTTTAAAGGCATTAAAAGAATAAGCATAGATGGCTCAAATTTTATAGAGAGTTATGATGCTATGCAGCAGGTGATAAATGATGTACGTGCAAACCAATGTCCATATTTGGTACACGCAAAAGTGCCGCTGCTAGGGCATCATACCAGCGGTGTGCGAAAAGATTTTTATAGAACAGAAGAAGATTTGGAAAAGCACAATGCAGATGATCCGTATAAAAAATTACAACAGTATTTATTAGAAAGGGGGATTGAAAAAAATCTATTAACTCAAATAGAAGAGGATGCATTTTCTTTTATTCAAACAGCATTTGATAAGGCAGTTGCAACAGCAGAGCCAGACCCTGTTTCGGTTTCCAATCATGTTTTTGTGCCTACAAAAATTATTGAAGAACAAGGGGATCGTTCACCTGTAGATAAAGAAAAAGTATTGATGGTAGATGCTGCATTGTTTGCCATAAGAGAAATAATGGAAGATTGTCCAGAAGCAGTTTTATATGGACAAGACGTAGGACGTAGGCTTGGCGGTGTTTTTAGAGAAGCAGCCACTTTAGCGGAGCAATTTGGAGACCATCGTGTTTTTAACACCGCCATACAAGAAGCCTATATTATTGGTAGCACTGTAGGCATGAGTGCAGTGGGAGCAAAACCTATTGTAGAGGTACAATTTGCAGATTATATTTACCCGGGATTAAACCAATTGGTAACAGAAATTTCTAAGAGTTGTTATTTAACTTGTGGTAAATTTCCAATACAAACACTCATTCGTGTACCTATTGGCGCATACGGAGGAGGAGGGCCTTACCATAGCGGCAGTGTAGAAAGCACGCTGCTTACCATCAAAGGCATTAAAATAGTTTATCCTAGTTGTGCTGCCGATATGAAAGGCTTGATGAAAGCTGCTTTTTTAGATCCAAACCCTGTTGTAATGCTTGAACACAAAGGTTTGTATTGGAGTAAAGTACCTGGCACAGAAGAAGCTAAAAATACAGAGCCAAGCAGAGATTATATTTTACCACTTGGAAAAGGAAATATTGTTTTACATGCCAATGAAGAAAAAATACAACTAGGAGAAACCTGTTGTATTATTACCTATGGCATGGGGGTATATTGGGCAAAAGCCGCTGCCAAAAGTTTTATGGGGCAGATAGAAATTGTAGACTTAAGAACTTTATTCCCATTGGATGAAGAATTGGTTTTTGCCACTGTAAAAAAGCACGGAAAATGTTTGATACTTACAGAAGAGCAACAAAACAATTCTTTTGCAGAAGCGCTAGCAGGAAGGATTTCCAAAGCATGCTTTAAAAATTTAGATGCTGCGGTAGACGTAATGGGGGCATTAAATTTACCTGCTGTACCTATGAATGTAGTATTGGAAAAAGAAATGCTGCCGAGTGCAGAGAAGGTTATTGCAAGAATACAAGCACTATTGAGCCAATAATGCTTAGATATTTCCTGGCAAAATTGAATATCCATTTTTGGTGCTAAAAAAATTGCGAATGTTGGTGATTAACTTTTTCATAATAATAATTTTTTAGTTTAATTGTTTTATTTATTGACTAGCCAAAAGCAAAAAGATTTAATCTAGCTGAAAAAAAAATATGTTAATGAAAATATTTTACATCAATTAATATTTCAATAAAATCTTCTCTAATTTTAATTCTAGGCAAATTCCTAATTATAAATTGAACCCTCTTTTATAAATCGGATAAATAAAAAATTACGTAACTATTCAAAAAAATGAAAACATACCTCATCATTGGTGCTTCATCTGGCATAGGATTACAATTGGCTACAACACTTGCTGCAGAAGGAAACAAAGTATTCGGCACTTTTAACAGTAATCCAATAGAAAATACAAATACAAACATATCTTATCACCCCTTGAATGTATTGGATGCTATATTAGATTTTTCTTTTTTGCCAGAAGTATTAGACGGTGTAGTTTATTGCCCCGGTAGCATCAACCTAAAACCATTTGCCAGAATAAAGCCCGAAGATTTTACAAACGATTTTAATTTACAAGTTGGAGGTTTGATAAAAGTTTTACAAGCAACACAACCGGCCCTTAAAAAAAGTACATTCGCATCTGTGGTGGTTTTCTCTACAATTGCAGTACAAGTAGGGTTGCCATTTCATTCGCAAGTTTCTGCATCTAAAGGTGCTATAGAAGGATTAACAAAAGCACTGTCTGCTGAGTGGGCTCCAAGTATAAGGGTAAATTGTATTGCGCCATCACTTACAGATACACCGCTTGCAGCACAATTATTAAATACCGAAGAAAAGAAGGCTGCCAATGCGCTTCGTCACCCATTAAAGAAAATAGGCACTGCCGCAGATATAGCCAATATGGCTTCGTTTTTATTGTCCGAAAAAGCAAGTTGGATTACAGGGCAAATCATGCATGTAGATGGGGGGATGAGTACGGTGAAGGTTTAAGAGGTTTAAGAGGTTGAAGAGGTTGAAGAGGTTCAAAAGGTTCAAAAGGTTTAAAAGGTTCAAAAGGTTCGAGAAATTGAACTTTTTCATACACTTTGGGATTTGAACTTTTTGAACCTCTTGAACTTTTTAAACTTTTCCTTCCCCCTCCACAATCAACCCATCCTTCATATGAACAATCCGATCGCTCATTCCGGCTAGCTCTTCATTGTGGGTTACTATCAAAAAAGTTTGTTGAAATTTGTCCCTCAATTCGATAAATAGTTTATGTAATTCTCTACCATTTGCACTATCCAAATTACCCGTGGGCTCATCTGCCATTACAATTGCAGGATCATTTATAAGTGCCCTTGCTACTGCTACTCTTTGTTGCTCGCCGCCCGAAAGTTCGTGCGGTTTATTTTGCAATCTTTCTCCCAGTCCAAGTGTTTGCAATAATTCAGTTGCTTTTTTTTCTATATCTTTTTTCTTTTTGCCTGCTATCCATCCTGGTATACACACATTTTCCAATGCAGTAAATTCTGGCAATAAATGATGAAATTGAAAAATAAAACCGATGTTATTGTTCCTAAATTTGGCTAGCTCATTATCTCTCAGCTTATCTATACGTTGCCCTTTTAAGAAAACCTGCCCCTTATCTGCTACATCCAAAGTGCCCAAAATATGGAGCAAGGTACTTTTTCCTGCGCCAGACGAACCCACAATACTAACTATTTCGCCTTTTTGTATGTTTAAATCTACTCCTTTCAAAACCTGTAGCTTCCCATAAAACTTTTCAATTTGCTTTGCTTCTAACATTTGCACAAAATAATTAAATATTATGAGTTTTTTTATAAAATAGAAAATACCCATGAAACAGCTATAAAATTGGTATTTATTGCTGTTTTATGTAATTTATAACCTACTCAAAAACTATGTTAAAAAAAGACTTTTGGTTATTTCGTACGAAACTCTACATTTGCACAAAATTAAACAGTTAAGTACGATGTTTTGGACACTAGAACTTGCCTCCCATTTAGAAGATGCACCATGGCCGGCAACCAAAGATGAATTAATAGATTACAGTATCCGTAGTGGTGCTCCTATAGAAGTAATTGAAAATCTTCAAGAATTAGAAGACGAAGGCGATTTATATGAAGGTCTCGAAGATATTTGGCCCGATTACCCAAGTCAGGAAGATTTTTTCTTTAACGAAGATGAATATTAATACAGTATTGAGTATCTAGTATTGATATTAAGTATTTAGTATTTAATATTGAGTATTGAGATATTTTTAATGGAAAGCTTTTCAGTTATCGAAAGGCTTTTTTTGTTGATACCCATTGAAGTATTGAGTACTTAGTATTTAATATTGAGATAACTTAAATGGAAAAGCCTTTCAGTTATTGAAAGGCTTTTTTTGAATCTATTTTAAAAAGTTTTGAAAAGTACTTCGTATTGTTAAGACTAATCTATATACTCAATACTCAATACTCAATACTAAAAATCTACTTCTCCATTTGCTCTATCACTGCACTCGTTACGCCAGTATTTGAAAATCCTCCATCATGAAATAAATTTTGCATGGTAACCATTCTGGTGAGGTCACTAAAAAGTGTTACCGTATAATTTGCACAATCTGCAGCACTGGCATTACCAAGTGGGCTCATTTTTTCTGCATAATCTATAAAGCCATCAAAACCTTTTACACCACTACCCGCCGTAGTTTTTGTAGGCGATTGCGAAATGGTATTTACTCGTACATGTTTTTTTACACCATAATGGTATCCAAAACTACGAGCTACACTTTCCAATAAAGCTTTGGCATCGGCCATTTCATTGTAGTCGGGGAAAACCCTTTGTGCCGCTATGTAAGTAAGCGCTACCACACTTGCCCATTCGTTAAGCGCATCGTGCTTCATACAACATGCCAGCACACGATGCAAGCTCATGCTGCTTATTTCGAATGTTTTTAAATTGTGTACATAATCTATTTCTGTATAGTGCTTACCCTTACGCACATTTATACTCATACCTATGGAATGCAATATAAAATCGAAGCCACCACCAAAATGTTCCATGGTTTTGGTTATCAGATTTTCTACATCATCGGCATTACTCACATCGCAAGCAATTACGGGTGCATTTATTTGTTCGGCCAATTTGTTTATCTCTCCCATACGCATGGCTACCGGTGCATTGCTAAGCACTATTTCGGCACCTTCTTCTTTACATTTAATAGCAGTTATCCATGCAATAGATTTTTCATCCAATGCTCCAAAAATAATTCCTTTTTTTCCTTTCAATAAATTATACATAGTTCAGTTGATTGGTTTATTAGTTGATTGTTAGAACCGCTAAGTTAATAATAATTTTTAAAAGAGGTTGGCGCAACCAAATATGAATCTTTAATGAGTATTGGTAAGGGCTATTCGCTGCAAGCCTGCCTGCCGGCAAAGGCAGGTCCTCACTCGTTCCTCGTTCCTCGTCTCTTGTTCCGGGCTTTCCGCTAATATCCCGTGCGGTTGAGCGGTAAACAATTTTTCAGCATTAATACACTGCCTTGGTTCATGTTTCAAGAACTATTTGCTAAACATAAATATATTGGTTTGTGATACATGAAATAAAGCAAAAAGAAATAAATGACATTGTGTTAAAGTAATTTCCATTTTGCATTTAATATTAATCTTCTTATTCCATAGAAATTTTGTGGAATTGGAAGCCCATGTTTATATGGCGTAATCGGATGTCTTTCTAATTTCAATTTACCCTAAACTTTAAATCGTTTCGCTGCCTTGGTTCGTAAGATATAAACCAAGGCAAATATCATCTTTTCTCAAAAACCACATACCCCCACCCTTCCAATTGAATATTCCTATTATTACCAAAATTTTTTTCCTCCTTACTAAAAACATTTACAAAATCACCAAAAAGCATTTCGTCATTAATATCTACATTAATTTTTTGGTTACTAAAGTTTACAAATACCAATACTTCGCTGTTTCCATTTTTTCGAACAAACGCCAATATCTGCTGGTTTGCATTTGTATCTAATATGTGCGTAACAACTGCCGCATCCCCCGCAAGCAAGGCAGGGTTGTTTTTTTTGAGGGTGAGCAATGTTTTGTAAAAATCGTGTAGTTCATATTTTCCATTCCACTCAATGGTATCTTTATCAAAAAAAGCTAACCGCTTGAGGTTGGGTAGTTCTTGCCCACTGTATATCATGGGCATGCCATTCCATGTAAAACTGAATACGGATAAGGCTTTGGCCATATCTCCATACTTTTCATACTCTGTGCCGTTCCAACTATTTTCATCGTGGTTGCTGGTAAACCACAAGGGTATATCAGCAGCCGTGCATACTTTATCGAATTGCTGCAATACCTCATCCAACACCGCCTTTTCCAGTTGCTGTTTGTAAAAATCTTCTGTCTTGTGCATCCACAGCCAAGTATAACAAGCGTCAAAGGCGCCAAAGTATTCGGGGTGCTCAGCAATATCAGATTCCGCTAGCCAAAAAAGGGTTTTTGTTTTTTCCAATTCGGTTCTTGCCTCTATCCAAAAATCGAGCACTACCCAAAAAGCGAGGTCGCATCTAAATCCATCAATATTACATTCGGTAATCCAAAACTCCATTGCCGCTATCATTTCTTTACGCATTGCTGCATTGGTAAAATCCAATTCAATGATATCGTCCATACCACTGGCTATTTGAAAACCATTTGTTGCGGCATCAATTTTGTAATATTCGGGATTGGTTTTTGTCCATACATGATCCCAGCCGGTATGGTTTGCAACCCAATCAATGATAACTTTAAAATCCATGCTGTGCGCCAAGTTTACCAAGTTTTTAAAATCTTGCAGTGTACCAAATTCTGGGTTAACAGAAGTATAATTGCTACAGGCATAATAACTGCCCATGGTTCCTTTCATGTTCTGGGTTGCAATGGGTGTGATGGGCATAAACCACAAAGTTTCTACACCCATATCTTGTAGCCTTGGCAGCTCTTGTGCGAAAGCATTGAAAGTGCCTGCTGCTGTGTATTGGCGAAGGTTTACTTCGTATACGTTGGTTTTATTTATCCAGGGGGCTTTTTTGAAATGATTAACCGACATGTATCTTTTTTTGGATTATGTATTTAGTTTTCAAAGCATAATTAAATATAGGTTTCTTCGTATTTACTTTTTTGTCTTGATACAAAAAAGTAACAAAAAAAATCAAGGCTTACGAAAAAAAGCTAAAAATTTGAATGTTTGTCTAAAATGAAATCAGTTACAACAGTAGAATAAAGCCCAACAGGGGTGCGACTTACAAACCAACAATAATTTTTCAACATTGGTAACATTGATTTCATTTCTTAACGACAAACATTCAAATTTTCTTAACGCTTTTTTTCTAAGGCCAATCCGACTCTACAAATTGCGAACTAAATTCTTAACCCATCATTTTATTTAACATTATTGAACAATGTTTGCATATACCTCAATCCCTTTTCGTGTGCATAAGCAATATTGTTATCGGGCACATCATCTACATTGGGATAACTGTCTATTGCTTTGCTTACACTTTCTTCTCTCAAAAAATGCAGCATAGGAAATGGAGAACGATTGGTATAATTGGATGGATCTAAATTGGTACTGCCAGCAAATAAATATTGTGGATGAAAACTGGCAATCTGATAAATACCTTCGTAATTTTCATTCTCTAACAACGCTTCTGCTTTATCTACTATATCTAAGTATTCAGTAAAAGTTTCAAAAGCATTGGGGAGTACCAGCAACAATGTTTCTACAGTTACATCGGAATCCAACACATTAAAAGCTTCTATCGTTGCAAGCAAAGTAGATTCTACCGTGGCGTTTTCTATTACTTGGTACCTAATACTATCACGCCTAATTTCCTTTGCTGCAAAAGGGCAAAAATTGCACCCAACCACCACATCTACAATCCATTTTTTTGTTTTGGCTACTACAATATCTATCTCAGCTTGCTGCATACCTTTTCTATATTATGGTGTAAATGTAAAGTTGTTCTACTTTTTTTCTGGCCCATTCCGTTTTTCGCAAAAATTTTAAAGAAGAATTGATGCTAGGATTGGTTTTAAAACAATTGATGTTTATTTGCTCTGCCAATCCTTCCCAGCCAAAGTGATGTACCAAATCGGTGAGGATTAATTTTAATGTTTTACCATGTAGTGGATCATTTGATTCCATTGCTTGTTTTTTGTAAAGATAGATATTGTAATTTGTAGAACTAATATGTACTTTTAGGCGTACCTCTTATATTGTTATGCCTCCAATATTAAAAATTGCTTATCACCCTATTTACGCACATCCATTACCCGAAGGACACCGTTTTCCTATGCTCAAATATGAGCTAATACCAGCGCAATTGTTGCACGAGGGCAGCATTACCGCTGAAAATATTTTTGAACCCTTGCCCTGTGAGCAGGACATTATTCTATGGACACATACTGAAGCATATGTAGATAAATTATTGTTTCAAACACTATCAGCAAAAGAACAACGAGCCATTGGTTTTCCTCAAAGCCCTCAACTTACACAAAGAGAGTTAATTATTACGCAGGGTACAATAGATTGCTGCATGTATGCATTACAAAATGGCGTAGCATTAAATGTAGCAGGTGGCACACACCACGCATTTGCAGATAGAGGAGAAGGATTTTGTATGTTGAATGATCAAGCAATAGCAGCAAATTATTTACTAGAAAAAGGATTGGCAAAAAAGATATTGATTATTGATGTAGATGTACACCAAGGAAACGGTACGGCAAGTTTGTTTGAAAAAGAAGAAAGGGTTTTTACTTTTAGCATGCATGGTAAAAACAATTATCCTTTTAGAAAAGAAAAAAGTGATCTTGATATCGAATTACAAGATGGCACAGATACTGAAACGTATTTAAAAATATTAGCAGATAACTTACCTGAAATCATACAAAGTGTACAGCCAGATGTTGCTTTTGTATTATCGGGTGTAGATATTCTAGACACCGATAAATTTGGCAAATTAAAAGTAAGTATAGATGGTTGTAAGCGTAGAGATGAATATATATTTAACGCATTAAAAGAAAAAAATATTCCTTGTGTTGTATCTATGGGAGGAGGCTATAGTGCTGATGTGAAAATAATTATGGAAGCGCATTGCAATACAATTAGAGCTGCAAAAGATAGTTGGAATTTATAAAACCCTATTTAGAGGGGTGCATTAAAAATTGTCGCTTATTAATTCACCGCAGAGAAATGAGTTAAAAGAGATTTCGCAGAGAATCTCTGCGTAAACGCTCTGCGCTCCTTTTCTCTGCGGTTATTTTTTATCTCTATTATCTACTTTTGAGTACGACAATTTTAAATACACCCATTTAGAGAATCATACATTAATACAATTAATTTTGTATTTCAATAGCATTAAATTATAATGACACTCAACCAGCTTGAATATATCATTGCACTAGACCTGCATCGGCATTTTGGCAAAGCCGCCAAACATTGCAATATTGCCCAACCTTCCCTTAGTTTACAATTACAAAAATTAGAAGAGGAGCTTAAAACAACTATTTTTTCTAGAAATACCAGCCCCATATCTCCAACCGAAACAGGTAAGCTAATTATCGAACAAGCAAAAAAAATATTGGCAGAAACCGAATTGATACAACAACTCATACAACAACAAAAAGATACCATTGAAGGAAATTTAAAGATTGGTATCATACCTACATTGGCGCCTTATTTACTACCGCTATTTTTAATGCAGTTTATTAAAAAATACCCTGCGGTACGCTTAAGCATTAGTGAGCTTACTACAGAAAAAATTATAAAACGCCTAAAAAACGGAACAATGGATATTGGCATATTGGCTACGCCGCTCAATCAAAAAGAATTAGTAGAAACGGTTTTATTTAACGAAGAGTTTGTGGCTTATGTTTCCAAAAAAGAACAACTTTTTGCAAAAAAATATTTGCTAGCATCTGACATAGATGTAAATAAAATGTGGTTGCTAGAAGAAGGGCACTGCCTGCGAAGCCAGGTATTGAATTTATGTGCATTACAAAAAAGCGCTTCTGTAGAAAAACACTTAGAGTATGAAACAGGTAGCATAGAAACACTGATAAAATTTGTAGATAAAAATGCTGGCATCACCTTATTGCCAGAGCTGGCTACGCTCGATATGAGTGCAGGAAAAAAAGCCATGTTGCGTTATTTTAAAAGCCCCGCTCCTGTAAGAGAAATAAGTATGGTAATGCAAAAAGGATTTGTAAAAAATAGACTGGCATCTGTACTCAAGGATAGCATTTTGGAAAATCTACCAATAGAAGTATTAAAGAAAAAAAATACACAAAGAATAGAATTCTGATATAGGCTTCCTAGGCTACCAACTCGCCATGCTCAATATCCAGTTGCTTCGCTTTTATAGCCAAATCATTTGCGTCATTTACTTGCGAAATATCTTCGGCTTGTGTTTCTATTCTTCTCGTTATATCTGCCAAAGAAGTCAAGCGCTGCACTGTATATGGAATGGTCTCCAACCCTTTTGCAAAATTATTTACATAAAAGAAAATACCCACTACATTACCCGCCAAAATTTCTACCGAAGAAGTTTTATAGGTTATCAATAAACTTACACCTAATACTATCATAACCAAAAATTCCATAAAACCAAAGTTCCATGCTTCTTGGTCGGATATTTTAATTTGTAATTTGCGCAAACTATTGTAATGCTTATTCAATGTTCTTTTGTTGCCAGAACTTATAGCATCTACCTGTAATTCCAGTTCATCATTTTTCAATTTGTTTAAATGCTTCATCTTTTTACCATAATAATAACTGGTTCCTAAAACCGGTATCAATACTGCCAAACAAATTAAGATAACAGCGCTATCATAAAAGAAAAGAATGATCAATGAACCAAATAAATTATAAGCAGCTTCTAAAACATATACCAAATCAAATTCGAGAAAATCTACAAACTCTCTTGCAAGGGTAGAATGTGAGCTAAGTTTACTTACATCTTTAGCGTTTATTTTCTTTGATAAAAATTTAGTGACCAACGAAACATAAATAGCCGAATAAGTTCTTGTATCGTACATATGCCTAAGCGTACCCATGATAAGCGTAACCACATGAACGACAGACAACACTATCAAACCCCTGTAGCTACCTTTTAATAAGTCATTTATAGCCATTCCCAAAAAGAAAGGCCGCAACAAACCACCAAGCATTTCTAATGAAAACAAAATATAAGTAACTACCAACTGGTAGCGATGCTTGCTAATTAAATCTTTTAGTATCCTGAATCGTAACATATTTCACCCCATCGAAGGGTTTTAATTTCAAAAATGGTAAATCGTGCATATAAGACTTACCAAAACTGCATTGGTTTAAACTAATAATGATTTTCTCTCGTTGTAATTGAATTGTTTGCTATACCTTTTACAAGGCCACAACAATTGGATGATCCACAATTACATTGAAAAGGCTCCATAGCTTCATCGAGAAAAGATGCATAGTTGAGGGTTAGTTCTTCCTCTTTTTTTATACCTCGAAGTGCAACAACATTTAAACCTATATAACCAGTATTGGCGTTACAGGAGTGGTTTTGTGGAGCCCAATTTTCCGGGTTAGTATCCCACAGCAAATATACCTCTTTGCTGATAGGGTAAGCGTACTTTGCAAATGTTTCTTTTTCCTTAACATTCCAATTTTCTTGCACATGCCTGCGTGTAACAATACGCTGGGGCAATCCTTCTCCGTTGAAAATGATTGTATTAGGAGTTAAATCTTGAGTAGCATATATGCCATAGCCCGCAATGGAATTACCCTTCATTTTATACAATTTTTGCTTACGCTTGTGGCGGGCAATACCTTCTTGAATAATATGTTGCAAAAAATTAGCTTGGCCAAAACCATCGTGATTCAAAATATAATCAGCACTACCTTCGTACCCATCTTTGTAAAAAACGGAACAAGTAAAGTTTATTTCTAAGAAAAAGAGTTCATTTTTATCATTCAACCTAAAATCTAACCTAGCATATCCAACACCCCCAAAACAGGTAAAAATTCTTTGTGAAGCTTCTTTCAAACTATTTTCTAGCGCAAGGTCAACACAAGGAATATTTGCATTGGGATGCAACTCCGCCGTTTTTAAAGCATAGGTTTTAAATTGATTCCCTTCGGGGAAGATGTACTCTACCGGTTTAAAAAGTGTAACTGTTTTTCCATCATCATTGGCTGCAAGCATTACCGTAAATTCTCTTCCGGCTATATATTCTTCTACCAATAATGGTGCATATTCTCCAATGGTTGCCTGCACTTTTTGTTTTAACTCCTCCTCGTTATTTACCAAACTTTTTTCATCTACGCCAAGGCTATCGCCCGCTTTTGCCGGCTTTACAAACAAAGGGTATTGCAAATGTTTACAAGCATTGCCTATTTCATTTTCTTCATTTATGATAGCATAAGCAGGTGTTCGAATACCTTCTGTGTAGGCTACATATTTCATCAACTCCTTTGGTGGATCATACAATAATGTTGTAGGCCCGGTAAAAGGCAAATTCAATAATTCTAACGTATAAATAACATCTATGCTTGGCACTTCCCATTCTAGGTAACCTTCACATAGGTTTACAAAAATATCATAGTTCTTTTTTGCTAATTCCTTCAGTTGTTTGTAGGTAGTTAATTTATTTAAAAAAACATGGTCCATGTTTGCTGCAGGCAATAAATGCGATAAATCTCTTGGTGGGTCATAATGTTGATAATCTACTTGAGAGGTAGAATAATCTGGCAGCAGCACACAAACTTTTAATTTATTTTCAAACGCAGTCATCATAAATTATATGGATATTTTTAACATCAAATCGTCGTTCCGAGCGTGTTAGGTGTTTTTAATGTATGATTAATAAATGCATCGTTTATAATATCTACCAGCAAGGAAGTAAAAGTTTTGTTGCTTGCTTTTAGGATGGCACCAATAGAAGTAAAATTTTCATCCTCACTTAATCCGCATTGTGCATTTACTTCCAACACATACAATTTATTATTTTTTTTATCTAACCTAATATCAATTCTTGCATATCCAGTTCCTTTGCAAGCTACATAAGCATCCCAACTTAGTTTTTGTATTTGTTCAATCAAAGATTTATCTGGCAAGGCATATTCATAAAAATTTGCTTCGTTGGGCATAGCTGTTTCTTCTTCATATATTTCCCACAATCTATCAAAAGATAAAAACTTTTCATTTTCAGGTAATGATTCATGAAATATTCTTTCTACCGGCATATAGAATTTTGCATCCGCTGGATTGGTATGTGACCCAACAATAAACACAGTATATTCTGGCCCCACAATAAAAGACTCGGCTATTAAACCATCAGACGTTAAATTCCAACCACGATAGCCTGTAAACATTTTTGCTACTTGTTCTCTAAGTTCAACTTTATCTTGTACAACATTTTTTATACCTACACCCATGCTACCACCGCTTACAGATGGCTTTACAATGATAGGGCTTCCTAATTTTTCAAAAATATTTTCGCTGAAATCTTTGGCCGTTTTGATAGCTTCCCAATTGGGTGTTGCTACAGCAAATTCATCAAACGCAGCTTTCATTGGAATTTTAGAAGTAGTAATGTGATAGAAATATTCATCAGAACCTGTAAATACAAGCCCTTTCTTTTTCAATAATTGCAAAACAGATATGCCTGGTGTGCCGTTTATTTCATCTCCATCGCAAATATTAAAAACTACTGGAAAATGAACCCCAGCCAGCTTTTCTGCAGCAATTTCTTCAATGATGGTTTCATAATCATCCATTGTTACAGGCTGCCATTTCCAAGGAATATCTAATTGTGAAAATGATGTTTTGTATTCTTCTATACTTTGACTAAAATCATAGTAATAATCAATAGTTGCATCTGTAGATTTTAGATACGGTGCCAATACCCAAACTTTAAGCTTTTGCAATGGAATAATAGATAAAAAACACGAATCTAATGACATGTGATGCTATGTTTTAAATAGAATCTCTACGATTCAATTGCTGTTGTATAAATGCTGTTAGTGTGTATTTTTCCAAAGTTAATTTATCTAAAAATGATGCGCCATTTATTAATTGTAAACAGCCTTGGGTTTTGCAATTGCACACAAAAGATTGACTCATTTCCCACTCTGTACTTGGGTAAAAGAAAGTAAGTTCATCTCCTACATGTAAATCTTTTAAAGCAATCAATTCAAAACTTGCCGTATCGAAAAATACATTGGGCTCGCAGCTATGATTGATATACTGCAAAAATTCGGGTTCTAAAGTTATATGTGTATTCAGCTCCGTTTGCACAGTAAGATAAGTTGCATAAGATTGCGTAATCCCTGCTTTAAATATACAAATAGTTTCCCCTTTTTTTAGATGCAACGTAGCATGTAAAGATTTTTGATTGGTAGATTCGTTGAGCAAAACATCGGCAAAAGGGTGATTACTGATTGTTTTGTAGTTGCTGGCAGTTATGGTTTTGGTTGTCATGAATCTTAGAGCAATAAAAAGCAAAAAGGTTTAATGAGAAGTATTTTTTTGTTCAAAAAAAAATATTTGAACAAAACAATAAAGAGCAATGGCTTAGATAAAATAAAAATGCGAAAAAATCAAAAATAATTCAATGTTTTCGCTTTAGTGGAGAATACCGGATTCGAACCGGTGACCTATTGCATGCCATGCAAGCGCTCTACCAACTGAGCTAATTCCCCAAGAAGTTTACAAATATATATGTATAAAATTAGCCTCCAAAAAAAACTCCGAAACAATTTCGGAGTTTTAAACATTTCAATAATATTAAACAACGTTAAACTAACATTAATCTCCCCAAACTTCATCTTCGCCCCTTAGCCATTTTTTTACCAAGTCGTTGGTGATTGATTTTGGTCTTTCTAGTGGGAAGCCAAAAGCCCTATCCCAACACAGGCTTGCCAATACCCCTAGCGAACGTGAAACACCAAATAAAACGGTATAAAATTCATACTCTACCATACCATAATGTACCAATAAGGCACCGCTGTGCGCATCTACATTGGGCCAAGGGTTTTTTATTTTGGCTTTGCTACTTAGTATAGGTGGCACAGCTTCGTAAATATTCCAAACGGTTTGTACCAATGGATCATCTGGCATGTGTTTTTTACCAAATTCCATTTGAGCAGTAAAACGTGGGTCGGTTTTTCTTAATACAGCATGCCCATATCCAGGAACTACTTTACCTTCTGCCAATGTTTGCTCTACATAAGCCGTTATTTGCTCTTTGGTAGGCGCATCAGATCCTATTTGCTCCCTCAATTCGAATATCCATTTTATCACTTCTTGGTTTGCCAAGCCATGCAAAGGTCCAGCAAGGCCATTCATGCCTGCTGCAAAACTCAAATAAGGATCGCTCAAAGCCGAGCCTACGAGATGCGTAGTATGCGCAGATACGTTTCCACCTTCATGGTCTGCATGTATAGTCATGTACAAACGCATAAGCTCTTTAAATCCTTCATCTTCAAAACCCATCATGTGTGCAAAATTACCTGCCCAATCTAGTAGTCCATTTGGCTGAATATGCTCTCCGAATTTATATTTTCTCCTGTATATATAGGATGCAATTCTTGGAAGTCTTGCTATAAGATCCATCGTATCATCGAAAGTAGCTTCCCAATAATCTTTTTTATTCATTCCTTTTGCATATCGTTTTGCAAAATCACTTTCTGTTTGCAAAGCCATAATGGCTACAACAAATTGTGTCATAGGATGAGTAGAAAGCGGTAAAGCTTCGATGGTAGCAAAAACATGATTGGGTACATGGCTTCTTCTTTGCCATACGCTCGTAATGTGATTTGCATCTTCTTCAGTAGGCAACTCTCCTACCAGCATAAGATAAAAAAGCCCTTCTGGCAATGGTTCAGATCCACCGGGGGCTTTGGGTAGTTTTTCTTGTAATTCTGGTATAGAATAACCTCTAAAGCGAATGCCATCTTGTGCATCCAATAAAGAGGTTTCTGTTACCAATCCAGTTATTCCACGCATACCTTGGTACACTTGAGCAAGGGTAACCTCGCCAATTTTTTTATCACCATGCTCTTTAAGCATTTCTTTCATCTCGGCTCCTACCTTATCTGCATTGGCTTTAAACCGGTCTTTGATTATACCCATTTCTTTATTTTTATTCTAATTTAATTGATTTTGTGTTTATCTGCGTTGGCAAATTTGTGCGCTAAATTTACGATGCCATAGTTTGTTAAACAAGTGAATTATAAAATAAATCGAAAAAATAAAAACTTTTTTTTATTCTTAACATTATAGGAGATTATAAATACCCTATTGATGATGTAAACCAGTAAAAGATTAAATTTTACGCCTTCTACCTTTATTACTTAATAAACCAAAACGCTGGGTATCTCTAGTTTTGGATTGATTTTCATGTAATCTTGCCAGATAATGATTGAAATGATTCCATAATACGTTTTTGGGCGTTTTTGTAATCATACAATATTTATTATGATAAATTTTCAAATTGTTATGCAGCAATTATTCTTAAATAACCCTCTTTTAAATAACTTTGTGCGTTATGAATTATATAAAATCAATATTTTTTCTTTTATCAATTTTCTTTTTTATAAACAAGGTAGATGCTCAACAATGCACCACATTGGGGCAAACACCATCTACTGCTTTTCCGGTGTGTGGAATAAAACCTTACGGGCAAGTTCAAGTACCCATTTGTAGCACGAATAGTCTGTTTGTGCCAGGTTGTAGTGGCGGAAGTGGCAGTGCAAATTATGAAAATAAAAATCCATTTTTTTATAAATTCACCTGCTATCAAACAGGCACATTAGGTTTTAGAATTACACCAACTGCTGCCAACGAAGATTATGATTGGCAATTGTACGATGTTACGGGGTTAAATCCAGATGCTATTTTTACCAATCAAAACATTATTGTTACAGGCAACTGGGCTGGTGTTTATGGTGCAACCGGTGCGGCTGCAGGAGGAGTAAACTTTATTCAATGTGCTTCTGCTACAACCGCCAATGTTTCTACCTTCGCTGCTATGCCTACCCTTATACAGGGGCATGATTACATTTTACTAATAAGTCATTATACAGATACTCAAAGTGGTTACACGCTCACGTTTGGTGGCGGCACCGCCAATATTACAGATCCATTAGAGCCCCATTTATTAAATGCTTCTGCTCCTTGCGACGGAACAGAGATACGCATTAAGCTAAACAAAAAAATGAAATGCAATAGCAATGCAACAAATGGTTCTGACTTTACTGTTACTGCCCCAGGAGGTACTGTTTTAAATCCAATTTCTACTATAGCAGATGCTTGTACCATTGGATTTGATTTTGATTCATTGTCTATTTTTATGGCAGCTCCCCTTGCTCCAGGCACTTATACTTTGAAAGCAAAAAAAGGAACAGATGGCAATACGTTGATGGACAATTGTGATAGAGAAATACCGGTAGATGAAGCGGTACAATTTACCGTTTTTCCTTTGATACCTACGCCTATGGATAGCCTTATAATACCCAAATGTACCCCAGATAGTTTGGTATTAATTTTTAAGAAAAATATAAAATGCAATAGTATAGAACCCGGCGGCAGCGATTTTTTTATAACAGGGCCTTATCCAGTAGTCATTAGCAGTGCTAGTGCAAATTGTACAAGAGGTGCAACCAATAGGATTGTTTTAAAACTGTCTGCACCTATGCAAGTAGCTGGTAATTTTTTAGTGAACTTAAAAGTGGGAAGCGATGGCAATACGTTGCTAGATGAATGTGATGTACAAACCCCTTTGCCAGATGATGTAGCATTTGTAGTAAAAGATACGGTGAATGCAAATTTTGATTTTACCATAAATTATTCATGTAATGAAAATAGGGTAAACTATACACACAATGGAGCCAACACTGTAAACAATTGGGTTTGGACTTTTGGATTTCCTCCAAATAGCAATCTACAAAATCCGGTTATTTCTTATACAAATTTCGAACCCAAAACGACCAACCTCATTGTAAGCAATGGCGTGTGTAGCGATACATCAACCCGGCAAATAATTTTTGAAAATTACCTCAAAGCAGCTTTTGATGTAACAGACGTTATTTGCCCAAACAAACCTGCTTCCTTTACAAACAATTCTATTGGAAGAGGTTTAACCTACGAATGGATATTTGGAAACGGGAATATTGTAACAACAAAAGACCCCGCACCCCAGCTTTTTGCTCCGCTCCCATCATCAGATTATTTTGCGCTGCCCCGTTTGGTTATAACCAACGATTTTGGTTGCAATGATACTACTACCAGAAAAGTACAGGTAGTATACAGTTGTTTTATTGCAGTACCCAGTGCATTTACACCCAATGGAGATGGCATAAATGATTTCTTATACCCTTTAAAAGCATATAAAAGTTCGAACCTAACTTTTAGTGTATACAACCGTTTGGGGCAAAGGGTTTTTTATTCTACCGACTGGCAAATAAAATGGAATGGTAAATTCAAAGATATGCCACAGCCACCTGGCACGTATGTATGGATGCTCAACTATTTAAACCTAGAATCGAACAAACAAGTTTTTGAAAAGGGCACAACGATTTTGATTAGGTAATGTATAAGCTAGCATAAGATTTAGTTGGTCGAGTAGGCAAGGGCATTTCAGCCCGAGCCGCTCACAGAACCGTGCTTGACAGTCTCCCATCACACGGCTCTTGTTATTCAATAATTAAACGCATTAGTTATGCCTTTTGTCCAATGATAAAACAACCTAGAATTTGA
>JANPCB010000150.1:0-48300 GCA_031430735.1 Ferruginibacter sp. | reverse complement strand
TATTACTAAGGTCTGCTACTATTATTTTTACAGCAATGCCAAATGTTTGTTGCAATTCAATAGATAAGTCTTTCAATTTATCTTCACTTCTTGCCACCAAAACAAGATCATTTTTTGCTACTGCAAATGTTCTTGCAAATTCCAATCCTATACCCAAAGATGCACCTGTAATTAATGCTGTTGCCATAATGTATTGTTTATGAAACAAAAGTAGTTGCTTTAGTTGAAAGAGTAAATGATTAGGGCTTTTAAGAAAGAGTTAGAGGAGAATGAGGCTGTTATCAGAAATTGTACAAAACAAAAACGCCACGAACTTTTAATTCGTGGCGTTACTATAATAATTAAAAAAGAAATTCTTACAATACCTGCACTTGTCGAGTTGCTAATTCTTTACCAGCATTGTCTCTTAAAACAACATAGTATATGCCTTTAGCATGATGCCTAATATCAACTTTCATGTTGCTATATGGTACGCTATTATTATAAGTTTGAGAAAATACTTTTGCGCCCTTGCCATCGTAAACACTCAGTATACGACCATTCAAATTGGCTGCTCCATTGTTGTAACTTACATTAAATACGCCGTTGTTTGGGTTTGCACTTATGTACAAGATATTAGAAACTGCCGATGATACAAATGCACTTGCAGAAGTAGCAGTACAGCCACTCGGCGCAGTTACCCTTACTACATAATTACCCGCTTCATTTGCAGTAACTAAAATTCTATCTGCATTTATATTTAAATTAGTTATTGCATTTTTTGTCCATATATAGCTGTAATTATCTACAGGAGATACTGTGGCAATAATGGTAACAGGTGCAGTGGGTGAAATACCTGTTGATGGCGAAACTGTTATTGCAACTGCAGGTTGTGCGGCTACATTTACCGTCACCGTTTGGCAAGTCGTTGTATTGCAAATTCCTTCTAATCTTACAAAATAAGTAGTAGTGCTTGTTATTAATACGTTGGTAATTGTAGCTCCTGTACCTACAAGTGTACCTCCGCAAGAGCCGCTGTACCATTTGTAAGAAGCACCAGAACCAACTGTACCGCCATTTGCTGTGAGTGTTATCAGCCCACTACCACCGCACACCAATGTAGTATTAGAAGAGGCACTTGTTGGTGCTACCGATAATGAATTAATAGTAATAGAAGTAGTGGTTGTATATATGGCACATCCAGCATTTGCAGCAATAGTGTACGTAACCAAATAAGTACCTGCTGTGCTCGTTGCAATATTTACTTCACCAGTTGTTGCATTTATGGTAAGACCCGTAGTAGATGAATATGTACCTCCGGCTGTGCCAGTTCTTGTAACTGGTGCAGTGGCTACAGTGCTACAATATGGCGAACCTGCATAAGCAATGGTAGCATTTGCAGCAGCTGTTATTGTAACAGTAGCAGTACTTGTAAACAATGGGTTGCATGCACCATTGGCTGCAAGGGTATAAGTAACAGTATACGTTCCTGCTGTGCTTGTTGCCAAATTTATAACACCAGTTGTTGCATTTAATGAAAGACCTGTTATAGACGAATAAATACCGCCTGTTGTTCCAGTAAATGTTGGGGTAGCAGTACCGGCATTGTTACAATAAGGAGAAGCAGTATAACCAATGGTAGCAGCTTGTGGTTGCACAAATAAATATCTACTGAAAACCGGATAATGATCTGTTGTAGTAGAGCCATAGTTTGTAACAAGCGATGTTACATCTGTAAGGATATTGGCAGAGTTAGGCAAATAAGAACATTGCATTTCGTTTGAAAGCAACACATGATCTATCACATCATTGTAGCTAACAGTTGATTTTTTTCCTGCAAGACTCAATGCCAAAGTAGGCGAGAAGAAATTGGTAGCATCATCCATAAACTGTTTGTATGAAGATAATTTTGGATTGATACCAGCAGTAATGGTTGAATCTAAATCATCATTAAAATCGCCCAACATGATGATGTTATCGTTTGGATAAAATGTATTTAAATTGATACGTAAAGAATCGTTGCCTGCTTTTCTGCGGGCATAAGATGTAAGTGTTGGAGATGTATTTGCTTTTGCATGTACAATTACAAAACGAATTGTTTTAGTAATGCCATTTAATGTAGTTGTGCCCGTAACCATAAAAGGAAAACGACCACTTGCATACCAATTGTAGGCAGGGTTTGTTATATCAGCCGCAGTGTTTATTCCTGCAGATAAAAGCGCTTGTGTTGTAAGGCCACCCGGAAACAACGCTGTCTTATAAATCATACCCAGTTTTTGTGCATCAGCCAAGGTGCCAGCACCAGGTTGAAATGGATTTGTATAAGACCCAAAATTAGAAAGTACATAGGAGTAGCCAGGCATTTGGCTCACAACACTTGCAAGCCTTGCTTCACTCACTACTTCTTGCAAGGCATATACATCGGCACCTATATTTTGCAGTATTGTTTTTACATTCTGTTCTTGTTGAGCATCATTAGTAGGGCCTAAAGTCGTACTGCCAAACCATTCAATATTCCAGTTCACAATATCTAAAGTTGTAGCTGCATCAATACTGTTTCCTTTTAATACAATAACCGTATCGATCACCAATGGGGTACTTATGGTAAGATTACCAGAATAAGTTACAGTAGGCGCTGTAGGCGAAAATTGAATATAAACTGTTTTAGCAATATTATTTGCTTCGGCATTTGTATAAGAAATGGAAGAAGTAAAACTGCCATTCGTTTTAGAAATAAGGAAATTGCCTGTAGCGTTTAACGTTACTGCTCCAGTAATATCATTGGCAGTAAATATCATTGTCTTTACAGAGCTGCTAGCGGCTGCTACAAATCCAAAGTTCACTTCACCCGTATTAGGTGTAAGGGATGCAGGGGGAGGAGTAGGAGAGTTGTCTATTTTAATGTCATCCAATGTCCATCTAGCGCCATCATCATCGGTAGAATTATACACAAATGCGATATAGGTATTGGCAGTCCTGTAAGCTGCAAGATTTATGTTTTGACTTAGTTTCCATATATCAGATGTAGGTAAAGGAAAGCTTCCATTTAAGTCTGTCCAAGTTGCAAGAGCAGGATTTCCTGTACCTGAATAATTAGTAGAAACTCTTAATTTTAAAGGGGCACCATTAAAAGCAGTTCTACTCCAATAGGATAATAAAGGGAATGTGGTAGATACTAAATTTAATGAGGGAGAAATTAGCCAATCTTCATTAATCACATTTGAGCCACTGGCGAAACCATTTATTTGCACACCGCTTGGCGCACTGCCTGTTGGCGTAGTGCCATGGCCAAAAGTTGTACATGCCCATACTTGTGCGCCTGTAACACTAAATGCGGTGAAACCATTTGTTAATGTACTAGTACATGTATTAAAATCAGCATTAAAAATAGTGAGGCCAGTAGTAAAATTCCAAATGGCGTTTCCTGTAATACCTGCAAAATTATTGTTGGCCAAATCTTTGAAAGATCCAGCAGCTACTTCTACATAATATCCAGTGCTTAGTTGCAAAGGATTTATGGTTATTGTAGCAACATTTGCGCTTACAGCTACAGTTGCAGTAGTTACATCTATTGTTTGTACAATGCTATTATCAGCAGTTCTTTTTAATAAAATATTTCCTATTCCTTTTTGTATCCCTTCGCTAAATACTATAGATAGATTTGTAGTAGTAGATACATTTGTTGCATCATCAGCTGGGCTAAGGGTAGTAACGGTAGGAGGAAGAATATCTACGCCACTAATACCTACGCTAATATTATCTACGGCAAAACTAGGTCTTGCTCCAGCGCCACTTACTTGCCTACTTGCCCAACGCAATTGAACAACTGATTGGTTGTCGCAAGCTGCTGGAAGTGTGATCGTTTTGGTTAACAAATTTTGAGGAGTAGTAACAGCAGTAGTTTGTGTAGTGGTATTATTTTGGTATTCTATGCCTGTTAAGTTTGTAAAACTTCCAGCAGTACCAACTCTATATTGAAGGGTAACTTCATTAATACGTGTATTTGAACCACCATCATATGGGTTTCTAATATTCATTATATCATAACTTACAGGAATATTACTTTGCGCAGTGGTGGTTATAGCCAAAACAAGACCAAGATCCAAAGAGCCTGTGTTTAAAAAACCAATTTTACCATTATAATTATTTACATTTCCACTGTTTGTAGAAGCAGTAATATTGGGTATAAGTGCTCTGTCGGCAGTAGCAGTAGCAGTATTAAATGCACTTCCTGGAAAAGTAGAAATTGTCCAGCCTTGCCAGCCAGCTGGGTAGGTTGAGGATGTATGGGCTAATGCGGCAAAGTCTTGTGTGTAAGGTAAGGTTTGAGCAACAGGATTTGTTTGTGCTTGTGCAAATGTTGCCAAGAGCAATAAAATAAAGGAGTATAGATACCGCATATGTTTTTTTTAGGGTGCAAAAGTAGGCTAAAATATGGCTCTACAATCCCCATACTAGTAACAAAAAAAATGAATGATAATAACTGACAGATTTTCCGTTAAATACACGTGGTACTTTATTTGCACTAGCAATAAGGTAATAAAAAATTAACTATAATCATATGCAAAAAGGTAACATTAGGGTACAAACCGAGAATATCTTCCCTATCATAAAGAAATTTTTATACAGTGAACATGACATTTTTATCAGAGAACTTGTCAGTAATGCAGTAGATGCTACGCAAAAATTAAAAACATTGTCTTCTATTGGCGAAGCAAAAGGTGATATTGGTGAGCTTCGTATAGACATTAAATTAGATACGGAAAAGAAAACCATTACCATCAGTGATAGGGGAGTTGGTATGACAGAGGATGAAGTAGATAAGTATTTGAACCAAGTGGCATTTAGTGGAGCAGAAGAATTTTTAGAAAAATACAAGGGCCAAAATGAAAATAATATTATTGGGCATTTTGGATTAGGTTTTTATTCTTCTTTCATGGTAAGTGAAAAAGTAGAAGTTATTACAAAAAGTTTTAGAGAGAATGCTGCCGCAGTAAAATGGGAGTGTGATGGTAGTCCAGCCTTTACGCTAGAACCAGTAGAAAAAGAATGGCGTGGAACAGACATTGTTTTACACATTAATGAAGAAAGCAAAGAGTTTTTAGATGCCTATAAAATTAAATCTACATTAGAAAAATTCTGTAAGTTTTTACCAGTATCTATTTTCTTTACAGATGTAAATGAAAAAGTACCAGAGCCGGTTGAACCCAAAGAAGGTGAAGAGCCTATTGAGCCAATTGTACAAAAAGCTTTAAATAATACCAGCCCAGCTTGGACAAAAAAACCAGCTGACCTTACCAAAGAAGATTACGAAAATTTTTACAAAGAGTTATATCCTTACAATGAAACACCTTTGTTTTGGATTCATTTGAATGTAGATTATCCCTTTAATCTTACTGGTATTTTGTATTTCCCTAAAATAAAACAGAGCTACGAAATACAAAAAGATAAAATACAATTATACAGCAACCAGGTATTTGTTACAGACGAGGTAAAAGATATTGTACCAGAATTCTTGATGTTGCTGCAAGGTGTGATTGATAGTCCGGATATTCCATTAAATGTAAGCCGTAGTTATTTACAGGGAGATCCTAATGTGAAAAAGATAAATGCACACATTACTAAAAAAGTAGCAGACAAATTAGACGAGCTTTTTAAAAGTGAAAGAAACGAGTTTGAGCAAAAGTGGGAAAGCCTTGGATTGTTTGTAAAATATGGTATGATGACAGACGATAAGTTTTTAGAGAAATCTAATAGCTTTTTTATAATGGAAGATACCTCAGGTAAATTTTTTACAAAAGAAGAATATGTAACGGCTACTGCTTTGCAAAAAAATAAAGAGGGAAAGCAAGTAATTCTTTACACTACAAATCCGATACAGCAAGATGCATATATACAGCAAGCCATTGCAAAAGGTTTTGTGGTTGTAAAAGCAGAAACCTTGGTTGATGCTGCATTTATTAATACAGTAGAAATGAAATGGAACGATTTTATTTTTACAAGGGTAGATGCAGATATTGCTGATAACTTAATTGATAAATCTGAAGGAGCAGAAAGTGTGTTAACAAAGGATGAATCAGAAAAATTAAAAACATTGTTTGAGCAACCGCAAGAAGGACTTCATATAAATGTAGAAGTAAAAGGATTAAGTGCAGAAGCTCCACCCGTAACTGCTACTCGACCAGAGCAAATGCGTAGAATGAAAGATATGGCTGCAGTAGGTGGTGGCATGGCGGCATTTTATGCGCAAATGCCAGATGAAGTTGCGCTTACTGTCAACGGTAATCACCCTATTTTTAAAAATATATTGGCTGAAACAGAAGAGGGGAAACAAGAAAAGTTGGTTAAAAATTTGGCTGATCTTGCATTACTATCACAAGGATTATTAACAGGAAAAAACTTAACACAATTTATAAGTAGAAGTGTAGAGTTGATGGGGTAGATTTTGGCTCACAGATTTTTCAGATTTACTCAGATTTTTTTTGCCTAATCTGTAAAATCTGTGAGCTTTTTATTTTTTAGCCAACGATAGAGCAATGATTGAACTTTAGTGGCGACGCTCCTTTCAACAGTGGTATTTAAATTTAGCCTTACTTTCATGATACTATTTATTTTACAAAAACACTCCCTTCCAAATAGTGCATCTTCTTGCTATAGAAAACTTCTTCATAACCCCATTCTTTCAAAACATGTTTTTCTAAAGGGTTTATATAAATGATGGTCATAATCCTAGGGCTATTTTCTAAACTAGTTTCTATATTTTCCATTACACCACTCATGATGGTTTCGTCAAATGGATTGAACATAAAAATACAATCTACATCATCGTCAATTTCAAAATAAAAAGCATCGTTGTTGTAAATTGTAATATTTGCATTCGGTATTTTTTCTTTTGTTATGGCAATATTTTCTTTAGCTACATTGAATAAATCTTTTGACAATTCTATTCCACTTATTTTACTTATTCCTTTAGTTGCGGCAACGCACATTGCTCTCCCTTTGCCACATCCAATATCCAAAAAATGTTGAAAGGATGCAATTTTTACTTCTTCAAAAAATTGCTCAAGCACATCGTATGATACAGGCATATATATGGTTGCATGTGAAATATCAATACCTTTTTTTTCTAAACCTTTTAAATTATCAGCACCAGTTGTATTAATACCATATTTTTTTTCTCCTCGTATTTCGTTTCTAATAATATGCCAGGCTATAGAAATATTCCAATTGGTAGCTAAGTAGATAAAGTATTTTAAATATTTCATTTAATGTAAAAAAGATAATGGCTTAATGAAAATAATATTTGAGGTATAAAAAATTTATGTAAAAGAATAAAATATACTTTTTGGCTTAATTGCTGTTAGAAAGGTCTTCTGATGCTCTTACATCCACCACTTTTAATTGCAAACTCTTGTTCCCATTCCATTCATTTTCGTCTATAGAAAAAACAATATCCACTGGCTTATTTTTTTCTAATAACGGAAATTTAGCTGCCATATTAAATCCTATTCCATTTAAAATTATTTCATTTTGTTTCACTACAAATTTGATATGTGCTTCTTTTAATATTTTCGAGTAACCAAAATCTATACAGTTTCTTGTTATAAAAGTGGGTCGCATATTTTCTGGACCAAATGGCTCCATACGGCAAATGATGCTGTAAAAAATCTCCGTTATTTCAGAGAAATCTATTTGTGCATCAATATTTATTTCTGGTATTAATAAGTGCGCTGGTATCGTTGCAGATACTACTTCATCAAACTTCTTTGTGAAAGCTTCTAAATTTTCTGGAACCATAGTAAGCCCAGCTGCTGCAAAGTGTCCTCCATAAGCAAGCAATAAATCTCGACATTCATAAATTGCTTCATATAAATTAAATCCAGGAACACTTCTTGCACTTCCTGCAATTGTATCGCCACTTTTAGTAAGTACGATGGTAGGACGATGATAATGTTCTATAAGCCTACTTGCAACAATGCCTACAACGCCTTTGTGCCAATTATCGTTGTATACGACACAGGTTTTTTTTGATTGCAGCATTTCATTTTCTGTAATCATTTGTAACGCATCTTCTGTAATGGTACTATCTGCGTCTTTTCTTTCTTTATTATCACTATGTAGCATTTCTGCAAATTCTTTTGCTTTAGCTACATCTTTTTCTATAAAAAGTTGCACGGCTTTTTTTGCATCATCCATTCTGCCTGCAGCATTTACCCGAGGTGCTATTACAAAAACAACGTTGGTAATGGTCATTATCTTTTTGATATTGGCTAATTCCATCAAAGCTTTAAATCCAGGTAAAGGGTTGGTATTTATTTTGTGCAAACCAAAGTGAGCAAATATTCTATTTTCGCCCGTCATAGGAACAATATCTGCCGCAATTGCCGTAGCAACCAAATCTATGTATTGAAATAATTTCTTTTGCGGTATTTCATAATGTAATGAGAGTGCTGTCATTAATTTAAAGCCTACGCCACAGCCACATAAATCTTTGTAAGGGTAATTACAATCAGGTTGTTTTGGATTAAGAACAGCCGCTGCATTTGGTATTTCTTCGCCCGGCAAGTGATGGTCGCAAATGATAAAATCTATGGCAAGCGTGGAGGCATATTCAACTAATTCAACTGATTTTATTCCACAGTCTAAACAAATAATTAATGAAAAATTATTCATTGCAGCAAAATCTATTCCTGCCTTGCTTACGCCGTATCCTTCCCTATAACGATGGGGAATATAAAAGTCTAATTTTTCTTCATCATACATTTCGCTTAAGAAACCATACATACTAGCTACAGATGCCGTTCCATCTACATCATAATCTCCAAACACCAATATTTTTTCGTTATTGGAAAATGCTTTATGGATTCTTGTGACTGCTTTATCCATATCTTTCATTAACCATGGGTCGTGTAACTTCGAAAGTAATGGTACAAAAAAATCCTTTGTACTTTCGTACGTTTCAAATCCTCTTTGTGTAAGTATTTTGCAAATGGTTTTACTTACCTTAATTTGTTCATGTAAAGCATTTACTTTTTGTTGGTCAAAGGGTAATATATTCCATCTTTTTTCCACTTATTAATATTTTCTGTCAGTTGTATAACATACCAATTCTTTTAAGGCAATGCTTACCTGCGATGTTGGGTATTGATCTAATATTGCTAGGGCTTGATCTCTATATTCAAGCATCTTTTTAGTAGCATACTTTATCCCCCCAGCTTTTTCCACCATTTCTATAACCCATGCCACTTTTTGTTTGTCTTTATTATTATTTTTAACGATATAGATAATTTCTCGCATCGTCTTTTTATCCACATTATTTAAAGTATAAATTAGCGGCAAAGTCATTTTCTTTTCTTTTATGTCATTGCCAGTAGGTTTTCCAATATTTTCTGTGCCATAGTCAAATAAGTCATCTTTTATTTGAAAAGCAATACCAGTTTTTTCGCCAAAAAGTTTCATCTGTCTTGTTATTTCATCATTTTGTGTAGTGCTGTAAGCCCCTACAGCACAAGCAGAAGAAAGCAATGAGGCGGTCTTGTTTTTAATAATTTCAAAATAAACTTCCTCATCAATATTTAATTTTCTGGTTTTTTCTATTTGAAGTAACTCGCCTTCACTCATTTGTTTAATAGCTTCTGATAATATGCGCAATTGTTCAAATTCACCATTATCGGTTGACAATAAGAGTCCTTTAGATAAAAGGTAATCACCAACTAAAACTGCGATTTTATTCTTCCAAACAGCATTTATAGAAAAAAAGCCTCTTCGCTCCATCGATTCATCAACCACATCGTCGTGCACAAGCGTAGCCGTGTGCAACATTTCCACTAAAGCGGCCGCTCTGTATGTACTTTCATTTATTTCACCATGCAATTTGGCACTCAAAAAAACAAACATCGGTCTTAATTGTTTGCCTTTTCTCTTTATTATATATTTCATCACGGTATCTAGCAATGGGGTATTGCTTTTTACTGCATCAGAAAATTTTTTTTCAAATACACTCAATTCGTCGCCAATAATGTTTAAAACAGCTTTCATCTTATTATAAAATGGGCAATATAGTACGCAAAATGGTAAAGAAGTATTTTTTTTGAAAAAATCTTCTCGTTTTAGATCAACTAATTGATAATAAATGAATATTATGAATTTGTTATTAATTAGAATTCAATTATTAACCTCTTGCGAGGTAAGTAACTAACAGATACTTATATAATATGATATTAAATTATAAATAAATCACAAAAAAAGTTTGTACATTCAAATTAGGTTATATACATTTGCATTAATCAATCAGAGTATTTTCGAACAATTAACAATCATTAAGTTATGGCAAGCAAAAAATTAAAATTATTATTCACCCTTAGTATGTTCGTTTCGGCGTTTACATTTGCCCAGTCAGGTGGGAACAACAACGGCTATATGGGTGGCGGATACAGCATCTACGATTCGTCTGTTATCCCAACAAAAAGAATGGGGCAGCAAAATGAGTTTTGGAATAATTCCACTTCTTTTCCTGCTAAACCTCGTAATATGTGGGAAGTAGGTGTTTCTACAGGTATGTTTACCATAAGCGGAGATGTATCTGCAATTCCACTTACTGCTCCTAACTTTAGTGTACATGTAAGAAAGTCTTTTGGATATATTTTCTCTTTAAGAGCTCAGTACATTAATACTGTCGCAAAAGGTCAAAATTGGAAAGCTTCAGAGAATTTTGCAAAAAATTCACCTTTATCTCAAAATGGTTATTATGCACCAAGATTAATTGCTGGCGCAGGTGGAGTTGCGCAATACGTAAACCAAGCTGTTTCTGCTAGTGGTGTAGGAAGTACAAGACCAACCAGAGATATAGCATACTACAATTATAAAACCAATGTACAAGATTTAGGTTTACAAGGTATTTTTACTGTAAACAACATCAGATTTCACAAAAATAAAACTGGTATCATTATTTATGGTGGTGGTGGTATAGGACTTACTTGGTTCCGTGCAAAATCCAACTATCTAAATGATGGTGGTGATGGTAAATCATATGCATCTACTGCAAACGGTGGAAATGGTTTGTTTAATACTGTATATACGGGTAACAATCCAGGTACAGACCGTCTTTATACAAAACGCAAAGACATTAGAAAAGCTTTGAAAAATGGTATGGATAAAACCTACGAAAGTGAAGCAGATAATGAGAATAACACTTATCCTATTTTTGGAAAAAGTACAGTTAAACCAAGTGGAACAGTTTTAGTTGGAGTAGCTTTCAAACTTGGAAGACGTATAAATTTAGCTATAGAAGACCGTTGGACATTTGTAAAAACAGATTTATTGGATGGTCAGAGATGGCAAGAGCATGCTTGGGGTGATGCTGCACTTACAAGAGATTTTGATTCTTACAATTATGCTTCTATTGGTCTTAACTTTAACCTTGGAGGTAAATCTGTTGAGCCATTATATTGGTTAAATCCATTGGATTATGCATATAGCGAGTTAAATACGCCTAAGCACATGAAATTGCCTAAGCCAACATTTGATGATGCTGATGGAGATGGTGTTATTGATCAACTTGATCGTGAGCCAAATACACCAGCAGGTTGCCCAGTTGATACACATGGTGTAACTAAAGATACTGACGGTGATGGTGTTCCAGATTGTAGAGATAAGCAATTGATTACTCCTACAGAATGTCAACCAGTAGATGCTGATGGTATTGGCAAATGCCCTGAACCAGCTTGTTGCAAAAATTTAGTTGCTCCTGTTACTGCAACTGTAACTTGTCCAAGTGATTACCCTAGTCTTACTTTCAAAGGAAATGGTTGTACACTTAGCAACGATAATAAAACAATGTTAGCTTCTGTAGCATCAAAAATGAAATCTAGCCCTACTTGTAGTGTTAGTATCACAGGTTATCCTGAGGCTTCAAAAGCATCTCAAGCAACTTGTAACTGTAGAAATGAAGCAATAAAAAATTACCTTGTAGAAAAAGAAGGTATCAGTGCTGATCGTATTTCTATTAACTGCGAGGTTAGTGATGGTGCGAACAAAAATACAGTTGACATCAAGTCTAACTAATAAAATAAAGAATTTGCTTAATGATAAAAGACCCCTCCAATTTGGAGGGGTCTTTTTTTAAATCGACTTTATAATATGATTAACTTAATGCTTTTTGTTTTTAAATAATAATGAAGCAATTTTGATAAAAATAAGCTAATTTTGCAAATCATTATGAGGTCATTTTTAAAGGCTATAACCTGTTACATATTAATTTTAAGTTTTTCTTCTTGCAGTAAGTTTAGTAAAATAGAAAAAAGCAAAGACGTAGCTTATAAACTTGAAAAGGCTGATGCATATTACGCCAAGAAGAGCTACAGAAACGCTAGAGTTCTATATGAACAGTTGTTCTCTGCTCTTAAGGGCACCGATAAGTTTGAAGATCTTTATTATAAATATGCATATTGCTACTACTATGAAAAACAGTATAGCGATGCAGAAAATTTATTCAAAGGATATTTAGAAGTTTTCCCTAACAGTACGCATGCCGAGGAAGTAGATTATATGAGGGCTTACAGTTATTATAAACAGAGCCCTAAGTTAGAGTTGGAGCAGGTAAATACGCTGAAAGCAATTAACATGATGCAGACTTTTATTAACCAACACATTGGTTCTCCAAGGGTTAAGGATGCAACAGCCATAATTGATGAAGGAAGAGAAAAATTGGAACTCAAAGAAGCAAGAGAAGCTAAATTGTATTTTAATTTGGGTCAATATAGAGCAGCCGGTATAGCTTATAATTCGTTGCTCAATAGCTATCCAGAATCCTTAAAAGGAGAAGATTATAAGTTAATGGTTGTAAAATCATTTTATCTTTTTGCGAAATTAAGTATAGTAGAAAAGCAGCTAGATCGTTTTGAAAAAGTAACAATCGAATATCAGGATTTTATAGATAGATTTCCAGATAGTAAATTACTAAAAGAGGCAGAAAATTATAGTAATCTAAGTAAAAACAATATAAAAGAAATAATCAATGAGCAAACTTCGCCGTCAACAGGGCTCTAACACTAGTAGCAGTGTAGAACCTAAGAAATTATCGGATATGAAAGATAAAACGGGTAATTTATATGAATCCATAGCAGTAATGGCTAAAAGAGCCAATCAAATAAATATTGCAGTAAAAGAAGAGTTGCATAATAAGTTAGAGGAATTTGCTAGCCATACAGATAGCTTAGAAGAAATTCATGAAAACAAAGAGCAAATTGAAATTTCTCGTGCATATGAGCGTATGCCAAACGCTGCCTTGCTTGCAACAGCAGAGTTTTTAGAAGATAAAGTCTATTTCCGTAGGAATGATGAAGATCTTTTTAGTTAAGAAATTGTTTTTTCAATAATATTCTAATAATTTATTGATAATTTTAACGACGGCTTTGTCCGTCGTTTTTATTTATGCTAAAAAAAAAGAAAATATTACTAGCAGTAACAGGTAGCATAGCTGCTTATAAAACAGCTAGTTTAGTAAGATTGTTTGTGCAAAATGGTGCAGAAGTAAAAGTTATCATGACAAAAGCTGCGCAAGATTTTTTGCCGGCCCTCACTTTAGCTACCTTATCTAAAAATAAAGTTCTTACAGACCTTTTTGAAGAAGATACTTGGGCAAACCATGTTATGTTAGGCAGATGGGCAGACTTGATGATAGTGGCTCCTGCCACCTGTAATACGATATCAAAAATGGCAAATGGTATTTGCGATAATTTATTGCTAGCTGTTTATTTGTCCGCCACATGTCCAGTATGGATTGCCCCAGCAATGGACGAGGATATGTGGAATCATGCCGCTACAAAAATTAATCTTTTAAAATTACAGGAATATGGTAATCAAATTTTGCCTGTAGATAATGGAGAGTTGGCTAGTGGTTTAACTGGCGAAGGTAGGATGGCTGAACCAGTATTTATTGTAGAGAAAGTATCCCATTTTTTTAATGTAGCCCCCCCAAAAAATCTTGTAGGTAAAAATATTTTAATAAGTGCAGGGCCAACATATGAAGCACTGGATCCTGTTCGATTTATTGGTAACCACAGTACTGGAAAGATGGGGATTGCCATTGCAAGAGAGTGTGCCAATCGTGGTGCAAACGTACAACTTGTGTTGGGACCTTCCACAGAAATTATTCCTACTAATTTAAATGTTACAAACGTAAAAAGCGCTGCAGAGATGTATGATGCATGCGTTAGCCTGTTTAATGATATTGATATAGCCATCATGTGTGCTGCAGTAGCTGATTATACCCCTGTTAATATAGCAAAGGAGAAGATAAAAAAGAATGAAGCCATTTTTACCATCGAATTAAAGCGTACGGAGGACATTTTAAAAAAATTAGGCTCCCTTAAGTCTCCCAAACAATTATTGGTTGGATTTGCTTTAGAAACAGAAAATGAAAAAGAAAATGCAATAAAAAAGCTGCAAAGTAAAAATGCAGATTTTATTATTCTTAATTCGATGAAGGATGAAGGAGCAGGTTTTGGATATAACAGCAATAAAATAACTATTTTTGACAAAGAAGGCAATTCAAATGCTTTTGAATTGAAATCAAAAGAAAAAGTTGCCCACGATATTATAAACACGATTTTAAAAAAATATGATGCGTAGAATATTTTTAATTTTTATTTACACTTCTATAACTATTGTGTGCAATGCGCAAGAGTTAAATGCAAAAGTGACTGTATCAGCTTCACAAATTGGTAATAGTGTTAACAGAAGTGCATTTCTAACTTTACAAACTGCATTAAATAATTTTCTTAATACAAGAAAATGGACGAAAGATATATATGCGCCCAATGAAAGAATTGATTGTACTTTCTTTCTGAATTTGTCACCATCTGATGAGGCCAATGTTTATACCGGATCTATCTCAATTCAAGCTGCTAGACCTATTTTTAATAGTTCTTATTTATCACCTATAATAAATTTTAAAGATGATGAAATTATTTTTAAATATGTTGAATTTCAACAGCTAGAATTTAATGAAAACAGGGTTTCTGGTAACGATGCACAAGTGTCTAACCTTACAGCCATATTTGCATATTATGCTCATATGATCATTGCATTTGATAAGGAATCATTTGCATTAAGAGGAGGGGAAGAGTCTTTTTTAAAAGCACAGAATATAGTAAACAATGCACCTGATGGAAGAGGGATAAAAGGTTGGAGGCTTTTTGACGGACTTAGGAACAGGTACTGGTTGGTAACTAACATGCTTAATGGCAAATTTGCTATTATAAATGATGTTTATTACAATTATTATCGCCTTGGCATGGATAAGTTTTACGAGGATGAAAATACCGCAAGAGCAGAAATAATGAATGTCCTTAACTTATTAGCTGTTTTTAACAACGAAAATCCGAATACAATGATTAACCAGTTTTTTTTTCAAGGAAAATCAAATGAATTAATTAAAGTATTTTCAAAAGGATTACCTAAAGATAAGGCCAAAGCCAGGGATTTATTAACTAGGTTGGATATAACCAATTCAAACAGTTACAACGAGCAATTAAAGTAATGAAGAATTTATCGTTCATTTTTGTTTTTTTATTGTTGTTTTCTTGCACAGAAGTAAAATTAGCCGATAATATTTTATCACAACAAGAAATGGAAATCATTCTATGGGAGCAAATGAGGGCGGATGCTTTTACCAAAGAATTTATTTCAAAAGATAATTTAAAAGATCTTTCGTTGGAGAATGACAAGTTACAACAAAAAATATTTGCAAAATACAAGGTTGATAAAAATGATTTTTATAAAACCTATCAATATTACTTGAAACATGAAGATTTAATGAAGAATGTTTTGGATTCAATAATCTTAAAACAAACCAATCTTCACCAAAAAGAATTTGAACAAAAAGTAAGTGGTAAAATAATTTTAAAGTGGTATGAAATGTTTGGTCTAAAACAAATTTTTAAACCAAAAATGAAAGCCCCTTTTAGTATGCAATACCCATTAGTTGATTTGGACGAAGCTTCAATTGAGGGAAATTTAAAATAGGATAATGAACAAATTTAGAAAAAATGCAGACGATGCCATTTCAGATATAAAGGATGGTCAAGTATTAATGCTTGGTGGTTTTGGGCTATGTGGCATTCCAGAAAATTGTATTGCTGCATTGGTAAAAAAGAAAGTTAAAAACCTTACTTGTATTTCGAACAATGCGGGAGTTGATGATTTTGGAATAGGTTTAATGTTGCAACAAAAGCAAGTTAAAAAAATGATATCTTCTTATGTAGGAGAAAATGCCGAGTTTGAAAGGCAATTGCTTTCAGGGGAGTTGGAAGTAGAATTGATACCCCAAGGCACATTGGCTACTCGTTGTATGGCTGCGGGTTATGGAATGCCAGCAATTTTTACACCAGCTGGTGTAGGTACTGAGGTAGCTCAAGGAAAAGAGATTCGCAATTTTAATGGCAAAGATTATTTAATGGAATATGCTTTTGAAGCAGATTTTGCAATAGTAAAAGCTTGGAAGGGAGATAAACAAGGAAATCTAATTTACAAAGACACTGCAAGAAATTTTAACCCTTTGATGGCAATGGCCGGAAAAATAACCATTGCAGAGGTAGAAGAATTGGTAGAAGATGGAACGCTTGACCCTAATTTTATTCATACTCCAGGCGTTTTTGTACACCGAATTTTTCAAGGTGTGCAGTACGAAAAAAGAATAGAGCAACGAACGGTTAGGAAATCCACTCTACATAACCCAAAGGGGGATTTATGAACGCTGTAAATTTCGAAATAGTTTGTTTTGCAATATCATAAAAGAAATTATAACGCTGGATTAGCACATTAGCATAATTGCACATTTTCTCATTTTCACATTTTCTTACTATGCCTTTAAATAAATTTCAAATAGCACAACGAATTGCGCAAGAGTTGCAAGATGGTTTTTATGTAAACCTTGGAATTGGTATTCCTACACTTGTTGCCAATTATATTCCTATAGGTATGGATGTGGTTTTGCAGAGCGAAAATGGATTGCTAGGAATGGGACCTTTTCCTATGGAAGGAGAGGAGGATGCAGATTTAATTAATGCTGGTAAACAAACTATAACTACGCTGCCTGGCTCGTCTATTTTTGATAGTGCATTGAGTTTTGGAATGATACGTTCTGGCAAAATAAACCTAACGGTATTGGGAGCAATGGAAGTGAGCGAACTTGGCGATATTGCCAATTGGAAAATTCCTGGTAAAATGGTAAAGGGTATGGGTGGTGCAATGGATTTAGTAGCAAGCGCAAAAAATATTATTGTAGCCATGATGCATACCAATCCTGCTGGAGAAAGTAAATTGTTAAAACAATGCACATTGCCACTTACTGGTACTAGATGTGTAAAGAAAATTGTAACTGATCTAGCAGTGATAGATGTAACAGATATAGGATTTAAGTTACTTGAAAGAGCGCCCGGTGTTTCGGTAGATGAAATTATTTCTAAAACTGCCGCAACCTTAATTATAGATAATGAAATACCAGAAATGGTACTCTAGTTTCATTTATTTTATCGGATAATTGTAAGAATAAAATGAATATCTGAAATTTTTTTTTCATCCTTCGCTATAATTGATTTTTTAAATATTTTTATATAAATCTTGTTAAGTTATAGTTTGCTATAACAAATACTTGCTCTACATTTGCTCTCTCAACAAACGATGATTGCTATGTCGGTATCTACAATGCCCGAAACATTACACAATGTTTTGGCAAATACGGGTATAAATACAACCCAACCAATACACTATCAAAAAACCCCCGCACAACTTTCTGAAGCTACAGTAGCACTAGGTCAGGGTGTGTTAAATGACACGGGCGCTTTGCTTATAAACACCGGAGAATTTACTGGTAGGAGCCCCAAAGACAAATTTTGTGTAAAAGATGATATTACTGCTGATGCAGTACATTGGAATGATTTTAATATCCCTATCTCCGCAGAAGTTTTTGATAGAATGTACACAAAACTAACAAACCATTTAAGCGAAAAAGAAATATGGGTGAGGGATGCTTATGTTTGTGCAGACCCAAAATACAGGTTGAATATTAGAGTAGTAAATGAAAATCCTTGGAGCAATTTATTTGCATACAATATGTTTCTTAGGCCTACAGATTATGAATTGGAAACAATAATACCAGAGTGGACAATTTTACATGCACCCACATTTCTTGCCGACCCTGCAGTAGATGGTACAAGGCAGCATAATTTTGCCATGACTAGTTTTACTAAGAAAACAATTTTAATTGGTGGTACCGGTTATACCGGCGAAATAAAGAAAGGGATTTTTACTATCCTCAATTTTATTTTGCCTCATCAAAAAAATGTATTGAGTATGCACTGCTCGGCAAACGTAGGTGCAGCAGGCGATACAGCTATTTTCTTTGGTTTAAGCGGGACAGGTAAAACAACTTTAAGTGCAGATCCTAATCGCAAACTAATAGGTGATGATGAGCATGGATGGACACCAGACAGCGTATTTAATTTTGAAGGAGGCTGCTATGCAAAATTGATAAACTTAAGTGCAGAGAATGAACCCGAAATTTACAACGCTATAAGACCAGGTGCATTGGTAGAAAATGTAACTTTCTTGACAGGTACAAATAAAATTGATTTTGCTGGAAAAGAAATAACAGAGAATACGAGAATAAGTTATCCGCTTAGTTTTATAAGCAACGCATTGGAACCCTCTATCGGTAAAACGCCCAAAAATATATTCTTTTTAACAGCCGATTCTTATGGCATTTTTCCGCCAATAAGTAAACTTACTGCTGGCCAAGCCATGTACCAATTTATTAGCGGATATACTGCTAAAGTAGCGGGTACAGAAGCAGGTGTAAAAGAACCATCCGCCACTTTTAGTGCGTGTTTTGGAGCGCCATTTTTGCCATTGCACCCGGGCAAATATGCAGAAATGCTTGGTAAAAAAATGACAGAAGCAAATGTAAATGTATTTATGATAAATACAGGGTGGAGTGGCGGCCCATATGGTGTTGGAAGTAGAATGAAACTTGCCTACACAAGGGCAATGATAACTGCAGCTCTGGAAGGGAAATTAGATAATGTAGCGTATGAAGCGCATCCTGTTTTTGGTATGATGATGCCATTGGAATGCCCCAATGTACCGAGCGAAATTTTAAACCCTCGTAATACATGGGCAGATAAAAATGCCTACGATGAAAAAGCTGTATCGCTTGCAAAACAATTTGTAAAAAACTTTGAGAAATATGCAAGTGGAGTAAGTGATGAAATAATTGCAGCAGCACCAAAAATTGATTAAATTTTTTGAAAATATCAATGCCCTCAACTATTTAGTGAGGGCATTTTTGTGCGGTCTACATTTTAATTAATCTACCATTGTTAGGGATATTGTCAGTACTCTTTTTCTTTGCACAAAAATGTAGTAACAACTTTTATCCCTTCGCAGGAGAGCAGTAAAGCATTTTTTAGCTTTTATTATACAATAGATGGATTATAGATAAACTGCCAGTAAGCTCATTTATCATTTTAAGCTAAAATTTTTCTTTGTGTAACTTTATTAACTATGTGTCTTTGTGGTTCAAAAAAATTATATTGCATTGTAAAATAAAGCACTCATGAAATACCTTCCACTCAACCCCGATATTTTTATTCAAAACAGGAAACGTTTTGTAAGTAAGTTGCAAAAAAACTCAATTGCTATTTTTAACAGCAACGATGAGCTTCCTACCAATGGAGATGCCATTAATAAATTTAAACAAAACTCCGATTTGTATTGGCTTACTGGTATAGAGCAAGAAGATACGATGATGGTATTTTTTCCGGATAATCCGGATACGAAATACAGAGAAGTGTTGGTGATTGTAAGACCAAATGAAATGAAAGAAAAATGGGATGGTCATAGGCTTAGGATAAATGAAGCACAAAATATTTCTGGTATAGAAACCATCATTTATTTAGATTCATTGGATGCTATGTTACAACCTTGGATACATTTAGTAGAAAATATTTACTTGAATACAAATGAAAATGATCGCAAAGCAAGCACTATTGCAGTAAGAGATTATCGTTATGCACAAGAAATGAGGGCAAGGTATCCCTTGCACAATTACAAACGCAGTGCGCCCATTTTAAAAGAACTTAGATCCATTAAAACTGCACAGGAAGTAGAAGTAATTCAAAAAGCTATTGATATAACAGATATTACTTTTAGAAGATTGTTGCAGTTTATTGAGCCAGGTATAATGGAGTATGAAATACACGCAGAAATTATCCATTCTTTTCTTATGCAGCGGGCTACAGGCGAGGCTTACGGAAGTATCATTGCCAGTGGTGACAATGCAAGGGTTTTGCACTATGTAGAAAACTGTAGGGAGTGTAAAGAAGGCGATTTGATTTTGATGGATTTTGGAGCAGAATATGGTAATTATGCAGCGGATCTTACCAGAACAGTTCCGGCAAATGGAAAATTTAGCCGCCGCCAAAAAACGGTATACAATGCTTGTTTGCATTTGCATAAATATGCGGCATCTATTTTAAAACCCGGTATTAGTATTGTAGATTATACAGAAAGGATTGGAGATGAAGCTACCATTATTTTTCAAAAAATAGGGTTGCTAAAAAAGAGCGATGTAAAAAATGAAGATCCTAATAACAGAGCATATAGAAAATATTTGTACCACGGTATTTCGCATCACCTTGGGATAGATGTGCACGACCTTGGTACTCGTACCGAACCTATAAAAGCAGGAATGGTTTTTACCATAGAACCTGGTATTTATATTGAAGAAGAGCAAATGGGGGTGCGTATAGAAAATAATTTTTGGATAACAAAAAATGGCAATGTGGATCTGATGAAGAATATTCCTATTGAAGTGGAGGAGATAGAGGGGCTGATGAAACGACTTCATTAGACGACAGATAACAGACCACGAACGACGGAAGACAGACCAGGGACAACGGACCACAGACGACGGACAACAGTCAAAGACATTTAAAGTTTCAAGATGTGGTCTGTGGTCTGTTGTCCGTGGTCTCTAAAAAAGTTTATACCTAAAAAAACTACCCATGCCTTTTAAGTTTGAAAAGTTAATCATCTGGCAGTTGGCTATTGAGATGGCGAATAATATTCATATAATGACCAGGAGTTTTCCTAAGGAAGAAATGTTTTCTCTTACCACTCAAATTAAAAAAGCAGCAGATTCGGTAGCCTTAAATATTGCAGAAGGTTCTACAGGGCAATCAAATCCTGAGCAACAAAGATTTCTAGGCTATGCACAGCGTTCAGGGATAGAAGTGGTTTCTGCTTTGTATCTTGCAATAAAACGAGACTACATTACCAAAGAAATATTTGATATTCGTTATAACGAACTAGATAGTTTAATTAAGAAAATACAAGCATTTAAAAACTCTTTAAACAAATAAAAATTACGAAAACAACTAGCTTTAATCTTTGATGTGGTCTGTGGTCCGTTGTCTGTCGTCTCATTACTATGAAACAAATCCCCAATATTTTCACACTACTTAATCTTATCTGTGGTTGTATAGCTATTACATACATTTTGCAAAATGGTATTACTATTCAATACAATGCCAGCAATGCACAATTTATAGATTTATCCGAAAAAATGTGGATGGCATCCTTGTTTATTGGTATAGCGGCTGTGGTAGATTTTTTTGATGGCTTTGTAGCCAGGCTTTTTAATGCTAGTTCCGAAATGGGAAAGCAATTAGATTCATTGGCAGATGTTGTAAGTTTTGGTGTAGCACCTTCTTTGATTGTGTATCAATTTTTACGTATGAGTTTTGCCAGTGGAGAAGATGGGGTGAATACTTCTTTGTGGTTATTGTTTCCTGCATTCATCATTGCCGCTGCTGGCGCTTATCGCTTGGCTAGGTTCAATTTAGATACTACGCAGTCTTACGGTTTTAAAGGGGTACCAATACCAGCCGCTGGTTTATTAATAGCAAGTATGCCACTTATTTATTGGCATGCTGCTAATGAATTTACTACTGACATAATGTTGAACAAATGGTTTTTATATGTACTCATTGTAGTAGTAAGTTGGTTAATGGTGAGTAAACTCCCATTAATGGCTTTAAAGTTTAAAAATGTTTCGATAAAAGATAATTTACCCAAGTATTTAATTGTGTTGTTTTCTATCATAGCTGCTATATTTCTTCATTGGTTGGCAGTACCTGTTATTTTTATCGCTTACATTATTTTATCTTTGGCATTCAAAAACAAATAAAACATGATTTTTACGGTAGAAATAAAAGTAATGCCATTAAAAAATTTATTGGACCCACAAGGAAAGGCTGTTTTAGGAGGCCTAGCAAATTTGGGCCTAACTGGCATAAATGATGTACGTATTGGCAAGCAAATAGAACTCACTATTGATGCCGAAAACGAAACTGCTGCAAGAAAAATGGCCGACGAAGCTGCAAAAAAATTATTGGCAAATGCTGTGATGGAAATGTATGAGATTACAGTTGGCAGTTAGCAGTTGACAGTTGACAGTTGGTAGTTGGCAGTTAGCAGTTGACAGTTGACAGTTGACAGTTAGCTAAATTAATAATTCGTAAAGATAGCAACCTATTTATAATTTATTAACGAGTTGAAAGCATTATTCATTATTAATTATTAATTGTAAAATTATTCATTATAAAATATTTCATTAATGCTATTTCTCGTTCCTACGCCCATCGGAAACCTTGCAGATATGACGTTTCGTGCGGTAGAGGTTTTGAAAAATGCTGATTTAATTTTGGCAGAGGATACCAGAACTTCCTCTGTTTTGCTAAACCATTATGGAATAAAAAAACCTCTCTCTCCCTATCACCAACACAACGAATTTAAAATAGCTGCCCACCTTGCAGAGCAAATGCTTGCTGGCAAAACCATTGCATTGATTACAGATGCGGGCACTCCTGGCATAAGCGATCCTGCTCATATTTTAGTGAAGGAATGTATAAAAAATAATATTACGGTAAATTGTTTACCAGGTGCTACAGCCTTTGTGCCAGCGCTTGTAAACAGCGGCCTGCCTACAGATAGTTTTTGTTTTGAAGGTTTTTTGCCACTTAAAAAAGGTAGGCAAACTTTTCTTAAACGCATGGCAGAAGAAAAACGTACCATGCTGTTTTACGAAAGTCCCATGCGCCTTTTGCGTACGCTTAGAGACTTAGGCGAATACCTTGGTACAGAGCGCCCATGCTGTGTGAGCAGAGAACTTACCAAAATGTTTGAAGAAAACAAGCGTGGTACATTGCAAGAAGTGTATGATTATTTTAATGCAAAAACCGTGAAAGGGGAGATTGTAATTGTGGTGGGAGGATTGATAGTAGATAAAGTTGCAAAGTAAATAAAGTTTGTAATTTATTATAACGCTCAAGATATAAATGTTGATAGAAATTCTACTGCCCAATACCTACGCCCGATTGTAGTGGAAATCCTTTTTTTGAGTTCCGCCTTTTAGCGGAAGAAAAAAAAGACCTGCCTTTGCCGGCAGGCAGGTTGTAACGAAAAGCCCCGCAATTCTGCGGGGTAAACTGGGACAAATGTTGAAAAGTGCACAAATGCTGGCGTTCCATTTTTCACAAATAATTTTGTTGCCAGCCTCAAACTATTTACCGAAATTTACCGTTCTAAATTTACTGTTGAATGATAAGAATTATTACTATGTTCATTTGCACGTTTGTGGCAATGAATGCGGTTGCACAACCTGAAAATAGGTGGCAACAAAGGGTGAGTTACAATATGCAAATTGATATGGATGTGGAGAAAAACCAGTTTAAGGGAAACCAACGATTGGAATACTTCAACAACTCCGATAAAAGCTTGGATAAGGTTTTTTATCATTTGTACTTTAATGCGTTTCAGCCAAACAGCAGTATGGATGTACGTAGCAGGGAAATAGGTAAAGTACTGGTGAATGGTAGACAAGATTGGGATCCAAGGGTAAAAGACCGTATTTCCAAATTGAAAGAAAATGAAATTGGTTATCAAAAAATAATTTCGCTTAAAATGAATGGCGTAGCTCAGCCATTTAAATACCATGAAACTATATTGGAGGTTAATCTTACCAAAGCCATTGCACCAAAATCTAAAGTAGTTTTTGAAATGGTATTTGAAGCGCAAGTGCCATTGCAAGTGCGCCGCAGCGGTAGAGACAATCCGACAACTGGTGTGCGGTATAGCATGAGCCAGTGGTATCCTAAAATGTGCGAATACGATTACGAAGGCTGGCACCCTACACCATATATTGCAAGAGAGTTTTATGGTGTGTGGGGCGATTTTGATGTTACAATAAAAATAGACAAAGATTATAAATTGGGCGGTACCGGTGTATTGGTAAATGCAAATGAAATTGGTTGGGGATATGATAAAGCTGGCACAGACTTGAAACCAATTGCAACAGCAAAAAGGACTTGGCGTTTTGTAGGTAAAAACATACACGATTTTGTGTGGGCTGCCGATCCTGACTATGTACATTTGGTAAGACAGATGCCCAATGCTGGACCTACCTTGCATGTACTGTACAATTTTAAAGAAAACAACGAAGCCAACGATGCAGCTTGGAAAGAAGTAGCCGATGCAGCTGTTGTAGCTTTGCCTTTTATAGAAAAACATTTTGGTAAATACCCTTACCAACAATATTCATTTATACAAGGTGGCGATGGTGGAATGGAATATCCAATGGCTACATTAATTGTTAGTAGTAGTTTGGGTACCGTTTTTCATGAGTGGATGCACAGTTGGTACCAAATGATGCTAGGCACAAATGAAAGTATGTTTGGGTGGATGGACGAAGGTTTTACAGAATTTGCTACAGACTATGTAAGTAAATATTATAGGGATAAAGTAAGCAGGGTAAAACTGGCCAACAGTGAGGGTTCTATAAGATATTACGATTCGTTGGATGCAGTAATACCAAAGCTACATGCAGATAATTATGGCTCCTATTACTTTATTGCAAAAAGTAATATCGAAGAACCACTTACCACACATGCAGATCATTTTAATACAAACGCTGGATATAGCATAGCAGCTTATTCTAAGGGCTGTGTATTTTTATCTCAATTGGGATATATTGTAGGTGCAGAAGCAAGAGATAAAATTTTATTGGAATATTACAATCGTTGGCGCTTTAAACATCCGAATGCAAACGACTTTATACAAGTAGCACAAGATGTAAGTGGCATACAACTGGATTGGTACAAAGAATACTGGTGCAGTACAACAAAGAAAATAGATTATGGCATAGATAGTTTATGGGAAGTAAATGGTATTGCTAAAATACGATTGAAGCGGATAGGTTTATTGCCTATGCCAATAGATGTAATGTTTACAAAAAAAGATGGAAGTAAGGAAATGTATACTATTCCACTTAATCTTATGTTTGGGGCAAAGAAAGAAGATGAAGGCATAAAGCCAATAGTTGGAGAAGAATGGCGATGGACACATCCAACTTATGTATTAGAAGTAAAATCGAAACTGACTGATTTTAAGAAAATAGAAATAGATCCGTCGCAACGAATGGCAGATGTGGACAGGCGAAACAATGTGATAGAACTAAACTGGTAATGTATGAGTGAAATTTCTTTACGTAAGCTTACATTGACTGATGTAGCTACACTTTCTGCTATAGCAAAAAAAACTTTTTATGATTCTTTTAGTGGTACTTGTACCGCCGCAGACATGGAAGATTTTTTGGAAAGATATTATAACGAACAAGCTTTATATGCAGAAATTGAAGATGAAGAAATGAAATATTTTTTTGCAGAGATAGATAACATACCTGTAGGGTATATTTTGTTTAGAGCAGTGATTTCGAATTTTGAGGAAGCAAAAAATAAAAAGACAATAGAATTAAAGCGATTGTATGTATCCTCAGCATACCATGGGAAAGGCATTGCACAAAAGTTAATGGATTTCTTTTTAGATTATGCTGTAAACGAGGGTTGCGAGATTGCTTTTCTAGGTGTGTGGGAGTACAATTGCAGGGCACAATATTTTTATAGCAAGTATGGTTTTAAGTTTACAAACTATCGCCACGATTTCCCTATTGGTAATACGCCACAGGTAGATGTTTACATGATAAAGGAATTGAAATAACGCTACGTATAGAAAAAAGTATAGGGCCTAAGCGCTGAGAAAGATTACATATAAATTTACAGAATGGTACATGCCACATTTTTATTGCTGTAGCCCTTCATTAAATTTTATGATGAGCTTCTCAAGGTCTGCTTGCTCATTAAGTGGGAGCGTAGCAGCCTTATCAAACACATCGTGGTATGCGGCTATGCCGCCAAGTGTGTAAAAGAAAAAAGAAGGAACTCCTTTTTCGGTAAAAAAATAATGATCGCTAATAGATGCTTTTCCTCTTGGGTTCACTGCTTTTAAATAGTTACCTTCCGTATTTATTTTTTGCATCAATGCAAATTCTTTTGGGAATACCGTAGCATTTACAACCGTAATACCATCTATACCTGTACCTGCCAAATCGGTATTGGTAAGGAAACGAATATTTTTTAAAGGAACAATTGGATTTTCTGTATAATATTTGGAGCCTAATAAGCCGATTTCTTCGCCGGCAAATAAAACAAATCCGATGGAATATTTTTGTGGATGTGTAGCATAATATTTTGCAAGACTTAATAACAAAGCCACACCACTTGCATTGTCATTGGCTCCTGGGAAATAAGTATCCTTACCCATGCCACCCAAGTGATCGTAATGGGCTGTAATGAAAATAAACGAGTCGGGTTTTTGGGTGCCTTTTACTTTTGCGCATACATTGGCTGCATCAAATTTTTTGATGAATTTGTTTTCTATATTTACTTTAATCGTTTTTGGTATTGCTGTAAATCTTGTCTTATCTAATTGTATGGAGGTATAATTTTCTTCTTTTTGGGAAGCCTCCCAAGTAAGCTTTTTTTCAATGGTTACTATGATTCTATTTTCGGCATCTACAAAACTTACACTATCTTTTTGTTCCAATTTTCCGTTTGCAGTAATTCCTTTGCTTTCTGCTCCAATAATAAAATCTACACCGGGTGTAAGTATTTTACCATTTATGGTTACCTCCATATTGCCCGGAAATGTATTAGCCGAATAAGTAAGCTTTTGCAAATAATCTTTTTTGCCTAGTGGTATCAAGCCAAGGCTTTTAAATTCATTGGCTAAATAATCTGCCGCTTTTTTCATTCCATCGTTGGTATAACCACGGCCCCAAAAATTAGGAGAAGTAAGGGTATCAACTATTTTATGGTTGTAGGAAATATCTTGCGCCGATACCTGGTGAATAGCAAAAGTTAAAAAGCAAAGTATTATGAATCGCATTTTTCTATTAAAAATAGGTAGATTAATTGATAAGAAAAGTGTAAAATGAAATTATATAAAAATTGTTATGTGTAAATGTAAAATGGCTAAAGCTAAAATGCTTTATGGTCTCCGTCCTCTCCGTCCTAAAGGACGGAGCAATTCAATTGCTTCTCCGTCCTAAAGAACGGAGCAATTCAATTGCATTTCCGTCTTAAAGGACGGAGCAATTCAATTGCTTCTCCGTCCTAAAGAACGGAGCAATTCAATTGCATTTCCGTCTTAAAGGACGGAGCAATTCAATTGCCTCGGCCTTTATGAATTGCCTCGGCCTTTATGAATTGCCTCGGCCTTTAGGCCGAGGGAAAAAAATGATTTATCATATCTGGGCTTTAGCCCATATTGTTTTTGGCTTTAGCCACATTTAAACTTCCAAAAAATTGCAACGTAATTGGAAAAAATATTATTTTTAAATAAAAATGCCATACATAAACATTTGGATTCACTTTGTTTGGGCAACAAAAAATAGAGCCCCATTGCTAGAAAAAAATATAAGGCAAGATGTTTTTAAGCATATTAAAGAAAATGGGAATTTAAAGAACATTCATATTGATTTTGTAAATGGATATATTGAACATGTTCATTGCCTTGTATCTCTTAACCAAAAGCAGACAATTGCAGATGTTGCACAGTTAATGAAAGGCGAGAGTAGTTTTTGGATAAATAAATATAAGCTTACCAACGAAAAATTTGAATGGCAAGATGAATATTTTGCCGTTTCTGTCAGTGAAAAAGATGTAAATAAAGTAAGAGAATATATTAAAAATCAAGAAACACATCATAGCAAAACCACTTTTGCTCAAGAATATGATTTATTTATGAAAAAGTATGGATTTCTATTGATGAAAGATAAATGAGTCTCCGTCCTAAAGGACGGGCCTATTCAATTGCATCTCCGTCCTGAAGGACGGACCTAATCAATTGCATCTCCGTCCTAAAGGACGGAGCAATTCAATTGCCTCGGCCTTTAGGCCGAGGACAAAAAAATTATTTCACTGCTTGATACAGCATAAATTTTTCTTCAAAATAAGCTTCATCAAAAATTTTACTTATTTCCCAGACATTCGGTTTACAATTGCTTTCAAAAATTTCTTGATTAAGATCACCACCTTTCAAACAAATAAGACCATTGGGTACATCTTTTTCTGCTTTCTTGGTTTTGCGAATAAGTTTTCTACTCCAATGCCATAAGCTACCCAATGGTGCTACTGCTCTAGATACCACCACATCAAACTGCCTGTTTTTTATTTCCTCTGCTCTGGCCTGTTGCGTGCTTATATTCATAATGCCTGCGGCCTCTGCTACTCCTGTTACCACTTTAAGTTTTTTGCCAATACTATCTACCAAATGAAATTGGGTTTCAGGAAAAAGTATTGCAAGTGGTAGGCCAGGAAAGCCACCGCCGCAACCAAGGTCCATTACTTCCATGCCTGCTTTAAATTCAAATTTTGTAGCAATACTCATAGAATGTAATACATGATGCAAATAAAAATTATCCATATCTTTTCTACTGATCACATTTATCTTATCATTCCAATCTGTGTACAACTCTTTTAGGAGAGCAAGCTGCTGTTCTTGGGTTGAGGTAAAATCTGAAAAATATTTTTTTATCAATTCCATGATGGGGATTATTATTTTTAGTAATGATTGCTTTCACTTTTACTTCAAAATATTATAAAGACTACAATCTAAATAAAAACTTTGAACACCACACTTTGCCTACTTCCAAGTTGGCTTAGGCTTCTTTAACAAAGATGGTGCAAAAATGATATAATAAAAAAACATCCATATTTCAAAAAAAAGGAAGAATGGGAATAAATCTTTTTCACCTAATTTTTTCATTGTTTTTTGGTACACAATAGATTGAAATAGGAATAGGATAAAAAATCCTACGAAGCAAAATATCCAGTTGTAAAATATGCAAGCAACAATGAGTGTTGGATAAAACAAAAACTGTGATATAGCATATAAACCTAGTAAAAATTTATGTAATGGTTTATAATACTTAGATGTAGTGTAGTGTCTATTTTTTTGGCTTCTCCATTGAGCAAAACTTTCCGCTGGGGTACTCAATGTAAAACTTTTTTCATCAATGTTTATTTTTACATTGTTTTTTGTAGCAGCCATATTTATAAACAAGTCATCATCCCCACCTGGGATATTGTTATGTGCACTAAAACCTTTGTGCCTATAAAAAATAGCTTTTTTATAAGATAAATTTCTACCTACTCCCATGTAAGTGCTTCCGGCAAGCGCATAGCTCATATATTGCAATGCACTGTGAAAAGTTTCCCAACGTATAAGTTTGTTGAGCAAGCCTGCTTTTTTATGATAAGGCCCATAACCCAATACAATTTCTGTTTCATCATCATACACTTCTTGCATACTATTTATCCAATGTTCACTTGCTGGCACACAATCTGCATCTGTTAGTAAAACAATCTCATGTTTGGCAGTTTTTATTCCTATACTCAAAGGAAATTTTTTCCCCGGAATCATTTTTGCTTCTTGTGTTAATTCTACAACATGTAATTGCTTAAATTCTTTCTTTATTTCCTCCAATAAATATTTTGTTTCGTCATAAGAGTTATCATCAACTACAATTACTTCGTGTGTGCTTTTGTAATCTTGTACCAAAACGCCCGGCAAATTTTTTGCAAGATTTGCCGCTTCGTCTCTAGCACAAATGATAACACTTACTGCATTTGTTCTAGAGCTTGTTTTTGTTTTGGGCTTGTAAAATGCAATCCTCATAAAAAAGAAAGAAAAATAAAAAAGCCTTATCAGTAACAGTATACAGAAAAAAATAAAAATAGCCAATGGCCAGTGTGCAAGTAGTTTAGGGAAAATCATGATTGCAAAAATATTATATAAAAGCTACATTGTTCAATTGTTTTATTACTTAATTGTGCTATTCTTGCATTTTTACAAGCGTATATTACAGCATTAGACATTATTATGGCGGCATTAGATTTCATTTTAGAGAAAACAGATAGCAACACAAAAGCAAGAGCAGGAACGATTAACACCGACCATGGCACCATACAAACACCTATTTTTATGCCAGTAGGTACTGTAGGCACGGTAAAAGCGGTTACACAACAACAACTAAAAGAAGAAGTAAAAGCGCAAATAATTCTGGGAAATACCTATCATTTGTATCTACGGCCAGGTTTAGAGACCTTAGAAGCTGCAGGAGGTTTACATAAATTTAATGGCTGGGATAAACCAATATTAACCGATAGTGGAGGCTACCAGGTTTTTTCGCTGGCCAATAGTAGAAAGATAACCGAGCAAGGGGTTGTTTTTAAGTCGCATATAGATGGTAGTAAGCATTTATTTACGCCAGAAAATGTAATGGATACCCAGCGCATTATTGGTGGCGATATTGTGATGGCTTTTGACGAATGCCCACCATTTCCCAGCGATGAAAAGTATGCAAAAAATAGTATGGAACTTACACATCGTTGGCTCGATAGGTGTATAACACATTTCAACGAAACACCAGATAAATACGGCTATACACAAAATCTTTTTCCAATAGTACAAGGCAGTACCTTTAAAAATTTAAGAACAGCATCTGCACAATTTATTGCATCTAAAAATGCCGTGGGCAATGCCATTGGTGGTCTTTCCGTAGGCGAGCCCACCGAGACTATGTATGAGTTTACAGAACTGTGTTGCGATATTTTACCAAGCAATAAACCACGCTACCTCATGGGAGTAGGTACACCTTGGAACATACTCGAAAATATTGCGCTAGGGGTAGATATGTTTGATTGTGTAATGCCTACACGCAATGGCCGCAATGCAATGTTGTTTACATCCAAAGGCATCATCAACATCGACAATAAAAAATGGGAAAAAGATTTTTCTGTAATTGATGATGGTATAGATTGCCCTACCAGTAATTTTTACAGCAAGGCATATTTGCGACATCTTTTTAAGGGTAAGGAGTACTTGGGGCTTACCATTGCAAGTGTGCACAATTTGGCTTTTTATTTATGGCTTGTTACGCAAGCAAGAGAACAGATATTGGCTGGTACATTTGCTAGTTGGAAAAATGAAATGGTTGTACAATTACAGACTCGATTATAGGAAATGAAATTAAAAACGTTGATCAGCAAATCATTCATTTTATTTACTTGCCAACAATGTGGAGCATGAGCTGAAAACCTTTCCTCAGCATTGGTTACGGGCTATACGCTACAATGCCTTTTTGATCCCGCACAGGCGGAATCAAAAAGGCATTTTCGCTTCTATCCCTGCTATGCTCTACAATATATCTTTTCTCAACTTCTAATATGAAAAAGATTATGCAACTTTGGATAAATAAATGACCAATGGGAAATAAAAAATTCATCAATAATTATCCATTTGTTCAACATGTAAAAGAAGGTTTTAGTGAAAATGTATTGTTAGAAAAAGCTAAAACCTTCTATAACTCAATGAACGAGCGTAGGAGCTGTAGGGATTTTAGCAGCAAACAAATTTCAATAGAAGTAATAGAAAATATTATTCTTACAGCCTCTACCGCACCCAGTGGAGCGCATAAGCAACCATGGACATTTTGTGTGGTGAGCAACCCTCAAATAAAAAAGCAAATACGCACCGAAGCAGAAAAAGAAGAATATGAAAGTTACAATAGTCGCATGCCCGAAGAATGGAAAAAAGATTTATTGCCTTTGCAAACAGATTGGAATAAAGAATTTTTAGAAATAGCACCCTACCTCATTATTGTATTTAAAAAAAGTTATGATGTAGATGCAACGGGAAATAAAACCAATGTGTATTATGCCAACGAGAGTTGCGGCATTGCATGTGGGTTCTTGCTCGCAGCCATACATAATGCTGGTTTGGTGGCGCTCACACATACGCCATCACCTATGAATTTTTTGACCAAAGTGCTAAATCGCCAAGCAAATGAGAAACCGTTTTTATTGATACCTGTCGGCTATGCCGCAGATGATTGCTGGGTGCCAGATATCGAAAGGAGGAAGTTGGATGAGGTTGCGGCGTTTTACTTATAAAATCTCATTAAATTGTTAATTTATCTGTTTCTAGTAATTTACTTAGAACCATTGTGTAATTTCCTTTTTTATATCATCTAGCATAAAAACATATTTATGAGAAAGATATTTTATACCAGCATTGTATTTTTTTTAATGGGAAATCTCTTTGCCCAAAACACCCTGCCAGGCTGTTATCCTTACCCAAAAACTATTTCGGTAATTGGAAGCGCCGAAATGGATGTAATACCCGATGAAATATACGTGCAGGTAGATTTGCGAGAGTATAAAAAGAAGGGGGAAGACAAAGTAGAATTAGATAAAATAAAGGCAGACTTTATTGCAAATTGTAAAGCAGTGGGTATTGCAGATAGCAATATTGCTGTAGCTTCTTACGATGGCTACAATATGTCGTCTATTTGGCGTAGAAGAAAAAAAGACCCCGATTTGATGGGCGCTATCATTTATCAAATAAAATTTAATAGTACCAAGTTGATAGATGCTTTGGTAGATAAATTAGATGACCAAGCAACGAGTAATTTTGGTATTGTAAGAACATCGCATAGCAAAATACGAGAGTATAGAAAGCAACTTAAAATAATGGCAGTAAAAGCTGCAAAAGAAAAGGCCACTTATTTAACTGAATCAATAAGCGAGCAACTTGGGCAAGCAATTACAATTGACGAGCCTGAAGAGTCTTCAGCCACCGATGTGGCAAATGGTAGGTTTAAATTATCTAATACTAATCTTAATCTGCAAAACAGCAAGAAAGAGGGATATTATGGTGTAGATCAAGAATATGGTGGCGATTTGAATTATAAAAAGATAAAAATTAAATACGATGTTAAAGTACTGTTTGCTTTAAAATAATTAGCCTTTTTTACATCTTATTCCTCTATTAAAAAAACTATTATCTTTATTGCACAAAAAGTATTACTATGAAACGATTTCTCTCTTTTTTACTCGCTTTATCATTGGTTACCAATCTTTCTTTTGCCCAAACAAATACAATGCAGCAAAATGCTTCGCAAGCAAAAGATGCACCTGTAGATGTAAGTATAGAAGATTTTAAAAAGAACATCTTGCCGCACGAAATAGTAGTTTTTCGTAGCCAGCTTACTCAAAAAGAATACCAAGGCATGAGCCAAGATAATGGTAAGTTTTCGCTTAGGTTGCCGGCAGGAGATAAGTATGAAATTTTTATACTAGGCTTTAAAGACTCTACCAGCTACAATGTTTTAGAAATTCCAGCGCTTGCACCTAATGCAACTTACAAAAAACCATTTGTTGTAGATATTCAGTTTCAGCCAGCAAAAACATTTGTATTAGATGATGTAAATTTTGAAACAGGAAAAGCGGAACTTAAACCAGAATCTTTTCCTGTATTGGATGAATTGGTTGCGCTGCTTACCAGAAAAGATGATGAACGTATAGAAATTGGAGGTCATACAGATAATGTGGGGCAACCTGCAAAAAATATATTACTCTCCATGGAAAGAGCAAAATCTGTAATGGCTTATATCATTTCTAAGGGGATAGATGCCAATAGACTTACTGCAAAAGGATATGGAATGTCAGTACCAGTAGAATCTAATAAAACAGCCGCAGGAAGGGCTATCAATAGAAGAACAGAAGTTAAGATATTGGATTAAAATTTTAAAAAATAATTTTCTTAGTGTCAGTATTTTACATGCTGGCATTTTTTTGTGACTTTAATATTATTACAAGCACTATAAATTTTCCTTTCCTAACTTTACGTATGCGTATTTTTCTTGTAGGCTTTATGGGTTCTGGTAAATCTTATTTAGGTAGGCTATGGGCCGAAGACAATAATTTTTCTTTCTATGATTTAGATAAGCTTATTGAAGAAGAAGAAAGAATGACCATAGAAAATATTTTTTCAATAAAAGGAGAAGATTATTTTAGAGAAAGGGAAGCAGCTGTTTTAAGAAATACGGAGCGCTTTGAAAATACTATTATTGCTTGTGGAGGTGGCACGCCTTGTTTTTTTGACAATATGCATTGGATGAATAAAAATGGTACAACAATTTTTTTGAATCAATCTAGCAACAATATTTTGCATCATCTTGTAAATGAAAAAGCACACCGCCCATTAATTGCCTCTCACAATACAGCAGCGTTAAAACTTTATATTGATAAAAAATTAGAAGAGCGGTTCCCATTTTACAATAAATCCAATATAACTTTAAATGCCGATCAACTTAATAGAAATGGGTTTAAAACGATTGAAAAGAATTTTTGAAGGCTCCATACCAGCTTGCCAAAAAACTTTACGAACTTTGCGCTAAAAATATGCATAAAGAATTTTTAAAAACAGGAGTGTTTTTTGCCATGTTATCTGTAATCCTTGGTGCATTTGCAGCGCATGCTATAAAAAGCAGGGTTACAGTAGATGTATTGGCCGTTTTTGAAACCGGGGTGCGTTACCAGATGTACCATTCTTTTGCCCTCCTACTTTCAGGCATATTGTACAAAGAATTTGCACATAAAACAATTATTTGGGCAGGTAAACTATTTTTATTGGGAATCCTTCTTTTTAGTGGTTCACTTTATCTGCTTACTTATATAAAGGCAATTTCTGCCAACAGCTTTTTATGGATTGGTGCAATTACCCCTTTTGGAGGCTTGGCTTTTATAGGAGGTTGGGTATTGCTGCTGGTTTGTTTGATCAATAAAAAAAATACCCATCATTAATTTTATCAACTTAGCTTTATATTAATTCATTATTAAAGCAAAATATTGTTAATTGCAGCAATTAGCTACAGCTAAATGCAATTTTGAGTTATATTTTGAGTAGTTTTTGTAACATATTTGTTTATCACATCATGTTAATACTATTTTAAAATAAAAAGCATCGTTTTTTATTATCTTTATCGCCATGGCAGAAAAAATAAAATCAATAAAAAAGAATACCAAAGCCGCCGATGCCCTAAAGCAAGAAAAGGAGGAAACTGTAGAAATAAAAGACCTGCTTAAAGATGAGCGTACCCATAAAATAGCAGGTAGTATTTGTTTATTATTTGCCATACTTTTTTTTATTGCCTTTACTTCCTATTTATTTACCTGGGAAGAAGACCAAGACAAAGTTTTTAAAGAAGGGTATAAATTGCTATTAGGCACAGATACCAAAATGGCAAATTTGATGGGCAGCTTTGGCGCCTTCATTTCACATTTACTCATTTACAAAGGTTTCGGAGTAGCTTCTTATCTTATTTGTACATTCTTTTTTATCATAGGTATAAACCTGTTTTTTGGGCAAAAAGTATTTTCTGTCGTTCGTAATATCAAATATTTAATTGTTGGATTACCCTTGTTAAGCATATCTGCATCTGTAATAATGCAAGGAAATGATTTTGCTTGGGGTGGTGCTGTGGGCGATATGAGCAGAGATTATTTGTACAGTATTATTGGAAAGATAGGAACAATAGGTTTTATATTAGTTACATTTTTGGCTTATGTTATTTGGCGTTTTAATCCTTCCTTTACAATGCCAATAAAAAGAGTAAATGAAGAAGAAAATAGCATTGAAGCAACAGCAGAAGCGAATGCCATAGATGAAGAAAACGAGCGTGAAGAAGAAATGACAAACCTAGAAAAAGAGACCGCTGCTTCTGGAAATTCAATGACTGGCAATGCTGGTATTTTAAATATCCCAGATCAGTCACCTGCTTTTGCTCATGATTTGGCATTAACTGAAAAAGAAGAGGAAGAGCAAAAAAGAGGAGCAAAAATTGTAAATACTATTTTGCTTCCTCCCAAAAAGAAGCAAGAAATAATGGATGAAAGCGCAGTTGTACAAACGGAAGATGCTTTTGTTTCCGTAATGCCTGCTTCAAAAAAGGCAAGTTTTGTACCAATAGCGGATTTGGCATTGGAAGTAAAAACGGTGCCAGATGAATTACCAGAAGAAGAACCCACCAAAGCAAAAACGGCGGATGATGTAAAAGCGTTGGGTAATTATGATCCCATCCTCGATTTAAGAGATTATGTTTATCCATCAGTGGAGTTATTGGAAAACCATGGCAGCGAAAAGATTGTACAAGACCCACAAGAACTGGAAAATAATAAGAATCAAATTATTACTACACTCCGGAACTATGATATTGAGATTCAAAAAATATCTGCAACAGTTGGACCTACTGTAACCTTATACGAAATTATACCAGCGCCAGGGGTAAGAATTTCTCGGATAAAAAACTTAGAAGATGATATAGCGCTAAGCCTTGCCGCACTGGGTATTCGTATTATAGCACCTATACCAGGTAAGGGTACCATTGGTATTGAAGTACCAAATACAAGAAAAACCATGGTGAGCATGCGCACACTATTGGATGATGTGAAATTTAGCGAAAGTAAATTCTCCTTGCCTATTGCTATTGGTAAGAAGATAGACAACACGCATTTTGTAGTAGACCTGGCTAGTATGCCGCATTTATTGATGGCAGGTGCCACTGGTCAAGGGAAATCTGTTGGATTAAACGCCATTCTTGTTTCGTTGCTGTATAAAAAACATCCATCCCAATTAAAATTTGTATTGGTAGATCCTAAAAAAGTGGAGCTTAGTATTTATAAAACAATAGAAAAACATTTTCTTGCAAAATTGCCTGGCGAAGAAGAAAGCATCATTACTGATACAAAGAAAGTAGTGCATACTTTAAATGCGCTTTGTATAGAAATGGATAATAGATACGACCTGTTAAAAGAAGCAGGTTGTAGAAATATAAGAGAGTACAACGAAAAGTTTGTAGCTAGAAAATTGAACCCCGAAAAAGGGCACCAGTTTCTCCCATTTATTGTATTGGTAGTAGATGAATTTGCCGATTTGATAATGACTGCAGGTAAAGAGGTAGAAATGCCTATTGCACGGCTAGCACAGCTTGCAAGGGCAATAGGTATACATTTAATAATAGCTACGCAACGACCATCAGTAAACATTATTACAGGTACTATAAAAGCAAACTTTCCAGCTCGTATTGCTTTTAAAGTAAGTAGTAAAATAGATAGCCGTACCATTTTAGATACAGGTGGTGCCGAGCAGCTTATTGGTAAAGGAGATATGCTTATAAGCTACAATGGAGAAGTAGTGAGGCTTCAATGTGCATTTGTAGATACACCTGAGGTAGATAAAATAGTAGATTTTATTGGAAGCCAAAGAGGTTATCCTGATGCATTTATGCTACCAGAATATGTAGATGAAAAAGAAATGGATGCCAAAGATTTTGATGTAAACAACAAAGACGCTTTGTTTGAAGACGCGGCAAGGTTAATTGTGATGAGCCAAAGTGGAAGCACCTCTTTATTGCAACGCAAAATGAAATTGGGTTATAATCGTGCTGGAAGACTAATGGACCAGCTAGAAGCGGCAGGTATTGTAGGACCAAACCAAGGAAGCAAAGTGAGGGATGTTTTGATAAAAACAGATGCAGATTTACAAATGTTTTTTAATGAAATGTAATTTTAAGTACATAGTATTTAGTATTGAGTATTTAGACTGGTTCGTTCATATCAAAGCTTGTTTTTTAAATAGCAGAAAATAAAATCTTATAAAGGGTTATTTTTATTAGAGACTAGTCTCAGTACTAATTACTCAATACTCAATTCAAAAAAATGTCGAAATTCTTAATAGTAGGCCTTGGAAATCCTGGAAATGAATATGCCAACACTCGCCATAACATCGGGTTTGATGTAGTAAATGCTTTTGCAATGAAGCATAACGGGATTTTTAAAGAAAGTAGATTGGCTTACACCGCAGAAGTAAAATGGAAAGGAAAAATATTTGTATGTATTTGCCCAACCACTTTTATGAACTTAAGTGGTAGGGCTTTTAAGTACTGGATGGATAAAGAAAAAGTACTGCTAGAGAATACATTAACAGTAGTAGATGACTTATCTCTACCTATTGATAAATTGCGGCTGAGAAAAGCAGGTACCCATGCAGGGCACAATGGTTTGAGAGATATACAAGCTATTTTGGGTACAGATGAATACCCAAAACTTCGTTTTGGTATAGGATCGAATTACCCAAAAGGAATGCAGGCAGATTTTGTACTAAGTAAATGGTTGCCTAATGAAATCCCCACTGTAAAGCTAAAAATTGCTGCTGCGGTGGAAATAATAGAAAATTTTGCTAGTATTGGTGCAGATAGAACCATGACTTTATGCAACCAAATGACTATTAATACTTAAATGTATTATCTGTATAATATTTTTTTTCAGTGTTTTACACTATTTTCGTATAAGTATTAAAAATCTATATTTTAACTGTTAGCAATGAAAATCATTTGTATAGGCAGAAATTACGCAGATCATGCAAAGGAATTGGGAAACGAAATTCCAGACGAACCTGTAATTTTTATGAAGCCTAAAAGCGCTTTATTAAATGGATTTGCTCCTTTTTATTACCCAGAGTTTACGAATGAATTGCATTATGAATGTGAACTCGTGCTTCGGGTATCTAAAAATGGAAAATATATTCCAGAAAATTTTGCTGCGGGATATTATGACGCTATAACCGTAGGAATAGATTTTACAGCCAGAGACATACAAAATGAACTAAAGAAAAAAGGGTTGCCCTGGGAAAAAGCAAAAGCATTTGATAACTCGGCAGCGGTTGGAAAATTTATTGAGATTGGGCCAAATTTTAATAAGACTGGAATTAAGTTTTCTTTTAATAAAAATGGAGAAAACGTACAAACGGGTAATTCCGATGATATGATCTTTGATTTCGATAGCATCATTTCGCATATTTCTAATTATTTTTCTTTAAATATTGGGGACCTTATTTTTACTGGAACGCCTGCAGGAGTGGGAGAGTGCATGGTGGGAGATCAATTGGATGCTTTTTTTGGGAAAGAAAAATTACTAACATTGGTAATAAAATAATGGAGTAACATTTTTTTAACTCATTGGCCAGCAATATAATCTCATTAAAATTATAGTTTAATTAGTAGCTTTTTTTGAGCTCAATAAACGTATCCATCTATATAACCTGAAAGGAAAGTTATTTTATCCAATTTTTTACTTCTTTAAATTCCAAACAAAATATCACAATATTTCTTATAGATTTAACATTGGTATCTAATAATGATGTTTAAACATTGTATATTTGTTTTATAAAAAAAGTGTACTTAAAATGACAGGGGCAGAAAGAAAAATGAAACCATGGTTAAAACGAATACTCGTTGGAGGGTTGGTTCTATTACTTATTGGAGGTATAGCTATCTGGTATATTTTTAATGAAAAATTTGAAGACACTTCAAAAGAACCGTCCGCTTATACAGTAAGTGCCATGGATTTTATAAAAGAGTTTGAAAAAAATGATACCCTAGCCAATAAGAAATATGCCGAAAAGATAATAATAATAAATGGGCGGGTTTCAGAAATGGAAGCAGCCGATACAACCATCAATATAAAAATGATCGATACAACAACAGATGCTTACATCATTTTTGCTTTTCAACAACAGCACAGAAAAGCAGCCAAGCAACTAAAAGAAGGCGATACAGTATCTATTAAAGGATCTTGTAGTGGAGGGGCCTATAGCGAAATATTGGAAACAGAATTTATAACATTTAAACGTTGTGTACTCAATAAATAATTTTTTTAATCAATCAAAAAAAACAAATGAAAAAATCAATCATTCTTTTTGCGTTACTAGGTTTAGTAACTGTTTCTATTGCTCAAAAGAAAAAAACAACTACATCTGCAACCATTAATTTTGATGCTACAACGCCTCTAGATAAATTACCAAAGGCAGAAAATAAAACCGTAGTTGCTAGTTTAAATACTAAAACAGGTGAAGTAGCTTTCGAGTCTATAATCAAAAGTTTTTCTTTTGGTAATCCAAAAATGCAAGAGCATTTTAATGCTCCTAATTGGATGGATTCAGAGAAATTTCCAAAAGCAACATTTAAAGGAAAGATTACAAATGTATCTGCCGTAAATTTTAAAGCAGATGGAACGTATAGTGCAACTGTAACAGGTGATCTTACAATGCATGGTGTTACAAAACCAGTAAGCACTACAGCTTCCATAGTTGTAAAAGGGAAAGCAATATCTACCACGACTGATTTTACTGCTAAGCTAGCAGATTTTGGTGTAAATGGCCCAGCTATTGGGGCGGGAAAAGTAGCTACAGATCCTAAAATATCAGTAATAGCAGATTTTAATTAAATTATTTATAAGTTGTAAAAGCCCCAAGCAAATTCTTTGTTTGGGGCTTTTCTATTTACAGATATATTTTAGTCTGATAATACCATTTTGAATTGTAAAATAGTCCAATATGTGTCAGACAGCTTTCTCGAAGAATATCTAAATTAAAGGCATTGCTTAGGTGTCAGACACATGTATGTATTGGACTAAATTTTATTCACTGATGGTATAACAGTTTATATTAACAGCTACATTTTATATTCTCACGCTTAATTTTCTTAATTCCATTTCATATTTATATAAAATCCTGAAAGATTAGTACAGCAATTTGCGCTTTGATAGCAACCGTAAACATCTTTACCTACCTTTTTCTGCTGTTTACCGACAAAACGCACCCAGCCACCTAAAGCCTCTTTCCAAAGCTATTTTCCCATTATATATTTGCAGTACAAAAAACAAATAAAATGGAAAATATAAACAACGACAACAAAGAGCAAAGCAGAGAAACAAGCAAAATTGTAGCAGGAGTAATTATAGTAGGCGTAGGTATAGTATTGCTTATGCGAAATATGGGTGTTTTATTACCTTATTGGTTATTTACCTGGCCAGTTATTCTTATTCTTGTAGGAATTTATTCTGGGTTTAAACATAATTTTAAAAATAGTTCTTGGTTAATTATTACAGGAGTTGGTGTCTTTTTTTGGATATCAAAATTTATTCCATCCTTACATTTAGAACCATTTTTTTGGCCACTAGTCATCATTGCTATAGGAATTATATATATATTAAAACCTAGCAAAAAATCATGGAATGGTTTTAAAAGGTTAAGTGATGGAAAAGATATTAAAGCGGATAGTTCTTGGAAAGGATTTGGTAGTGACGAAGGATTTGGTAATAATGAAGGATATGATAGCAACGATGATTTTAAAATAACGTCTGTTTTTAGTGGTGTAAAAAGAAATATTATTTCAAAAAATTTTAAGAGAGGGAAAGTAACATCCGTTTTTGGCGGAGCCGAAATAGATTTGTCCCAAGCAGATATGATGGGGCCTTCTGTAATAAAAGTGGAAGTTGCTTTTGGTGGAGTTTCCATCGTTGTTCCATCAAATTGGTCAGTGCAAAACGATATCCAAGGCGTTTTTCATGGGGTAGAAGATAAAAGGTATAATGCAACTGCAACAATAGACCCTAACAAGGTGCTTGTACTTAAAGGTAGCTGTGCATTTGGTGGGGTAGAAATAAAAAGTTATTAAAAACATATGTTGGTAATCTATAAAATTTATTATCATGAAATGGTATCTTTCTAAATTAGTGTTTCAAGTTATTTGTGGCGATGGTGAACATGCAGCTCAGTTTGATGAACAATTGCGATTGATTTTTGCAGAAGATGAGTTACATGCATTTCAAAAAGCTAGGTCAATGGGAGAACGGGAATGTATGAAAGATGGATTAATAAAGCAGGTAGAATGGAAATTTATTGACGTGAGTGAACTTCATCTGCTATCAGAATTTATAGATGGAGCAGAAATATATTCTAAAATAAGAGAAGAAGAGAATGCAGATTTGTACATTCGTAATACACAAAAAAGGGCAGTACAATTGTTGCAAATAGGGTTGCATAATTTTACAGCTATTAATAATTAATCTTTTGACAGCAGCTATCTTTTCAAATAAAAGAGAAAAATTAATTCTAGGCACCGCATTTTGTGTTTGGTGGATAATATGGGGTGTACTGCAAATTGTAGTGTTGCAAGATGTAGGGATAGAGCCTCTAAAGGCAGTGTTAGACGGCGTTGTAAGCAATTTATTACTCGCTGCATTTTGTTTGTTGGTTATAAATAATATGCGTTATTATTTGCCCAAGCGAGAAAAATATTTATATGTATTGGTCTTAAGTATTGTGCTAAGTGCAATTTGGTTGTTAATGTCAAGATTGAGTTTGTGGGCATTTTACAAACAAGATGTTGATTATATGCAGTGGATACGGCATACAGCCACCATACGATTTTCATTCGGATTTTTGATGATAGGCTGTATGACCATGCTAAGTTTACTTTGGTTTAGCCAGCGTGCACAAAATGAAGAAATAGACAGACGAGCCGATATAGAACGAATGGCCAAAGATGCAGAATTGAACAAGCTGCGCCAACAATTGCAACCTCATTTTTTATTCAATAGCTTAAATTCTATTAGCGCACTTACAGGTAGCCAACCCGAAAAAGCTAGACATATGATACAGCAATTGGCAGATTTGTTGCGAGGGACCTTAAAAAACGAACACCAAATATGGACAAGTTTTGAAGAAGAATTAAAATACTTGCAGTTATACCTCGATATAGAAAAAGTGCGTTTTGGCCATCGCATGCAAACTATTATTACACATGGCGATGATGTTTTACAAATGAAATTGCCAGCCATGTTATTACAACCTTTGGTAGAAAATGCAATTAAATTTGGTTTATATGACACCCTAGGTGAAGTTACTATTATAATATCTGCTACAAATGCAAATGGAATGCTAGAAGTAAAAGTAGAAAACCCATTTGATGAATCAACTGCCGTACCTATGAAAGGTACAGGTTTTGGATTGTCATCTATTAGGCGTCGCTTGTTTTTATTGTTTGCCAGGCAGGACTTATTGCAAGTAAAACAAGAAGCGAAACAATTTATCACTATTATCACTATTCCACAATTAACATAACATGAGAGCCATAATAATTGACGATGAGCCGTTGGCAAGAATTATAGTAAAAGAATACTTACAATCATATCCAGATATTACGGTGGTACAAGAATGCAATGATGGTTTTGAAGGGATGAAAGCTATTCAAGAGCACCAGCCCGATCTTATTTTTTTAGATATACAAATGCCAAAAATAAATGGCTTCGAAATGTTGGAATTAATAGATGATCCGCCTCAAGTCATTTTTACTACTGCTTTTGAAGAATATGCAATCAAAGCGTTTGATGCACATGCCGCCGATTATTTATTGAAGCCATTTAGCAAAGAACGTTTTGATAAGGCTATGCAAAAACTGTTGCAACAACAAACCAATATAGCAAAAAATGTGGTGGGTACTGCCTTGCAAACACCCATGCAAAGCAATAGGATAGTGGTAAAAGACAATGGTAAAATAAAAATAATTCCTTTTACACAGGTACAATACATAGAAGCTGCCGATGATTATGTGAAAATTCACACAGTAGATGGTAACTTTCTAAAAAAGCAAACCATGCAATATTTTGAGGACAATTTACCTAGCACCGAATTTATTAGGGTACATCGGTCATACATAATAAATGCCCAACTCATAAATCGTATAGACCCTCACGAAAAAGATAGCCACCTTGTTTTACTTACCACTGGGGTAAGATTACCAGTGAGTAAAGCTGGACTTGGTAAATTAAAAGAGGTTTTAGGGATTTAGTAATGTAATAATATTTGTGTGATTTAATAAGTGAAATTCTTCTTGCACTATAAAAGTAAGGAGGTCTTAGTTAGCTTACATTACATATTTTAACCACTACGCTATGGTTAAAGGTTGTTAAAAAACTAAATGTAAAGAGAATGATTTTGCTCAAAGCTTTCAATAATAAATTAAAGAAGCCCACATTAAATCTATTATACTTTGCCCTTGCGTTTTTTCATCATTATCTAGCCGAATAGTCACAATAATTATACCGCTGTCTTTCTTGCCTAATGAGGTAATTTCGTAATTATTTACCTCGTCTTTGTATTTTAATTCAGCTCTTGTTATCTCAATAATTTTCCCCGATTTTAAAACCTTTTTATAATTTGATCTTTTAGATTCAAAACCGTAGCTAATACTTTCTTTCGTCATTTCTGTCAGCATCAATTCGTTTAGGGTAGTAGGATTCATATCTTTATAGGATTGAATTAATAAGCCAGAACCTTCAGCAGTTAAAATAGAAATTTGCTCAGTACTTGCATCAATAACATTTTTTGAAACCTTAAATTCTTTAGGATATGAAAAGCTAAATAAACTATTTTTATACGTTAAGGTATCTTTTTGTTTTATTTGAAGATTAATTTTTTCTCCTTTTATGGAAAAGTTGTACTGCTTATCGAGCGATATTTCAAATATGGAGTCATTTAGTTGTACCGTATAGTCTTGTTGACAATTCGCTTTTAAGCAAACTAAAGCGTTAAATAAAAAAAAGATATATTTCATTTGTATTGTTTTTTAAAAATTTAAAGATAGCAATAAATTCTTCCTATTTGTTTCAGCGTTCTTTCAAAATTGGCATATGCGTTGCCAGCCTTTTTGAGAATAGTATCAAAATGATAGAAAATTGGCGAAAGTTGGTAGCTTAAATGCAATGTATAAATTTAAATTTCCTCTTTCTTAACTTTGTAAAAATTAATAAACTTTATCTTTGCAAAAAAAATATTATGGCAATAACAGTATCTCAAATTGCACCAGATTTTACCTTGTTTGATAGTGAAAAGAATCCAGTAAAACTAACCGATTTTGCAGGTAATAAAAATGTATTGATTTTATTTTTCCCGCTGGCATTTACAAGCGTTTGTACCAAAGAACTTTGTGGGGTAAGGGATGATATTGCCAAGTACAGCAACGCCCATGCGCAAGTACTTGGAATATCGGTAGATTCTGCATTTACATTGGCAAAATTTAAGGAAGAGCAAGGTTACAATTTTCCTTTGTTAAGCGATTTCAATAAAGAAGTATCAACTACTTATGACTGCATGTATGATTCTTTTACTGGCATGGGAATGAAGGGGGTGAGTAAAAGAGCTGCCTTTGTGGTGGACAAAGCTGGCATAGTGCAATATGCCGAAGTGTTGGAAATAGCTGGAGATGTACCCAATTTTGAAGCTATAGATGCAAGTTTGGCAAGTTTAAGCTAAAAAATAACTGTTAAAAATAGCCGGAAACGATTATTTCATATTATTATTGTTTACACTTTTTCACTTTTTTTAAAATCAAATGCTTATTTTTACGTAGTTGAAAAAATATTTTTACATATTAATATTTCTTGTTGGTATAAATTTTACTTCTTTTGCTCAAAGTGCCAATGGCTTAGATAATGGCACAGCACAATTAAAGTTTATAAAAACATACCCAAATCCTGCCACTACGGTAGTAAATCTTACGTTTCAAAAAGGCTATAACAGGTATTATTCTATACAAATTCTAAATTCTATTGGAAAAAAAATGTACGAAGCCAAGTATATGCCTTCTTTCCTTTCAATAGATTTAAAGAATGAAAAGTTTTATAGAGGCATTTACATCTACCAATTATTGGACAAAACAGGTGTAGTTGTAGAGTCAGGTAAGATTCTCGTTGTAAACTAATTCCCATTTTTATTATTTTGGTGTCAATTTGACTGAAAACTTGCATTGGCAAAATGTTTGACTGTTGTACATTTGCACACATTTTAAAATGAAACTATGCAGGATAAAGAAATGAATATTCCTATAGAAGAGGAACAAATGAACATTAATTCAGATGCTGACATACCAGGAAATACCCACTTAAGTAATCCCGAAGCAGATTTAGACAATGGAATAGAACGTTTGGAAGCAGAAGTACAAGAGCAGAAAGACAAGTATCTACGTTTATTTGCCGAGTTTGATAATTACAAACGCCGCACTGCAAAGGAGCGTATAGACCTTATACAAACTGCCGGTAAGGATATGGCAATTGCACTATTAGAAGTAGCAGATGATATGGACCGAGCCGAAAAGCAGCTTTCGCAAAGCGAAGATATTATGCAAGTAAAAGAGGGTGTTCAATTGGTTTTTAATAAGCTACGCTCTACTTTGCAACAAAAAGGTATTACCGCAATGGAAAGTGTAGACACCGATTTTGATGTAGAAAAACATGAGGCAGTTACTGAAATTCCAGCTGGCGAAGAAAAGGCAGGTAAAGTAGTAGATGAATTGCAGAAAGGGTATTATATGAACGGAAAGTTGATTCGCTTTGCAAAAGTAGTGGTAGGGAAATAATATGCAAATGGGCAAATTTGCCATTGTGCAAAACTGCCTTTATAATTAAATACTTTGCACATTTGCATATTTGCAAAATGGCACATTTTAAAATTTATGAAGAGAGATTATTACGAAATACTGGGTGTACAAAAAGGAGCTTCGGCAGATGAAATAAAAAAGGCATACCGTAAAACCGCTATGCAATTTCATCCAGATCGTAACCCTGGAGATAAAGCGGCAGAAGATAAGTTTAAAGAGGCTGCAGAAGCGTACGAAATACTCAATGATTCCGACAAAAAAGCCCAATACGATCGCTTTGGCCACAATGCATTTGCAGGTGGTAGAAGTAGTGGTGGCTTTAGTGGTGGCGGAATGAATATGGATGATATCTTTAGTCAGTTTGGAGATATTTTTGGAGGTGGTGGTGATGAAGGGTTTGGCAGTTTTTTTGGCGGTGGAAGGAGAGGAGGAGGCAATAGCCGTGGAACAAGAGGCAGCAACCTTCGGGTGAAAATGAAACTCAATTTTGAAGAAATAGCAAAGGGAGTTACCAAAACCATCAAAGTAAAAAAGAACATTAAGTGTGATACTTGTACAGGTACAGGAGCAAAAGATAAAAATAGCATGCAAACCTGTGGTACTTGTGGTGGAAGTGGGCAAGTACGTAGAGTTCAAAATACTTTTTTAGGCCAAATGCAAACAGTAACTACCTGCCCTACCTGTAGCGGCGAGGGAAGCACGATTACGGCCAAATGTACCTCATGTAAGGGCCAAGGAACCGTATATGGAGAGGAAACCGTAACGGTAGATATACCGGCAGGTGTACAAGAAGGTATGCAATTAAGCGTAACAGGAAGAGGCAATGCAGGAGAACGTGGTGGTACTGCCGGCGACCTTATTGTACTAATAGAAGAAGAAGCGCATCCACAGCTTAATAGAGATGGATTAAATGTAGGATATGATTTGCATATTTCATTTCCCGATGCTGTTTTTGGTACACAGGTAGAAGTACCAACCATTGATGGCCGAGCAAAAATTAAAGTACCACCGGGTACCCAAAGTGGAAAAATATTTAGGTTAAAGGGTAAAGGATTCCCCAATATAAATGGTTACGAAAAAGGTGACCAACTGATACAAGTAAATATTTGGACACCACAACATTTGAGCCACGAAGAAAAAGAAATGTTGGAAAAAATGAATGAATCAAAAAACTTTATACCCAACCCCGAGAAAAGTGAGAAATCATTTTTTGATAAAGTGAGGGAAATGTTTAACTAATAATTTTACAGACAATATAATAAAGGCCTGCATGTTTTGCGGGCCTTTTCTTGTAGTATAAAAAAAATAAGTGTAAAAATGATCGAAACCAATTTTTTTAATCTGTAGCATTAGTGGGTTATTACCGACCTTACTTTAGCCTTGTTTAGCTTCCCAGAATCTTTCACTTTTTGTATATATTGTTTTGAAAAAAGTACATGGCTTTTACAAAAGGTAAGCAGACTTACCAAGCTTTGGTAGGCATGAGCGGAAGGTCTTGGTGCCAATGAAGGCAGTGTGTCATTTTTTTAATGGCTCATTTCATTTATTGAAAATAAAGCATTTGTTTTTTTCTTTCATTTGGCATGATCGGCTGGTGAGACCACGCCTCCTATGTTTGCAAAATACATTACAGACATGCGAATCTTTCCAGAATATACTAATAGATTTGAATTTTAATAAGTGAAAAAGTGTGAGAGTGAAACCACGCCTAAACAACTTTTACAGTATGTTGCTGCCTAGAAATC
>JANPCB010000149.1:0-51148 GCA_031430735.1 Ferruginibacter sp. | reverse complement strand
CTATTTTTTTGCCACGCACTTTTGCAAATTCGGTAGCCAATTTCTTATCTGGGTTTTCTGTACCAAACGTAATAGCATCCGCATAAGTAGCACCGCCTCTAAACATAGCAATATTATTCAAATCTTTAAAAGGTTCTAATTCTTTTTTTGTAACATTATCATTTATAGTTGCCAGTTTTAAGAAATCGGCTCCCAATTTTTCTTTAAATGTTGTATCCCCTATAGTGTACACTACTTTGCAATGACTAAAAACGGGTTCTTTTTTATAAGCAGATCGAATAAACATAGGTACCAAGCCAGACATCCAACCACTACAATGAATAATATCAGGAGGCCATCCAAATTTCTTCACTGTTTCCAAAGCGCCTTTACAAAAAAGAACGGTACGCAATCCATTGTCATCAAAAAACTTACCCGCATCGTCGGCAAAAATCCATTTACGTTTAAAAAAATCTTCGTTGTCCAAAAAGTAAACCTGCAATCTTGCGTTTGGTAAAGAAGCCACTTTAATAGTAAGTGGATAATCATCATTATCTATGGATACATTAATTCCCGATAGCCTCACTACTTCGTGCAATCTATGTCTACGTTCGTTTATAGTGCCAAACTTTGGCATTATACACCTAACTTCCATGTTGTTATCGTTGGAAAGTACAGCAAGTTTATTTATTATTTCGCCAAACGAAGTTCCTTCTACATAAGGCGACATTTCGCTGGCAATAAATAAAATCCTTTTCTTTGTAGACATATGTGCCGGATTAGGTTGAAGTAAACTTAATTTTGAAATGTGTGCAAAAGTAGCAAAAATATTCGACATATAGCGTGAATAACGCTTTGAGCCTAAAAATCTTAATTATATGAAACTAATAAAACATATAAAAATACTTAAAGAACATGTTCTTGCGCACAAGGAGCTTGGCAGAACAATTGGTTTTACCCCTACCATGGGAGCCTTACACGCTGGACATATTAGCCTTATTGAAAAGTCCGTAAAAGAGAACGACATTGGCATTTGCAGCATATTTGTAAACCCTACCCAATTTAATAACCCCGATGATTTAAAAAAGTACCCAATAACGATAGAAGCCGATATAGATTTATTGGAAAAAGCTGGCTGCAATATTTTATTTCTCCCTTCTGTTGATGAAATGTATTTGGTAGATGAAAAGCCTTCACATTACAATTTGGGTAACTTAGAGTCCCTGCTTGAAGGTAAATATAGACCTGGGCATTTTCAAGGAGTATGTATCATTGTAGATAAACTATTGGCTGCAGTAATGCCCCATGTTTTATACTTAGGTAAAAAAGATTACCAACAATGCATGGTTATCCATAAAATGATGCAAGAAAAAAAATATGCTATCCAATTGCAAATTTGTGATACCGTAAGAGAAGCCGATGGGCTTGCCATGAGCAGCAGAAATATGCGGCTAAGTGTTGTGGAAAGAAAGAAAGCTTTGTGTATTATAGAATCTTTACAGATGATAAAAGAAGGGATAAAGCCCGGAAATATCACAAACTTAAAAATTGCCGCTTCAAATTTTTTATTAAACAACGGATATAAAGTAGATTACACCGAAATAGCCGATGCAGAAACGCTGGAACTACAAAACCATTGGGATGGCAAAAGAAAACTAGTGGCGCTCGTAGCAGCATATCTAAACGAAGTAAGGCTTATAGACAACATTGTTTTATAAAGTTGAATCATATCTATGGGAAAGAAAATTTTTTCTTTTTTGCAATATTTTATCTTTCTAGTAGCAGGATTGTTGCTGGTATGGTGGCAATTGAATAGCATGACAGACAAGGAATATTCCGAATTTAAAAATTCTATTTTTAATTCAAACTTTATGCTGATTATACCTGTAATCATCATGAATTTGGCAAGCCATTTGGTTAGGTCTATGCGATGGAAACTACTCATGAAACCTTTGGGCTTTAACCCAAAATTGAAAAACGTTTTTGTTGTAACCATGATAGGATATTTGGCAAATTCTTTTGTTCCTCGCCTTGGAGAAATCCTTAAATGTTCTATACTTGCCCGGTACGAAAATTTAAAAACAGACAAACTAATTGGTACTATTTTAATAGAACGAATGTTTGATCTTATTTGCTATTTCATTTTTATTTTTATAACCGTACTTATTCAAATAAATGTAATAGGCCAATATGTAAAAGAAAAGATTGCAGCTTTTGGCGCATCAAGTGGGGTGCCACTTTGGACAAAATTAATTTTTGTTGTGCTTATTATTTTTTCCATTGTTATACTGTTTCGCAAAATATTTTCTTTGTACCCACAAAGTAAATTATTACTAAAAATCAAAAACTTTTTTTGGGGTATTGGCAACGGAATTGCCTCCGTAAAAAACCTACAGCAAAGAAAGCTTTTCCTTATTTACACCTTATTTATTTGGGCAATGTACTTGCTACAAATCTATCTAGGCTTTAAAGCTATGGAACATACCAGCGAATTAAGTTTGAAAGCGGCCTGTGCAGTATTATCTTTATCTACACTTGCCATGATTGTTACACCGGGAGGTATTGGCTCTTTTCCTATTTTTGTAATGCAAACTTTGACCATTTATGGCATTGCCCCCTCACATGGAGAAGCATTTGGGTGGCTCATTTGGGGAGTAAGTACTGGTTTAATTATTGTAGTAGGACTCATTTCTTTGGTTTTATTACCATACATCAACAAGAAAAAAAATGAAAACACACTTAGGAATACCACTTAAAATTTATACAAAAGAAACGCTACTGCAGCAAGCTATTATTTGGCGTATGCTTGGTAAAAAAATTGTTTTCACCAATGGCGTTTTCGACATAATACACAAGGGGCATATCGCATCACTTACAGAAGCGGCTTCTCATGGCGATGTACTGGTAGTAGCGGTAAATGCAGATGAATCTGTAAAAAAACTAAAAGGCCCCAACCGCCCGATAAATGATGAAAATGCAAGGGTATTGGTATTAGCAAGCCTATTACAAACTGATGCAATTATAATTTTTGAAGAAGAAACACCACTGGAGCTTATTAAACTTTTGCTACCAGATGTATTGGTGAAAGGAGGTGATTATACGCAAGAACAAATTGCTGGCGCCAAAGAAGTAATAGCCGCAGGTGGCAAAGTGGTTATTGCTAAAATTATTGATGGCATATCTACAACAAAAATTATAGAAGATATGAAGAAATAAATGGGTGCATTTAAAAATGTTGCAAGGGTCGTCAACCTATATTGTTAATTTCAAAATAAATGTATCGTAAAAAGCTTACAACCCTATTTGCAAACTGCAACACTTTTAAATGCACCCAAATAAATTGCAGCTTTTATAAAAATTCACATTTATTTAATATGGCAACATATTGAATTATAAAAACAAAAACTAGTTTCACAAAACCTAAAAAAACAAAGAAAAATTGCTTCATAAAAAAACCATAGTCAGAGATATTAGCTGGCTTTCATTCAATAGCAGGGTATTACAAGAAGCTGGAGACAGCACTGTTCCGCTTAAAGAGCGCCTTAAATTTCTGGGCATTTTTTCCAATAATCTAGATGAGTTTTTTAGGGTACGTGTAGCTGCCCTCAAAAAAATGGTATCGCTTGGACACAAAGCTAAAATGCATTTGGAGCTTAATCCGCAAAAAATATTAAACGAAATACAAGATAAAGTACTGTTACAACAAAAAGAATTTGAAAGGATATGGAAAGATATAATAAGGGAGCTTAAAAAAGAGCATATAAACTTTGTAACCGACAAAAAACTTTCTGCTTCGCAAAAGGAGTTTGTGCTTAATTATTTTAACGAGGAAGTAAGAAGCAGCATAGTACCGTTGATGATAGAAAGTTTGAACCAGTTTCCGGTGTTAAATGATAAGTCCATTTATTTAGCTTGTAAATTATCTAAAACAGATGGCACAATACCACAGCGATTTGCGCTGGTATCTATTCCTGTTAGAAATGTTTCCCGGTTTCTCATTTTACCCTCTAAAAATGAAGAACATTTTATCATCTTACTCGAAGATATTATCCGAGTTTGTTTACCCAATATTTTTTCCTTTTTTGGCTACGATGTATTTTCTTCTCACATTATTAAAGTAACCAGAGATGCTGAAATAGATATTGACAATGATGTATCTGGCTCTCTCATTCAGAAAATACAAAAAGGATTAAAGAATAGAAAAAAAGGCAAACCGGTACGTTTTGTGTTTGACAAAGAAATCGATTCTTATTTATTAACCTATTTGGTAAAGCGGCTTGGGCTTTCATCAGAAGAAAATATGATACCGGGTGGTAGGATTCATAATTTTAAAGACTTTATGAATTTCCCAGACGGCATATTCGTAAGAAAAAGTGCTCGTAAAAAACCGGTAACACATCCTTTGCTACGCCTAAATACAAGCGTAACGGGCATTGTTATGAAACAGGATGTTATGTTGCATTTTCCCTACCATTCGTTTAATAGTGTGATAGATTTATTGAGGGAAGCGGCGATAGACCCAGAAGTACAAAGCATTAAAATAACCTGTTACAGACTTGCCTCCCGTTCCAAAATTATAAATGCACTTACCAATGCTGTGCGCAATGGAAAGCAAGTAACGGTAGCCATAGAGCTACGTGCAAGGTTTGATGAAGAAGCAAATTTAGAATGGAAAGAAACATTGGAAGAAGCAGGTGTAAAAGTTTTAATAGGGGTACCCAATTTTAAAGTACATGCTAAACTTTGTTTGATAAAAAAGAGGGTGCAAAATGTAACCACCCATTATGGCTTTGTAAGTACAGGTAACTTAAATGAAAAAACGTCGTTGCTCTACGGAGATCATTGCCTATTAACATCCGACAGAAACATAATGGCAGATGTAAATAGGGTTTTTACATATTTAGAAAACCCTGCAAAAAGAATTGGTCTATTGAAAGCTTGTAAAACACTTGTGGTGAGCCCTACAAGTATGAGGCGACAATTAATCTTTCTAATAAATAGAGAAATAAAAAATGCAAAGCTTAAAATACCTGCTGCCATTACATTAAAAATAAATTCTTTAAGCGATACCCAACTTATAGAAAAATTATACGAAGCTGCAAATGCTGGAGTAAAAGTAAAATTAATTATTAGAGGCATTTGTTGCCTACGAACAGAGAGTAGCAAGTATAAGAATCCTATACAAGCCATCAGCATTGTAGATGAGTACCTTGAGCATGCTCGTATAATGATTTTTGAAAATGCTGGAGATCATAAAGTATTTATTTCTTCGGCCGATTGGATGGTACGGAATATAGACCACCGGATAGAAGTGGCATGCCCAGTGTTGGATTTAAAATTGAAACAAGAATTGATAGATATTACCAATATACAACTAAGCGATAATGTAAAAGCAAGAATATTGGATAATCACTTAAGCAACGAGTATGTACGTTCATCTGGTGCTAAAAAAATCCGTTCTCAAATAGAAACGTTTAATTATTTAAATAAAAAATAGCGTGCACAAAAAACACGCTATCTTTTTTTATTTTACAGTTCATTACTTTTTTGCTACAGCCGGCGTAAGCTTAAAGCCATTGCTGGCTATGTTGGCAGTTTCTTTGAATATGCCTGTAATAGAAACCATGTTTAAAGGAAACTCCAACAATACATGGCAAAAACTCAAGAAATACAACCACCTTAACCCTAGGCCATAATTTACTCCGTAAAGAACAAGGGAAACAATCCAAATAATAATTACGCCAATAAATCTAGCTTTTGGTACTTTGTGCCATTTTATAACTTCTGTTTTGCTAAACCAATTTAAGTAATGATAGGTGTATGCAAATGCAATAAAGCGCATCAATAAAATACCCGTTTGAGAATGGAATACTACTTGCGCAGCGTTGCTATAATCTGGTGCAGGCGTTTGTAATCCATCTGCGGTTTCATAATACAATAGATTACCTGCGGCATCTTTTAATTGAGGAAAATCAATATTAAAAAGGTGTGTAAGAAAACTTAAATTGGTATCGTAAAAACCATCTCCATTGGCAATATATGATGCTTCACCGTATTTAGTTATTGGTATAAAAGTCTTGTCTTTAAAAAGTAAAAACAACAGAATGGGGCATATTATAAAAACTACAAATGAAATAAGTCCACTTATACTCCTGCTTTTAAGTGCTCCAAATAAAATAAAAAAACCTGTAAACACAAATACATGCACTAAAGTAGGTAACAGAGCGCCAATAAAAAACGCAAATCCGTCACGTTGGTCTGGTTTAAAAATTCCATTGGCAATAAATAATATAAACAACAAACCACCTACTTTGATATAAACATTCTTAACAAAAACCATTAGCAAAGAGCCAGTGAGTGCTACAAAAATAATTTTATTTCCAAAATCACTTCCAAAAGGCCAATTCCAATTATTGCGATAGGCAAGACTTTCCAGTACTATTATGACACCAATAATCCACAAAACGATGTTATCGTACTTCCCTTTTGTGAAATACTGCCTATCGTGCAACCAACTTATTTCTGTAAGATAATGTAGTGGTCCTAGCACAGCATAAGCAAAAAGGAATACCTCAAATGGCATAATAAAAGCTGCTATGCAACTAAAAATCATCAGCCCGATGTTTACCACATTAATTCTTGTACCAGCATTCATGTTGCATACTATTTTTGAAAGTTGTAGACAATATTTGAAAAGAAACGGGTTATTTAAATTCATCTCTTTTATGGGTACAAATATAAAACTTAAGCAATAAAAAACTTATTGAAAGATTTATATTAAATTCACGCAGGTTTATACATAAATTCGCAATTTAGCATCATACTAATATATACATATTGATACTTGCAGCCATAGATATAGGAAGTAATGCCGCACGCTTACTTATAAATAATGTAGAAAAAAACAAAGAGGGTAAAGTCATTTTTAGTAAACTAAATCTTGTACGTGTACCACTGCGCCTGGGTTTCGATGTGTTTGAAGATAAAATTATATCAGACGATAAGAAAGCGATGTTTATAGAAACAATGAAATCTTTTCGACATTTGCTAAATGCTTATAAAGTGGATGCAGTAAAAGCCTGTGCTACTAGTGCCATGAGAGATGCTATAAATGCAAAAGAAATTATTGCGCAAGTACAAAAAGAAGCAGGTATTTTAATAGAAGTTATAGACGGCGATATGGAAGCAAACCTCATTTACGAAAATCATGTAGCAGAAAATATGGATAATGACCATAGCTACATGTACATAGATGTGGGCGGAGGTAGTACAGAAATTTCTTTTTTTAGCAATAGCCTATTGATTTATAAAAAATCTTACAATATTGGTACTATTCGAATTTTAAAAAATATGGTTACCAATGCCGAGTGGGAAGATTTAAAGAATACGATTAAGGCTGTAACAAAAGGGCACAAAACGGTAATGGCAATTGGTAGCGGTGGCAACATCAACAAAGTGTTTAGTTTAAGTAAAAGAAAAGAAGGAAGACCTCTGCCTTTAGAATTATTACGGGAGTATTACAATGAACTAGAACCAATGTCTTTAAACCAACGCATAGCAAAATATGGCTTTAGAGACGATAGAGCAGATGTGATAGTGCCCGCATTGCTCATATACATCAACGTGATGCGATGGGCTGGTGCAGAAGAAATTTCAGTTCCAAAAATTGGTTTGGCTGATGGCTTGATACAACATTTGTGGGAAGAAGTGAAATAGATACTAGATTTGAGAAATAAGATTTAAGATTTGTATAACCATTTACCAATTTATATTTACATTCATAAATAAGTGACGTTTTCTAAAGAGTGAATTTAATAAGTTATCAATAAAATAATTAAGATGGATTAAATCACATTATTATTTATTCATTATAAAATTATACATTATCGCTATGTCTGTAAACAAAGAAATAAAGAAAATTACCACACATACTTTACAAAAAATGAAATCGGCTGGAGAAAAAATCTCTATGATAACAGCATACGATTATTCATTTGCACAAATTTTTGATGCTGCTGGTATCGATATCATTTTGGTAGGCGATAGTGCAAGCAATGTGATGGCTGGACATGAAACGACGCTGCCTATTACACTTGAACAAATGATATACCATGCACAATCTGTTGTACGAGGTGTACACCGTTGTTTGGTAGTAGTAGATCTTCCTTTTGGATCTTACCAAGGTAATTCAACAGAAGCACTCAATTCTGCGATTAGAATTATGAAAGAAACTGGCGGACATTCTATTAAATTAGAGGGCGGTGAGCAAGAGGTAGAATCCATCAAAAGAATTGTAAACAGTGGTGTACCTGTAATGGGACATTTGGGGCTAACGCCGCAAAGCATTTACAAATTTGGAACTTACACCGTACGTGCAAAAGAAGAAGCAGAAGCCAATCAGTTGAAAAAAGATGCTTTATTATTACAAGAAGCAGGTTGCTTTGCCATTGTTTTGGAAAAAATACCAGCTACACTGGCTGCCGAAGTATCAGCAAGCTTACACATACCTACCATTGGTATAGGCGCAGGCGGTAGTTGCGATGGACAGGTGCTTGTGATGCACGATATGCTTGGTATCAATACAGAATTCAAGCCACGTTTTCTTCGCCAATATTTAAATATGCACGAACAAATAACTGGGGCTGTACAAAACTATATTAAAGATGTAAAAAGTAGGGATTTTCCAAATGAGGGAGAGCAGTATTGATGCGTACCTTTTAATCCCAATTCATTCTAAGCAGCTAATCATTAAAAGTTACTCAAAGATGTACCAGGTTTTCAACTATTTTTTTACATAATGATTTTTAAATAATATCGGCTCAAAAAAGTGCTTGCACTATAGAGAATCTATCATCATAACTTTTACCAAATCAATTCATGTTGATATAAAAAAAGCTCCTCAAAAAGAGAAGCTCGTGTTTAATAATTTGCAATTTTTAGAATGGTAAATCGTCATCCAAAGGCATATCTGCTGCAGGTTGTGCCCTTACAACAGGTGGTGCTGTAGCGCCAGCATTGGAAACATTGCCTTTGTTGTAATTTTGCTGTTGTTGTTGTCCAGCCATAGGAGCTTCAGCATTGCCACCCAGCAATTGAAGATTTTGTACCCGCATTCTTAGAGTGGCTGCAGCAGCACCTTCTTTGTTGGTGTATGCATCTGCTTCTGGTATGCCTTCTGCATATACCGTTTTGCCTTTTAGCAAAAAGGGAACAACGCCTACTTTGTCTGTCCAATAAGCACAATTTACCCAAGTAGTTTTTTCTACTACATTTCCCTGTGCATCTTTGTATTTTTCTGAATGTGCCACATTAAAATTAATAACGTTTTTACCATTCACTTCTTTTTGAATGCAATCTGCACCAAGGTTTCCTACAATTTGTAATTTGATCATAGCTTCTGTTTTTTTAATTGATGTATTTGTTTTTTTGATGTATCTAAATAAAGTTACGAGTTTTTGGGTTGATAGGTGATTGGTTGATTGGTTAAATAGTTGATTGAGGTGTTCGTATAATTTATCGTTTAGTAAATATACAGTTTTGTTTGACTACAAATACGAGTTTAGAGGGTTTAGACGGTTTAGAGGGTTTAGTTTGCGTACTAAATTACAAAATACTAATATTAGAAACACACAATACATATTTAACATTCCAAAATTAATTATCTAATATCTTGTATCTAATATCTTGAATCTAAGGTCTCATATCTAACATCTCCTATCTAATTCCTAGTTCATTTTCTTCTTCAAAGTACTCACTTGGTCTTGTAAATTATTTACCAAGTTTGCCAGAGAATTTACATCCCATCTTTGTTGTGAAGCCACTTTTCCAATAACCACTTGAGCTGCCCATAATTCCATAATATCTTCTGAATTTATTTGGTAAGGCTGGTAATTTGGATTATCACTTACCAACGTCACTTTACCTTTTTGCTTTGGGTTACGTACAAATCTTTTGTAAACAATTCCTTCGTTTCTACTTACCACTATATAGGCACTGTTGTTTTTTGCATCATCTAAACTTTCTGTCTTCTCTCCTACAATGATACTACCGCTTGGGGTTGGCAGCATACTATCTCCTATTATTTCAAAAGCTCGATAGTTACCACCAGCAAGCATGGGTAAAGTAAACGTGTTTAATTCATCTATAAATTCTGCATCTGCATAACCTGCAAGGTAGCCTGCTGCAGCTTTTACGGGTACAAAATGAATTACATTGCGTTCCTCGCTCATCATCATTTTTTGGCGGCGGCGTTTCATCAAATAACTACCACTTTCATTGCTAAGGTCTTTCAAAAAAAGTTCATCCAGACTTAGCTTGTACATTTCTGCAATTATTTCTAATACATCTAATCGGGGATCTGCCCGCTCTTCTTCATAAGCTCCAATTAGCGAACGCTTAATGCCAAGTTTGTTTGCAAATTCTTCTTGTGTTAACCCACGCAGTTTGCGCAAGTATTTTAGATTTAATCCTGCTTGTGACATAACAACTAATTTGATTAGCACAAATATACTAATATATTTAGTTTTGCCAAATTTATTTTTATTTTTTTTGATTCATAAAGGGCTAAACCATTTAACAACTCAATTGGCTGTAAAAAAAGTGTTGCCATTTACCATCAACACAATCATAAATTAAGTATGAAAAAAATAAAATCACTTTTAAAAAAACTATTTATTTTTTAGGCTTAGGCCCCATTACAAATGTCAACGTAGATCCTGCTACAATATTTGCATACTTAATAAACAGTGTTGACAATGGTTTATCATTAAGCAATACTTTTTGTATATACATATTATTTTTAAGGGGGGTAAAACCAAGCGTCCAGCCTAATAGATAAAAAAAAGTGCGAAAAATGCACAACAGTAGCGGGTTTCAGCGAAAATGGCCAAAATGCCGAAAAAAAACGACACGTACATTTACTTCTCTTTGGGGTTCATTTTGGAAGCTAATTGCTTAAAATCCTCAAACTCGTCTTCTAAACGTTGCAATCTTGTGTAATATTGATCGTGAATATTGGGCATTTTTGCAGATAAATACCACTCCACGTACCAGATTGTATTGATATCCTCTACCTGTAGATTGTAGCTTGGATAAACGGCCCTATCAGGGCTATCTGATCTCATAACAATAAAACCCTGTTTAAACCTATTTTTAACTCTCTTTAAAGCGGTTTTTCCTTCGTTGTCGGACACCACATATAGGCGCTCATCCTGCATTTTAGCCCATTCTGACCGGTCCAAAAGCCTTATTATAGCATAGCCGCCATCTTGCAGGGTTGGAGCCATAGAAATGCCCTTAATTCTCACACATAAATACGTTGCATTTTTCCTCATTAAAGCCGGTGGAAGCTTGATTGTTTCGAGGTTTTCTATATACTCATTGTTGTAAGTACCGGCCCCAGCTGCCACGCTTATATCTGTTATTGGTATTAGCCCATTTTGTACATCATATTCTGCCTGATCTTCGGCTGCAATTGTCAATTTAAACTCCTTAAAACTTTCTTTTTTTGATGGTAAAACCTCATTTAGGTTACCCTTTAGGTTACAATTCAGGTTACCTTTTTCCGACATTTCCGGTTGAACGTTATTTTCATTCAGGTTACCTTTTTGCAAATCTACTCTTAGTAAATCGTCTGTTGTTACTCCGAAGAACTTAGAAATCTCCAAAAGTTTATTAAAATCAGGCTGTGTTTGATTTAATTCATAATTGGACCATGTAGCACGAGGTATGCCAATACTAGCAAGCATTTCGTCTTGTTTTAGCTTAGCGTTTTTACGCAGATATTTTATATTATTTCCGAAAAACATTGAATTATCCACATGTGTTAATAAATAAAATTCCGAGAAAGTTTGCATATTCCGAATTTCTTTGAATATCTTTGTACTCCCTAAGAGGACATAAAAGTATGAAAAATAAATCAATAAATACAGCATCAAGAAATCCATTAAAGGCATGGATTGTAAAAGAAGTAGCAGGAATCTATGGGGTTACTACCAGCGAGGTTTATAAGGTATTGAACTGTGAAAGGAACAACGACAACATCGTTGCATCCTACATGACCATTCACGAAGGGTCCACAAAAGTGGCAATGATGGAAGCCGTAACCCAATTAGTACCATTCGAAAACTTAAACTAAAAATGACCTTAACCAAAACCATAAAACTGTCGGAGCAGATTTTTGAGCTAATTGATAATACGGTTTTCGTATTCGAACTCGGTATTGTAGAGGCTGGTCTATCTGCTAAATACTACAGAAAGGAAAAGAGCATCGGCAACCAACGCCTGCAGTTTATTAGTCATCCTAAAAATGGCAATTATAGCCTGGTATCTTATGACAGCATGAGCGAGGCGCACCAAGATAAAATAAAAGCCCGCTTTGGTGATCCTTACGAGTTTATGGCCAAGCAACCAATACGCAACTTGGTTAAAGAAGATGCGATGGCAGAAAAGTTCTACATGGATTACCGCTATGCAGATAATAAGTACCTGCCCATTGAGCACCGCAACCGGTACACCACCGCAGCCAGTTGGTTGAATATGCTGATCAGTTTAAACGATGATAAAAAGTACATCAAGAACGAGCTAAAACTTACGCTGGAGCAATTTTGGGATGCGGTAACAGAAATTATCAACACAGATAAAATAGAGTTGCCAACATCTACCCGCCGCTTGCTTGCAAAAATAAAGCAGTACAAAGAACAGAAATATGCATGCCTTATAGACTGGCGTTTCGGTAATAAGAACACTGCCAAGCTTGGCAAGAGTGAGGAAGGTTTTGATAATGATCTATACCAAAAGCAAATCTCCTTTGTGCGCAAAGCGGCAAGCATGCCAAACAATTTTGATGCGGCACAAATTGCAATGGGCGTAAATGCAGTATTTGAAAAGCAAGGATGGCCCACCATTTCATCGGCCACAGTTTACAATCTCATAAATCAAAACAGACACCTTACCCTAGCAGGTAGCCGAGGCAAGCGAGCATACAACAACGAAATTTCCATGCAAACCAAAAGGAGCAGGCCGGAGTACCCTCTCTACTATCTAACATTGGATGGTTGGACGGCTGAGCTTCTTTACCAAGAGGCAGGAAAGTTCCACCACCGGTTGTGTATAGTAGTAGTGCTAGATGTTATGAATAACTACCCTATTGGTTATGCCATAGGAGACAGAGAAAACACCGACCTCATACGTGAGGCAAACAGAAACGCTGCCACACACATTAAAGAACTGTTTGGCGATTATTACCAGCCATGGCAGCTGCAGAGCGATAATTACGGCATAAAAAACCTCACACCGTTCTACAAAGCCATGAGCCACCTTCACACACCAGCTGCAGTAGGTAATGCAAAGGCAAAAGTTATTGAGCCGTATTTCAGCAGCATCAATAAAAAGTACTGCCAGTTTATGCCCAACTGGAGTGGCTTCAACCTTAACAGTAAAAAGAGCAACCAACCCAATACAGAGTTTTTAGACAAGCAAAAGCACTCCCTGCCAAACAAAGAAGGCGTGGTAAAGCAGCTGCATTGGATAATGAACGAAGAGCGCAAGGCTAAGATTGATGCCTACATGCAGGCATGGCAAAAAACCAATGCTGAAAAGAAAGTGGTAATGAAAAAAGAGGATTTATTGTGGGTACACGGTACCACAAGTAAATACTTAAATAGTATTGATGGCATGGGCCTTACTGCTACCATTGGCGGGCAAAAAATAACATACGACAGCTTCGATCCTGCATTTAGAGCCCTACAGCATTTGCAATGGCAGGTAATATATGATACGCATGATCTTAGCCAGGTACTGGTAATAAACGATGCAGAAAAACGCCAGTTCCTCCTAGATAAAAAGCGCATCATACCAATGGACGTGCAGAGCATGACAGACGAAGATCACCAGTACCGCTCACAGATTACCAGCTTCAATAAAGACCGCCGAAACGAAGTAATGGAAACATACCTGCACGATGATGCAGCCGTAGCATCTGTAATGAATAACCAAACGCTGTTGGAAAATGAAACCAACCTAAAGCTAATGTTTACCTACGGCGGGCAGCAAAAAGAAACCATACAAAATGCCAAAGGTTTAAAGCCTGCAGCATTGGAGCCCGAAACGGTAAACACAGATGCCTGGATACAACAGCGCAACGAATACCTAAACAGTAAAACAGATTTCAATCAATACCTAGACTAACCTTTTAACTAACCTTTTAAAAATTTAACCATGACCGAAGAATTAAAGTACCAGATTGTTGCAGGTGTTATTGACTACGCTGAAAAGCAAGGCATAAGCCAAAACGAAGTAGCCCAAATGTCCAAAGTAAATGCTGGCTACGTGTCAGCAATGTTCAACAACAAATTCACAACCGATGTTGCCGGTAAAGCCTCTCCCATTGGCGATAAATGGTTTTACAAAATTGCAGAGTGGGCTGGCTTAGTGGTACGCAAGCAGTACTGGGCTACTTTACCTACACCACAGTTTAAAGAAACCCTGCACCTGTGTGAAACATCAAAAAAAATGCAAAAGGTTACCACCATTATAAACGATAGTGGCCTCGGCAAAACCTATGCGCTTGATAAATTTATCAGGGAGCATCCACAGCACACATATAGAGTAGTAGCAAGTAAAGAGCATCGCCTACCCGACATACTTCGAGAGCTCTGCGAAAAAATAATGATCACCAATGGAGGCAGCAATGCAAATAAAATTCGCCATATCTCTATGCGCATAAAAGAACTTTCTCGCAGCGGGTTTAAACCCATCATCATTATAGATGAGGCCGAGAATTTAGATATGCGTGCCCTACAGCTTATGAAAGCATTGTACGATGGCGTGGTAGGATATGCAGGGCTTGTATTAATTGGTACCACACAGCTCACCCGCTCACTTGCCAAGTTAAAAAACAAAGATCGCCAAGGCATGCCACAATTGTACAGGCGCATAAAGGCAGGCATCAGACACATCAATCCGGTACCAGATTTCAATATTTTTTACAGCAAATATGGTATTGATAGGCCATTGGTAAAACTGCTTGATAGCCTTTGCGAAAACTATGGCGAGCTGCACGATTACCTAGAGCCTGTACTGCGTGAAGCAGATGAGCAGGAAGTAGCAATTACAGAAGACTTATTTCGCCTGGTACATGACATGCCTAAATATTAAAATTAAGTAAGACCATGACCACAACAGAAATAAAAACAACAAAACAAGCCTACCAGGAAGCTACTAAAAGGGTAATGCTACGGGTGATGAAATTGCTTGAAATAACAGAGCAGGAGTATGCTCATATGCGTTACGAAAATGGCAGAGCTTACCTCTATTGGTACCTACCAGTACAGGACCGTGAAAGAGCAATTTTAGAAACGAGCAAACTCTACTGGCAGTGGTGGAAAAACCTTTGCAACCGCCACGATTATGCTTTTGTAACAGATACCGAAATACACAAGCTAACACTTGGACAGCGTAAGAAGTTGTATGACTTAGTACACTGCCCTCGCACCCTGGCAGTAGAGTGCAAAATTGATAGCGTTGTATTAACCACTTTAAAAATTCAAAAAGCAGCCTAGTTATGAAAAAGTTTAAGGCAACACTAAAGCGAGCAGTAGCAGAAGGTATAAAGGAAATAATTGAAACCCTTATAGAAAGCAATCCCACAACAGACGATGATCGCCTGCTCATTGCCTGCCTTGCAGAAATAGCCGCAATGCTAGATGTTAAGCTCAGTCCTTACAAGCCTACAAAAGAGGAGTACCCGCTAACACTTACAGCATCACAGGCCATTGCACTGCGCATACTTAGTACCGATTACCAAACCGATAAAACCACCTATTTGGGAAACCATTTACACATATTAGCAAACAACATTCATAAACAATACAACTAAAAAACATGGACGAACAAAAAGATTACATCTGGTTACAAGCCATCATCGACAGTTGCAATAACACATTTCACTTTGCCTGTGTAGATAAGCTTATAGAGATCTTTGCAGAAAAGCACAACAACTACAATCTTTTCATTTGCCTATCCACGCAGCGAGAAGCGCACTTTAATAAAGTACACAGCATTTTAGTATAAACCAATAAAAACACAATAGATCATGTCAATTAAAATTCACACAACAAAAGACACAACTTGGACCAACGCCATGGGCGATGTGGTACCAGTAAAATTCGTTCCTCAATCCGATAAAGTAAAAGAAGCTCTAGCCGGTAAGGTGTACAAAGCTGCCCTACATGCAGAATCTGTATTGCTAGCATTACATACAATGATGGGCCAGGCATTTAAAGATGTTAGCTCAATGATAAAGCAGGAGTATGAGTTAAAGGCAAAAAAGAAGAAAGAAACAAAAGGCTCTCTTACCTGGTTCAACTTCGACCGCTCCGTAAAAATTGAAGCAGATATGAATGAGATTGTAAAGTGGGATGGCGCACTAATGACCGAGGCATTAGAGCTGCTCAATACATACATCTCCGCAAACATGACTGAGGCAAACGAACTCATCAGCGGACTTGTAAAAAGTGCTTTTGCCAATACCAAAGGCATGATAGATACCGGTAAAGTCTTTCAGTTGCTAAAATATGAAGATAAGATCAAAGCAAAGGCATTTCAAAAAGCCTGTGAGTTGATGAAGAAAGCGCAGAGCATTGATAAAACAAAGCTGTACATGCGTGTGTGGGCAAAAGAAGATGCAGGCGATTACCGTAATGTAAACCTCAACTTTTCATCTTTATAATCTATAAAAATGAACACCACACAAACCACAGAACAAACCATACAGCAACGGGTAGTAAACGCCCGTTGCCCACAATGCAGCAAGCTAATGACCATGGCAGAAATGCATTACAACGCCTGCGAATCTTGTTACAACGCTATTGGCACAATATTAAAACCTCCTGCAATTGTATTGCCAGAGGCTCCGCTCACCTACATAAAAACAACCGAAATAAATGGAGAATCGCACGACTGACCCACCTAACTGGCCAGATAACCCAGCAGATAACGCCCTTTTTGATACCGAATAACCGAGAATCGGGAGGGCTATTGTACTTTAATTAACCAACTAAAACCCGCCACAATGCAATACCAATGTGCATTGTAGGCTTAAAAACTAACAAAATTGAGCAAAAGTATCGGCTTAAAGCAATTATCGCAAAAAACCTACGACAGCGTACAGAACCTGCCACACCTTTTTAGGGTTTCCATAGGCGATATAGACCAGGCATGGGATGCTATTATATACGGCGCATCTGGCAATGGTAAAACAAACTTTACTGTAATGCTGCTTAAAGCACTAATACAGGCTACAGATAGCAAAGCAGAGTACATCAGCTACGAAGAGGGCCATGGCAAAACCATCCAAAAAACAATGATAGAGCGGCACAATATGCTGGAGGAGGTAGGCAATAAGCTTGTAATCACCGAGCAGTTAAGTTTTTCCGAGTTATTAAAACGTATGAGCCGCAAGCAATCTGCCAAAATTTGGGTGATTGATAGCCTGCAAGCTGCAGGGTTTAAATACGAGCAATGCAAGCATCTAAAGGAAACCTTTGTAATGAGCCGCAAAAAGAAGATCATCATTTACATAAGTTGGTGCGAGGGTAAAGAGCCACTGGGCAGTTGTGCCAAAGCCGTAAAGTATTACGCCAATATAAAAATGCGGGTGCAGGATTTGGTAATGTTTCCTACCAGCCGCTACGGTGGCAATGCGCCCTTTGTAATATATGCGCCCGATGCCAAAAATAAATGGGGCCATAAAGCTTTCTCCAAAATCCTTAAACAAATACCACCAGAAACCAAAAATCTATCAAATGAAAATATACCAGTTATTACTTATCAGCCTGCCGGCATTGTTAGCAATAGCATACCTGCTGTCGAAACCACTTTGTAAATATATAAACCAACCAAATGATAAAGTTAGCAGAAGCGATGCCTGGGGATGAGTTCTACTTTGTAGAAAACAAAGAGCGAATATTTACCCTGGTCAAATATATGACCCGAGCAAGTGGCCTCATTTACGCCTGCCGCATTAAAGAGGAAGGTAAGCTATACAGTATTTATCTAAGTGCATACCGCAACATCATCATCACCAAAAAAGCACCTATACAAAATGAAGATTAAAGCACATTTAAACGGCCTTAAAAGATGGTATAAAAAATACTTTGTAGGCAAAACCATTATCTATACGAATGGTTTTGCACCGGCAGAATTAAAAGCAAGGTTCATGAAAAAAGGAGTAAAGATGGTAAGCCTTGCATTTACCAACAGAAGGGTTACAAATAATAAAATATTCTACACCGTTGTCCCATTTACCGAGGTACACATGATGCGCCGTATGCCCTGCCGCTTTGTAAAAAATATGTATGCCCTGCTTGGCAAAAGAGTAAAGGGCAGAACCTATAAAATAAATCACCAATGAGCAGGCTATTTACAGAAAAGGAGGATAAACTACTTAAAAAACTATATGCAATTAAGCCAGGTTCTCATATTGCAAAATTATTAGGTAGAACTCCCTCTACAGTAAGGCAACGTTTAAAAAAGCTTGGATTAAACGTTCCGCCAGAAAAATTACAGGAGTTTAAAAATATCTCTCTTTTTAAGAAAGGCCGCATTTCTCCCAATAAGGGAAAAAAAATAGAGGAGTTTATGAGTGCCGAAGCCATTAAAAAATTAGAACCAAAAAGATTTAAAAAAGGCCAGGTACCACATAATATAGCAGCTGCAGACGGTACAATAACTATTCGAACGTTCAGAGGAATCAAATACAAATATATAAGACTGAATGTATGTAAATGGGTACAATTACACCGGCATATTTGGGAGCAGCACAATGGGTTAATACCACCCATGCACAATGTAATTTTTAAAGATAGCAATACAATGAATTGTGTTATTGAAAATTTAGGGCTGTTATCAAATGCAGAGTTGATGAAAAGAAACAGCATTCACAACTTACCACCAGAGCTAAAAGAAATAATAAATATTGGCAAGAGCTTAAACAACAAAATTAAAAAAACCATTAAAAATTTACAAGATGAAAAACAAAGTAAGCGATTTAAGAAATCACATGTTTGCAGCCTTAGATAGGTTGAACGATGTGGAGAAACTAACAAAAGAAGAGGTACAAATGGAAATTGACAAATCCAATGCCATTGGGAGCATAGGCAAGGTAATTATAGAAACTGCCAAAACAGAACTAGCTTATGCCCGTTTCTTAAATGGCGAGGTACCTAAGAATTTTCTTGAGCTGCCTGAGGAGGATAATAAAAACCCAATATTGACAAGGCCAGCGGCACAGTACAGCAACAAACCACATTCACACGCAGAAAATTAAACATGGAACGCAACACAGCAACCACAATAGGCAGGCTTACCATTGGCGATAGGTTTTACAAGCCTACAGATAAAAAGAAAGAAGTATGGCAATACATGGCATACAAAAACCGCCGCCACAATTGCAAACGAGATACCGACTTGCACCCTACACCATTTTTGCCAGACACGAATGTGGTGTTTTTGAGAAGTAAATAAAAGAAAAAAAAACTATGGCTATTCTCGGTTTAATAAAAGTATGCCCTAATCCTAACTGTGATGCAGTTTACCATAATGTACCAAAGAAGGAAACACATTGTAAAAATTGCAATGGCAATATTATGATTGTTAATGAGGATACCTACTGGAAAAAATTTGCAACTAATTACTTTCAGTATGAATTTGAAACCGAAGAGTATTTTCGGCCGGTAAAAAAAATGAATTAGAACGATAGGGCTTTGCGATGTTGCCCTTCCGCTGTTGATTGAAAAACAAATGATAATGATATGTACTTCTGCTGATAGATATTCGGGGCAATATTGCAAAACCCCTTGTTGGCAGTTCGTACCGAGTAATAAAGGAAACGCACTTTTTAAATTATAAAAAACTATACAAATGGAAAAGATTTTAAGAATTGAAGAAACAAACTTCAAAACAAAAGAAAGAAGCTGGGGCGGTTATGATGGCTTCCAAATTATTACGGATAAGCAAACTATCCAAATAGGTATCAGCGATGGGCAATCCTGCTGTGAAAGTTTCGGATGTTTAATTACAAACGATGATACTACCGAATTTATCGGGGCAAAGCTAAAATCTATTGCTATTGTAGATACTGCTTTGAATAACAAAAAAATTGAAGAACTGGAATATTTGGATAGTGGCGGTGCAATGTTTGTCAATTTAGAAACAAGTAAAGGACTATTGCAATTTGTCGCATACAATGGACATAACGGCTATTACGGACACGAAGCGGTTTTAGTCAGCAAGCAATTAAACCACGAAGAAAGCCTGTAAAAGTGCAGGGTGGTAGGTATGACTGCCAACACTATATTATCCGCAATTCAATTAATTGCACTAAACAAACACCAATGTTAATCAATACGATACAACAACATTTATCAGAAAGAATTGAAGCCAATGAGCTTACTAATGATGAACTGGTGCAATTAATTGAACATATAGGCAGCTACTTAAATCTACTTACTATACCGGCGTATGCCAAACAGAATAACATGAGCTACAACGGTGCAAAAAACTACCGCAAGGTGGTTACACTCTTTGGCGAAAAATTTATAATTGATAACGAATAAAAAGTAGTATATGTGGAAACTCACAGAATATAAAAGTACTGATGCAAAAAAGGAAACAAAAGTAAAACTGCTTGTTAAAGAAATGGCAGCAAATACATTTGCTAGTTATGCAGAACAATTTGCAGACGCATTTAAAATCCGACTTGCAGAAATACCAAGGCAAAATAATTTCTCGGCTGACTTACTATATAAATGCACACAAAGGAATATGTATAGTGTAGAAATATGGAAACTAGATGTAGCAGGAGAGTTTAAATACAGAATGTTTACACTTGATTATCAAAAAGAAAACAAATAAAAAATACCCACATGCGCCGCTTCCTCATAACCAACTCCGAAAAATTTACAGGCCAAGCAGAGCTTGTATACAACGAAAAAGAAACCCTTTGTATTATAGATTGCAGCAATACCAATATGGACCAAACAACCATGCTCTATTTTAAAAACGCTGCACCTATCACCATTGCAACAATGGGCAAGGCATTTTCTAAAGACACCACTGTTGTAGAGAGCGATTTTGAAGTAACCTTTGATAAGTTCTACAAAGATTACCCACTTAAACGCAACCGCTTCAAAGGTGAAGCTGCATTTAATAAACTAAGCAAAACAGACCAGGTAAAAGCTTTCTTTTCTCTACATGCCTATAAAAAATACCTTACCCGCAATACCTGGCTTTCACCGATGATCAGCGACAGGTATTTAAAAGACCACGAATTTGAAACCGATTGGAATAAAATAAAATAATATGCAAGCAACCACCACCACTCCACAGCCACTTACCCCAAACCAGCTAATGGCATTCAATGCCCTCATACACCGCCTTGGGCTTGTGCAGCACAAAGCCACCATTGTGCAAGGTGCTACCAATGGCCGTGCCACCAGTAGCAAAGATTTGTTCTACCACGAGGCAAAGGAACTTATTACACAGCTAAACCTGCAGCAAGTAAAGGCAGACATCAACACCGAAAAAATAAACAAAATGCGTGGTAAGATTATGTACTACGCTCACCAAATGAACTGGACAAAAACCAACCCTGCAGGTAAAACCGTAGCAGATGGCAAACGCATAGATGAATGGATGATAAAATTTAGCTACCTAAAAAAGAAGTTAAATGCTTACAAGTATGCAGAATTGCCTAAATTGGTTTCTCAATTTGCAACAGTATATAAAGGGTTTTTAAAAAATATTTAAACACGTTATTTACATTCACATTCACCACAAAAAAAACAAATATGCAAACAACCACCACACCACAAAAGAAAGTTCCCAAAGGGTTTAAAATTTTCTTCGGAGTAACAATATCAATTATTGTTCTCTTTATTTTTATTATTATAAAATCAAATGCTAAGTATGAATCTTCTTTAACACCTCAGCAAAGAGACAGTATTGCCAACCAAAAAGTTATTGATTCAGCACAGGCTGCAATGGCAGATAGAAATGAAAAGTTAGACAAAGGTTTTAATCATGGAAAATATTTATTAAAAACGGCCTTAAAAGAAAATATGAATGATCCCGATTCGTTTGAAGAGGCACAAGCAAACTACGTACTGCTTACAGATACTACCATGAAGATAAATTTGGCGTACCGTGGTAAAAATGTTTTTGGTGCAATGATTTTAAAAAACGCATCTGCAATAGCCTTACTGGATGGCACCCTTTTAAAAATAGATAATTAAAAAAAAACACAAAATATTACACAAGCCACTCACTTTGAGTGGCTTTTTTGTTTTCACTAAAATTATTAGTATTTTTACAGCAACTAACCGTCTCTGTATGCGAGGTGAACGCTCGAGCTTCCTTTCCCTTTTTGAAAATGATAAGCCTGCAGATAGCAGTATCGCCATACCCGAACGCAAAGGGCGCAGTGAAGAGCTTATAAAAGACCGCAATGAGTTGATTGTTTGCCGCCATTATTATTATACCCGCATAAAGGAGTTGCAATACCACCGCACCCTCGAAAGGCTAGAGAAAGAAGTATTCCTGTCTAAAATTACCATCATCAATATAGTGGCTGCAAATAACAAACTGCTAAAAGCCATCAATGCAGATAAGCCAGGTGTAAAGTACTTTCGTGAAAAGTTCCCTTTTATGGTTTGGTAGAAATATTTGGTGTTGGTGTGCTTAATTGCGTTCTTGCCCTTGCATTGGTAGTATCTTCAAAGCTTACTTCAAAGCGCAATACCCTTACTCTTAAATCATCGTTACGTGCTTCTGTAGCTGCAGCTCTGCGCAAGAGCTTACCAAAGCCTGCAGGATTCCATCCATGCAAAGCTGCATATACTTCTTGCTCGGTTTTATAAAAAGCCAACGCTTTGTCTCTTATCTGCTGCACACTATAACCACTACTTGGGCTGTATGCCACTTGCCCTATCCTTACCTGCAGTATGCCGGTTGCCATTTGCTTCAGTTCATTACCAGCATCAGTAAAACTAAAATTATCAACTTCTATCAATGCACATGGCCATTTAACTGGCGGGCGCATTTCGTAGTTTTCCAATTGTTGAAAATCCTGCTCTATGTATTGTAGCGTAGGCGCTTTTACTTTCAATCTTAAAACTACCTGGTTGTATAGTATTGCAAATGGCGATGTCATATTTGTGATGCTTTTAGTAGATCATTGGTAAGTCTTTGTATAAGTTGTTTTGTGAGCACTGGGCTTTCTCCCAAAAACTGGCGGCGTGGCATATTCATTTGCATTGCCCGGCTGTGTGCTTTTACCTGCTGTATTTTGCCAAGCCTGCCCTTGCGGGTATGTGCCTTTACACTTTGGTTTACCAGTTGGCTTAGCCCTTCGTTGTGTGGCCTAGCATAGGGCACGTCAGTACCAATCGTTGAACTATCATTGGTTTCGGAAGTAATTCTCAAACTTCTCCTTAGCCTTGCTGTCTTTATCAAAATTGCACGGCCCTTATCTTTATTTGCATATTTACGAGGTGCCCAAGGTTCAAATGTTGCACCCTGCCAACCTTGTCTTTTAAAACTTTCCAAAAAGAAATTTAGCGCATCATTGCCCAGTACCCTTGGCGCATTGCGCAGCACTTTTGCAAATGCCTCCATTATTTCTTTAAGTGGGAAATTAGTCTCCATTTTTTGGTATCAGTTTTTCACCTTCGTTTCTTATCTCATCTGGTAGGCCCTTCCAGTAAGGATGCCCTGGAGGAAACACCAATCCCTTTTCTGCAAGGTTTGTTTTAAACATGGTTGGTATATTATCCGGTACGCTCCATTTATTATCGGGTGTTATTTCACCATCTGTAAGTTGGCGTACCGTACTGCGGCAATTAAAATGGTTTGGCGGATAATACAAGCTCCAGAAACTATCATCTGCAGGTTTTATAATATCTGCAAAACCGCCGCATAAATCAGTTGTCCTATCATCCTGTACTGCATCAAATTGCAATAGCGGAAATAAATCTTTGTCGGCTTGTATCTGCTCCCACTTGCCCGCCATTTGAGCACTGGCCACAGCTGTATCATATTCAGTCTTTAGCCATTGGTTTATATGCTCGCCATTTATTTTAAATGCTTCCAGTTTAAACTCACTAAAAGTGCGCAGCTTGCCATCATCATTTAACATGGCCTGTGCAAGTGCTTTCAGTTGGTGGTAATTCTTTGCGGCACTAAACTGGTACACATCTTTGGTAAGGCGTTCAAGCATTTGGCTATCAGCAGTATTATAATCAATAACTTTAAATCCTTCATTTATCGCTGCCACATATTTTGTTGCAAATGCCTCCACCATTTTTTTATTTATCCTGTTGGCAGGCAGCGCCTTTGCATCATACACTTGTTTGGCCAATGCTTCTGCAATCTTCATTAGTTCATCATCGCCTGCAGCTAATTTTATTTCTGTATGGCAGCAGCCTTTGTACACTTCTTTCAGTTCGCTTTGCAGTTGCAAATGTGTGTGGCCCTCCAGCCCCCTAAGTTCATCAACTAACTTTTGGGGGCTGGGGCGAAAAAATCAGCCACGGCAAGTCTTATCTGTTCACCAATAGATAATTTACTCTTTGGCTCGGGATCATCCGCTGCCTCCGCTTTTTTACCCTTCTTTTTATTGCCATCAGGTTGCTTCATGTTTTCCTTTACCGCTTCACTGGCTGCATCCATATCGGCTTTCATCTGGTCGTATGCCTTTGGCTTTGGTATGCCAGTTATTTCATACACATAATCATCATCTACTGGCGATTTTATTTTATTCTTCACCGTATCAATAATGGCTACCTGGTCTTTTAAGGTTACTTTTTCCTTGAGTGGCTCGTGCAAAAAGCTACCACCATCTACAGGATAACCAAGGTTTTTTAAGATTGGTAATACCTGCTCGTTTAAAATTGAAAGCTCATCCTCTTTATCATCGTGGTTTATGCCAGCTTCAACACCTGCATGCGTTTCGCTTTGCGCATATCCGCTACTTGCACTGCTGGTAGTGGTTTCTGTTTGCCCAAGAATAAGCACCGCCATTTCATCATTACAAGCTTTGCGTAGTGTATTGTACAACTCACCATTTGCCTGAGCATTGCCTGCTTCGTGCAATTTAAATTCTGCTTCCTTTGGTAAGATGATGTAACCTGCACTGCCCATATTCTCGAGTGCATTTTCAATCTGCTTTCTTACCACATCATTGTAGCCATCATAGCGTGCCTCTCTAAATGGCATACCAAATATTTCTGCAAAGTGTGCCCAGTCTCCAAATGCACCACGTTTGTAAATTACATATTGGCAAGCCTGAAGGATCAATCCCAAATCATCGCTTGCGCCTACTTCAAAAATATATTTATTAAAAGGTGGTGTGCGGTAAGCATCGCCGCTTTGCCCGTACTGCTCTGCTACAATAAGCCCAGGCTTTGTGCGAATGTGCTTGCGTGGTACGCTATATATTTTAAAGTTGTCCCCTTCCTTCATCAACTCTATTACACTAATGCCCCAAAACTTCTGCAGCATTATTTCTTTACGCAATTGCCTAAATGCTTTTTTGCCCACAAGCTCCATCAGCTCCGGTACTTCATCGCCTGCTTTGTTTATAAATTTTAGGCGTGTTTTTGTTACACCTAATATTCGTTTTGCCATCAGGTTTTTAAGCGTACCGTCCAGCATTACCTCCTCGTACAAATCGTATAAGGTTACACGTATGCTGTTAATAGCCTCTGCAGCTTTCAACGCATTGCGCCAGTTTTGAATATCCTGTGCCTGCCGCACCACTGGGCGCACTTGTATATTTTGTATTACAATGCCCTGCTCAGGGTTTTCCAAATCTGTTTTTTTTCTTTTTACAGTAGCCATTTATATGGTATTTAAAAGCCGTTTAATAGTTGTTTTGTCTTTTCTTATTGCTGCCCCACCTCATGTATGTTTCGGGAATAATCGGATTGCCTGCAGGGTCAAGGTCGGGCGCAGGGTAAGGCAGCTCTGGAACTACTTTGCCGCTTTGTACTTTATCAAACCACTTGATTGCTTTCTCGTAGCGGTCTTGCCTTAGAGCCAAGTCAATACCAGGGTTTGCGAGCTGTATAAAATGCCATACGGCAATGTCTTTAATAAATGTGAGCAGGCTTGCATTGCGTGCTGCACCGGTGGCCGCAAATATGGCTGTGCGGTCATACGCCGATAAATAGCCCGATGCCTCTGCAATAGCAGAATTGATGGCCTCGTTTGCAATAGCCACAGTGTCCCTGTCAATTTCTATTGTTACTTCACCATACAGGTGTGTGTTTAGTTCTGCTGCTGTTATAAACATTTTAAAATCTTTTAGCGTTGGTTTTACGAGCACCTAATGAAATGGTGTCGGGATTCATTTCTGTTAATTTCGATTTTATAATAGAGTATCCACCCTCACAGGCATCTGGTCCATCAAGTGTTTTACTTCTAATGTTGGCTGTAAGAAACTGTGCTGCCATTCTTTTCATGTGAGGGTCGTTCTGCTCATCAATATTAAAAACGAAAGTACCCTCTCTAAATAGCGGCTCCAGATTGGCTTCAATCCTAAACCATTTCTCCTGCTTGCGTTGGGTATCGGGCCATATATTTAAGGCAGTACCAAACTTGTCTTTTTTACTAAAGATTAATGGTTTGAGTACCTGCTCATAAAAAGGGTCTTGCAAGCTGTTGTTTTCTATGTATGTGTACAAAGGCGTATCGCTTTTTACATAGTTCCTCATAAAATACATCCAGTCAATAAAATCACTGTTGGTTGTATTGTCGTTGTAGCATTTGTACAAATAATATTTGCCTTTGTGGTAGCCAACCAATGCAACTACTTTGCAGGAGTTTTGCGCCTTGCTGCTACCTGTCGGTTTACTTTTATTTGATGTCGCAGGGTCAGCATAGGAAATAATAAAAGGCAATTGTTTAAGCGGTGGGCATTTGCCCCATGTAATCTCTTTAAATGTTTGCCCTTCTCTTACCGGATTATTAAACATTTCCTGCTGGCTTGCAGCATAGCTCACTTTGCTTATCTGGTAATCAATATCCTCCTCAGAGTTCTTTTCAGGCCATACGCTTTTGCCACTGTCATCTCTTATATTTATTATCTCCGTATAGTCTGCAATCTTGCCTGCTCTTACAACGCAGCAGTCTTCTGCAATTATATTTCCATTCCAAATAATTAAGTAAGGCTGTGCAGTATCAACAGTAAAAAACAACGCTTTCTCAAACCAGTCCCATTTTTTTTGGATAATGTCTAAATTTCTGCACTCCTCATCCGTATCAAAATCATCCACAATTATACAATCGGGTCTTATCTCCTCATTACCGTTACCACGAGGTGCATTACCTGCACCAAGGGCTTTCATTCTCACGCCCTGTTTTGTTGTAAAATCGCCCGCACTCCAGCTGCCAGATAACTCTTGCTTGCCGTAATCATTTATCAAACGTTGGTTGCTGTCTAATTGTACCTGGTACTTGTTTAAAAAGTTTTCTGCAGCATCGTAAGTGCTACTGGTTAAAATGATGTTTTTCAGTTTACCTGTCATCATTAAAAAAAGCACATCAAACATGCAGGTAGTTGTTTTACTCAATCCACGTGCCCAGTGCCGTACTTCGTACCAGTGCTTATTTTTCTCAAAGTTTTTAAGCAGTCTTATAGATGCTGTTAAATGAAACTTTGGAGATTTACTTTTAAAATATTTTGGGAAATAGTATTGCTTCCATGCTTGGGGATCATTCTCTAAATCTGCAATACGTTTCTTTTTGTCTGCAGCCTTTTCAGTTCGGTTTACAGGCGTGCTCTTCCGTATGCTTTCACGAAATTTATTCCAATCAAAAGAAGCTGCTTTGTCGTTTAAAATGCCCATTAAATTAGGTTGTACTCATTAAGTATTCATGCCACAGCTCCACGGTTTCAATTGCTTTTTGTTGCCCGTGTACTTCCTGTACAAATTGCACATATCCTTTTCCTGCTTCTGCTTTATGTGCAAATGATAATTCTGTTTGTAATGCCTTTGCAGAAGATGTTAGTTTGCTAAGTACATCACCCTCAGATGCAGTAGGAACATTGTCTGGCTCTTTTCGTTTTTCTATCTGGGTGAGTAGGTTATCTATGTGCTGTCTTATACGCCGGCGCTGTTGGTCAAAGCCCATACGAGCCTCCTGTTTATCATCCTCCCACTTACCATCTTTCTTCCAGGCACTAATACTCTTTTCGCTTATTCCAGTAATCTGTGCAATTACTTTTTGCTCAAATCCATTGTCTACAAAAAGGGTGTAGGCAAGTCGTTTTTTACGTTCAAGTTCTTCCTTTTTATTAGTGTTTGTTGTTGCCATTTACTACAAAAATGCACTCTTTATAATACGCATTGCAACTCGTATTTACATGGCGGTACACATACTGCACAATGCAGGTGTGGCAATGGTTGCACCGTTAATTCTTCATTTGGAATAGGGTTTTTAGGCGTGCATTTTTACATCATAAAGCGGCAGCAAAAAAGCAAAAAGGGCAATGGCAAAACTGAATATTGATTTTGTACTGATGGATGAAAGTGTGGTAATGCACGGCTTTCGTTCGTTAATGAGCGGTGGCGAAATCGAAGGGTTTAAAAAGAATCCTGTAATGCTATTGCAACACAACCGGCCAAAAGAATTTGCAGGTGCAGATGATATTATGTTGCCACTGGGCAAATGGTACGATATAAGAATTGAGGGTGCGCAATTATTAGCAAAGCCTGAGTTTGATGATGATGATGCATTGGCCATGCGCATACAGAAGAAAGTAGAAAAAGGCTATTTGAATGGAGCTAGCATCTGGATAGAGCCTACAACCTTTAGTGATGACCCTGCTGATCTATTACCAGGACAAAATTTACCAACGTTTACAAAGTGGGGCTTGTTAGAAGCAAGTATAGTTGATATACCAAACTGCAGAGGTAGCCTGGCAATAAGAAATGGTGCAGGCGAAAAAATATTATTAAATGGAAATGTTGCCGGTGCCGAAATCGGCCAATACATACAATCATTATCAAAAAAAACAGATATGAGCATATTGAAATTAATGGCCGTAAAACTTGGCTTGGCTGAAACTGCTACAGAAGAAGCAATAAACAATAAAGTGGCAGAAGTATTACAGGCTTCGCAAGAAGCTATTGCAAAGGTTACAAAGCTAGAAGCGGAAAAAGTGGTACTAAGTGCAAAAATTACCGAATTGGAAACTGCACAGGATGAAGCAAAAATAAACGGCTTGGTAGATGGCGCTATTGCTGAAAACAAATTGGCTGCAGGCGAGCGTGAAGATTACATCAAATTGGCTAAGGCTGATTTTGAAACTACCCAGGGCCTACTTGCAAAAATGAAACCTTATACATCTGTAAAAGGCAAATTGGAAGCTGGTGCAGAAACTGATCTTGGTAAGCTTGCTGAATTGATGAAGCTGTCTGGCCGTGAGCTTTACATGCAAGGCAAGTTTGAAGACCTTAAAAAACTTTCCCTAGACGGATATAAAGAAAAACACCTTGAGTACTTCGGGGTAGAATACAAAGCATAAACCAACTAAAAAAACAGAAAAAACACGAATATGAAATTCACAGCGAAGTTACTCAGCTCCTTGATGTTTTTGGCTATTGCCATTATAACAATAAATATGGTTACAGGTTGGAGCCCTGTTATAGTAGGTATTGTACTTACTCCAATCATCTTATTTGTACCCATGCCACAAGGCAGTTTAAATGGTGTTATTTTAGAAACATGGGCCAACTATATTGTTGAGCGTTTCTGGAAAGACAATGCATTTTTAAAGAATGCTTACGACGATAGCGACAATGTTGTAGCAGGCCGTATTGTACACATACCTCAACCAGGTAGCAAGCCATTGGTGCAGAAAAATAGAACCGTATTTCCTGCAACAGCAGTAAGACGTACAGATACGGGTGTACTTTATTCATTGGATGAATACACAACCGACCCTACTCACATACCTAATATAGATGCTATACACTTATCGTACAGCAAGCAAGACAGCGTACTAGGAGATCACATGGAAACACTTACCGAAACGGTGGCCGATGATATGTTGATTAAGTGGGGCGCAGATGCAACGGTGGTTTCTACAACCGGCGGTACAGGAGCTTTAACGGTAGCACCAGTAGCTGGGCAAACAGGTACAAGAAAAGCATTTGTACACCAGGACTTGCAAAAGCTCATGATACGCATGAATGCAGAAAACGTTCCTAAAAACGACCGTTTTGTAATGATTGACGATAACATGTTTGATGCTTTTTACAGCTCTTTATCCGATACTACTGCAAAAGACTTTAGCCGCTTTATGGATGCAGAAAACGGCATCATAGGTAAGCTACACGGCTTTAGCATAATGACCAGGTCATCTATCCTAAATATAACATCGGGCGGCACAGTAAAATCGTTGGGTGCTTCTTTAGCAGCTACAGATCACCTTGCAAGCTTTGCATGGCAGAAAAACAGCGTAGCCTTCGCATTGGGAACTACTAACCTTTACTCAGATATGAACCAACCGCTTTACTACGGTGATATTTTTAGCACATTGGTAATGGCAGGCGGTAGAGTACGCAGAGGCGATGGCAAAGGAGTTTACATCATTGCGCAGGGAGCATAAAAATAGGTCATGGGTGGGTACATTATAACACTTAGTGCCCTGTAAGGTACGGTGTTATAATCCACGCTAAAACGTTCGAAGAGTTATGATAGGAGTATTGACGGCAATAGCCACTGGGTTCTTAGGATGGTTTACCGGGCGCAGAAAAGCAAAAGCAGAAACACTTGCAAAGGAGATTTTTAACGTAGACAAGGCTGTAGAAATTTGGCGAGAGCTGGCACTTGATCTTAAAAAAGAATTGAAAGATGTATCTGAAAAGTGCGACCGGCTTACACTTGAAATAACAGAGCTGCGTAAAGAGAATAAACAATTGAAACACCAGTTGTCTACCCTTACAGCAGAAATAAAAAAGCACTAATATGAAAAAATTCTTTAAATGGATCAGCGGCATATTTAACAGGACAAGAACCTTTGTCCTGCGCTATGTGCAACCATCTGTTATCTTGGTAGAAAACCTTAAAATGGTAATAGATAGCCCAGCTATTGATTTGCTAACAGAAATTATACCTGGGCATATAGATAATTATATCGCTGCCAAAATGAGGCGGTACTTACCTATCATATTACAGCAGCTTAAAATATGCGAGAAGTGTGCAAGCCTTACCGATCCTAACGAAATAATAAAATGCGCTTTGGCTGCATTAAAAGAGTACGATAAAAAAAGCCAGTATGTGTACCTGCAAGGTATTGCCACTAAAATGGCCGATGCATTGGCAGATGGCAAACTGAGCTGGTTTGAAATAGTGAGCATGGTAGAATACACTTACCAGGAGAATTATAAAAAAACATAATGAAGCTTACCCTCGAAAGAAAAGTATTTAATGCAACCAGTACCGAGGGCAATTTGTTGATAGATGGCAAATGGTTTTGCCACACAATAGAAGATGTAACAAGAGCAGAGCCCGGGCAGTGGAAAAATGAATTGAAAGTGTACGGCAAAACGGCTATTCCTTATGGTACTTATCCAGTACTGGTTACAAAGAGTAACCGGTTTAAGAGAATGTTACCTGGTATATTAAAGGTGCCCGATTTTGAAGGTATAAGAATACACAATGGCACAAATGAGAGCAGTAGTGAAGGTTGCATCATTGTAAGTTACAAGGCTACTAAAGGAGCTTTAATAAATGATAAAACAGCCATGAACGACCTCTGCAAGCTTATAGAAAAAGTGCAGAATACTGAAAAAGTAGAAATAGAAATCATTAAAAAATAAACACAAATCACCATGAGCAAATTTTCAAAAGTAGCAGCCATTTTAATTGCTGCAAGTTATTTTCCCAATTACCCACAGGTAAGTGAGTTTCATATTACTGAAGATGAGCAGGTTTTTGAAGACCTAAACAATGCTACCAACCATGCAAGATCATTGAGCAAAGAAGAATTGGTATTTACAGTATCAAGAGAGGAGGCAGAAGCAGGTGCTACAGCAGAGGAGCAGAAGCCAGAACCAACAATGCATATTGTAACTGCAGAAGATTTGGAAGCAAACCCTGAGCTGGTAGAAAAGGGCGTTAAGGTAGGCGATGAAATTGAACTACCGGCCAAAGAAGAAGTAAAGCAGCTAACAGCTGCAGAAAAAAGAGCCGCAACGAATGCAGCTAAAAAAGCAGCTGAAGCAAAAGCCTAATAAGCACACAAAATAGATCATACTTAATTTAATATAGATGCGTCCAAAAGTAACGGTGGCAATCACCAACGGAAATTTAAACCTGCAAGGCCCAAGTGAGAACGGCACAACTGTATTGTTGATAGCTTCTCCCATTGCACCAGTAGCAGGTTATGGCGTTGCATTCACTGTAAAAAGTGCTGCAGAAATAAAAGTAGCCTTTGCACAGGTGGGGAATGAAACAGTAGTGGCAGCAATTAACAACGGCTTTTTTGCAGAAGCACCAGAAGGAACGGCTCTGCACATTTTAGCCATGGCACCGGCCACATCATTAGCCACGCTTGCACTTGCGGCAAATGCCGAAAAAGCATTGATGTTAGCAGGTGGAAAAGCCCGCCTGCTTGCAATGGTTAAGTTTCCTAGTGGCGGTTATACGCCAACCATTACCGATGGCTTTGATGCAGATGTGCATGCGGCTGTAATAGCCATCCAAACATTGGCAGATAGCTGGCAGTTGCAAAACAAAGGCTTTAGGGCAATTGTACAGGGGTACGGTTTTACTACCGCAGCAGCTGCAAAAGATTACAACACATATGCCTACAGAAATGCAGCAATTATTGTGGGCAGCATTGCCAACGAAACGGCTACCGCTACCTTATTGGCAGCAGGGCGTGCAGCCTTTATACAGCCACAGCAAAACCTTGGCCGTGTAAAAACAGGCTCTTTAAAAATAGCGCAAGCTTCTGCAGTAAAAATTGCTGCAGTATCGGCAGACCTGGTACCACCGGCAGACCTAGAATCGCTACACAGCAAACGCTACATCACTTTCGAGAAAAATGCAATAGCAGCCGGGTATGTGTTTAATGATGACAATATGCTCACCATAGAGACAGACGATTATAACAACTTACGCCATGGCCGTGTAATAGACAATGCGCAGCGTGTTGCATTTACTGCATACTACGAGGAGTTAAAGGATGATGTAGATGTAGATGCAGATGGCCGTGTTGCCACAGTGGTGGAGAAAGCATTGCAAACAAAAATTGAATCGGCCATAGACCAGGCTATGCGTGCGCAGCTAAGTAAAAAAACGGATGGCACTGCAGATGTGATCTGCTTGGTAAATCCTGATGCTGTGCAGTACGCAGCATTGTACAGCCGCAACAACATTTTACCAAACTTTAACCTGATACAGAGCAATACGATTTACTTGTTCTTATCCTTAAAGCCAAAGGGCTGCTTGAAGTACATAAATGTGTACCTCGGCCTTACTGCAGTGAGCTAATTAATTATAAAAAGTAAAAAAATAATATCATGGCATTTGATTCTAGAGAATTTGAATTTGCAGACACCAAAGTAATACTATTAGGCAAAGAGCTTACAGGATTGCGTGGGCTTACTTACAAAAAAAGCCAGGAAAAAGAATTGGTATATGGTGCAGGTAATGAAGCGAAGGGTATTCAAAGCGGCAATAAGAAAAACGATGGCACATTAATGTTACTAAAAAGTGATGTCGATGATTTAGAAACAGCAGCAAGACTTGCAGGGTATGACAGTATTTTAGATATACCTGCTAAGGATATTGATATAGTTTGTGTATACCAAAAAGAAGATGGAGGACAATTGCAAACGGTTTCATGTATTAGTGTAGGATTTACTGAATTAGAAGATGGAATGAAGCAGGCAGATAAATTTAAAGAGATTTCATTGCCATTCCTGTGTTTGAGAATAAAAAAGATTTAATACCCATTTAAATAATAAATAAACAGCACCCAACCATGGACAAAACAAAATTATCTGGCCAAGCCACTGAGCAGCAGATTAAAGATTGGAAAGAAAAGTACGGTACCATTTATAAATACACCGTAGAAGAAAAGGTTTGCTATCTCCGCAGTGTAGACAGAAATGCATTTGCATTAGGCGCAGCCAAAGTAAGTGCAAGCCCTGCAAAGTTTAATGAAACCATTATCCAACAAATATGGTTGGGCGGCGATGAAGAAATACGCACGAACGATGGTTACTACTTTGGCCTATCAGAATTTGTGGAAGAATTAATGGCTAAAAAAAAGGGGACCTTGGAAGTCTTATAAAAGATGCCCAGGGCGAATATGAAAGCAACCCTGTAGGCTATATAAATGTGCAGATGATGTACTATTTAGGAATGAGCCGAGCAGATATTGCCGACATGACAGACGAAGAATGGGCGACATCTTATGCAATACTAACAAATATCAGACAAGAAGAATCTAAGCAAAAGCCCTTTTAACTTACAAAGGGCTTTTCTATTAAATAAAATGTCAAACTCACTATCATTCATATTAAAGCTTCAAGATTTGCTCTCACCGGGCATGCGGGCAGCTGCATCTGTAAGTGGTAGTGCAACTTCATCTATTAGGAGCAGTTTAAAAAATGTGGAAATTGGCGCACGTGGTGCCAACAATGGTATTAATGGTTTAAAAAGTGGTCTTGGTGGTTTGTTGGCAATGGCAGCTCCTTTAGTGGGGGCGTTTGCAAGCTTCGAATTTTTTAAAGGTTCTATTGAACAATACAACGAACAGGCGCAAGCCACTGCATCGCTGGAGGCTTCACTGGTCTCCACTAAAGGCGCAGCAGGTTTATCTGCAGCTGCACTTACTGCGCAGGCAGATGCATTGCAAAAAACAACCTTGTACGGCGATGAAGCCACACAAAAAATGCAAGGTTTACTACTAACATTTACCAATATTAAAGGCCCTGTGTTTACTGAGGCCGTTCCAGCTATACAAGACCTTGCTACAAAAATGGGTACTGATCTGCAAAGTGCAGCCGTGCAAGTAGGCAAGGCTTTAAACGACCCTGTAAAAGGAATAACTGCCCTGCAGCGTGTAGGTGTAAGTTTTACAGAAAGCCAAAAAGATGTAATAAAAAACCTTGTAGCTACAGGCCAAACAGCCGAGGCACAAAGAATGATATTAAAAGAATTGGGCACTGAGTTTGGCGGCTCTGCTGCAGCTGCAGCAAAAGCCGGTACCGGGCCATTTAAATTACTACAAAACCAGTTTGGAGAAACGAGAGAAGAAATAGGCCGATTACTGCTAAAGCTTGGTACCGTATTTATGCCTGTAATACAGGGCGTGATTGATGTTGTAAACGGATTGGTGCAGGGCATGAAAGACCTGTACCATTGGTTTCAAGAACACCAGGTAGTTGTAGGCATACTTACCGTTGTAATTGGTGGTATTCTCGTAGGCATGGCAGCATACAATGCTATTTTATTAATCCATTCGGCATATGGGACAATCGTAACAGCTGTTACTGCTGCATGGACATTCGTGCAAACTGGCCTTAATGCTGCTTTTTGGGCAAACCCATTGGCATGGGTCATTGGTCTTGTTATTGCGCTTATTGCCGTAATTGGGTACGTCGTTTATGCAACAGACGGCTGGGGCAAACAGTGGGACCAGATTGTAAAGTTTTTTAAATCTTCCTTTGCGAGCTTTAAAGATTTCTTTCTGCTCACCTGGATGATCGTACAAAATAATTTTATGACTGGGCTGGAGTTTATTGAAAAAGGCTGGTACAAACTTAAAAGTCTATGGGATGAGGAGGGAGCTGCTGCAGGTCTTGCAAAAATAAACGATGAGCAAAACAAACGTGCTGCAGAAATAGCTACGCAAAAAGGAAAGCTTGCAAGTGATGTTATAGCGGTATCTCAATCACTCACATGGGAGTTAAAAGGTAATGGCAAAGGCTTAAGCACTATGACAGGCGATTTAAAAAAGAAATTAGGAATAGGCGGTGCTGGTGCTGGGGCATCTCCATTAAGTGCCAATGGAGGAGGGCTTGGTAAAACAGGTCTTGCAGGCATGAATGGCGGCGATGCTGCTGCAGCTGCAGGTAAAGGAAAAGCAGATGCAATAAACAGCGGTGGCCAAAGAAATATTACCATTACCATTGGCAAGCAAATAGAAAAGTTGGAAGTGCATGTAATGAATGCACAGGAAGGTGTGCAGCAAATAGAAGATATGGTGAGAGAGGCTATGCGCAGGGTTTTATATTCTTTAAATGGTACAACAGCTTCATAATGGAATTTAGTATAAAGAAAATATTTAGAGATTCATTTGGGTACGAAATGCCTGCTGAGTTTACTATACCCGCAGCACAAGAGAAATTACAAAACTCTAGCCTCGGCTCGCAGTATTACCAAAGCGATGCGTTGGGGCGTGAGTTCTTTTTACCGGTTACCATAGATGGGTACTTAATTCCATTTGCTGTGGTATCTGTAACTGAAAAGAAAACAATTGTAAGCACACCGATGCCGGAGCGTGGCGGTACTGTAAAGGAGTTGATAAGCATTGATGATTACGAAATAAATATAAAAGGGATTTTGCTGCAGGAGAATTTCCCCGAAAAGGAAATGAGAGATGTACATGCATTGTTTTTGCAAAACCGATCGCTTTCTATACGCAGTGTAATAACAGATATTTTTTTGAAAGGTGAGTATGAGCACAAGGCAGTAATAAAATCTATTAAGTGGCCTGCCACAAGTGGTGTGGAGCATGCCAAGCCTTTTGAAATAGAAATGGAGAGCGATATGATTTTTGTTTTAGATGCGGGTGATCTTACGGGCCCTGTAAATATTGGAATTTAATGTTTGTACTAGGTAGCGATATAACAATAGGGCAGTTTAAAAAGGTAAATCCGCATGAGGTAAAAATTACCAAAAGCGTGCAGGAGTATGTAGATAAAGCCATCATAAAACTACCGGCAACAGGCAGATTGAAAAGAGCGGGTGAAGTAATAACAGAAAGCACAGACACGGCAAAGCAGTTTGCAGAAGGCGATTTTGTGAAGATTGATTTAGGGTACAACGGCAAGCTCGTGAATGAGTTTACTGGTTTTGTAAGCAAAATAAACTTTGCCACACCAATAGAAGTGGAATGCGAAGGGTACAGTTACCTGCTAAGAAAAAAGCAGTATGCTGTAAAGGTATTTAAAGATGTAAAGCTCATTGAAGTACTGAAATATTTGATTGTAGGCACACCGATAAGGCTTGATAAAAATCATGTGAGTGATTTGATGGTAACAAAGTTTTTGGTAGAGAAACAAACAGGCACAGAATTGCTGGAGCAGTTGAAAAAGATGTTTAACAACCTCATTCATTTCTATTTTAAAAATGAAGTGTTGTGCGCCGAGCTGTTTCCGGTGGTTGCTTTCCCCAACAGTGCATTTTACAAACTTGGTTGGAATGTGGTAAAGGATGATAGCCTAAAACTAAAGGAGCCAAAAAATGAAAACATAACCATCACTTATAAGCATACGGCGGTAGACGGTACAAAAATGGAAGGTAAGAATACACTTAAAAAAATTGTAACCCGTGGCAGCTCCAGTGGCGATGGCGAGCAGAAAGAAGTAAAGAGCGGTATAAAAGATACGGAGACACTTACAAAGCTTGCGGCAAGCGATGTGAGTAAAACAAGTTACCGAGGCTATGAAGGAAAAATAAAAGCGTTTCTGCAGCCGTACTGCGAAACAGCTTGGCGGGCAAGTATAACGGATGAGAAATACCCTGAGCGCAGCGGCATTTATTTAGTAGAAAGTATTGAAGTTACTTATGGCATGGCAGGTGCCAGGCGCACAGTTGGAATAGGAATAAAATTATAATGGGTAAAGTAAATGACGATATAAAAAATGAGCTGGGCAAGTTTGCCGGAGAGCGTGGCCCATCTGCCATTATAAATGCAATAGTGCAGGCAGTAGATGAAACAAATAGTAGCGTAACGGTGAAGCTTGACAGTGGGCTAGAGTTAGATGATGTGCGTTTGCGGTCAGTAATAAAAGCAGGCAACAAAGTAGTGTTGCTTCCTAAAGTTGGTACCAATATTTTGATAGGCAAGATTGAGGGTGGCGATGATTATGTGGTGATAGCGGTGGAGGAAATTGATAAGATCATTTACGTAGTAGGTACAGTGAAGTTTGAACTGGATGCAAACGGTATTCTTTTGCAAAAAGGTACTGAGACATTAAAGAAGATATTGGATGACTTGATAGTACAAATAAAACTGATTGTGGTACCAACCAATGTAGGGCCGAGTGGCAACCCTTTAAATGCAGCTGCATTTGAGGCAATAAAAGTAAGAGCAGATAATTTATTACAATAATGGCACTAGCAACAACAGCATACGCAAACGGGATAAAGGCATTGATGGATGAATTATTTAATAACCCGACCAATTTAACAACAGAGCAGGCAAGAACTAAATGGTCAAATGATTTTGCAGCATTGACAGAGACTTATATAAAAACTGGAAGGGTGCAAAGTGGAATACCATTATCAAGTACTGGAACTGCAGCAGCTCATACAGGAGCTACTACTGGGCAAGGATTAATATTATAAAATGAATGATTTTTTATTAGATATAGATAATGACCTACAGATTGCCAATGGTGATTTAGTAACTGGCGAAAGCACGCTGCAGCATCAAAACCTATTGCTTATAAGCAGCAAAGGAGCATGGAAAGAAAACCCAACGGTGGGAGTAGGTGCTGCAGGGTTTTTAAAAGATGAAGATGTGAACGGCCTGCTTGCTGAGATAAAGCAGGAGTTTGAAAAGGATGGAATGAAAGTAAACAGTATTGAGTACAAAGATGATAAAATAACAACGGATGCCCATTATTAAACGACATGAAAACTTTGCAGATTTTGTTTCCATTTATATGGGAACAATGAATGCATTGTTTGATGTTGCCAATGCTAATGGAGCAGCTATTACAACGGATTATACAGGCGGTGAAGCTTTGGACACAGTACCACTTGCACAAGTGCCTTTGGTGCCTGCAGTGTATGTGGCTCCTTACTTGCCTACAACAACGGCCATTGAATTAAAGAAGCACCAGAACAATACTGATTTTGTTTGCCAGCACTTTGGAACGGTAGAGGCATTGTTTGATTTGGCCGCATTAAACGGTATAAGCATAACCGAGCGACCGGTACCAGGTACTTTTTTAAAGGCAAAGACGGTTGATGAAAAAACGGTTGGTTATTTTATTAAGAACCTATATGATATAATAAGCGACAGCAGCATAAGCGTAGATGGCGTAATACCAATTTATGGCGGCATCGGGTACATGAAAATAGCAAGAGAAGCACCTTTTGATACAAACGATTTTATAGTAAGCTAATGGCAAGAACAATAGAAGAAATACAACAAAGTATGATTACAGCGGTGCAGGCAGATGCAACGCTGGCACCATTGCTTACCAGTACCAGCAAGGCAGCTGTATGGCGGTTGATGCTCTACATAGTGGCCGTAGCAATATGGACCATGGATAAGCTATTTGACATTTTAAAAGTAGATATTGACGAAACCATTGCGGCATTAAAACCACACAGCTTGCGCTGGTATGCTGGCAAAGCAAAAGCTTTTCAGTATGGTTATAACCTAGTAGATGAAGCAGATTATTACGACAATACCGGCATAGATGAAACAACTATTGCAGCTAGTAAAATTGTAAGTTATGCGGCCGTTGTAGAGCAGGTAAGAGGTGTAAGAATAAAAGTAGCTAAGACGGTGGGCACAGATTTAGGAGCTTTATCTGTTGGTGAGCTTGCCTCTTTTACCCAATACATGAAGGAGGTAAAAGATGCAGGCGTAAAGCTAAGGATTACATCTACTGCAGCGGATAGTTTAAAGCTGGCCCTGCGTATACAGTATGATCCTTTGGTAATAAATGCAACGGGTGGCCGTATAGACGGTACAACAGCTACACCTGTAAAAGATGCCATTAAACTGCATTTAAAAAACCTGCCTTTTAACGGTGTTTTTAGCATACAAAAGATGGTAGATGCTATACAGGCGGTGGAAGGAGTGAGTGATTTAAATGTAGATAGCGTGCAAACAAAGTACGGGGCACTTCCTTACACTGCCGTAAATATTTCTGTGATACCAGATGCTGGTTATTTAAGAATTCAAGATGCCGACCTCACCATCATATACACACCTGCAGTATGAATGTAAATATTTACAATATTGATTATAGTAAGCTTATTGGATGGCTTACGCCACAAGAGCTTCGTAAGAATAAGTTGCGCAGGTTGCTCAATATTATGGTGGCTCCTGTTGTAGTTGTGTATCAATTGTTCTTACTATACAGAACGGCAAAGTTGTACCAGCTAAAGATAACACCACAAAAATGTTACTTGGAGCTGCTATTGAATAACCGATACGATTTTACTCTCAGGAGGATTTATATAGATGATGGAGTGGATAGACCACCGTTTTATATATTTCAAAATGCAGAACTAAAACCAAAATTTATAAGGCAGCGAAGTGAGAATTTGCCTGCCAGAATTTATACAAGTGGCGAGAGTGGCAGCATTGCAGATGACTTTATTGTGTTCGTCCCGCTCGGGTTGGTTTTTGAAGAGCCCGAAATGACGAGCCTTATAAAAGTGTACAAACTGGCAGGAACAAAATTTAAAATACAAAGAATTTAATTATGAATAAAAGAGCAGACTTTTCGAACCTTGGCGGTTTCCCATTGGAGCAGGATACACTGGATTTTATGCAGCAGAGTTACCGTGGAGCATTGGCTGCTATGGCAAGCCTATGCGGCAGCAAAAGTATATTGTACGGCGTGGAGCTTGTGGCAGGCAACTATACCAATGGGTGGATTGCTTACAATGGCGAGCTTATTCCATTTATAGGAGCAGTAGCGGCAACAGATGTTGTAATAACAGAAACGCCTGCAGTAACACAGGCCGATTTTGAAGACGGCACCAGCCGTGATGTGTATTTTACTAAAACGGCTACTTGCGGCAGTACGGGTGGTTTTCCTATGAGCGAATTGGTGCCATTGCTTAGCTTTCAAAATACATGGTTGCCAGGCGATATAAAACAAAAGCATGTAAATAATGCTTATGTAGCCGCAAACTTTGATGGTAGTGGTTTTGGATTAAACCGTGAGAAGGGCTGGAGAATTATGAGTGCAGTTTATCCTAACAGTGCAGGCCGTGTATTTGTAAATATTGACCCTGCAGATGCTGATTTTGATGAGACAGGTAAATTATTGGGAACTAAAACCATTACACTAACAGGTAACCAAAGTGGCATACAAAATCACGATCACTCACATACTGGTAGTAGTATATCCTCTGCTAATCTTGGTTTAAAGATAGGTGCTAACCAGGACAATCATAATTTGGCAGACACTTTTGGCGCTCCTCAGGGCACGGTAGCAGGAGGGGCTAAGCCTGCAATAGATGCGCACAGTAACGTACAGCCTTCATACGCAATTTTAACGCTTATTAAATTGTAATTAAATGTCCTTTAAAGAAGATGCAAAACAATGGTTTGAAACAGGGGACTATCCTACGCAGGCACAGTTTGCGCAGGTATTTGACTGGCTAAGGTGGAAGGATGAGCAACAGGCAATAAGTACAATAATCGGGTTGCAAGACATATTGAATGACCTTGCTCCCAATACACCCGAAACATTTACAAAAAGTAGCGGTGCTGGAGTTTCATTTAACTATACTGCGCCACAAAACTTTTTGTTAGAAAAAATAATTTTAATACCATCTAGTAATAGTACCAGCTCATTGTATATAGATGGTGTAATAAGTATTGAAGACGATGCTATACTAACTACAAAGGGGACTGTGTGGACACTGGAGCTAATTGCGCTAACCGATAGAGCTGTAAACATAACTGGACTGCCTGCAGGCTCAAAAATAATAATTATAAAAAGAAAAATAATATAAAATGAAAGCAGTATTGATTGCAATGGCATCATTGGCCACACTACACTTAAACGCACAAACTTACACCGGGCAGGCGGTAAAGCTTAGCAACGATGTAACGCTAAAAGGGCAACGTATAACAGAATTTCAAACAGATACAATATTTGGCAGTGATAATAAGATACCAACAAGCAAGGCAGTAAGAGATTATGTGGCTGGTCATGGTGGTGGCGGTGGTGGTGGTAGCTTGACATATAGTTTATCAAAAAATTCTTCTCGTGATAGTACAATTTTAATTGATGGACTTGGGAATAGAAGCGCCGCAAAAGATAGTACGTATACTCCTCCAAAAAGATTCTATGAAAATAATGCAGCTGCAAATGCTGATAGTAATAGAGCAGATAAATTGGTAACTGGCGATGAATATTATTTGCCTTACAATGCAGGTGTTTTTGTAAAAGCCACATTTATAAAAGCACAAATATTACTAGATATCTCCGCAATATTACAAGGTGCTTATCGAAGTACAAATATGGGTACTGAACTTGTAAGTGCTGGATATGTCCCATTGTCTCAACCTTATAATGTTACACCTTTTTTCTATACAGGAAATGAATCAGTAGCGTCAATACCTGCTAATGTTGTTGATTGGGTATTGGTAGAGTTGCGAAGCTCTGTTAGTACAATAGTAGCAACTAGAGCAGCCTTTATAAGACAGGATGGCAAAATTGTTGATATTGATGGAGTAAGCCCTGTTAAGTTTGGTAATGCTAAAAATGGAAATTATTATGTGGCAGTCAGGCATCGTAATCACTTAGGAATTTTAACGCCAACTATGCTTACACTCGGTATTAGAGTAGTGTCTTACGATTTTACAACAGCGCAAACTCAAGCCTATAATAATGGGCTTTATGCAAACACACCAATGAAAGCCCTCGGGGGTGGTAAGTTTGGTATGTGGGCAGGTAATACTGTAAATAATACACAAGTAAGATTTTTTGGCGGAAACAATGACTCAGGATTACTTGTAGCACAAGATGGTTTTGTGGGCTACTTTAATGGTGATATTGATATGAATGGCATTGTTTCTAATAGTGTAGATAGAGCTTTGTTACTTGCAATATGCGGAGGTGATGGTTTACTTATAATATTTAGAACGTTTTAAATTAATCAAAATGCGATATATTTTTGACAAAAAGGGACTTGAACTATTAGGTTTGCACTCAGAGCCAGCAATGGAACTTCTTGCAAGCGATAAGGTAATTACCAATGAAGTAATGCACTTTATTAGTGCTGATTTAGCTACGGCAATATTAACTGAAAGCCAAGTAAAGAAATTAAAGGATGCTGGCTTAAAATGTGAAGAAGAAAAAATACAAAAAAGTGCTTTATCAGAAACGTACGTTAAGAGAAGGTCTGGCTGGAATGAATACAAACGAAGGGGGGAAAGTGTAGATGTGAACGGGGATAGCGTTGCAATCATTGGTACAGGCAGCAATCATACAGCACATTTTTTTGCAGGCTACAATTTTGCAAGTGCTAGTACCGATGTCACAGATACTTACATACACGATACTTATGTACATAGTATTATTAACCACCCATTAATTGGATTGGTAACAAATGCACAAGTGCATATATTAAAGGTTACAAATGCTGGGGGATTCTATATTGAAAGTGCAATACTAGCAGCTTTCGATTATTGTCTTTCCAATAATATTAGGCACATAAACAATAGCTATAGTTTTGATAGTGGTACAATTAATTACCCAACAGTAATAGCAAATCTAAAAGCCAATAACTGTATTAATTATGCATCGGCAGGAAACGCATTAGGTCTAGCGGGATTGGCTGGGCCTGCTGCTTATCCTGATGTAATGGCTGTAACACAAATATCGAACGAAGGAACTTTTAGATATAAAAGTTGGGTTCCTGTTTTTGGAAATAAAGGAGTTGATTTTGTAGCTGGAGGATTTAACCAAGAGGTAGTATTGTCTGATGGAGTTACAGTAGTTACATCAATCAATGGAACTTCTTTAAGTACGCCAACAGTATTAGCCTTAGCCATGATTAAAAAAGCAGAGTTGAAAAAAATAGACCCTGTAAAATACGATAATGGGTTTGCAATTGCGGCATATTTAAAAAACAAAGGCAACCCTGTTAGCTTACAATTACAAGACGGTAGCACTTATTTAGCATACGAAATAAATCTATAAATAAAATATGAAAACGATACTAATAGCGATTTTTATTTGCCTACCATTTTTAAGTAAAGCACAACTTCCTATTATCTATGAAGATACAGGCTATGTGCAAAAAGCATTGTGGGCAAAAAGTTTACTGTTACCACCTAGAGACACTTTGCCACACAAAATAGGGTTTGCCTTAATCGGAAATAACATTTGGATAGGTAATGGCACAAAATGGAATCTAACCAAAAGTATTGATAGCGGGTTTTTCTCAGCTACTTATGCGCAGAGAACGCTAGGGGCTAGGTTTAATTTTAACCGTACATTGATGGATTGGGATAGTGTTAAATTCAAATTTGGGGATACTGTAAGAGTTAATGGAAAACTGATAGGTTATAACGTAAAGGCGTTAGGAGGATTTGAAACTAATAGTTTTGATAGTACTGCGTTAGCAAGAGCATCAGTTGATGCAGTTACAGGCGTTCAATTACAATGGGCAAGTATTACGACCTCTTTAATAAACAGTTTAAAAATTGACAGTTTAGGAATAAAAGTAGTAGGAAAAGGGTCATTTACCGACACGTTAAAAGCAAAAACAATTGCAACATTAGATAGTAGTGATATAGTTGTAACAACAGCATTGCTAAAGAGGCAAGGTTATGGTGGCGGTGGTTCTACAGGATGGTCTTTAACAGGAAACGCAGGTACAACAGGTGCTAATTTTTTAGGGACAATAGACGATAACGATTTTATATTTAAAAGAAATGGTATAATAGGTGGATACATTGGGAAAAGCAGCGGAAGCGGAAATACAATCTTTGGAGATAAAGCGGGTTTATGGAATCCAGGTAATAATAACACATTATTTGGAGCAGAGGCTATGAGTAATTCTCCATCAAATAGTAATTATAATACTGCTATTGGGAAAGAAACTCTTTTAAATTCAGCAGGTCAGTCTAATACCGCTATCGGATACAAAGCACTTAGGTCTTCAATATACGATATAAATAATATAGCAATAGGAGCTAATGCGGGACGATATCCTACAAACTTATCCAATAGACTATATATAAATTCTATTGATAGAGTTAATTTAACAGGTGATACAACCTTATCTATTATTTATGGAGAACAAACATCCGCAATAGCGAGTCAAAGACTAAAAATAAACGGGCAGTTTCAATTAAACAATGGTACACAAGGAGCAGGTAAAGTTCTTACAAGTGATGCGAATGGGGTAAGTTCATGGCAAACTCCTAGCGGTGGGGGCGGCGGCTCTTATGTTGATTTAACAACTAATCAAACCGTTGGCGGAACTAAGACATTTTCAAATGATTTATCGGTAAATAGTAATACAATCGGAAGAGGCGGTGGGAATGTTTTAGGTAATCTAGCACTTGGTTATTTATCACTTGCAGCTAATACTACAGGAACTGATAATCTTGCAATAGGTAGTTATACACTAAATGGGAATAACGGTTCAAATAATGTAGGAGTAGGAACTAGTGTTATGCAAAATACTACTAGTGGGGCTACTAATACTGGTATAGGCTCACTTTCGCTATTTCTCAACACAACAGGTTATGAAAATGTAGCTATAGGAAGTCAAGCTGCGAGGTCGGTTTCAACAGGTTATGGCAACGTTGGTGTAGGAACATACAGCTTATTTAACGCCTTACAAAGTGAAAATGTTGGCGTAGGAACTTATTCCTTATTTAACATGGGAAACGGTGTAGGTAACACAGCATTAGGATTTCAAGCAGGGCAGTATATTACAGGGTTTGCCGCTAATACAAGTGCAGATAATTCAATTTATATAGGAAGGCAAGCAAGAGGTTTTTCTGTAGGGCAAGACAACGAAATAGTAATAGGCGCACTTGCAACAGGCGCAGGTAGCAACTCTGTTACTTTAGGCAATACCTCTATCACTAAAACTTTATTGAATGGGAATGTTGGGATAGGAATTACTTCACCTACTGAAAAAGTAGAAATTGATGGAAGTCTAAAAACCAAACATATAATAGGGTCAACTTCTGCACCAACAATTGCAGTAGGAGCTGCTTTAGGCACAGGCGGCACTGCTTCAATATCAGGCACAGATATTGCCGGTAACGTTACATTAAATATTGGTACTTCACCGCCAGTTACAACGCCAGGATTAGGGCTTACTGTAACTTTCAATACTTCTTATACTGTTGCACCCAAAAGTGTAATACTAACAGCTGCAAACGAATTTGCACAAGAGTCATATTTTAATGGCGGTTGGTTTGTTGATTTGGCTTCTATTACCACTACAGAATTTAAAATTTATCAGTATAGTAGAGGAAACGCATATCCTAGTACAACAATGAAATTCTTTTATCAGGTAATACAATAGCAAATATTTAAGCCAAAAAAAGCCATTTAAAGATAATTTAAATGGCTTTTTTTGTGTTTTTATGACACTTTATTTTTGTACCGTGTGGTTTTAAATTTTGTACCGTGTGGTTTTTGCGCTTATATTTTCTTTCTGATTAACCACATTTACTGTAAAACTTTTCCCATTTTCCAATGCTATTATAGCATGATTTACCAAAGGCGACCCCAAAGCATATTCATTGGAACCAGGTGCTACAGGATAAAAACCTAATGCACTAAAAATATACCAAGCACTCATTTGACCGCAATCATCGTTACCACCAAGGCCATCGGCTGTAGGCTTATATTGCATGTTCAAAATTTTCCTTACTTGGTATTGGGTTTTCCAAGGTTGCTTTGTCCAATTGTACAAATATGCTACATGATGCGCAGGTTCATTGCCATGTACATAACCTCCAATAATTCCCTCTCGGGTAATATCTTCTGTTTCGGCGAAAAATGCATCTGGCAAATGCATCGAAAACAAACTGTCCAATCTCCTAACAAAAAAAACTTCGCCCCCCATTGTACTTATGAGTTCAGTTGGATTGTGTGGTACAAAAAAACTATAATTCCAACTATTGCCTTCTATAAATCCCTGCCCGTTGGTAGACAAAGCATCAAAATTATTTTTAAAATTCCCATCAGCTAATTTAGGTTGCATAAAACCTGTTGTCGGATTAAAATTATTTTTCCAATTAGCTGAGCGTTTTAAAAATGTCTCATAAACATCTTTTCTGTTTAATTTTTTTGCTATTTGTGCAATGCACCAATCATCGTAAGCATATTCCAATGTATTGGACACTGAAACCCCACTCTTTTCTGCAGGAATAAATCCTAGATCCGTGTAAAATCCAATGCCTTCATAATTGCGATGTGTGGCTGTAGCAATACAAGCATCCAACGCTTTGTTTGCATCTCCATCATAAATATCTTTCATAATGGCATCTGCAATAACTGATACGCTATGGTAGCCGCTCATACACCAATTGTCGTTTGCGTAGTGCGACCATATAGGCAACATTTTCAATGCACTTTGCTCGTAAAGCTGCATCATTGATTTTACCATATCGTTGTTTCGAGATGGTTGTATGATATTAAAAAATGGATGCAATGCCCGATAGGTATCCCACAACGAAAAAGTGCTGTAATTTGTAAATCCCTTTGCTATATGTATGTTTTGATCCAATCCCTTATACTGTCCATTTACATCGGTATATACTGTTGGATTAATAAATGTGTGATACATGGCTGTATAAAAATTCACCTTAGTATCTTCTGTTGCTTCAATAGTTATTTTATTTAATTCGGTATTCCACAATGCTTGGGCATTGGATTTTACTTTTTCAAAATCCCAATCTTTTATTTCTGTTTGCATATTTTCCAAAGCATTTTCCTGACTTACAGAAGACAAAGCAAATTTTATTTTTATTTTTTCAGCTTCTGTAGTGTTAAAATCAAAATACATGCGAATGTTTTCGCCAGCTATTTCTGGAAAATTTTTTGACTGATCAAACTTACCCCAAAATCCACGGTATGCCTGTTTGCTATCATAATTCTTTTGTCCATAATTGAAAAATGATTTCGAAAAACACATACCAAAATAAACTGTTCTTGTTCTTGCCCAACCCCTTGTTTGTCTGTAACCAGTTACAGTAGAATCATTCAATACCCTCACATATGTCCAAATATTTTTTTCGGCATAATTGTAAATACCAGCCATCAAATCTAAAATAATATGGCTTTCATCTGATTTTGGGAACGTGTATTGATGCATGCCCACCCTTGTAGTAGTGGTCATTTCTGCCATTATATTATCATCGTCTAATTTTACTTTGTAATATCCTGCTTCTGCATATTCATTTGCATGAGAAAAAGAAGAACGATACCCGGTTTTGGAATCGGAAGCTACACCAGGGTTTAATTGTAATTTTCCCTGCGTGGGCATTATCAAAAAATCGCCTAAGTCCGAATGGCCTGTACCACTAAGATGTGTATGACTAAAGCCAACAATCGTTTTGTCTTCGTACTTGTAGCCTGCACAATATCTGTACACATCTGGATTGTATTTTCCTGCTAGCTCATAAGAAATGGTATCTGTTTCGGGGCTCAATTGTACAGCTCCGAAAGGAACAGTTGCTCCTGGATAAGTGTGACCCATTTTTTCGGTACCAATGATTGGCTTAACGTATTTTACTAAATTTTGCTGAGCAATAACTTCTGATGCATCTATTAAAGTAAATAGCAAAAGCAGCGCAGTAATGTGGTATAATTTCAAAATCATTTTTTATAAAAATTTGAACTTTGAAGTTATATATATTTATCAAATACATTTTGATTTATCAAATTTTATTTTGATACAAGTTATTAATATTCACTAAAAGTTTCATTGGCTACCTTTCATTAAATTATCATTGGAAACAACCCATCCGATAAATAAATTTAGCGATGCTGATCTATTAAAATTACATTCCCATCAGGGTCTATTGTCATAACACTTGCCGGCCCCGTAGTTTTCTCATCAGCCTCCATCGTTAATTTTATTCCGCTGGCTTTCAGTTGGCGCTGAATTTCTCTTACATCATCAAACTTTTCAATATTCTTGGCATTATCATCCCAACCCGGATTGAAAGTCAACATATTCCCTTCAAACATTCCTTGAAAAAGGCCGATGAGTGAATGTTCATTTTTCATAATGAGGTATTTGTTTTCCATACTCCCACCAAAAACTGTAAACCCAAGGTTTTCGTAAAAATCTTTCGATACTTTAAGGTCTTTTACATTAAGACTCAATGAAAATGCGCCTAGTTTCATTTTGTTTTCTTTTTGGTTAATGTTATTTACTTGTTGATTTGCAATTATTGTCTTTAAGGAAAAGCCAAAACAAAATATTATTGCAATTGCAAAAATTATTAATGATGTCTTTTTCATTTTTATTCTATTTAAAATGTTTAACTATATTTTTTTGTACTTTAAAAATGTTCATTTTTTGTGGCAAAATTACTTTTATGAAGATAAAAAATATCAAGCTTTATTTGATTTTCTGGAAAAGTTTATAAAATGTGTATCAAGGTATATTTTAGCTAACCACCCAACTCAAATTATTCTCCTCCACCAACATACTATGCACTTGTAAATAATAAGCCTCTTCTTTTTCGAAAATACAATCAGCTACAAAACCGTTTGCCGATTTCTTTACTCCTTTTATTTGCATATGCTTCTTAAAATCCACCTCCCCTTCTCCTTGCCATTTAAACATCGCTTCTTTAATACTCCAGGCCATGGTGAGTCCCGAGAATTCGGGATGTCCCTCATTATTTACGGCTGCTAATATTTCTTTTTCTACTTCTGTCAAAAATTTATGCTTAATCCGCTCTACTTTGGGGTGTGGTATTTCTATATCTACCCCCACCCTATTTTGTGTGCTTACAATAGCAGCAGCATAATCTCCGCAGTGCGAAATGGAAAAATGAAAGGCTTCATCTGCCAAAAAGGGTTTTCTGGTGTCGGCTATTTGTATAAGTGTCAATGGGAAATTCGGAAATAAATCCCTCAACAAATGCCTACCAGCAAGGTGTTGCAGGCGCTTATGTGGGTGCGTAATGCTGCGTTGCAAAGAAAATTGTTGTAAAAAAAAATCTTCTGCTTCTGTAATATGCCAAACGCCTATTTTTGTGGCGGCATTTATTTGTTGGTGATAGATGAGAGGCATGCTGCAAAAGTAAGAGAAAAATAGCCCTCAAATAATTTGTATAAATGCTTTTAAATTTACTATGCAAATTTTTACAGCCACGAATAATACGAATGAACACGAATAATAAAACAGCATTCGTGAAAATTCGTGACATTAGTGGCAAAAACAAAAATAAAATATGATTTTAAGCGACAAAAGAATTTTAGAAGAAATGGAAAAAGGAACCATTAAGGTTGTTCCTTATTTGAGAGAAAGCCTAGGCAGCAATAGCTACGATGTGCATCTTGGCAAAAACCTGGCTACCTACGAACATGCAGAGCTAGATGCAAAAAAACACAACCGTATCAAGCATTTTGAAATTCCGGAAGAAGGTATTTTATTATTGCCACACATGTTTTACCTGGGCGTAACAGAAGAATATACCGAAACCCATGCACATGTGCCCTTTTTAGAGGGCAAATCATCTACAGGCCGTTTGGGCATAGATATTCACGCTACTGCTGGCAAAGGAGATGTTGGTTTTTGCGGCCATTGGACCTTGGAAATTTCTGTAAAACAACCAGTAAGGGTTTACAAAGGAATGCCTATTGGCCAACTCATCTATTTCCCGGTGGATGGCGAAATAGAAGTAAAATACAACCAAAAGAAGAATGCAAAATACAGCGGACAACCAGATGTACCTGTAGAAAGTATGATGTGGAAAAATGTATTTTAATTTATTTCCCTAAATTGAATTATTAATACTTTTTCACTACTAACCGACTAAAAAAAAGGTTCAAAATAGGCTAAAAAGGAGTAGGCAGCCTAAACCACCTACCCATGTTGTATTTTGTGGTTGCAACACCTAAAAAACAACATGAGCAAAAATACAGAGATAAAATTAGTCGGT
>JANPCB010000148.1:0-59846 GCA_031430735.1 Ferruginibacter sp. | reverse complement strand
ATAGGACGATTGGGAGGATGGAAAGGATACGACTCTCAAGGTCCGCCAGGGGTTATATGTTTGAAAAAAGGACTCGATAGGTTTAATGCGATTATAGAAGGAATTAACATTGCTAAAGATATGTGTACAGGGTAGCTGCCGGTAGGCAGGTACACTGCTCCCGGCAAATTTGTCGGGAGCCATTCCCATCGGGGCTAGGCTGTACATCGGTCCCTACCTAAATGTAGGGATTGGGCTTTTATTATGGAGGAGATTGAAGCAGAGGTTGAAGCGGAGGGTGTGTGGGACAGGCAATTAGCCGAAGCCAACAATTATGTGTCCATGTTTGAGAGAAACCATAAAACAAATTTAAAAAATAAACATTTAAACAAAAATAATGTTCAACCCCATTCGGGATTGGCTTTATTCTTAAATATTTCAAAGCCACGGGTTGCACCCGTGGCTTTGGTTGTTAAACCCTTTCAGGGTTTGCTGTATAAAAGTGTATTCGAAATTCGTACAACTTACCACGAAGTGGTAAAATTTGCATAACCATGGGTGCAACCCATGGTACAAAACCTAGCATAATAAAACAACCCCGAATGGGGTTGAATAATTATATATCTTACTATCCTGCATCGCCACCTATCCTATGCCAAAGAAACGTCTGCTTCAATCTTCTCTATAATAAATGCTGAAAAAAGTTTATCTGCTCATCCTAGCCCCGATAGGAATGTAAATAGGCGAGGAACGAAGCCTATTGAAATGTAAAGCGGGAGACCAAAGTCGAAAAATGAACTGCTGCTCACGCTCCTTCTTCCTTGGGTAAACGGCCCATAGGAAGGAAATTTGATCCATTGTACCAAAATAATTTTATAAGCTGTACACATCTAGCTCCATCCAAATAACAAGCTTTCATATTAAACAGTACATTTGATACACAAACTGTTTATCATGAAAATAAAAGTTATTTGCATTGCTGCTTTTCTTTTTTTATCGGCTACTTTTTCTTTTGCACAATCGTTTGATGCAAATTATTTTAACGCTATGCGTTGGCGCTGTATTGGGCCACATAGAGGTGGCAGAACGGTTGGTGCGGTGGGTGTGCCCTCGCAACCCAATGTATTTTATATTGGTGTAAACAATGGCGGTGTATGGAAAACCACCGATTTTGGGCGCACATGGAAACCGATTTTTGATGACCAGCCTACTGGTAGTATTGGAGATATAGTGGTATCGCCATCAAACCCCAATGTAATTTATGTGGGCAGTGGAGAAGGCTTGCAACGGCCAGATCTAAGTGTGGGTGATGGTATTTACAAATCGACTGATGCTGGAAAAACATGGACGAATATTGGGTTAAAAAATGCGCAGCAAATTGGTGGTCTTGCCATTGATCCTACCAACGAAAACCGGGTATTTGTTGCGGCACTTGGGCATCCTTATGGTGCCAATGAAGAGCGTGGTGTGTATAGAACAATTGATGGAGGAAAAACATGGGAACGTGTTTTATACAAAGATGAAAATACAGGTACAGTACAAGTTGCCATAGATCCTAATAATGCAAATATTGTGTATGCAGATATGTGGGCTGGCCGGCAAGGACCATGGGAAAATGGCGCATGGAATGGAAAGGAAAGTGGGCTGTTTAAAAGTATAGATGGCGGCAGCACTTGGAAAAAATTAACGACAGGATTGCCTACTACCGAGCAAGGGCTGGGAAGAATTGGTTTTTGCATAGCACCATCCAACTCCAATCGTTTATACGCCACGGTAGATGCAGGCACATATGGCGGCATATACCGCAGCGATGATGCTGGCGAAAGTTGGATAAACATAAATGCTGATGAAAGGCTTTGGGGAAGAGGTAGTGATTTTGCAGAAGTAAAAGCTGACCCTACCAATGCAGATATTGTATATACAGCCGATGTAGTTACCTGGAAAAGTATGGATGCTGGTAAAACATGGACGGCTTTTCGTGGTGCACCTGGTGGTGATGATTATCACCGTATTTGGATAAATCCTAACAACAATAAAATAATGTTGCTTGCCAGCGACCAAGGTGCCATTATTACCGTGAATGGTGGAGAAACATTTTCATCGTGGTACAACCAACCCACTGCACAGTTTTATCATGTAAGTGTAGACAATGCTTTTCCCTACAACGTGTATAGCGGCCAGCAAGAAAGCGGTAGTGTGGGAATTGCGTCACGTGGCAACGATGGTATCATCAGTTTTAGAGACTGGCATCCTGTAGGTGCAGAAGAATATGGGTATGTAGTGGCAGATCCTTTAGACAACAACATTATTTACGGCGGTAAAATTTCTCGGTATGATAAACGCACCGGACAGGCACAAAATATTGCACCCGAAGTGGTGCGAAGTGGAAAGGTTCGTTTTATAAGAACTGCTCCCGTATTATTTAATCCTATTGATAAAAAAACACTGTACTACGCCGGTAATGTATTGTTTAAAACAAATAATGGTGGAAATAGTTGGCAGGTTATAAGCCCCGATTTATCTAGAGACTCTGAGAATGTGGTAAAAAATATTCCAAATAATATTGGCATTTATACCAATGATGAAATGAAGAAAATGAAAAGGCGTGGGGTTATTTATACAGTTGCACCTTCGTATGTAGACATCAATACCATTTGGTGCGGCACCGATGATGGCTTAATACATATAACAAAAGATGGCGGAAAAACCTGGCGCAATGTTACCCCACCACAACTTACGCCATGGAGCAAAGTTTCATTAATGGATGCCAGCCATACGGATGTAAACACTGCTTACGCTGCAGTAAATAAAATAAGGCTAGATGACATGCAGCCGCATATTTATAAAACTACTAATGGTGGAAAAACTTGGAAAGAAATTACAAACGGATTGCCAAACGACCCGATAAATGTGGTGAAAGAAGACCCCATAAGAAAAGGTTTATTGTTTGCCGGCAGCGAGCGAGCAGTATATGTTTCTTTTGATGATGGTGCAAATTGGGAATCATTGCGGTTGAATATGCCCGCAACCTCTATCAGGGATTTGGTAATTAAAGATGACGATTTGGTTATAGGTACGCATGGAAGAAGTTTTTGGATACTAGATGATATAACCCCGCTTAGGCAGTTGAATGAAAAATTAAGTGCATCTCCTGTTATATTGTATGCTCCGCAAAATACTTACAGAGTAAGATGGTGCTTGTACCCAGATACGCCCATACCACAAGAAGAACCCGCAGGTGAAAATCCACCAGACGGTGCTGTGATAAATTATTTTTTGAATGAAGAAGCCTCCGATATTAAACTAGAAATTTATGATACAAAATATAAAATACCCGTTGCACAAAACGAATTGAGTAAAATACGTACTGAGCCAAATAAATTAATAAGAACGTATACAAATAAAGACAGTTTGTATAAAATACCCGCTGTAAATATTCCACATTATTGGATAAGGCCACAGCAAATTTTATCTAACAAAGAAGGCGCCCATCGCTTTAAGTGGGATATGCATTATGCGCCATTGAATGTTCCACCCTCCTATCCTATTTCTGCAACATACATGAACACTGCACCAGAGGCAACATCGCCCTGGATAATGCCAGGAGTTTATATTGCAAAACTTACAGTGGATGGAAAAGAATATTCACAAGCCTTTCAGGTAAAGATGGATCCAAGGGTAAAAACAAATGTAAAAGATTTACAACTGCAGCATGATTTGAGTTTGATGTGTTACAACAACATTAAACTATGTATGAAAAAATTGCCAGGATTAACGGAGAATTCAGCTGCTACAAAAACATTAAATAGTTTTATAAATGAGTTTACGAGCATTCATAATGTGCTGCAAGAAAGTGATTGGGCTCCTACAACTCAAATGGTAAAAGCAGCTAATGAAACAGCTATGGCTTTTGCACAAATTTATAAAGCCTTATGATACCTTAATGTTTTATGCATGTAGTTCTTCTTTGGCTCCTTTTTTAATTAAACTGCCGCTAGGGTTAATCCTAGCGGCAGTTTAATTATTTTAATAAGTTGGCTAATTTGAACATCTATAAGCACAGAAATTAAAAATTTTAAGGGTTTGGTGATGGGGTTATTTATCCTAGAACATAATAAAAAAGCCACCATTTATTTTCTCCCAACTTTTTAGGTATTAAAAAAATTAGCCTTTAAAAAATCTTCAATAAACAGGGGTGCTATTGCAGCGTAAAACTAACTTTATTATCACCCCATAATAAAGTTACCAATCCATTTTTATCTATGGTAAAAGTCATTTTCTCGGCAAAATTTTCTGCCTTTTGTGGTTTTACATTTATACGTAAAGCATCGTCATCAGCTTTGTAATCTGATGCACCCCACTGGTCCCAAGTTTTATTAAAAATCACCACCCAATTATCTTTTCCAGCGATACTAAAAAGCCCATACTTACCGGCCGCTAAATCTTTACCATCCACTTTTATCGGTTTATTTGTTTCAAAAACAGTTGCTTCATTAGCGCCTGTGCGCCAAACTTCTCCATCTTTTGGTTCTACATTTTCGCCGATGATTCTACCTTTTACAGAAGGTTGACTGTAATCAATTGTAATATTAGCTCCCGATACCAATGTCTGTTTTACCAAAGCAGGTGGACTAGGTCTTTTACTTTTATCGTTTTGAGCCAAAACTGTATAATTTATAAACAAACAAATTAACAAGAAAGACAATGACTGTATTTTTTTCATAATATATATTTTAAATTTAAGATACGCATTTTTCTATCGAACGGTTTATTTACTTCTACTTTTGTCTTATTTACAGAAGAGAATTGCTTTTTTTAATAAAGAAAAATTGTTTAACAAATTTATTAGAAAATTGCTCCCTATTTTTATCTGAAACCAATTTCCAAAATGAAAAACATTTTCTGTATCACACTGTTGTTATTAATATCCGGCGCTTCCATAGCACAAAACAACAGCAACCTTTTTGCCAAAATAGAAAACGATGATGAAACAGTCACAATCGGGTGGCAACATGAAGATAAAAATGTAACTATTTACTGCTTGCAAAGTAGCACAGACAATATCATTTTTTCGGACATTTTCATAAAGAAAAACAACGAAATTCCAGTTGGGGAGTCTATAAGATATATGGATAAAATTACTGCTGGCGAAACCGTATATTATAGATTAAAAATTAACCGCATCAATAAAAATACTGAAACAACAAAATCCATTAATAATGCAATAAAGGATATAAAAAATTCGTGGAATATTTATCCAGTGCCAGCCATTGGCGGGCTGCTACATCTTAAACATACTGGTACAGATGTAATTGATGGGGTAATTAATATTCTCGTTCAAAACATTAGATCGGGCACTACATTTACGAGACTAAGACTAGCCTCCAATACAAAAAACATACAAATACCCATTTCAAATATTGGAAAAGGAATGTATGTTATAAGAGTATCTATAGGTAATAAAGCGGAATGGATACAACAATTCATGCGATATTAAAGTGATGCTGCAATTGTTTCCCACTTTGCATTGGCATCAAATGCTTTTATAAATTTTCCTTTCTTGTTGTACAAAAAAATAGCCGGAAAACTATTTACTTCATAGAATGTACTTAAAAAATAAATATTATCCCAACCTACTTTAATATTGGCATAATCGGCTAATTTAAAATCTTGATAGAACTTTTTTACTGGTTGAAAACCTAGTGAAGAAGCCATTACAATTTGCACTTTTTTAAAAAGGTTTATGTGTGCAATTAAATCTTCGGTTGCATGTCTGCAATGGTCACAATCTGGGCTAAATACCATAATAATTGTTTCCTTTCTTTTTTTCAGATCTTGTTTTAGAAAAACAATACTATCGGGGGCTAAAAACAGCTTAAATGCTGGCAAAGTAGGAATCCTTTCGTAAGCAGGCAAATTAATTGGTACGGTTTGTGCCAAAGAAATGTTAATAAAAAAAGTAGATACTACTACAAGATATATAGCTTTCAAAGTTTATATTTATGTAAACTTAAACCTTTTATTTGGTTCGACGATAAGCGGGTATTCAATTTTCAATGTTCAAAAATCAATAATATAGAAATTCATTACATCTAAATAAAATAAATATGGGAACCCCAACAGTTTCTAGGAGAGAATTCTTTCGCTCTCTAAAAATACAAAAACAACAAGCTCCAGATTTAAATTCTCCAGATTCAGACGATCCGATTTTTGATAAATATTCACGCAAATCTTTGGGGCCGAGGGTATACAGCAATGCTATAGTTATCCCTAGTGAAAATGATGCTGCTTTATTAAATCGTATTGGAAATATCACGAGTGGCATTGCGCCGTATGCAGGAGCTTGGACGGTTTGGGAAGCAACACATTTATTGCGCAGAGCAAGTTTTGGTGTAAAGAAAGCAGATCTTACTGCTTTGCTAGCTATGACTCCATCTGCAGCAGTAGATTCCCTATTTAGTTTCACAGCTCTTCCTGTAAGCCCAAGCCCCACACCATTGTATTTTAATACTGCGAGCTATCCCGATACACTGGGCCAAGGTACTGGTACACCTGTGATTACAGGAGGCGTTGCACAAGGTGCAGATTGGACTACTTCAAATATTATTGGTTATCCTCCTTTTGGTCCAGCGTATTCTAGAAGATTGAGTTTGGCATACTGGCATTGGGGTGTATGTATAAATGAGCCTGCTAGTATAAGAGAAAAAATGCAACAGTTTTGGTATCATTTTATTCCGGTAGGTTTTGAGAGTTTAGAAAATTCGCAAAATAATTCGGCAACGATGTTGCACGACTATATGAAATTACTCCGTACAAATTGTTTGGGAAATTTTAAAACACTCATAAAAGATATTGCCAAAACACCTGCTATGCTGGTGTATTTGAGCAACCAGAATAGTACAGCATCGGCTCCCAATGAAAACTTTGCAAGAGAGTTATTGGAATTATTTACAATGGGAAAAGTACCCACACAAAATTATACAGAGCCTGATGTAATAGCTGCTTCAAAAGTTTTTTCTGGTTGGAGAGTGCCTAGTTTTATTAGTGCATATCCATTTGCACCGGGTTTTGACTCTACCAGACACAATCAAACCAATAAAGTATTTTCCTCTTTGTTATTTGGCAATTTAGGTAATACGAATACAACCATCGCCAATCAAGCTGGGGCCGCAGGGGCAAACGAATTTAATATATTTTTCGATTTGCTTTTTACCCAACAAGCTACAACCATATCTAGATACATTTGCAGAAGGCTGTATCGCTATTTCGTTTATTACGATATTGATGCCAATGTAGAAGCAAATGTTATTGTACCATTGGCTGCATTACTAGTGAGTAACAATTGGGAAATGGCACCGGTTGTAAAAGCCTTGTTTAAAAGTGAACATTTTTTTGATGTAGCCAATAAAGGTGTAATGATAAAAAGTCCTATGGATTATATTGTAGGTTTGATTCGAACATTTAATCTAAATACGACTACCGCCTTGGGTGTAGATAAGCAGTATTTTATTTGGAGATATTTTCACGATTATAGTGACAATAACCTGGGGCAAGAATTTGGTGGCCCACCCAATGTGGCAGGCTGGAAGGCTTATTACCAAGAACCTACCTATTATCAAAACTGGATTAATTCTGAAACCATACAGAAAAGAGCAAGCATGCTTACCACTTTTATGAATGGTTTTACGCCTTCTTCATCAAGTACGCTTATTAAATTAGATTTTATCGCTTTTATTCAGCAGTTTCCAAATGCAACCATAAATGACCCTAATTTATTAATAGACGAAGTAACGAAATACCTATTTTGTGTAGACCTTCCTGCTGCTTACAAAACACAATTGAAGCAACAAGATTTGCTTACCGGACAATCGAGTGATATTTATTGGACACAGGCTTGGGTAAATTATTTATCAAGCCCTACTGCCACAAACACAACTGTAGTAGTAAACAAACTAAAAGCTTTTTTTACTTCTTTATTACAATTAGCAGAGTATCAATTAATGTAGTTTAAAAAAAATAAATCTTATGAACCGTAGAAAATTCTTAGGAAATACAGCGTTGGTATCTGTTCCAATTATGCTAACAGGCGTACCCGTATTTGCAGGGGAAGGCGTATTACATCCAATGTTACAAGCCATGGCTTCATCGGTAGCAAACTGTGGCAAAGTGTTAGTAATAATTCAGATGAATGGAGGCAATGATGGATTAAACATGGTTATCCCCCTCGATAGGTATACAGAGCTTACCGCAGCAAGGCCAGATGTTATTCTTCCGCAAGCATCCGTACTTACATTAAATGGAACTACCACCACTGGTTTGCATCCTGCCATGACGGGGATAAGAGATTTGTTCAACCAAGGCAAGGTAAACATTGTGAATGGGGTTACTTACCCAAATCCAAATTTCAGCCATTTTTTTGCACAAAACATTTGGTTTTCGGGTACTACCAATCCGAACGCTACAACAGGTTGGATTGGCAGACAATTGGAAACAAATTATCCTGCTTTCCCAACTGGATATCCCAATGCTACCAATCCCGATCCTATGGCCATACAAATTGGTGGATCTTTACCATTGTCATTACTTGGCACGGATGTAAATTTTGGATACAATGCTCCTAACCCAGCTTCGCTAATTAGTGTAGCTACTGCTGCACCAGAGCCTGCCCCAGCAAATGATTACGGCACGGAACTTACTTTTTTGAGGCAGATGAGAAACCAAAGCAATGTGTATGCCTCTAGAATTACCGCTTCGTACAATGCTCAAACTACACTCTCTACCATGTATCCGAGTACCACTAATAATTTGGCAACACAATTAAAAGTTGTTGCTCGTCTTATTGGCGGTGGACTTACTACGCCTATTTATATTGTAAACCAATCGGAAGGTTATGATACGCACGAAGGCCAAGTGGTAGCTGCAGATCATACAACGGGTAATCATGCAACTAATTTATCAAGACTTTCTGTTGCCATATCTGCTTTTCAAAACGATATAACATTGATGGGTAAAGATAATAAAGTTACTGGAATGACATTTAGTGAATTTGGCAGAAGGGTTATTAGCAATTCAAGTAGTGGAACCGATCATGGGTCTGGTGCTCCAGTAATATTTTTTGGTGCTGGTTTAAATGGAGGCGTTATTGGTTCATCCCCAGTATTACCTGCAGCAGGAACTGCAAACGGAAACTCACAAGTGCCCATGCAATACGATTTTAGGCAACTATATGCATCCATTCAGCAAAATTGGATGTGTATGACTAGTGCTGAATCGCAATCTATTTTAAATGGCACATACAATACCATTCCTATCTTCAACAATATTGTTTTGCCACTTACGGGTATGGAGCTACTCGCTCGTTGGGATAATGAACATGCTATCTTGAATTTTGAGGTATTAGAAAATGACAATTATGATAGATTTATTGTAGAAAGATCTGTAAACGGTATTGATTTTATTTTGGTAAATACAGTTACAAATACCAGCAACAACAATAAACAAAATTATACTTACAAGGACAATAGAATAAATGCGAGTGTAGTGTATTATCGCATAAAAGGAATTTCAAAACAAGGAGAAGTTTCTTACTCTAGAATAGCAACACTAAAAAACAGCATTAAACAAGCGGTTAGTGTTTATCCAAATCCTATTACGAATAACACAATCAATGTTGAATTTTTAACAAACGTAAATGAAAATGTAGAAATAACCATTTTTGGAACCTTGGGAGAAAGATTATATTACAACCAAGTAAACCCACGAGGCAATAGAACCATATCATTTAAAGTACCTGCCCATTTCGATGTAAAAACATTGTATGTCTTACATATAGTTTATGGTAGTACTGTTGTGAATGAGAAAATAATATTTGAATAATCGAGGAGCAGTACCCAAAACTGTTTCATAAGTAATCACAAACAAATTTTGAAAAATATGAAATTCAAAAAATGTTTGTGATTTTTTTTTAAAACTTTGGACACAAAGTTTGCCTATCAACATTGCCAGGATAGAACCCTTTTTTTACTATACTAATTTCTCCAGCACCTCTATAATTATTAAATTTATTAAGGTTAGACATAGTAGCATCATAGCTAAAAGTGAAGGCAACTTTTTTTGTTTCGAAGCCAAGCACAGGAATAACGGCATCATTGTACCTGTAATACATGCCAAAAATCAATTGGCTTTCTCCAAACTCTGAGAGGTTGTAATTGGCATTGATACCAGCATTTAATTCTATGGCATTTGTTTGTGTGGTAAAATAAATATTAGGGTTAATGATTACCCTTGGGTTTACTTTAAGAATGGCATTTACAAAACCGATATGCCTCATAGGAATTTTTCCCACCGCTGTATTATCTCCAAAAAATGTTTCCTTTGGCTTGTTTACATGGTGTACGGAATAACCTGCATTGATGTAAACATTTTCTTGTGGAAAATAGGCGTAGTTCAACCCTACTTGCATATCGTAATAATCTATATTAATATTTGAAAACTGTACTCCTGGAGAAATTGTTCCATCAAAAAACTTTCCATTAAACTGGTCGGGAAATCTAAGATTGGTTGGATCTATTCTTTTTGAAACATACCCAAGATTGAAACCGGCACTTAGCAAACTACTTAACCCAAGCATTTTGTGGTATGCCACAGAGCCATAAAATTTATCGGACCTAAGCCCACCGCTACCTGCTTTATCGCTCAGTAAAACACCTCCAATTCCTATCCATCCATTTTCCAATTTATCTCTAAACAATTGAGCATCTGCAAAAGCACTTACTGTGGTGTAAGGTGTACTTAATAAGCTATTCCACTGGCTCCTATAATTTACGCCAATGCGATAATCTGCATCTGGTATAAATCCGGCATTGGCAGGATTTGTAGTAAGAGGTGAATTGTAAAACTGCGAAAAATGTAAATCTTGGGCATTCACATATATGCCATGTAGTAGGAAAATCAGAAGGACTAATATATTTTTTATTTTATTCAATTTTAAAAAGCTTTCGTTTATTTTCTGTATCTAAAATTAATTCATTTATGGGAAAATACATTTACTAATCTAGCATTTTAACTAAATACTATCTTAGTAAAGTTATATCCCCTGTTTTTGTTATTTTTTGTCCGTCCGTAAGTTCTGCAAATAGCGTGTATGTGTAAACATCTGTCGGTTGTAATTTACCTTTATAATATCCATCCCATCCTACTTTTTTGCTGGCAGATTGAAAAACCATTTGCCCCCATCTGTTGTAAATTCTCCAATCCATTTTATCAATACCAAATCCCCTTACATTTACCACTCCATTAATTCCGAATCTTCCAGGTGTAAATGCGTTGGGTACATCCAGTAATGGATTCACAATTACATTTACAATTAAAGGAAACGTATCTGAACAACCAGCATTACTGTAGGCAATTAATTGTGCATTGTATGTTCCAGTTGCATTGTATTCATGGGTTGGTTGAAAAAGGGAACTGCTTTCACCATCGCCGAAATTCCAGAGATAGCTATCGGCAAAATTAGAGAAATTAGAAAACCTAACAGGCACATTTGGTTGTGGTGGATTGGGTGCCCAATTACCTGCTGCTTGTGGTTTTTGTACAACTTTAATTTTAAAATAAGCAGAAGTATCTATCTTATTACAGGTAGCAGAGTCATACGCTATTAATCTATAACTATAATTTCCTACAGCAAGCGGCGGGAATATAGGTAGTTCATCTGTTGAAGTTCCAATTAGATTTCCAGTAGCATCATCTACCAATTGCCATAACCAACTTAAGCCTCCCAAACTTTCATTTACAAAAATAGGAACATAAGGAGCACAACCTAATTTTGAAGAATTAGGCCTAGCGCTTACACTTGGATTTACTCTTACAATTTGCGTATCGCTTGCAGGCGAATTACAATATCTTGAATCAAATATTTTTAATATTACCCTGTAAGTTCCCGGACCAGCATATGTATGTGATATAGGTGGTGCAAAATCTGCCGTATCTAATGGCGACCCATCGCCAAAATCCCAAACAAAAGTTTGTGGTGCAAATGGAACAGTAGGTACTGAAGGAGTTGTATTTGTAAATTCGTAGTTATTGCTTGTGCATAGGCCTATTTTTTGATAGGTAAAATCTGGTGCTACTCTCTTATCTCCCACAGTTATGGTTATATAGGATGTATCTCTAAGATTACAAGTAGTTAGATCTTCGGAAATAAGCCTTACTCTATACGTACCAACAGTAAGAAATGTATGTGGTGGTGATTGTGGTACGGTTGTAATATCATCAACCCCCGTCGGATTACCAATAGCATCATAATTCCAATAATAGGTTACACCCTTTTGACGAACATCTTTAAACGTTACTGTAAGTGGAAAACACCCCAAGGTATCATTTACTTCTCCATCTATTTCTGATTGTATTTCGGACCCAATTCCTGCAAAATTCATATCAATTTTTACAGAAGCTTGGTTACAGCCAGTACTTCCATTTTGCTGAGACCAAGTACCGAGTGTTGTAGGAAAAAAAATGGGTGGCGAACTCGTCCTTCCAGCACAATTAGCACAAATTGCTTGATAAATTACACCGTTATCATCAAAACGACTTGTTCCTCCATCAACATGATCGCCTAAACCTCCAAATTGACCGTAACTAGACCCAAACAATTGTGACTGTGCATCTTTTCTAAGCACAAAAAAATAAAAATCTGCCCCATCTGGTGGGCGAACATTTAGTGGATTTACTTGGGGCAAGCCATTTGTATTTCCTGTGTTGTAATTTTGAGAGTTGTTTATACCCCCGCCCCAACCAGATACATATACATTTTCACAACGATCTACTAAAAAAGCAACTGGAGAAATATTGGGATCGGTGGAGGATGTTCCGAAAATAGTAGAATAAACATAGGTGGATAAATCGGGCTGCAACTTTGCAATAAATTGTTTTGAATTGGGCACACTGTAATTTGCATTTAATACAGGCCATGCACCAGTAGTAGTTCCCATTACATAAGGAAAACCAAGACGATCAAATTTTAAACCATATACCAAATCTATAGCACCCGTTCCCAAATAAGTTGTTCTCGTAATAGTAGCACCAGATGCTGGAAGTTGAGTTACAAACCCATCAATATTTCCAACAAAATTGGGGCCGATTGTACCAGCAGTAGTACCTCTAAGGTTGTTGCTAGAAGTAGCTCCACCCACGTACAAACTTCCTGTAACCGGACTTATTGCTGCTACAAAACAAGCATCATCTCCACTACCACCAAAGTAGGTAGAATAAAACAAACCAGATAAAGTAGGCGTAAGTTTTAATATTACTCCATCTTGATTACCCCCCGAAGTGGCTTGTACTGGAAACTGAACGGGGAAATTAGCAGATTGTGTACATGATACCACATAAACATTGTTGCTTGCATCCAAAATAACTTCGCTTCTTGCATCATCTCCATAGTTTCTCCTTAGCCTGTCTGCGCCAGTTGTACCTATATATTTAGGCCTAATATTTACACCATCGTCCCCTGAACCTCCTATTTTTACAGAGCCAATTAATGCATTTCCTGCAGCGTTTAATTTTGTAATTACGATATCGTTACCGGAACCTGTAGCCGGTATTCCAGTGAGAAGGGGATAATTGGGTGAATTTGTTCTACCAGCTATAACCAAATTACCTGCAGCATCTACAATCATACTATGTGGTTGCTCGTTGCCATTGCCGCCAATATATGTGGCGTATAATCTAAGGCTCCCGTTAGGTGAAAATTTAAAAATACCCATATCAACTCCTGGAAACTGCCCCTCATTTACTCCGCCGCCATAGGTAGTTTGATATGCCCCAGGTGAAACTGGGTATCCAGATCCAAAAACAACTCCGCCAGAAAAAAAACTTCCATCTGGCCCTGGTGTGGCCGTGTATCCCCAATTGTCTGAAGTACTACCGCTTAGAGTGGTAAAAACTACTTGAGGGTCTATTATCAGTGTTTCTTTTACATCATATCCATCTACATCAAAAGTTACCACATTGTCATTTATTACAAACTTTGTTTTTATATCTGTAGTGCCTTTAGCCCCTGTTTGGTAAGAATATGGAGCCAACTCTTTCACCGTTGCCACTGGCGTACCAATAACCAACTCTTTATTTTTTATAGACAAATTTACCCCTCCATCAAAACGCATAGCGATAGCCGCTGGATTACCTCCTGGATGAACAATGAAATCGTATTTCAATCTATCTGCTGTGCTATAGTAACGCACGTCTATATTTGGATAAACATTTTTGTAGGTGATAGCCGTAAATATTTTACAATTAGACGCCCATTTTTTTTCATCATTACCAATAAAATAATTATTGTAGGTAGCCAAGGGTTTTTCGGCAATTTGTTGCGGATTGGCTGTGCTTCCCAAAAAGCTAACATTATATGCAAAAGAATGAACTGTAAAAGTATCGTTGGGATTTTCTTTTACATTCTTTTTTTCAGCCCCATGCAAAAATTCATTTCGCTTTTTTAGGTCATCGGCATTGCTCAACAAAACGGTAAATCCTTTTTTTTCTAAAAACAAAGCGCCAGTAGAAAAATCGCCTTTGTAAATAACACGCTTATCCCATTGACCTTTATTTTCTATAAATTCCATTTGTGCATTTGCATTTTTTTGAAGAAAAAACACAACACATAACAAGACTATTTGTTTCAATGATATTTTAAATGTATAGCTCAACCGATTTTTAATTTATGTACAATTTAGTTAAATAAACGAATAGCAATCTTAATAAGTTTTACGATTTTAGATAAATGACGTAACTATTACGGAAAACGAGTTTTACAGGGTACTTTAATGCATCATTTAACATATATTTTTGTCTTTTGCATACAATTATTTTGTCATTATTGTAGCTAAGAAAAAACAACTTATCTCAACAAACTAATATCACCCGTTCTTCTCAGCTTTTTACCGTCTAAAAATTCAACATCCAAGGTATATGTATACACATCCATTGGTTGCAATTTTCCTTTATAGTAGCCATCCCATCCATTTCGTCTATTAGATGATTGAAAAACCAACTCTCCCCACCTATTGTAGATTCTCCAATCCATTTTATTGATGCCAAAGCCACGAACATAAACAATGGCATTTTCTCCAAATTTTCCGGGCGTAAATGCGTTGGGCACATCCAATAAAGGATCAATGATTACATTTACAACCAAAGGAAAAGAATCGGTACAAGTAGATTTATTGAAAACAAAAAGTGTTACTGTGTAGTTGCCTGGTTTCTCATACTCATGCACGGGTTCAAATGCGGTAGAACTTTCTCCATCACCAAAAGTCCACAAGTACCTTTCCGAAAAAGTAGATAGATTGATAAATCGAGTAGGTCTATTTGGCATTGGAGGCCTGGGGGTATAATCAAATAAGGCCACTGGTTTTTTTATTATGTTAATAAAATAAAACTGTGTTGTATCTGTTTTATTACAGGTAGTAGAGTCAAAAGCAATTAACCTGTATTTAAAATTCCCTTGTGTTGGAAAAATAAATATAGGTTCAAAGTCTGTAGAGGAACCAACCAAGCTGTTGGTGGTTGCGTCGTAGAATTCCCATTTCCAAGATAATGCGGCACCGGACAGGTTTGTAAAAATTACTGCGTTTTCTGAACACCCAATAGCCTCTTGTTGTATTTTGGCTTTTACATCTGGTCCTATAATAAGTGTAAAAGTATCTGAAATAGGCGCATTACAAAACCGACTGTCTATTACGGTGAGTGTAACAAAGTAAGTACCTATACTTGCATAGGTATGCGTACGTATGGGGTTTAAATTTGTTGTATCTTTTGGAGATCCATCCCCATAATCCCATACAAAAGATCGCGTAGTAAATGAAGTACCATCCGAATTAAAAGAAGCATTTTTGAATTCAAATTTTTTATTGCTACAAGGAAAAACGCCCGTTGCTATAATTTTTGGTGTTACGACCCTGTCAGAAATAGTGATAGTGATGTAGGAAGTATCTCTAAGATTACAAGTAGTCAAATCCTCAGAAATTAATCGTACTCTGTAGATACCGATGGCAGTAAAAATATGGGCAGTATCTGGGTGATTGGTGATAGCATCTACTGCATTTGGAAAAACTACAGAATTAAAATTCCAATAATAGGTAACTCCTTTTTGTAAGGTATCTTTAAAATTTACAAGTATAGGCACACAGGCTAATGTATCATTTAATACTCCTGCAATGGACGATTGAATTTCTGTGGCTACACCGGCAAAATTCATATCAATCTTTACTGCTGCTAAGTTGCAATTAGAACTTGGATTTACATTTGACCATGGGAAAGTTGGGCCAGTAGGAAAAGTGGGAAAAGCAGCTGGCCCAAACGCTAAACAGTTAGCACATATTGCTTGATAAATAACGCCATTGGCATCGAAGCGACTTGTGCCCCCATCCACATGGTCGCCGGCTGCACCATTTTGTCCAAAGTGAGATCCAAACAATTGTGATTGTGCATCTTTTTTTAAAACAAAGAAATAAAAGTCAGACCCATCTGCTGCTGGTAGCCCCGGCAATGGACTTACTTCTGGTAAATTATTTGTACCACTATTTGGGTAACCCGTAATTGTATTTACCATACCTCCCCAGCCGGAAACATATACATTTTCGCAACGATCTACTAAAAAAGCAATGGGCGAAATATTGGGAAAAGCATCATTTGTGCCAAAATTGGTAGAGTAAACATATGCTGATAAATTGGGTTGCAACTTTGCAATAAATTGTTTGGAGTTGGGCACATTGTAAAATGCGTTTACTGCTACCCAGTTTCCGGTAGTTGTTCCCATAATATAAGGAAAGCCATACTTATCAAATTTTAAACCGTACACAGCATCAATCCCAACAGTGCCAATGTAGGTTGTTTTGATGATTGAACTTCCGTTAGGTTGCAGCTCGGTTACAAATCCATCAATATCTCCTATAAAATTTGGATTTACGGTAGCCGCAGTATTGCCAAGTAAATTATTGCTCTTTGTAGCACCTCCAATGTATAAATTATTTGTAAGTGGATTTATGGCTGCTACAAAACAAGCGTCATCCCCGTTTCCACCATAATAAGTAGAAAATATGATTGAAGAAAGGTTTGGATTTAATTTTAAAATAACACCATCTTGCAAGCCTCCCCCAAAAGTTGGTTGCAATGCAGCTGTCATTGGAAAATCGGTAGAACGAGAACAGGAAGCTACAATCACATTGTTGCTTGCATCCAATATAACTTCACTCCTTGCGTCATCGCCATAGTTTCGTCTTATGCTTGTATCTCCATTTACAACTCCTTTATCGGCAATATTTACGCCATCATCACCCGCCCCACCAATTTTTACGGAACCTATTAGCGCAGTGCCAGCAGCATTTAATTTGGTTATAAAAATATCATATCCGGCTCCTGTTGCAGGAATACTTGTAAGCAATGGATAATTGGGGGAGTTGGTTCTACCAGCAATAGTTAAATTTCCGGCTGCATCTGCAATCATACTATGTGGCTGTTCTTTATCATTGCCACCAATATAAGTCGCATAAATTCTTTGGGTTCCATCGGGTGAAAATTTAAAGATACTAATATCATATTCTCCGCCTGCATACAAAGTTTGAAATGCGCCGAGTGTAACCGGGAACCCTGTACTAAAAGCTATTCCTCCTGCAAAAAAACTACCATCGGCCCCTGGCGTAGCAGTATAACCCCAATTATCTGCAGTGCTTCGTGTAAATGAAGAAAATATTAATTGGGGGTCAATAATCAATTCTGCTTTTGGATCATAATCACTTACATCAAAACTAACGACATTGTCTTTTAAAATATATTTTGTAACAACATCTTTCTTAACAATTGTATTGGTTTGATAGGTATAGGGTTCAAGCTCTGTAACATCTCCTACCGATGTACCAATAATTAATTTTTTATTTTTTATGGATAGTTTAACCCCACCATCATAACGCATAGCAATAGCAGAGGGGTTACCACCTGGGTGTACAATAAAATCGTATTTCAAATTATTTTGTGTACTGTAATATCTAATATCAATATTAGGATAAATATTTTTATAGGTTACTGCATTATAAATTTTACAATTGCTTGCCCATTTATTTTTATCGTTTCCTACAAAATAATTATTGTATGTTGGCAATCCTTTATCTGGTATAACTTCGGCTTTTAATGATGCTCCTAGGAAAGAAACATTGTAAGCAAATGAATGAAAAATAAAACTATCGGGCGGGTTTACTTTTGGTTGTTTTGTAGAATACACGCCATGCTTTTTTTCTGAAAGCTGCATTACGTCTGCTGGTTTATTTAGCAAAACAGTAAAACCATTGTTTTGTAAAAAGAAAGCACCTGTATTAAAATCCCCTTTATAATCTACTCGCTTGTCCCATTGTCCTTTATTTTGTACAAATTCCATTTGAGCAAGCGCATTTGTTCCAAAAAGAAAACTGAGACCTAAAAATAAAAACCTAAACATTATTGTAGAAATGAATTGCAAGTATGAATTTTTGTGTACAATTTACGGAAATAAACGAAAACAAAGCTGCTATTGTGTTTTGTATTATTAAAAGTTAATATTTTACCGATACTTACCTTTTACAATTGAATGTCATTAAAGCAGCTTTTAATGTAGTTCTATTTTTTTTATTTTGCTAAAGCCTCCAAATTAATACCATTGTGGCTAAAGCCACTTTAGATTATATTTTTGTCCCCCGTGCTAAAACACAGGGCAAAGCATAAACCCTTAACTTAACGTCCCCCGTGCTATAGCACAGGGCAAAGCATAAACCCTTAACTTAACGACGTTGTTTTATAGTTGCCATCTGCCATCTGCCCTCTGCCATCTGCCATCTGATTAAGCAATCTTACTCCACTTCGTTTTTCCTTTTTGAGAAACCAAATAATTTTTAATTGGCAGGTTTTCTGCTGTTTCTATATCAGGATCTGCTTCCAATAATTTCTCAACTGTATCTCTTGCTACTTCTAGCATAGCTTTATCATTTACTATGCTGGCTAGTTTAAAATTTAGTGCGCCACTCTGTTTTGTTCCTTCAATTTCGCCTGGGCCACGTATCTCCAAATCCTTTTCTGCAATAGCAAAACCATCATTGGTTGCTACCATTATTTTCATACGCTCTCTGGCATCGTTGGATAGTTTTCTGCCAGTAAGTAAAATACAATAACTTTTATCTGCTCCTCTTCCTACACGCCCTCGCAACTGGTGTAATTGCGATAGGCCAAATTTTTCGGCACTTTCTATAACCATTACAGATGCGTTGGGCACATTTACGCCCACTTCTATTACGGTAGTGCTCACCATAATATTTGTTTCACCCTTTACAAATCGTTGCATATTGGCTTCTTTTACCTCTGGCAATTGTTTGCCATGCACCATGCTTATCCAATATTTTGGCTCAGGAAAAAATGATTTTATTTCTTCATACCCTTTCATCAAATTTTCATAATCGAGTGTACTACTTTCTTCAATTAATGGATACACAATATATACTTGAAGGCCCAGGGCAATTTCTGTTTTTATAAAATCCATTACTTGTGGTCTGGCACTTTCATTTCTATGAATGGTATCTATCGGTTTTCTACCCGGTGGCAATTCGTCCATTACACTATAATCCAAATCTCCATAAGCAGTAAGTGCCAATGTGCGTGGGATAGGCGTTGCTGTCATTACGAGTATATGTGGAGGTATGGTATTTTTGTCTCTTAATTGTGCTCGTTGTGCTACGCCAAATTTATGTTGCTCATCTATTACTGCTAGGCCGAGGTTTTTAAATTTTACTTTATCTTCTATCACAGCATGAGTTCCTATCAAAATATGCAAGGTTCCATCTTCGGCATCTGCCAATATTTTTTTCCTTGCTTTTGCTTTTACCGATCCAGTAAGCAATTGAACATTTACGGGCATATCTTTTAGCATATCTGTAATGCTTATCAAATGCTGGTTTGCCAATATTTCTGTAGGGGCCATCAGTACACTTTGAAAACCATTGTCAATGGCAATAAGCATGCAAAGCAATGCTACCATGGTTTTACCACTGCCTACATCGCCTTGTAAAAGCCTATTCATTTGTCTGCCACTACCAGTATCTTTCCGAATTTCTTTCAACACCCTTTTTTGTGCATTGGTAAGTGTAAAGGGTATATAATTATTGTAAAAAATATTGAAATGATCGCCCACTTTATCAAAAATATTTCCTTTGCTAAACCGATGCCGTTGCAACTTTACCAATTGCATCCTTAATTGTGCAAAAAACAATTCATCAAATTTTAATCTACGGAGGGCGTGTTGATAATGTTTTTCTGTAGAAGGAAAATGTATTTGCCTATATGCCTCAAAACGATTCATTAACTTATACTGTTCAATCATTTGTTTAGGAAGGTTTTCAGCAATATCCTTTTCCGTAATTTTTAGAAAAAGTTCTGCTGTAAATTTTCCAATGTTACTACCATTTATACCCCGTGCTTTTAGTTTTTCTGTACAAGGGTAAATGGGCTCTAGGCTTGGCTTACCGGCTAATTTTTGTGGCGAAAAGTTTTCTATTTCGGGATGTGCAATTTGTGGGGAGCCTATAAAAAAACCAAGCTTACCAAATACCAAATATTGTTGGCCCACCTGCATAATTTTTTCTACATAATTTATGCCTTGAAACCAAACCAATTCTATGACCCCGGTATTGTCTTTCAATTTCCCTACAAGCCTTCTCCCCCTACCTTCCCCCAATATATCTAAACTTAATAATTTTCCTGCTACATAAGCATATTCATCTTGCATATTTAGCGAAGCGATGGTATCTACTTTTGTTTTATCTACATGCCTAAATGGAAAGTGATTGAGTAAATCATTGAAAGTATGAATATTCAAATCTTTGCGCAACATATCTCCTCGCTGGGCTGTTATACCAGTGAGGTATTCGATGGGTGTTTGTAATATGGTAGATGGTAGGTTGATGTAGCAAATATAAAGCGCACTATCCAAATTGAACAAAGTATCAACTAGCTGCATTTTAACTTCCCCATATATGGACTTATCTCTACAAAGGTAGTAGCGGTAAAACGCCTAACATATTTATTTTCCAATAATCTAATAATGTAAAAATTATCGTAATCATTTTCTGCTATAGGGCTAATATCTACATTGCTAAGACCTTTTATAATGGTAAGTCAAACATCTTCCCATTTTAGCATTGGTATTTAGCTATTACCTTACACCACCACAACCTTCAATATATATTTGTACTTTACTTCCATTGTTTGCCCTAAAGCCTGGGCTGAGCGTAACTCTTGTGCCTGCATCTAATTTCATTATAGCCCCACTTAATATTTGCACTGTGGCAGTTATGGTGTTATTTGCTTCAAATTTTCTGGCATAACCTACACCCACGGCTCCTGTTACTGGCTGGTCATTTACACAAAAATTGGGGCAAACCTTTGCCCACCATGTTCCCCATGTATCGGTTCCAGCAGCTCCGCCATTACTTCTTGCATATTCGCCAAACACCCACATTGTTTTATCATCTTCGGGGTCCACCATGGCACTTGAATAATCGCCAAATCTGTTAGAACCATTTACATCTAAATAATACCAGTCTTCGCCGCCTCTAAATACATAAGATTCTAAAATGCCACCACTTCTTCTAAAAGATACAGCAGCAGATGCATAACCAGTTGTATAAAAAGTATTATAAGCCATACATACATCGTTGTCTTTATTTGCGGTTACATAAGGGAAGGCACATAATATGGATGCACTAATGTCTACTACTCTTATTGTTTCAATATGTGTACCAGTAAAAGGATTGAGCGCTATCATTTGTACGCCAGTATATGTAGGTGCAGCAGCGGGTTGTGAATAAGATTGAGCAAACCAAATAACCCCATTTCTATAAATTGTATTTTGTACCCTATCATCCCCAGCATTAATTTGTAAGCCAGTACCTGTTTGTGATGCGCCTACTCCGCCAGACGTCCATGCTGTGCCAACATTAATGGTATTTCCTAGTGTAAGTGCTGGCGCAGCTGCAGTACCTGTCATGTTCAAAATTTTAATGAAGCCACTACCACCTGAGTTACTGTTCCAGTTAGTTACAAGCCACATGCGATCTTCGGCAGCATCGTAATTAGAACTTGGTGCAATCGTAAACAGATTAGAAAAATCCCAAAATGTATAACCAACAGATGCCCCTACATAAGCTTGGCTTTTGTTTAAAGCCCATACACGAGAGTAAAACGCACCAGCAACGCCTCGTTGAAACATATTACCCGAAATGGTAATCCAGTTTTTATTTATCCCAATCACAGGATAGTCCATCCAATTTACATTAGTACCATCTGCATCAATATTATATATCCACCAACCGCCATTAGGATCTGAGCTTTGAGATATGCCAATTAGAACTGCGGAATTGGAACTGTTACCCGAGCCACCACATACAAAAACCCAGCGCTGGGCATATGCATCATAAACGATTCTTGGGTCAAAAATAAAACCATGCCCGCCTATTCCAGCAAAGAAAGTTGTAAACTGTTGTTCATTTATCAATCCGCCGGTTTTATTTTGTGTGCGAATGGTAAAATTTGTTGTGCCCATTAAAGTTTCAAAACCCGCAGCACCATTGGGGTCTGGCGGAGCAGATGTATTGGTAATTACCCCTTGAAAATCTAAACAAGGTGCACTCAAAATATCTGATGGCCTCTGTGCAATTACATTTGCTGGTGGAAAACTCACTTCCACTTTGTTTGCTTGCTGTGCGTCTAAGACCTTATTTTTAAACTGCATTTTTTCTTCACCATTTTCTGCCTCCAATTTTTCATTTGGCGGAAACTGGCCTTTTTTTAGGTGTGATTTGTTTTCTGCTTTTGCACGCTCTGCAAAATTTATGCTATATCCAATAGCTGTCTGTCCCTGTCCTTTTTTTTGTTGTAATTGAGCATTTGCTGCATCATAATTAATTACCAAAATAATTATGAAAAATAATATGTTAGATTTCATGATGGGTTATTTTTTTTGGTCAATAATGTTTTTCATTGCCTCCATTTCTTTTTTCATTTCAATTATGTACAATGTTAGCTCTTCAATTTTTTGCATTGCTTTTGTTTGCATTTCGCCTACTTTTAAGCCATTGGTTTGTATTTCTATAGCAGATGGAACATCGGGCAAATGCTTATTTGTTTTTATAAAACTTTCAACTTCACTTAATGGTAAAAGTTTATACTCTTTTGCAAATACAAAATCTGCCCAACCTGTTTCTACTACTACTTCTTTACTGCGTATATTTCCATTTACTGCTAATTTATAACCTGCAGTAGTATAAGTGCCAATACCTACAGCGCCACCAATATTATCTGCTAAAAAAACCCTAGCATTGTCTTTGCCGCCACGTATATAAGTGTCCTCTGTCGTTCCATAATTAAAATGAGAAATATTCGTAGTACCTGCAAATGCTGCTGTGCCATCGAAAGCGGTAGCTGATGTGCCTCTGGTAACAACCAACCGTGCGTTAGGTGCAGCATTACCAATGCCAACATTGCCTGCTGTTGTTAACGTCATTTGTATAGAACCATTGTTGGTAGAAAATAGCAAATCATTATTGGTATGGGTTTGCACATATGCATATCCGCTATAAGTATAAAATCCTACTTTAGTTACACCTGTACCATCTTCTTGCGATATGCCTATTCCATTTTGTCTTACTGTTAATTTTTCTGTTGGTAATGCTGTACCTATTCCAACATTTTGGGCATCTACATTCATACAAAAAAACAGTATACTAATCCCTGAAAAAAATTGAATTGTTTTCATTTGATTTTTGTTTTGAGGTGAATAATAATATAACAAATATATCAAATATGTTTGCATTAATTGGGAAATATGGAAACATTATTTTCATGAACAATTGATATTTTAAGCAAGGAATTTGGCTTATAAAATATTAAATGAGATTATAAGCAACTTACATCTTATTAATCATCGCATTGCATTGGAATCGTAGTTGGCAACTAATGATTAGCGGGTGGTAGATTCTATTGAGAAAGTAAAAACAATATTAATTGTGGAGGTTGAACTTAGTAGAAACTTATTGTAAAATATGAAAGGATGATTCGTCAAATTTTTTAATAACGCAGTAGGTATTATCCAAAGTCTACACCCATTTATTTGTTTAACGTTATTTTGTGAATTTCAAAATCAAGTTTAATTTTTTCCAAGTTAGATTTGCGACTCATTGATTTTCAATATTCAAAACAGACCAAATACTACTCATGTATAAATTTCTTATACTAGTTACCGTTTTTACGTTGACTATCATTTCTGCCAACAGTCAAACTACAACCGTTTCTGGCGGGTTATTAGACGGATCTGAGAAAAAACCTGTTTACAATGCTGTCGTTGCCTTATTAACCCCCATAGATTCATTTTTATATAAGTTTACCCGCACGGACGTAAATGGGCAGTTTACCATAAAAAATGTAGCACCGGGTGGTTATATACTTATGACCAACCATTCTTTTTATGCAGATTATTTGGATTCGATAAACATAAAAGAAAATGAAAATAAATTAGGTAACATAACATTGCTCAACAAGAGTAAATTATTGCAAGATGTAATTATAAAATCGGGATCTGCCATTAGAATAAAAGGCGATACCACTATTTATACAGCAGATAGTTTTAAAGTAAGCGCCAATGCGAATGTGGAAGAGTTGCTAAAAAAATTACCTGGCATACAGGTAGATAAAAATGGAGAAATAAAAGCCATGGGCGAAAAAGTAACCAAAGTATTGGTAGATGGTGAAGAGTTTTTTGGCGATGATCCTGGTATGGCAGTAAAAAATTTAAGAGCAGATGCTGTAAAAGAGGTACAGGTATTTGATAAAAAAAGTGACCAAGCAGAATTTACAGGCATTGATGATGGTAATACAAATAAAACGATTAACCTAAAATTAAAGGATAATAAAAAGAAAGGATACTTTGGAAAAATAGATGCTTCGGGTGGACCGCAAAAAAATATTGATGACAGGTATAATACAAATGTATTATTCAGCAGTTTTAAGGGAAAAAGAAAATTATCTGCATTTGTGTTAAATGGCAATACTGGGCAAGATGGATTAAGCTGGCAGGACAGTGAAAAATTTGGCGGCGAGAACGATAATGTGAGTGTGAGTATGGATGATGCTGGCGAAATAAGTTACCAATGGACTGGCGGTAACAATGATGACGAGCCTTATGTAGATACCGAAAATGGCTTTATTAGAAATACCAATGCAGGACTTCAATACAGCAATAAGTGGAATGATAAGCAAACATTAAACTTTACACCAAAATACAATAGTCAAGTATATACAAACAATAATAGTAGGTTTACACAAACTCAATTTGGCGATGGCGTACTTAATGAAAATGCCAACACATTTATAAATGTAAACAGGAGCAATTTTAAAATTAATGCTGCTTACGATGTAAAATTAGATTCCAACAATAGTATAAAATTTACCAGTAGGGCCAATTTTTACAATACCATTAGTACAGAAATAGAAAACGCCATCACTACCGGATCAAATGCAGTATTAAAAAATTCATCTGATAGGATTTCTACTACAAATAGCAAAAAAGAATCCTATTTTGGGAGCATTTTATACAGGCATAAGTTTAAAAAAGCTCGCCGTACCTTTTCTATAAATAGCAGCTGGAATTTATTAACCAATGAAGGCAATAATTTTTTAAACTCAAACAATTTTATTTACAAAAATGGAGATACTTCATCCATTCAAAATCTTAAGCAAAATAGGCTATCAGATAAAACAAATCAAAATATTTCTGCTACTATTATTTTTACAGAGCCGTTGACAAAAAAACATTCTTTAGAAATATCGCATCAAGTCACGTCTACTAAAGGCTCAAATGACCAGCTTACTTATAGTTATAATAATGCAACTGGCAAGTACGATTTATTTGTAGACTCTTTATCAAATCAATTTGCGCAAACCATCACCATTAATAGACCGAGCTTAAAAATAAGTTACAACGCTAAAAAAATAAAATACAGTTTTGGTAGTGGATTTGGGTTTACAAATTTCGACTTACTCAATAGAAGTATTAACAAGGATTATCAAAGAAACTTTACTAACTTTTTTCCAGCAGCAAGTTTTTCTTATAGTTATAAAAGCAATCACAATGTCCAGTTAAGTTATAACGGCAATACTAGCCAACCAAGCCTTAATGATCTACAACCTTTAAGAAACAATACAAACTTCTTTAATCAATTTATTGGCAACCCAGATCTTAAACAATCTTTCACCAATAGTTTTAGACTTTCACATAATAGCTATAACTTTTTAAAAGAAATGTCCACCTACCAATCTATAAACATTAGAACAGTAAATAATGCTATTGTTTATAGCAGATTAACAAACTTAGACAGTGGTAAAACAATTACAAAACCAGTAAATACAAATGGAAATATTTCGATAAATTTTTATGGCGGTACATGGTTTAAGATAAAGCAACTAGACTTGCAAGCTGGCATTAACCCTAATGTAAGTTTTAATAGAATTGCCAATATCATTAATAACAACAATAGTTTTTCTAAAACATTAAATACTGGGCTTTCACTTTATCTATCAAAATCAAAAGATAAAAAATATGATTTTAGCATAAATAATAATTTTGCAAACAATAGAAATACGACAAATCAAAACAATGAAATTAACAAATTCAATACCTATAATTTTGAATTTTATGCTACTATTTATTATAAAAAAACTTGGTCTATATCTACAGATTACAACTATTTCCTTCGTCAAAAAACGCCAGAGTTTCAAACAAATTTGAGCAACCAACTATGGAACGCCAAGCTTCAAAAAACGTTTAAAAAAGATGCCTTTACTGCTTATATAATGATAAGAGATATTTTAAATCAAAACATAGGTATCACTAGAAGGTTTAATGAAACCAGTATATCGGAAGTGCAAAACGATAGGCTTAAAAGATATGGTATGATTGGATTTACCTGGAACTTTAAAAACAAAACAACAGTAACAGCAAAATAAATTTTAAAAAATATACATGAAAAAATTACTTTTTTTAATAGTCTACCTAATATTTACAACCACAAACTATGCGCAACAATTTATAGAAAAGGCAGTGATTGAATATGAGGTAACCACCAATATAAAAAAAACAATGTGGAGTGGTAGCTGGGCAGAAATGCTAAAAGATAATATGTCTGATTTTAAAACAGCCTATTACAGTTATACTTTTGCAGATAATAAAAGCCTATTTAAATTTAGCAGATGGAGCGATAAAACTAAAATACCAAAATGGTACAAAGAGAGCGATGAAGAAAATATATGGTACTTTGATTTTAATAGCAATAAAGTAAATGTACAAAAGCAAATACGTGGCACTAATTTTATAATAGCAGATAGCATACCTCTTATTAAATGGAAACTTACCAATGAAAGCAGAGAGATAGCAGGTTTTAATTGCCGAAAGGCAATTGGTAAAATTATGGATAGCGTATATGTGTTTGCCTTTTATACCAATGAGATTACAATAGCTGGAGGTCCTTGTTCGATAAGTGGATTACCTGGTATGATTTTGGGGCTTTCTATCCCAAGACTCTACACCTCTTACATTGCAACTAAAGTATCTGTAAACAATGTGAGTGTAACAGACATAAAACCAACTTTGGCAAAAAAGTATTATAGCTACGTTGGTTTAAAAAAAATAATAGAAGAAAAAACGAAAGATTGGTATAGTCGTGGCGATGAAGAAGAGGCAGAAGAAAACCTTAGAATGAAAAACCTTTTTTTATGGAATGCGTTTCTGTGATTTGTCTTTGCAAAATTAAAAGCTAAATATTTAAAAGTTGTTTATAATCATACCTGCACCGTTTTCCATTTTCCTTTTTTAAAGAAATACCAAGCAGCTAAAGCCAAAACCGTTTCTGCTGTTGGGATAGCTATGAATGCGCCTGTTGGACCCATCTCATAATAGATGGCTAATACCCAAGCCAGTGGTATTTGTATCATCCAAAAACAAACAATGTTTATCCAAGTAGGTGTTTTGGTATCGCCCGCACCATTGAGCGATTGTATCATTACCATGCCTATGCCATAAAAAATATAACCAAGCCCAATAATTTGCAATGCATAGCTACCATATTTTAAAATTTCTACATCGCTTGTAAAAATACTTATTATTGGTGTTGAAAAAAACACAAACAGGACAGTTACAAAGCCCATAAAAAATACATTGTACTTTGTAGTAAGCAATACAGATTCTTGTGCACGCTCCGGTTGTTTGGCTCCAAGGTTTTGCCCCACCAATGTGGCAGCGGCATTGCTTAAACCCCAAGCTGGCAAAATAAAAAATACCACATTCCTAATGGCAATTTGATATCCTGCACTGGCATTTGTACTGCCGGTTTTAGAAACGATATAAGCCAAAATTATCCAGCTACCACTTTGAATAAAAAACTGAAAAGTAGCTGGCATGGCTACATTCAATAAGTTTTTTATGATGGGCCAATTCCATCTAAAATAATTTTTCACCAACTCTATTGTCCTTCCTTTTTTAAATAAATGATAACACTGGTAAGCTACGCCAGATGTTCTGCCAATTACTGTAGCAATGGCAGCACCTTTTAAGCCTAATGCAGGTACTGTGCCTACACCATAAATTAATATCGGGCAAAGAATAATATTTACTCCGCTAGCTATCCACAAACTTTTCATTGCCATGGCAGCATCGCCAGCACCTCTAAAAATGCCATTTATTAAAAACAATAAAATAATAGCAGGGCTACCTAAAAACATGATTTTTGTAAATATGGCTCCTTGTTGTATCACTTCATCCTTTGCGCCCATCATTGCCAAAATATTAGGCGCATAAAAAAAGCCAACTACACATAAAACCAATGAAAGTAAAATAGAAACAACAATGGCTTGTGCTCCTGAGCGAGAAGCATCTTCAAAATGCTTTTCGCCCACCCTACGAGCCACAATGGCTGTAGCGCCTACACTCAGCCCAATGCCCAATGTGTATACCAATGAAATAACCGACTCCGTTAAACCCACCGTAGCCACTGCTTCTTTTGCATTGGGCAAGTGCCCTACAAAATACATATCTACTACAGCAAACACCGATTCTAAACTTAATTCTAAAATCATGGGAATGGCCAATAATAAAATGGCTGTTTTTATATTGCCTTGTGTATAATCGTGCTGCTCGCCTTTTAGCGATTGTTTGATAAGCTTCGTGAAAGTATTTAATTTTTGCATTGTACCAATTGAAGGATTTGACAAATGTAAAAATTTGATACTAAATTCCTTCAAACATTTTTTGCGCACTCAATGTCTGACACCTATAGAATAGAGTTCGCTTTAATGAAGAATCCCTTCAATATTTGTAGCGCATCCATGTGTCTAACACCTATAAAATAACGCTTGCTTCCCCAGCGTGCTTGTAGGTGTCTGACACATTCGGAACAATCTTTGACTCTAAAAAAAAATTATTTGAGGTCTCTGATAAATGTGTCAGACACAGTGGAGCTTGTAATTATTTAACATTTCTTTCCCCCACTTTCTTCTTGTTAAATCTATCATACACCTGCAAGACGCATTTCTTTAATATTTGTAGCACATCTTGTGTCTGAAACATTTGAAAAGAATCTTCGATTTTAAGAAAAAAAATATTTGAAGTCTCTTTTAAAAGTGTCAGATACCTGCAAGTAGTTTTTAGATTGTTATTCTATTCATAAGGTATCAGACACAGTGAAGTTGCTAATTATTTAAAATTTCCTCACCCCACTTTCCTCTTCCCTTTAAAATTTCCCTTTCCTTTAAAACCACCCCCACTGCTCCTTCTCTCAGATACATTATATTCCGGCTGTTCACCCAAAGCCTCTGGAATAGCACATTTCAACACTTCTTTTTCTATGAGTCTTTCTATATCTGCAAATTTTCTTTGCTCTTTTTCGTTTATGAGCGTGTAAGCGGTACCGTCTGCTTCTGCACGGGCGGTACGCCCTATCCGATGCACATAATCTTCGCCATCGTGTGGAACATCAAAATTTATCACTAGGTCAATATCATCTATATCTATGCCACGACTCAAAATATCGGTGGCTACCAGTACTGGCAATCTACCGCTTCTAAATTGAATCAACATATCTTCTCTTTGATCTTGGTCTAAGTCGCTGTGTATCTCGCCTGCCTTTACGCCATTGCGTACCAGATCTCGGGTAAGTTGTTTTACACTTAGCTTGCTGCTGCAAAACACCACTACTTTCTTAAAATCTTTTGTTTTTAATAAATGTACAATGAGCGGAATTTTTTGTGTATCGTACACAACAAATGCAAATTGTTTTATTTTTTCTGCAGGCTTGCTTATGGATATGCTCACTTCTTCTGGATTGTGCAAGATTGTTTTTGCAAGGCTACGAATCTTGGGAGGCATGGTGGCAGAAAACAACAGGTTTTGTCGTTTCTTGGGTAAATGCTGTATGATAAAATCTATGTCATCATAAAAACCCATATCCAACATCCTATCAGCTTCATCTAGCACGAGGTATTTCAGGTTGTCTAATTTTACATATCCCATTTTTATATGGCTCATCATTTTGCCGGGTGTACATACTACAAAATCTGCACCCATAGTCAATGCCTTTTTTTCTTGTACAAATGCATTGCCATCTCCACCACCATAAATAGGAATAGAACTGATAGATGTAAAGTAAGAAAGTCCTTCTAGATGTTGTGCTATTTGTATGGCTAGCTCCCTAGTAGGTACAATTACCAATGCAGTAATGCTATGTGGGTCATGTGTTTCGCCCAGTATTCGATGTATAAGTGGCAATAAAAATGCGGCCGTTTTACCAGTACCAGTTTGTGCTGAGGCTATAATGTCTTTTCCAGCAAGTATATGAGGTATAACTTGCTCTTGTACTGGTGTTGCAGTGTCGTAGTTAGATGCTTCTATACCTTCTTGCAAGCGTGCATCAAAATTAAATTCAGTAAATTTCAAAACTTTTCGTATTATTTTTTTACAAATGTACGAAAAAGCTACCCCTAAACTTGCTTTAACACAACCTTAGGCTTAGTAGATACAGACGAGTAAGCACTTCTATTAATCCTTACATCTTTTTCCAGTACCTAATTTATATACTAAATAACCAAAACCCATTAAGAAATAAAGTAAAATAATTACTATTTTATTTTACCATAGTACACATAAATATGCTTTTGTATACAAGTATGCTCCATAAAACCCATGTTGGTTAAACATGAAACACTTGGTACCATTAGCCTTCAAACAACAAATACAGCCCAATAAAAACGAGTATGGCAGCCAATATTGTAAAACCGTACAAAAAGAAATCAAACATATGGGGCAATGCATTTATTACAGTAAGTATGCAACTTATAAAACCGACAATGGCCCCGATACCCATCAATATAAAAGCCGTAAACCTCCTTTTGGCATAACGCAATCGTTTAAACTCATTGACAGTAAGTTTTATCATATCTGCATCAAAACCTTTCGATTTTAATTCTTCTTCAATGGCATTTAGTTGCCATTTCTTTTCTACCCATTGCTGAATAGTTTCGGTGCTTATACTATTTGAGTGTGACATAGCGAGCATTGCTTTTTACTTATTGAGCTAATTATTCCACCTCTAAGATAATAAAAAGTTAAACCATATCATTACTATGGTAGCTTTCCGAATAAGTTCTTTGGCTAATTTTGTATTCGCCCTAAAAAATTGTGCTTATCTACAAAACTATAATAAACTAAAATTACTAACTTGGTTAAGCCAGAACCAAAAAGGAGTAACAATGAAAAGTTGGATTTTTATTTTCCTCTGACATCCATATCCAAGCAATACTACAGCGGGTTGTATAAAATATCGTGCCAAAACATACGACGATTGTAGGAGTTAGATACTAAACCCTACAAGCATTGGAAACTATTTACCAAATGCCATGTATTTATTTTTTGCCGGGAAGGCGGGAAGGCGTTTGTGGAGAAAAAAGGCGGGAAGGAAAATGCTTTGCATTTTATAGCCCTAACCAGGACAAGCCATAACCAAAATAGAGTAAAAATGTCATGCGAAAACATACGAAGATTTAAGGGCTAGATACTAAGTGAAAACCATAACCCAGGTTGTTTTATTGTGAACAATTGGAAAACAACTAACCAATAGCTTGGCGATTTTAACGTATGTTTTACAGCTCGTATTATTTAATTTAATAAAAGTCCCATAATCTTACATCCATAAAAACTACTAGTCCTGTATTAATAAGAAAAGTAAAGCATCAGACTAAATAGAAACATGAAACCCAAATTTATATCTATTCCTCCATTACTTCTTTGGGTAACCATACTCACCAGCATTGCCGCTTTTATTTTTATAAAACCAATAGCGCAAGATAATCAGTATCATTTTTTTTCTAATGACCATGCAGCATTGGGAATAAATAATTGTTGGAATGTGCTCAGTAATATTGGTTTTATAACTACTGGCTTATTAGGAATAAAATTTTTGAGCCATTACAAAATAATCAATTCTATAAATTGGGTACTTTTTGCAGGCATCGTGTTAACAGGTTTTGGCTCAGCTTATTACCATTTTAATCCAAACAATAGCAGTTTGGTTTGGGATAGATTACCCATGACAATTGTATTTACATCTTTTTTTGCAATCATTTATACCTGGTGCTTTTCTCCTACAGTGGGTTTCAAAATTTGGCTTGTCAGCGTAGCAGTTGGGATATATGCTGTTTTTTATTGGCAATATACCGAGCAGGCATTTAGAGGAGATTTGCGATTGTATGCAATCGTACAATTTTTACCCATTGTTTTAATTGTAATTATAATGGCAAGTAATTATAAGAAACATACTTTTCTTATAAAACCAATATCTATGATTATTGTATGGTACATCATTGCAAAATTATTAGAACATTTTGATGACGCAATTTTTAAAACGACGGGCATAATAAGTGGGCACCCTCTAAAACATATTGCTGCAGCAATAGCCACCTATTACATTTACAAAATGATAAAAGTACAGTATGAAACACTTAAAATAAAATCGTAAAAAATGAGCGAAATTTAGGGAAGATTTGTTTGCATTAAAAAAGCAATAATACACTAACCGTTTGCCCCTAACCAAGCCATCATTCCCATACCGTGCTCTATGGCATTTTCATCGATATTAAAAGTAGGCGTATGCACGCCAATGGTAATATTTTTTTCTACATTACCAGCTCCCAATCTAAAAAAACAAGCAGGTATTAATTGTGAGTAGTAAGCAAAATCTTCGGCACCCATGCGCAATTCTGTTTCAGATACATTTTTTGCACCAGCAAATTCTTCTGCAAGGATTCTTGCGGATGCACTAAGCGCTTCATCATTTTTTACAAATGGGTAGCCAATATCTATTTTAATATCTACCTCGCCACCCATTGCTTTTACGAGCAATTCCGTGTGTGCTTTTATAAGTTCGTGTGCTTTAAAACGCCATTCCTCGTTCATAGCCCTAAAGGTACCCATCAACTTTACTTCGCTTGGTATTATATTGGTAGCATTACCTCCTTGTATAGATGTGATGCTAAGCACAGACGGATTAAAAGGACTATTGTTTCTACTAATAATCTGTTGTAAACTTACTACCAATTGCGACGCTATCAGAATGGTATCTGCCGTTAAATGTGGAGCTGCTGCATGGCCGCCTTTTGCTTTGATGGTTATATAAATTTCATCGGCACTTGCCATTACCATACCTCCTCTAAAACTAAACTCCCCTGCTTGCAAAATATTATGCACATGCAATGCAAATATTTTCTGTGGGGCAGGATTTTCGAGTACGCCTTCTTTTATTAAATAACTTGCCCCGCCCGGGTTTTTTTCTTCGCCTGGTTGAAAAATTAATTTCACAGTGCCCGTCCAGTATTCTTTTGTTTCATTTAAAATTTTAGCAGCGCCCAACAAACAAGTTGTATGTACATCATGACCACATGCATGCATTACACCAGGATTTTTAGATTTGTATGTCACCTCATTTTCTTCTGTAATGGGCAATGCATCCATATCTGCTCTTAAAGCAACAATCCTTTCGTCAGGGTTCTTCCCTTTTATTAATCCCACTACACCTGTTGTAGCCATTACATCAAATGGAATTTCCCATTCCGATAATTTAGCTTGAATAAATGTAGATGTTTCAAATTCTTCATAACTCAACTCTGGGTTTGCGTGTATGCTATGACGAATTTGTATAAACTCATCTTTGTATTTTGCTGAAAGGGTTTTTATTTTTTGTAACAACGTAAGAGAATTTAAAAGTAGGCCCAAGTTGTAAGATAACTAAAGGCCATTTGTAAATAATATAAAAAAATACAGGATGTTATTGTGCATTGGAAATGCCTTTTTTCTTATCAGTTTCTTCATCATCATCTTTATCATTCGGGCTTTTCTTTTCTACTTTCATTTCTACTGTATCTGGCAATATATAAATATTATTGTTAACGAGCTTCATTGCAATAATTTTTTTACGTGCTAGTTCTGCTTGAGCTCTATCCAAAAAGTTCCCAAATTTTATTTTTGTATTAGGCATTTGAAAAGTCATGTATTGCTTTTGATCTGGAAAATACTGATACAATTGTGCACGTACCTTCATTGCCAAATCTCTATCAGTCGTACTTATTACCATTAGCCTAAACCCTTTTGTAAGCACAATACCTGTACTACTTGTAGCAATGATATCTGGGTTGGCAGCTGCAGCAATTGCTACATTACGTTCGGCCAATTTTTTACCCAGTATTTCTATTCTAGCATCTTTAATGGTTATAGACGAACCTCCTGCTGTGGTATCAGTAACAACTTGTGCCTCTACCAAAAAAAACGAGACCAGCATTATTAACATTAAAAAAATCTTTTTCATATCTATTTATTTATGGTGTACCCATCATTTCAAAAACCGTTCCTATAATTGGTAAAAGCTTTTATTAGCTTTTACTTTCTTCTAAAACCAACATACCGTTGCTGCACGCAATACTATCTGCACCTGCATCTATCAATGCTTTTGCAAATTGAAAAGATAATATATCGCCGCTGGCATTTATTTTTACTGCATCGGCTAAATGCTTTCTCAATAGCTTAACCGATTCTATCAATACAACCTTTTCCGCATAGCCTGTAGATGTTTTAATAAAATTTACCCCTGCTATGCCATACAAATCGCAACATTTTATTATTTCATCTTCCGTTAGCAAAGCCGTTTCAATAATTATTTTTATGCCCTTTTGTTTACGCTTTATAATGGGCAAGATAGTATTTAACTCGTTTGCAAGATATTGCCAATCGTTGTTTTTTAGTGCCGCTATATTTATTACCACTTCCAATTCATCTGCACCATCTACCATGGCAAGCAAAACTTCTGCCAGTTTTGCCTCTACGGCACTGTACCCAAAAGGGAAACCTATAACTGTTGCTATTTGCACTGCACTATTTACACAAAGCTGTTTTGCCTTTTTTACAAACAAGGGAGGTACACAAACGGTGGTAAAATTATGCCTCACAGCTTCGGCACAAAGCTTTTCTATATCTGCAATGGTAGTAGTAGGTTTTAAAATGCTATGTTCAATATATGCTGCTATTTCCATTATAGCAAAAATAACGAAACCGATTGAGCTATAAAACAAACAGTGAAAATCAATGAACGAATTATGTAATTTTAATAGCTATCCGCTACTGGGTGCAAGGAATATAAAATTGTAGAAAATTAAATATAAACTGTATAAAAATTCATTCGTCATTTAAAGAATTTACCTCTACAAATTTACTCATATTATCTGCAATCCATCGGTGTAATGGTTAAAAAATCATATACAAAACAGCTTTTCTGAGAATCTGTGGCAAAGATATTGCCACAGATTCACAGAAAAAAGCAGCAATATCATTTTAATCTACCCCTTTAAAAATCATACATTGTGTATTTCATACATAAAATTCTTTTGCACCCAATAACGGATAGTTATTGTAATTTTTATACGCATGCTGTTTATGATAAATTTATTATGCAAAAAAGTATTAATATCAATATAGCCAAGGCTTTTCCATCAAAAACCATGATTCGAATCACCACTCAACCATTTATAGATAAGCTTTATAAAATATTCCCCATTCTTTCCTTAAATTACAAATCCAATTAACTAATCAAAAAAAATAAAATGATTCCAACCCGAAAAGTACTTTTACTATTTTCTCTTATGGCCAATGCCTTTTTTGCATACAGCCAAGAAACTGCTACCGTAAATGGCGTGGCAGATATACGCAACAAAACCTATGCCTTTACCAATGCCAATATCGTAAATGATGCGCAAGCGATCTTACCAAACGCAACCCTTGTTATTAAAAATGGCAAGATTGTATCTGTAGGCGGTGCTATTCCATCAGATGCTGTGGTAATAGATTGTACCGGTAAATTCATCTACCCTTCGTTTATTGATTTGTACAGCGATTATGGTATAGCCGTTCCAGCAAGACAAGCAAGGGGTTTCGATTTTTTTGCAGCCCCACAATTTAACAGCAATACCAAGGGAGCGTATGGTTGGAACCAAGCCATAAAAACAGAAGTAAACGCAGCTAACATTTTTGTAGCAGATGAAGCAAAAGCAAAAAGCCTAAGAGATATTGGCTTTGGCGTTGTACTCACCCACCAAAAAGATGGCATTGCCCGTGGCACAGGTGCGGTGGTAGATTTATCGGACCGAAAAGAAAACTTTGCCCTCATCAAAGAAAAAGCAGCTTCATTCTATTCGTTTAACAAGGGAACATCATCACAAAGTTACCCAAATAGTTTAATGGGTTCTATTGCATTGCTTCGCCAAAGTTTTTTGGATGCAAAATGGTATAAAAACAAACCAGCAACAGAAGGTACCAACTTAAGCTTACAAGCTTGGAACGATAACCAACAAATGCCACAAATTTTTGAAGCAAACAACAAGTGGAATTGTATGCGTGCCGATAGAATTGGCGATGAATTTGGCGTGCAATATATTTTAAAAGCAGGGCAAGATGAATACCAACGTATAGCCGAATTGAAATCTACCAGAGCAAGTTTTATTGTACCCTTAAATTTTCCGGTGGCCATTGATGTAGAAGACCCAAGCGATGCAAGATTTATTTCTTTGGCAGATTTAAAGCAATGGGAAATGGCTCCATCTAGCCCTGCAGCATTTGAAAAAGCAGGCATTAATTTTTGCCTTACCACTGCCGATTTAAGAGACCCAAAATCTTTTTTAACTAACCTACGTAAAGCAATACAGTACGGACTTTCAGAAAAAGCAGCCCTAGATGCACTTACCAAAAACCCTGCACAATTGCTAAACATGTACAGCGAAACAGGCAGCATAGAAGCAGGTAAACTTGCCAATTTTATCATTACAAATGGCCCAATATTTTCAGAAAAAACAAGCATCCTACAAAACTGGATACAGGGCGAAAAAAATATGGTGAAAGACGATAATGGCATCAATACAAAAGGGCGTTATGCAGTAAAAATAATGACCAATAATGGCGATAAAAATTTCACCCTCGAAGTAAAAGACAATAGTGCAGCAGATATTTTATCTACCGATACCATTGCCAGCAAGTATAGCAACGATGGCAAAGCGGTGAAACTACAATTTGCAGAAACCAAGAAACTAAAAAAAGGTTACAGACTTACTGGCGTAAACAATGGTAAGCAATGGAATGGTACGGGTACAGATAGTACAGGTGCTATGGTTTTATGGACGGCCGATTTTGTGAATGATATTGCAGCTAAAAAAGACAGCGCAAAAAAAGCAACGCCTATTAGGATGGGAGCATTGCTTTACCCAAATATGGCTTATGGCTACAAAGAAACGCCCAAAGAAGAAACGATACTTATAAAAAATGCAACCGTATGGACAAACGAAGCAGAAGGCATTTTAACCAATGCAGATGTGCTGGTAGAAAACGGAAAAATTACATCGGTAGGCAAAAACTTATCTAGTGCAAACGCACGTGTGATAGATGGTACAGGCAAACACCTCACTGCAGGCATTATAGATGAGCACTCGCATATAGCCGCAGAATCTATAAACGAAGGCGGACAATCTGTAACATCTGAAGTGCGCATAGCAGATAACCTTGATCCCGATGATGTAGATATTTACAGACAATTAGCAGGTGGGGTTACTACATCGCATATTTTACATGGCAGTGCCAATACCATTGGTGGACAAACACAATTAATAAAACTACGCTGGGGTGTAAACGATACGGCGCTAAAATTTAAAGGCGCAGATGGATTTATAAAATTTGCCTTGGGCGAAAACGTAAAAAGAAATCCATCGCAAAACAACAGCCGTTTTCCCGACTCACGCATGGGTGTAGAGCAAGTACAAATAGATGCATTTACCCGAGCCACCGATTATAGAAATGCAATGAAGGGAGCTGATGGAAATAAAGTAAGAAGAGATTTAGAATTGGATGCACTGGTAGAAATAATGGAACAAAAAAGATTTATAACCTGCCATAGTTATGTAGCAAGCGAGATAGTAGAAACGATGCGCATGGCCGAAAAATTTGGATTTAAAATAAACACCTTCACCCATATTTTAGAAGGTTATAAAGTGGCCGATCTTATGAAAGCACACGGCGCCAGTGCATCTACCTTTAGCGACTGGTGGGCATATAAATTAGAAGTACAAGATGCCATTGCCTACAACCCTGCCATCATGCACAAAGTAGGATTGAATGTAGCCATCAACAGCGATGATGGAGAGATGGCACGCAGGCTAAACCAAGAAGCTGCAAAGGGCGTAATGTATGGCGGCATGAGCGAAGAAGATGCATTTAAAATGGTAACACTAAACCCAGCAAAAATGTTGCACATAGATAAGCAAGTAGGCAGCATAAAAAAAGGAAAAGATGCCGACCTTGTTTTATGGAGCGATAATCCACTAAGCGTATATGCAAAAGCAGAAAAAACTTTTGTAGATGGTATTATGTATTATAGTATCGAAAATGATGCCGCCCAGCGCTCAGCTATTTTTGCAGAAAGAAACAGAATCATAAATAAATTATTGGACGAGAAAAAAGATGGAGGCGCTACCACTCCTGCAAGAGCAAGTTTGAGAAAGAACAATACATGTGGCAGTGGGCATGAGCATGGGTTGTTGGATGCGGAGGAGGAGTAAGCAGTAGACAGTTGGCAGTTTGCAGTTTGCAGTTTGCAAAGTCTGTAACAAAATTGAAATCAACTCTTTGTGCTCGCTGTAATCTTTGTCTCGCCGTGTGAAAAAAAAATAACTCTTTGCGCCGTTGCTCCTTTGCGAGCCTTGCGTGAAACAAAATAAACCATTTGCGCACTTTGCATTCTTTGCATCGTTGCGTGAAACAAAAACTTAAAAATGAAAAAATACCTATTACTAATTCTTGTACTTGCCATTACAAATACCATTATTGCGCAAGACAATATATCCCCCGCCAAAAACTTCGAAGGCGTAACCATTATAAAAAACGGAACCATACATACAGGTACGGGCGAAGTGTTGCAAAATACCTCTATACAAATACGCAATGGCAAAATAGAAAAAATTGCCAAAGATATTTCCGTACCCGCCAATGCACAAGTAACAGATGCCACAGGCATGCAAGTGTACCCTGGCTTTATTTTGGCCAATTGCAATATTGGATTAAGAGAAATAGCTAGCCAAGTAAAAGGCAGCAACGATTACAATGAACTGGGCGAACTAAATCCCAATGTAAAAAGCATTGCAGCCTACAACGCCGATTCTAAAATTATAAATACCCTACGCAGCAATGGTATTTTATTTGCCAATATAGTACCACAAGGTTCGCTGGTAGCAGGCACATCGTCTGTTGTAAATTTTGATGCATGGAATTTTGAAGACGCCCTGTATAAAAAAGACAATGGCATGCATTTTTACATGCCCTCTTTATTGGTAAGGCCCAATCGTTTTGGTGGCGATGCACCGGCCGGCGACCCACTAAAAGCCGCCAAAGAAAGAATAGAAATGGTAAAACAATTTTTTAGACAAGCAAAGATTTACAATGCTAATGCAAAACCTGCACAAACAAATTTAAAGCTAGAAGCCAGCAAAGGCTTGTTCGATAAATCACAAAAGCTATTTGTGCATTGCAATATTGTAAAAGAAATGCTTACCGCTATCGATTTTGTAAAAGAGTTTGGGTTCGATGTAACCCTGGTAGGTGCAAGCGAAAGCTGGCAGATAGCGCCCCTACTCAAGCAAAACAATATTTCGGTAATATTATCGCAAAACCATGCACTTCCCAATGCTGTGGATGATGATGTAGACCAACCCTATAAAACACCTGCAGCGTTGCAAAAAGCAGGCGTACTCTTTGCCATTACCGACGAAGATGAAACCACCACCGGCCGCAACCTCATGTTTAACGCAGGAACCGCCGCAGCCTATGGCCTTAGCAAAGAAGAAGCCCTACAAACCATCACCCTCAACGCAGCAAAAATTTTAGGCATTGCAGATAAAAGCGGCAGCATAGAAATTGGTAAAGATGCCAACATCATTATAAGCACCGGCGATGCGTTGGATATGCGAACAAACAAAATTACCAAAGCATACATACAAGGCCGTGATATTAATTTAGATGATAAGCATAAGCAGTTGAATAAGAAGTATAGTGATAAGTATGGGGTTCGATAGTATTGAGGAATTAGGAGTTAGGAATTAGGAATGAGGGTGGTTTGTATGAATAGAAATTTATTAACCTTTTCACTTTCGCCTTTTCTATATACACAAGAAAAAGTTCGATAATTAATAGCTTTACATTAATAAAGCAGTTTAATAATTGTAGCCTAATCTTGATACTCTTAATACTTGATACTCTTCAGGAGCATGAGCCGAGGAATATGAATGAACATTGGTTACGGGCTATACGCTACAAAACTTTTTGTTCGTTCCTCACAAAAAATATTTTCGCTTCTATCCCTGCTAGGTTGATCGGTAAATCTTTTTTCGGCTTTTATTGTGGAGCAGATTGAAGAGGAGACTAGAGCGAACGTTTCGTGGGGACACGAAACGAGGCGTAGAAAATACAAAAAAAGTAAATATCAATGATTTAATTTCTTATTGGTTTTTATCTTTACTAACCGAAAATTCAATCCAAAAATTGTGTTAGCTGAAATACCAAACCAAAACAAGTTATTATGAAAATATTATTAGGTATGTTTTTATTAATTTCTTTACCAAGTTTTGGGCAAAGAAATTATATCATTCCAATTGATTATTTTATTAATCAATTTTCCGATACAAATAATTTGTATAGAGTTTATTGTCTAAATAAAAAAGGAATAAAAGTATGGTTAACAAATGTGGGAAATTCTATAGTAACATTTAAACTGAAAGAAGGTAATCCTGACGAAATATTACTTTATAATCCTAAATATAAGAATGGGATAATAGAAGGTACGGGATTAAAGACTATTTTTAAGAAGGCCAAGCTTTATACAATCAACATAAAAAATGTACTGAGTATTGCCATAGAATCCACTTATTCGGTTGAAACAAAGTATTTTAATATAGATAGTTGCAGATACATATCAAAGTACAAAAATGACTCCTTAATAAAAAAATATTCGAGTGGAAAACAATTTGTCATATACATTAAACCTAAAATCAATTTTAAAATTGACACCCTAACAATTTGTGAGAATGCTTGTTATAATATAGTTTTTGCCGACGGCAATTTTATCAAAAATGGAGTAGTCGAGTCAATTACAAAAGATTCAATCTATATATCTAATAGCTTCAATATAAACACAGCAAGAAAAAATAAAATTGAATACAAAATTTTAAAGTATAAGATTAATGATATTGCAAAATTGAAACTTTTAAAAGGAGGTTATTCATTCGAAAATTTAAGCATAAAAGACGCTGATTTAATCACAATGGAGCAAGAAAAGAATATATTATTTATCCCTTGTTGGTATCAGGTAAATTCATTTTCTGGAGATATAGAATTATTTCGTGATTATTTGACATTTAATGGATTTGCTGGTGTAAAGGAATTGGATGGAAATCTTTACTGGAACGAAAAGTGATTGTCTTTGCCCTAATGGCGCAGATATCTATCCCTGCTTTGCAATAAATCTTTTCAGCTTTTATTGTGGAGGAGATTGAAGAGGAGATTAGAGCGAACGTTTCGTGGGGACACGAAACGAGGCGGCGATTGGAGCAAACATTTCGTGAGAATAGATGACGAGGCGGTGAATTATTAATTGCTATTTGTTATAGTTGCAAATGGTTCAAGCAGAAAAAACAGTGTGGTGGAAAAGTATAAACTTCATATAATAATTACTTATCTTTAAATTAAACTTTATACTATGCGTAAGTTTATAACCTTTATATTTTTAGGCTTGGTTTTTAACGGGATGGCCCAAAATGTTGGTGTTGGTATAACAACTCCTACCGAAAAACTTCATGTTGCAGGTAATATCAATCTTGCCGGCAACCTTAAGCTGAATGGCGTAACAGGTCAGTCTGGGCAGGTTTTAATGACTAACAGCAGTGGCAATACGCAATGGACCGATATGACCACATATGAGAATTATGTAAACTTCAATGGTATCAGTGGTAACTGGACTGTTCCTGCAGGGGTTACAAAAATAAAAGTGCAAGCATGGGGCGGTGGCGGTGGCGGTTGCAAAGATGCTGGCGGCGGCAGTGGTGGCTACATCACGGCAACAATCACTGTTGCCCCTGGTGATGTACTTACCTATACTAATGGAGGCAGCGGTGCGGGATCTACCACTTCAGGTGCAACTGGAGGTACTAGCAGTTTTACTGTAGGGGGCATTATATTTTACGCCTATGGCGGCGGGGGTGCAGTAGCCAGTGGTGTTAATGTAGACTATGGCTCAGGCGGAGACTTTGTACTTAGCAACTCAACTTTTCGGTCATGGTTTGGCGTTAATGGCTCGGCAGGATCTTTGAATAGATTAGAGTACTTTCAAAGATCTGCAACTGAATTTCTCAAAAGTACATCAGGAGGCGATGGAGGTAATAGTCCATATGTGGCCAACACTGGGGGGAAAGGAAGAACAATGGTGATTAATGCAGCTACCCTTGCTTATGTACTAGTTTCCAAAACTACTAATGGACTGCAGCCTGGTGGTGGTGGGGGTGGTGGATTCGATAATGGCAGTATTGGCGTAGGTGGAAATGGTGGATTTGGTATGACAGTTATACAATATTAGTTTCTCGCCTAGCTTGACCTTTGACCCACCTACATCTCTGGTTCAGAAATGAGGCCCTTTACTGCCACAGCTATCTAAGCAACCTATCCTACAAACCCTAGCGCTGATATGCAGCCTAACCTTGTGCGGCAGCGTATCAGTGCGGTGCCATTTAAATGATTTATTTCACTCTACTCAACCCTAGCGTTGATATGCAGCCCAGCCTTGTGCGGTAGCGTATCAGTGCGGTGCCATTTAAAAAGATTTATTTCACTCTACTCATATATTTTCCCAGCAAAGTAGCAAGCCCAGGCGTAGGCTTTTCGCCATCGCTTCTCTGGCTCAGAAATGAGGCCCAGCCTTTATGTGCTAGCTTTCTGAGCCAATCTAAAAAATCTTTTCCTCGGTTGGTGCTTTTATTAATGATGAATGAGGTGCAGCTTATCCGTATTCGCCGAGACTTGACCTTCTACCAGCCGACCCAATTTAGGAAAGCCATCTACTAATAATTAAATATTTTATTCTTAAAACAAAGCCCAGCTAGTGAAATGGGGTATAGGGTTCTTTGTGTAAAACTTGTGTGCTGTAAATTATAAGGAAACCTTTTGCAAATCACCGTTACGCTAATGCACATAAAATGCTGGACTCCATATCTACTTTTACCTCACATTTAATAACATTGAAGTAAATATTCAAAAGAAAAACCAGCGCTGAACTATCCTATCTAACAACTTTAAGATTTATCTAGCACTAATGTATTTCACAAGGTTATAAAAAAATCCCAGAGACGTTGCTCTGGGACTGCTTTTATAAAAATAGTTTTATTGTATCACCAAGTTGCCTGGCAATACCAGATTGGCATTGGGATTGATGACAATTTCTGCGCCTGTGGCTATGATTTGCTGACCGCCCACAATATTATTAAGGATACAACTACCGCCGGTCGTTGGGTTGATGACGATTCTGTTGGGGGCCGAAAGCGTTGCAGGCGGAATGGTATTATTGCTCCAATTGGCCGGGTTGTCCCAGTTGCCATCTCCATTAAAAGTGTAAGTAGTAACTGCCGCCAAAATACCAAATGTAAAAGGGCTGAAAGTAGTAAGCGCTGTAGAGATGGCCGTGCCTGTTGTACTATTGCCCGGCGTAATGCTCGTGCCGCTTACCGATACCCAGTTGCCGCCTTCAAAATGTGCCACAACCACTTCATCGGGGGCAGTGGCACCTGCAATGGCCGTACCATTTAGGCTCAGCGACACCGTTGCATTGGCACCACTGGTTCTACTGATATCCCAATATTCTGTGTTGGATATACCCGTAAGTGGGGCCGTAAACGTAAGGGTGCTATAAGCCACCGGAAAATATTCCGCAGCATATACAGAAGCGCTCGCATCTACTGGTGTAACCGTTACGGGCCTATAGGTAGCTATCTTGCCCACAGGGAATACAAAGCCTGTGGCAGCAGCAGTGTTCCTGCCCAGTTTTCCATCTACAAAAGCAGTGTTGGAGCCACCGGTAAAAGTAGCAGCAGCACCCATGCTAAGGGTTTTGGTGGCAGCTACCACAATCTTGCCCTTGGTAAGTGCCAGTGTGCCGTTTACTGTTACATTATCGGCTACCAAAATAGAATCCCTGGTAAAGGCAGCATCAAAATCTACCGTAAATTGATTGAGGGTGGAATTGGGCGTAAAGCGCAACGTGCCCGCATTGGTACTGGTAGTACTTTTTTGTATGATGATATTGGTATTGGTAGTGTTCAACTGCCCCAAGGAAGTAGTGGTAGCTGCGGCACCGCCAATTAATTTAAGTGTAGAGTTACTCATGGTAAGGCTAGTAGTGGTAGCAGCACCTTGTGCCAACTGTAGGCCGCCGCCAGCGGAGTTGCCCAATGTAAGGTTGGTACCCGATGATAGCACAATGTCGTTATTGGTGGTAGTGGTATCCCTTCTCAAGCGAAAAAACAACAGATCTACTCCTGCTGCATTTATGTTTTGCGGTCCGCCGGAATTATTGTTCATGGCCAGTGTAATGCGCCCTGCATCGCCTGCGGGCTGTGGCTCAAAAGTACTGCCGTTGATAAAGTTTAGATTGCCAAATGCGTTAATGGTGGCAAAAGGCGAGGCTTTGGGCCCGTTAAAGTTCAGTACATTGTCCACGGTAAAATCGCCACGTACCGTAGTGGTATTGCCTGTCAGCAATTTGATGCCATCTTTCAATATCAGGTTAAAGTAGCTCAGCGTGCCTACCCTAATAGTATCTGCCGTAGTGGTACCCGTTTGGGCATAACTTACGGTAGAACCTGTTGCTATATTGTTGAGGAAGGGCCTGCGGTTATTCAGCATTACCAGTGTACCATTGTTAAGTATGTCCACCCTGGTCGCACTTGTCAATGAATCGACACCCGGCTGCACCGTAAAACTAAGTGCTGCAGTACCATTGCCCACTATCACCCTAGATGTATTGCCAGTGGCCGATACATTCCAAACGCCGGTATAGTTGGCATTGGCTTGTTCGATGATATTGAATAATTGGTAACCATCCGTAAAGTTGGCTGGCGAGGGGCCCGTGCCATCGGTAGTAGTACTCCAGGTGGTAACAACATGAAGGCCATCGTTGGCCTTGGTATTGTAATAATTTTGAAATACACCTCCGGTAACCGTAAGGGTAGCCGTGGGAGCGCCTCCGCCCGTGTGGGCAATGCTGCCACTAAATACGCCCTGTGCGGCACTGGCCGACAAACGCACATAAATGAGGGTGGTTGTTAAGGTTCCTGCTGAGTAGGCAACTAGTATGGGTGCCGTACCAAAGCTGGTATTGTTAGTAGAAATTTCTAGTCCAGCCGATGGAGTAATAGTAATGTCGCCAGCAGCGGGCGTTAAGTTGGCTGCGCTCAAGTTGTACGATTGCGATGCAGAAGCCGTACCAAAAGAAGATGAGATGTTGGTTATGCCAGGGCCAGCACTGATAAAGGGCGTAGGACCGCCGCAACTGTTATTGGACGAGCCAGTATTGCGGGGCGCCACGGCGGCTAAAGCAAAATCGGTGCTGTTGTTGTTTGTTTCGGTGCAGCCGCTGGTAGCACGTTGCATAGATTGGGCTGATGTGATGCCGGTAGTGGGGAAGACGGCCGTTTCAAAACAACTGCCCGAACCAAAACCAATTACATCTACAACCGAGGCAGCACTACAAGCAGTTGCACCCGAAAGTGCCGTAGTGCTGTTAACCAAGGCTACTTTGCCGCTCGAGGCCGACATATTGCTGGTTCCTGTGGCATCTGGTGTGGGGAGTACCACACCAACGGCACCGCCAACCGCCAAACCTACCAAGTAATATTGGCCTGGGGCTAAGTTTACAGCAGCAGGGATGGCATTTACTGCCCATGTAGTACCCGCAGCAGAAGCATACTGTACGCTCCAGCCGCCAATGGCAACAGTGGCAGCACCTGCATTAAAAATTTCCACAAAGTCTTGGTTGTAAGTGGCACTGGCATTGCCACCGGCACCATATACCTGGCTAATGCGCACCTGTGCAAAACTGCCCAAGCAGCAAAATAATAATATAGTAATAAAAAAATGTTTCATTTGTATGTGTTTAAGCGGCAAAATTACTGTATTGGCTGTGGCTTTCGGCTCCTTGGGTTTGTTTTTTTTGGGTTAACGGAAAAATAACATGGGGTTACTATGTTTGCAATGATTGGTACAATTGCCGTGACTGTGTTTGATGGTTGTGATATGTCGGACCACTATGCCCATCGATGTTGCCCTCGATGCTGTTCAATAGGCCATGATGCAGGTTTCATCCCTCAAATGCTATCTTTCACTTTTGCAAGCTAGCGCTATGGTTAGCCGATATTTACTTACGGTGTATTTGCTTTACCCTACTGGCGCAGTTATCAAAGCAACCCATCCCACAAACCCTAGTGATATGCACCCCAGCCTTATGCGGCAGCGTATCTGTGAGCTGCCATTTAAAATATTTATTTCCCCTACACGTATATTTTCCCAGCAAAGTCTACAGAAGCGTACGTTGCGTGTATTTAGAATACATTATGTGCAATATTGTAGCGAATATTTTTATAACGCTAGCCTATGAAGCAGAAGGATCTTTAATGACACCCTAGCGCTGGTATGCAGCCCGGCCTTGTGCGGCAGCGTACCTGTGCGGTGCTATTAAAAAGAATTATTTCCCGGTACTCGTATATCTTTCCAGAAGGATCTTTCGCACGAAATCCAAAATCCATTACAAGACAAATCTTCCATTCCATCATTTTTTTTCTTTTCGAATATTAAAAAAATTTTATTCAATTTTGTACACACAAATCCAAATAAAAATGTTTCAACTGAAAGAAATTGAAGAAGTTCATGCAAAAGTTAAAAGCGGCGCAGATTTTCCGGCTTATGTGCAAGACCTAATAAAGCTAGGTGTGAATAAATATGACACATATGTTAGCGATGGTCATTCAATATTTTTCGGAGCGGAAAATTATCAGGTTCAATCTAAACGAAAGTATTCCAGATTAAACGTTGCCAACATTAGCGACAAGGAAAGATTTAAGCATTATCTGAAAAATCACCAGCGAGGACAAACCGACTATCCAACATTTTGCAATCACTCGGTTGAAACCGGGGTTGAAAAATGGACTGTTGATATGTATAGTATGACTTGCACCTATTATGACAAGGCAAATACTAAAATGCATGAAGAACAAATTCCAGCTGCATAAAAAATAGATACCTCAATATAAAAATCCCCACAAATCCTAGCGCTGATATGCAGCCCAGCTTTGTGCGGCAGCGTATCAGTGCGGTGCTATTTAAAAAATTTATTTCCCTCTACCCGTATTTTTTCCCAGCAATGTCTCCCTCAGGAGATCCAAAATCCATTACAAGGTTGATTCGCCACCCCATCAATTTTTTTCTTTCAAATATTAGAAAAAATTCTTCAATTTTGTACACACAAATCCAAATAAAAATGTTTCAACTGAAAGAAATTGAAGAAGTTCATGCAAAAGTAAAAAGCGGCGCAGATTTTCCGGCTTATGTGCAAGACCTAATAAAGCTAGGTGTGAATAAATATGACACATATGTTAGCGATGGTCATTCAATATTTTTCGGAGAGGAAAATTATCAGGTTCAATCTAAACGAAAGTATTCCAGATTAAACGTTGCCAACATTAGCGACAAGGAAAGATTTAAGCATTATTTGAAAAGTCATCAGCGAGGACAAACCGACTATCCAACATTTTGCAATCACTCGGCTGAAACCGGGGTTGAAAAATGGACTGTTGATATGTATAGTATGACTTGCACCTATTATGACAAGGCAAATACTAAAATGCATGAAGAACAAATTCCAGCTGCATAAAAAATAGTTGCCTCAATATAAAAATCGCCTCTTCGCCTAGGTGCGTGGCCCCACGCACCTTACGCTACAATCTATTGCATAATAAAAGTTGAAAAAAGATCTTCTGACGAAAGGCTCCTCTTCGCCTAGGTGCGTGTCCCCACGCACCTTACGCTACAATCTATTGCATAATAAAAGTTGAAAAAAGATCTTCTGCCGAAAGGCTCCCGGATGGACAGTAGTACCCCACAGTGCATCCGCCTTCGGCGGAGAAACGAGGAGTACTACAGACAGCCGCTACAAATGTTTATTAAAGATATTTTGTCCACAGCCCCTCCTGCCTCTTTCTCTAGCAGAAATGAGACCCAGCTTTATATTTCACTTTCTATACCCTTATAAATAAATTGGTATAAAGAAAAGAATGCTTGATAGATTTTTAATGAACTACAGCTTCGGGAGCACTATTACAGGTAATAATATTTTTTTCCTTATCGCTTTAACCGGCGGTACATTTCATCTACCAATCCGTTTTCTTTACGGTCGTCCAGCAGTTGCCAAAACATGATGCCGCCCAATTTTTTTCGCCGAAGGAATGTTGTCTTTGCTTTTATGGAACGCTCATCGTCAAAAGTTGCAAATAATTTTTTTGCCGCATTGTATTGATAAGGTGCTTTTGCTTTTTTATCCCAATAGTATTTATAGCCGGAGGTATCACTGAAATAATTTGTGAAATCGAAATAGGACACTCCCTGCTTAAAGTTACCAGGCTGGTACAATCCATGATTGGTATCGGGTACGTTTTCCCAAACACGGGCGTATATGGCTGCACCAATAATAAGTTTGTTGGCGGGTATTTTTTTATTGAGCAGCCAGTTTACACATTTTTCGGTTGACTCCTGGCCCTGCCTGTAACCCTTGAGGGGCGTGTGGTGGCCGGTTTCTGTAGCATACCCACCCACCAGATCGTAGGTCATCAGGTTTACAAAATCCACCAAGGGCATTATAGCAGCCCAGTCAACCGATTGCTCTAGGTAGTTTATAAAACCGCCAGCAGCAAACGTAAGCAGGTAATCGTTTCCCATTTCCTGCCTCAATGCTTTTATAAGTTCGGTAAAATTATTTTTATCTGCAGCGGTAAACCTGTGGCCCGGATAACCCTCAATAGTTGGGTACTCCCAATCCAGGTCTAAGCCATCAATATTGTATTTTTTAAAAAGTGCTACGGTAGTTTTAGCAAAGTTTTTACGGTGTTGCTCATCTTCAAAAAGAAGGCTGCAAAAAGAGCAGCCACCCCAGCCTCCCACCGATACCATTATTTTCAACTCTGGATTTTCCTTTTTTAATTGTACCAATTGCTGCAAGCTGCTATCCTGCTTTGCGTTAAAAAAAGTAAGGGTGTCGTTCTGTATTTTTAAAAAACTGTAAATAATATGAGTGAGCTTTTTCACGGGCCATTGTGCAATGGCTGCCCCATCGCCGGTATAATACGCAATAATCTTATAGGGCTTTTTTTGCTGTGCTTTTGCCAATAAAAAAGAAAACAAAAAAAATGGCAGCAGGAGTTTTTTCATAGGGTTGAAGATAGGTCATTTTGGGGGGTATAAAAAAATGGCTTTCTGACAACTTTTCAAAAACTTAACATCAAAAAATACTTGTGGCTGTCGGAGACATTTATCAAAGAGATCAAATAGATTTTCAATAATCGAGGTTACTCATGAATGTGTCAGACACCCCAAGCATTCTGTATATGGGAGATCTTTTATGCAGGTGTCAGACAAGGTGAGCATTTCAATACTTTGCAGATACCCAAAGGAACCTGTATCCCCTACTGGCGCAGTTATCTAAGCAACCCATCCCACAAACCCTGGTGATATGCACCCCAGCCTTGTGCGGTAGCGTATCTGTGCGCTGCCATTTAAAAGATTTATTTCCCTCTCTCCTCTAGCTGCTATAAGTTTTTTGCAGCACATGTATTATACTTATTAAAAATAAATTAACTTCGGCAGCAAAAAATATAAAACAATGAAAAAACTTATTTCCATTCTATTTGCAACGGTACTTTGTATGAGTGTTATGGCACAGGGAACAAACGAACTAGGCAATCATTTCCTTAAAGTATACCGCCAAGCCCTCAGGTACAATGATCCATCTACTGCCATCAGCTCATTGCATAATTATATAGTAACAGACGCCAATAGCATGGTTTATAAAGACACTTTGTCTATGTTGTATTTTACAACAAAGTCCTATTTCAATGCACTACTCTTGGCAGAAGAAGTTTACAAAGCAGTACCAGAAAATTTCACTGCTATGGCACGAGCAGCAGAATGTTATCAGGAATTAGGTGACCCCAAAACGGCTTGCAACCTATATGAAAAAGCGATTCCAAATACGAAGAATCCATATGACATTTATAAACTGGCATTGTGCCAGTATCAACTAAAACGCTTAGCAGAATCAGAAGCCTCCGCTAAACTAGTATTGTCTGATACCAGCAGCAAAAAGATCGGGGTAAATTTCACATTAAAGGATGGAAATACCCAGTTCGTACCAGCAAATGCTGCAGCAGCAAATTTATTGGGTGTATTGAAAATGGATGAAAAGAATTTTACAGAAGCCAAGGCAGATTTTGAGCTGGCTTTGAAATTCTTTCCAGATTTTGCAGGCGCTAAAGATAACTTGGAGATTTGCGATATCAGAAAAAATGAAAAGGCAAAAATTCCTACAAAGAAAAAATAAAAGATTTACAAAGTATTTATTATTCGTTGTATTTAATAGTTTGCCTTTAAGGAGCATCAGCTAAGAAATATAAATGAGCAACTGTATAGCGCTATACGCTACAAACAACACCTGCCGGCTATGGCAGGTGTTGTTTATTGTTCAGATTAAAATCTGAACGATAAAAAACATTTTCGCTTCTATCACTTCTATAAAATGACTTTCATAAAAAGTATAACGAAATTTTATCGCCAAGCTATAGTACATTTTTGTAAATATTTATTTGCAAAGGCCGCAACTAAAGTGGCCAAAAATGATTCCTCTAGCAACTATTGAAAAAGTAAAAAGATATATAGCTGAAAATAGTTCGCATAAAAAGAATAATTTTTATATAAACTTAATTGCGAAAAATTAAAGTAAACAAAGATAAAATAAAGCTATCTTCAATATAATGATTACAATCGTTCCTACCCTTCACGACACCGCTCTTTCTGACATTGATTTTCCTGTTGCTACTATTTCGGAAAAGGATGCCGAGGAGCTGTTTATTTTTTTTAAACAGCATACAATATTTAACTGGAAAAATACGCATAATGGATGTGAGGGAAGAGCCGATGCTGTATCTGTAATATTGGAAGCATGGGGTGTACCAAATTACAAAGGCTGGGTATTTAGCGGCGCTTTTCTTAAAAAGCATATTGGCGCATTAAAACAAAATTGGAAATATCATGTAGCCACGGTACTTCCAGTAAAAAAGGATGGGCAGGTATTGCGCTATGTACTCGATCCTGCCACGGCAGATTCTATACAACTCATTGAAGATTGGGCTGCCAACGTAACACAACTTCCACACAGTTATTATTTTACCCGGCAGGCACACTGGTATATTTTTCCGAATAAAAACATTGGCAAAGAAAAATGGTATCCCCGAAACAGGCAAAATAGAAAATGGATGATACAATGCCTTGTTGGTATAAACGGGCTTACCGCCACGGGCAAAGCCAGGTTGTGCTTTAATAAGGCGCTAATAAAAAAAACGGCATGGGCGTTTGAAGCGCTAAAGAAAGAAAAGTCCTTTCGTCATGTTACAGTAAATAGCTGACCTTTATTATTGCAAATAAGGTAGTCAACCTTTTTACGATACAATTATTTTGAAATTACCAATAAAGGGTGACAACCCTTGCGATATTTTTAAATGCACCCTCAAGTGCTTATAGAAATTTTTATCCTCAATAATACATTAACTTTAGTACATGAAAAGCTGGCCACTTTTATTATATTTTTGGGCAATGGCTCAAGCCTCGCAGGCACAGCATTCCCCGAATGAAGCCACGCTTAATGCCACTGCCATTTCGGTACCAGACACGGCAACCCATTCTCTGGAATCGTTTGCCCGCTATGCAAATGCACATTGCAAAACGGAGCAAGAAAAAATACTCAGCATTTATAAATGGATAACTACACATATAAAATATGACACCGATAGCATGTATTATTATAACTGGGCAAAAACAACTGCTGACATTGCCGAAGTAACCCTTAAAAGACGAAGAGGTGTCTGTGAAAACTATGCAAGCCTTTTTTCGGAACTGTTGGTAAAAACCGGCATCCCCTCTTGGGTGGTAAATGGCTACACAAAAGCTACCAGCAATATAACCAAAAATGCCCACAGCTGGAGTGCAGTACAACAGAACAAAGAATGGTGGTTGTGCGATCCTACATGGGAAGCGGGCATTTCGGACGGCAATCTATGGCTCATGCAATCGCCCGATTATTTTTTGGAAACGCATATGCCCTTTGATCCAATGTGGCAGTTGCGTTATTATCCTATTTCACATAAAGCATTCAAACAAGGAAGATTTAAAGATGCGGAAAATACACCCTTTTTCAATTATCCCGATTCGATACAACTGTTCTTTCAGCAAGATAGCCTACAACAACTGGAAGCTTTTGCACGCCGCATGTATGTAGCCGACCAAGGGAGCAATAGACTGGGGATTTGGCATTCCTACAATGAAATGAAAATTGCAATTATTTATGGTGAAAAAGACATGGATTGGTACAATACAGCTGTAAGTTTATTAAACCAAGCTACCAGTATTTTTAATGCCTTTGTGCAATACCGTAACAACCAGTTTATACCCCTTAAAACTGATGCTGATTTGGCAAAATTACTACAACCCATTGCCGGCTTACTAATGTCAGCAGAACAACAACTTAACCAAATGGGTAAGGTGGTAGAAAATTTTCAATACAATACCAGCGATATAAAAGAAAGGCTGAAACTAATGACAGAAAAAGTAGCAGTACAACAGGTTTTTATTAATAAATATATTGCTACTGATGTGGCAGTAAGAAAAAAACTATTTCTACAATAAATATAGTTAAGGAAGTTAAAATGTATAATGACCAAGTTACTTGTATCATTGAAACTTGCTTTTAGAAATGTAATTCTTGGTAATTACCCTATCCTAGTTAACATCCTCCTTCTGGTTGGCATAATTATTAAATTTTAAAACAGCATTTATAACACATATAAAATAATATTTCTATATTGTAGTAACTTTCTTGGTATATAAACTGAGATAAGTGCTGCTTATTTAAGAAAAGCGTTCTCGCTAAAATAATTTGTGTTAACAATACCTGCAACCATAAAATAAAACAAGTATGAGAAGAATAACCCCAACTGCATTGCCTGTTCCAACTGACAATACAGCAATACCTGCTCCAAAATTAACCTTTGGCACACAGAAGCCTAAGCCCGGCTTATCTGCTAATGGTGGGCTATATTCGATTGGCAGCATTAAATTCAATTTAAACAATATCCAAATGGTAAATTTGGCAAAAGAAGCATTTGAAGAGAACTCCGTTTTTGTTCATACAGAAGGAGCAATGGATGCATTTTTATTGAGCCTATCAATTACCTCTGCATTTGAAGCAGGTTTTGATGGCATTAATACCTATGATAAAGCAGGGGTTTCGGTTGGCTTCATACAATTAGCAAGGCCGGAGGGCGGGGTTGGGAAACTCTTAGAATTGATAGGGAATCCAACTTTGGCCGCTAAAATAAAAACTTCGTTTGGTATTACAGATCCGCACAGCACAACCTCTGCATTAAAAGCCAGATTTGATAAGGACTTATTAAAAGAATTGGTAATAGCCGTATCGAGTCCGAAAGGAATTGAAGCACAATTTGCAATGGCAATAAATAAAAATATTGGTGGACAATCTTATTTTGATAAAGCCTATGCAAAGTTCATTGATTTAAAATTAACAGATAACCTTAGTGCCGCCATGCTGTTTGATGCGGCCGTAAATATGGGTGCAGGTTCGGTTACAAAGTTTCCAAAGTTTACACAAGGCAACGATGGCGACTGGATAAAAGATTCGATAAAAATATTCACGAGGCCAGAACGACGGGAAGGATGGACCAAAATTTTAAAAAAGAATTTTGCTTAAAAGCAGATTGCAAGAATGTAATACTTTATTTTTTGTCTGACTCGGCGAGCATTGACGTTAAGCTAAACATTTGTAAATACCCTTAACTTAATTACATTACCTTAAAGGACCTAAAACACCTAGGATTAAAATAATAAATTGGGAAGAAAATAATTTCTAGTACATAATACGTAAAGTAAAAAAGGATTTGTGAACGAAAAGCAACCTTAAACTTGCCTTTACCTGAAGGTAGATTGCTGTGCATTGATGTTACATTCAACGGAAGAATAGCTAACCAAATACAAAATGAAAGTATAACTAAACTTTTTATTAGTAGTCGCTTTATTGTATTCGGGAAATATTAACTTTGCACAAAATAAAAACAACAATATGTTAAAAAAACTGCTTTTTGTAGTATTTGTAATTATTGCCATTGGCAACAAATCATTTGCTAAAAACTTTCAACCTTTAACAGATACAACTATTACCCTAAAAGTAAAAGGCCTCACCTGTAGCAACGATTTAAAAACAATTGCTACCAATATAAAAGAAATTAAAGGAGTAAGTGAGTGTAAAACAGGTAAGCTAGGTCCTACTTCTAGCTATAAAATTACTTACAACCCCGCTTTGGTAAATAGAAACGACGTAGTAGCCATTATAGAAAATACCCCAGGCTGCGGCGATGGAGACGAAAAGCCTTATAAAGTAAAAAAATAATGATATCCAAATTCATTACTATTGTTGGATTATTGTTGCCATCTATTGTTGTAGCACAAACTATTAATGGAAAAGTTATTGACAATAATAATATCCCACTTGTAGGTGCTACTATAGCATGGGCAAATACAAAAACTGCTGTTTTATCTAAAGCGGATGGTAGTTATAGTATAAATAAAACAGATAAAAACTCCACTTTAATTACAAGCCATGTAGGCTATTTTTCGGACACTTTGCTTGTGGAGAATATGGATAGTGTTGTGATTGTTTTGCAAGCAAAAAGTTCATTGGGCGAAGTAAAAGTAACATCAGAAAAAGATGGTATTGTTTTATCTAACAGAAACAATATTAAAACAGAAATCATAACATCACTAGAACTTAAAAAGGCTGCTTGCTGCGACTTAGCAGGATGTTTTGAAACCCAAGGCAGCGTACAATCTCAAACCACCAATATTATTACAAACGCAAAAGAACTGCGCATATTAGGTTTATCTGGTGTGTACAACCAAGTATTGATAGATGGTTTCCCGATGATACAAGGTTTATCATTTACATACGGCATAAGTGGTATACCCGGTAGCTTGGTAGATAATATTTTTATATCTAAAGGTGCCAATAGTGTGCTACAAGGTTTTGAAAGTATAAGTGGGCAAATAAATGTAGAAACAAAAAAGCCCGATGCTAAAGAAAAACTATTTGCCAACATTTACATGAACAGCTTTTTAGAAAAACATTTTAATATAAATGCAAATATAAAGCTAGGCAAATGGCAAAGCTTGCTTGCTTTTCACAGTGTACAACCCGCTAGTAAAATAGACAAGGATAAAGATAGTTTTTTAGATTTGCCACTACTCACAAGGTATATGGCAATGAACAAATGGAAGTATGGCAAGGAAAGAGAATGGGGATGGAGCAGTGAAATAGCTGTTCGCTTTTTAAATGAAAATCGTGTAGGTGGGCAAACAATGTTTAACGCAAAAAGTGATAAAGGCAGTAATACTATTTACGGTAATACCGTAGCATTAAACCAACTGGATTTTTGGCAAAAAACAAATTATCGTTTCAACGATGTGCATCGTTTAACATTATATACATCTGGTTTTTCTCAAAACCAAGATGCTTTTTTTGGCTCTTTGTCGTACAAGGCAAAACAGACCAATGCTTTTGTAAACCTGCAACATGAGTTTAACATAACTACAAACAATACCCTTAAATCTGGTATTAGTTTAAAGCATTTACAAATAAATGAAACCATTGTTTTTACCGACAATTTTATTACCAGAAATTATGCGGGTAATTATAAAAGAAACGAAAATATTGTTGGCCTCTTTGCAGAAAATGTTTTATCGTTGTTCCAAAATAAATTGACTTGGATTGCTGGTGTAAGATTAGATAACCACAATGAATTTGGATGGCAATTTACGCCACGCACACTCATAAAATATGACCCTACCACAAAGCTTACTATACGTGCAAACGTTGGTACAGGTTGGCGCACCGTAAATTTGTTTAGCGAAAATATTGGCTTGCTTGCTAGCTCCCGTAACATAATTTTTACAGAAAAATTACAGCCTGAAAAAGCGTTGAACACAGGTATAAATGTTACCCAAAAATTTGATGCAAAAAATATATCGGGTTATATAAGCACAGATTTTTACCATACCAATTTTAGCAATCAAATTTTTCCAGATTACGATACAGACCCTACAAAAGCAATTATAAAAAACTTTACTGGTACCAGCATTAGCAATGGATTTCAAACAGATGTTTTTTTAAAATTTTACAAACGCTACGAAGTAAAATTAGGATATAATTTTTTAGATGTATATAGGGTAACCGATGGTAAAAAAACAACGTTACCTTTTAATGCAAGGCATAAATTTCTAACTACGCTTAGTTATAAACCAACCAGTAATAAATTTCATGTAGATGCTAATATTCATTGGTACGGTGTGCAACGATTGCCCAATACGAAAATGAACCCATCTCTTTATGTAAGGCCAGATTTTTCTAGGGCTTACACCACTGTAAATTTACAGTTCACCTATATTTTTAAAACAATAGAAGTTTATACAGGAGGAGAAAATATTTTTAATTTCCGGCAAAACCAGCCTATTAATAGCTGGCAAAATCCTTTTAGTAATTATTTTGATATATCATCTGTATGGGGACCTACAAGAGGTAGGGAGCTGTACGTTGGATTGAGGTGGAAGCTGGTAAAAAAATAAAATGAATAATACTTTTTGGCCATGTCCTCCGAAGAGACTGCCAGCCCATGGTGAGATGAGCGACAAAATCGGAGGAAAAAGAAACATTTGTAACGGACTTTTCGCTACAACCTGTTGGCTGGCTAAGGCAGGTATTTTTTGTTGTACTACACATCTTTAAAATTTCAATAAATCACATTCAACCCCGCTGGGGTTGTGTTATGCAATATTATCATAACCATGGTTTGCAACCATGGTTATAGATATTAAACCCTTTCAGGGTTTGTTGTACATAGATAACAAACATTTTTTATGACTTACCACGAACTGGTAAAATTTACATTACCTCGAATGTAACTTGGCTATGCTACAATGCGGTTGTGCAATATTATTTCTACCATGGTTATGAAAATTAAACCCTTTCAGGGTTTGCTGTAAGTATCAATCAAACAATTTTTATGCCTTCCCACGAAGCGGCAAAATTTACATTACCTCGAATGTAGCTTGGCTATGCTACATTGCTGTTGTGCCATATTATTTCTACCTCAGTTTGCAACCACGGTTATGGATATTAAACCCTTCAAGGGTTTGTGGTACATAGATACCAAACAATTTTTATCCCTTACCATGAAGTGGTAAAATTTCCATTATCTCGAATGTAGCTTGGCTATGATAAATTGCTGTTGTGCAATATTATTTCTACCAAAGTTTGCAACCACGGTTATGGATATTAAACCCTTTCAGGGTTTGTAGTACACAGATACCAAACAGTTTTTTAACCTCACCATGGAGCGGCAAAATTAGCATCATCTCCAATGTAACTTGGCTATGCTACATTGCGGTTGTGCAATATTATTTCTACCAAAGTTTGCAACCATGGTTATGGATATTAAACCTTTACAATGTTTGTTGTACACAGATACTAAACAGTTTTTATACCTTACCACGCAGTGGTAAAATTTGCATAACCATGGCGCTAGCCATGGAAAAGAAATAGTACGTTAATACAACCCCGAATGGGGTTGAACATTCATTCGCTACCAACATTACTTGCCCTCTACTTTTCAATCGACACTTTAATATATAGTTTTGCCATAGTATACACAGTTTTATACAGATAAAAATATAGCAAGAACAAAAATGTTGGTATAAAACAAAATGAGGATTCATTGGTAGTAAGATTGCAAAATCTTAAAACAACAATTTAATGTAACCTCTATATCAAAAAAAATATATACATTGTTGTTTTAAATGTAGAGAATGATTAAAAAAATATTTACCAACCCATCATTTCTTTTTCTCCTATTTGGTAATATCTACTGTATTTGGTATTACGAAAATAACCCCGGTGCTTTTGTAACTGTGGTATGGATATACTGGTTTCAAAGTATAACAATCGGCTTGTTCAACTTCATTGATTTATTGACTATCAAAAATTATGATGACAGTAATTTTAAGTTAAACAACAAACCCGTGTCGTCGGACAACAAAGGCTGTGTAGCTTTTTTCTTTCTTATACACTATGGCTTTTTCCATATTGGCTATGCCATTTTTGTACTTATTAGCCTTGGTGTGCGGGCTGTAAATTCGATGGTATTGCTCATTGGAATTGCAACTTTTTTCTTAGAGTCGATTCTTAATTTTCGAAGACAAAAGCAAATAGAAAGTACGATTAAACTAAACATTGGCATAATGTTTTTCTTACCCTATTTGCATATCATACCAATGCACCTTATGATTTTACTACCCGCATTTTTAGGTTGGAAACCATCCTTACTTTTTCTTGTACTAAAAATGGGTGCAGATATTTTATCTTTTTTGTTGTATCATCATATATATAATAAAAGTAAAATAGAACCTAACTAAAATTTATAGGTTATGAAAATTGCATTAAGAAAATAAAAAATATCTTGGATAGTTTTTATGTCAGGTTTTTTTTAATAAAACTTAATTAAGTTCTATTTGTTCATCTACTTTTTTATCTCCTCCACCAATAAAAGCTGATCCTGCCTGACGGCAGCTACCCTGTACACATATCTTTAGCAATGTTAATTCCTTCTATAATTGCATTAAACCTATCGAGTCCTTTTTTCAAACATATAACCCCTGGCGGACCTTGAGAGTCGTATCCTTTCCATCCTCCTAATCGTCCTAT